>CASDZW010000008.1:0-75086 GCA_949285915.1 uncultured Collinsella sp.
CGGGCTGACGCTCGGGCTGTTCGGGTTCCTGTCCGGAATTATTATGAAGTACATACCGTGGAGCGGCAAAAAGGGGCTGTACGGAAAGGCGGCGGTATCGTTTGCCGTGTGCTTCCTCGTGATTACCTGTTTCGTAAATTCCGTCGTAAATTATTTTTACGCCTATATTTTCATTTGGGAAGGCGTATTTAAAAAGGCGTTTTGGGTGTGGTTTGGCGGCCGCATTGCCTTTCAGTCGGTCGTGTACGTTATCAATACGGCGCTGTGTTTTGCGACTCTTCCTCTCAGCGTAAAGCTGAACACGTTCCGCGAGTTGCAGTAGCGCTCATTTACGCACAAGTACCTTTACCCATTGCGGCTGCGCGAGTCCCAGCGCGAGGATGAACAGTCCTTCCGCCGCAACGAGAATACAACCGCATAAAATCGCCGCGGGCAGGGCGGGCATGAGCTTGCCGAAAAGGTCGCGCAGCAGACAACCGAATGCAATGGCGGGCACCATGCTCGCCGCCGTGTTCCTGTGGTTTTCGAGCTACGCCGTCTGTATGGACAGCGCCGCCACCGCGTCGGTACTGGGGCGCGTGGCGCCCACCATCGCGCTTATGGTCTCGCAGGTGATGCGCCTTGTTCCGCAGTTTGCCGCACGTGGGCGCACCATTCTTGCCACGGAGCGCGCCGCGAGCGCTGCGGCGCCGCGCACCGCGCGCGAACGTGCCGCCGGGAACCTGCGCGCGGTATCGGTCCTTATGGGCTGGGGGCTTGAGGACAGCCTCACCAGAAGCGACGCCATGCGCGCCCGCGGCTGGGGCTGCGGCGTGCGGCGGACCTCGTACCGGCAGGACCGCCTTGGCCGCGCCGACATCGCGCTGCTGGCGATTGTGGTGGCGCTCGTGGCGGTAAACATCCCGCTCGCGGCCGTGGCGTGCGCCCAGTTCTCGTTCTACCCCACCCCGCCGCAGCTCCTTGCGTGGTGGGGGTACGTGCCCTACGCAGCCCTTATGCTCGTGGCGCCTGCGCTGTATCTGGGGGAGGTGATCCGGTGGAGAAGCTAGACGAGCAGACCACCCCCGCCGTCCGCACCGTGGACTACACCTTTGCCTATCCAGGCGGCGAGCCCGTTCTCGACCACGTCTCGCTCGAGGTGGCCGAAGGCGCGTTTTGCGTGGTCGTGGGCCCCACGGGCTGCGGCAAAACTACGCTTCTGCGCGCCCTCAAACCCGAGCTCGCCCGAGCGGGATCGCACGCCGGCACCATCGAGGTGCTCGGCCACACCCTCGTGCGCGATGGGCGCGTGACCGGCGAGCTCTCACCCGAGCGCTCCGCGCGCGAGATTGGCTTTGTAGCGCAGGACCCCGCTGCACAGATTGTGTGCGACACCGTCTGGCACGAGCTTGCCTTTGGGCTCGAGAACATCGGCACCCCCGCGCCCGAGATGCGCCGGCGCATCGCCGAGGTCGCCCACTTCTTTGGTATCGAGACGCTCATGCACGCCGCATGCGAGGAGCTCTCGGGCGGCCAGCAGCAGCTCGTGAACCTCGCGGCGGTGCTTGCACTGCGGCCGCGCCTCATCGTGCTCGACGAGCCCACCGCGCAGCTCGACCCCCACGCGCGCCGCCAGTTCCTCTACCTGCTCGGACGCGTAAGGCGCGAGCTTGGCATCACGGTCATGCTCTCCACGCACGCGCCCGAGGAGACCGAGACCCTCGCCACGCAAACGCTCACCATGGGCACGCTCTCCCCTCTCGCCCGCCGTGAGGATGCCGAGCGCCTGCTCGAGCCCCGGCGCCGCACGTGCGAGCACGCCCTTGCAGCCGCCGCGACCGTTGTGACCGCGCACGACCTCCACGTCCGCTACCGGCGCGAGGACCCGTGGGTGCTCCGCGGTGTCGACCTCGCCGTCCGGCGCGGGACTATCCACCTGATCGTGGGCGGCAACGGCTGCGGCAAGTCAACGCTTCTTGCCGCGCTTGCCGGCGTGCGCGCGCCCCAGCGGGGCAGCGTCGACAACGCGCTCGCCGGTCGCCAGGCGCTTCTCCCCCAGGATCCCAAGGCTCTCTTTGTGTGCGACACCGTTGCCGAGGAGCTGGCCGAGTGGCGCGCCCGCTGCGGCTATGCCGCAGATGAGGAGCGCACCCTCGTAGCGCGCCTTGGCTTAACCGGGCTCGAGGGCGCCTCTCCGCTCGATCTCTCCGGCGGCCAGCAGCAAAAGCTCGCCCTTGCAAAACTCCTGCTCACCAAGCCCGAGCTGCTCTTTTTGGACGAGCCCACCAAAGGCCTTGACCCCGCGAGCGCTGCCGAGTGCGCCGAGATGCTGCACGAGCTTGCCGATGCGGGCTGCACCATCGTCGGCGTGACGCACGACCTCGACTTTGCCTGCGCGGTGGCAGATGAGGTCTCGATGCTCTTTGACGGCGAGATTGCCTGCACCGAGCCCGCTCGGGCATTTTTTGCGCACAACCTCATCTACCGTCCGCACGATGCGTCGCGCTTCTTTGGCGCCCTGCTAGAGCGGATGGACGAGGGCCGCGCAGGCGGCTCGGAGCCTCCCGGTGCGGCCGTGGCCGCAGGCGCGTGCACCGACAAGACCGCAACGGCGGCGCCCAGCAACGTCGCGCGCAAGACCGCACCCCACCGCGCGCGCGGCATCGTGGAGGCCGTCGCGCTCGCCGCAGTGCCCGCCATGCTCGCCATCACCACGCTTGCGGGAATCCGCCAGACCGCAATCCTATCGTTTGCCGTGGTCATCGCCGCCCTCGGCATCTTCTTTGCAAGCTTTGAGGCCAGCGGCGCGCGCCTGCGCGAGCTTATGCCCACCGTTGTGCTTGCCGCACTCGCCGCGGCGGGGCGCATCGTCTTTGCCGCGGTACCGAGCATGAAACCGGTGAGCGCCGTCGCCATCATCGCTGGCGTCATGCTCGGCAGGCGCAGCGGCTTTATGGTGGGCGCGCTCGCCGCGCTCGCCTCCAACTTCTTTTTTGGCCAGGGCCCGTGGACCCCCTGGCAGATGTACGCCTGGGGCCTTGTGGGCTGGGGCGCCGGCGCCCTCGCGCAAACGGGCGTCTTTGGCGTGCGCCCCCGCGCTGCCGACAGCCCGTCCGCACGGCGCCGCGTGGTGGGCACCGCGTGTCTTCTTGCCTATGGATTTGTCTCTTCGGTCGCGTACGGATGGATCCTCAATGCGTGGACGGTGCTCGGTTTTTTGCACGCGCACACCACGTTTCAGGTGCTTGCCGTCTACGCGGCGTCGCTTCCCTTTGACATTGCCCACGGCATCGCAACCGTCGGCTTTTTGCTCGCGCTCTGGGCGCCCTGGCAGCGCAAGCTCGCGCGCGTGCTCAGGTCCTACGCCGCCTAAAAGTCGAACGCCTCGGCAATGTCGCAGCTAATCAGCACATCCGCCAAAGAATCCTGCGGCGTGGGGTCGCGGTTCACAATCACCAGCGTATCGCCGCCAAAGTAGCGGATAAGCCCCGCCGCAGGGTAGACCACAAGCGACGTTCCGCCCACCACAAGCAAATCAGCCGAGGCAATGGCGGCAAGCGCGCCCTCGACCACCCGGTCATCAAGCGCCTCGCCGTAGAGCACCACGTCCGGCTTGATGGGCCCGCCGCACACGGGGCAAACGGGTATGTGGCGCGGATCCTCGCGCCCGTCCTCGAGCACCCACGCGGCGTCTTGAACAGCTCCGCAACGTGCGCAGATATTGCGATGCACCGAGCCGTGGAGCTCCCACACCTGCTTGCTTCCCGCTGCCTGGTGCAAGCCGTCGATGTTTTGCGTCACCACCGCGCTGAGCACACCCGCGCGCTCGAGCTCGGCCAGCTTGGTGTGGCAGCGGTTGGGGCGGGCGTCTAGGGCAATCATCTTCTGGCGATAGAACGCAAAGAACTCGCCGGTGTGCGTCTCGTAAAACTCATGGCTGAGCATGGTCTCGGGCGGATAGGCAAACTGCTGGTGGTAGAGACCGTCCACGCTTCTGAAGTCGGGGATGCCGCTTGCGGTGGACACGCCCGCGCCGCCAAAAAAGACCGCGCGGCGGTGCCGGTCAAAAAACTCGCGAAAGCGCGCCTGCGCCTCAGCCGGATCCGTGATGTTTGCCCTCATATCGTTGCCTCCTCGCCCGCAAGTGCCCGCTATCGGATACGATAACGCGCGAGACCCTTCGACTTCAGGAGTTTCTGATGACCAAAACGTATTCGTTCGCCTCGTGGAACGTCAACGGCCTGCGCGCCGTGCTCAAAAAGGAACCGAGTTTTACCGACATCGCGCGCGAGCTCGACGCCGATATCCTCGCCATACAGGAGACCAAGCTGCAGGAGGGTCAGGTCGCGCTCGACCTGCCGGGGTACACGCAGACCTGGAGCTATGCCGAGCGCAAGGGATACTCGGGCACGGCGGTCTTTAGCCGCGAGGAGCCGCTCTCGGTCCGGCGCGCCGACGAGCTGCTCGCGCCGGCGGTGCTTGACGCCGCGGGCATTGCAGAGACGAGCGACGCGGCCGAGCTTCTCGCCGAAGCCGTGCGCGAGGGCCGCGTCTGCGCGCTCGAGTTCGATCGCTTCTGGTTTGTGGACGTCTACACCCCCAACGCCAAGGACGGCCTCGCGCGCATCGACGGGCGCATGGTGTGGGACGACGCCTACCGCGCCTTTTTGCGCGCGCTTGAGACCGAGACGGGAAAGCCCGTTGTTACCTGCGGCGACTTTAACGTGGCGCACGAGGAGATCGACCTCAAGAACCCCAAGTCCAACCGCGGCAACGCCGGTTTTTCTGACGAGGAACGCGGCAAGTTTGGCGAGCTTTTAGACGCCGGCTTTACCGACACCTTCCGCTACCTCCACCCCGACGAGGTAGGCGCCTACAGCTGGTGGAGCTACCGCTTCAACGCCCGCAAAAACAACGCGGGCTGGCGCATCGACTACTTCCTCGTGAGCGACGCGGTGCGCGAACAGGTGCGCGCGGCGGGCATCCGCAACGACATCTTTGGGTCCGACCACTGCCCGGTCACCCTCGAGATCGAGCTGTAGCACGCAGGAGCGGCGGCTCCGATTGGCAGAGGGCCCCGCGTGCGCCGCTGCCCCGCCCCTGCCGCCGCAGCGCCGCCCTCGGCAACCACTCCAGCCGTGGCCCGTTCGTGGACAACCTGCGTGCGGGCTCCAACCACAGCTGGCTGCGGTATCATCAGATAGGTTGGCTTTGCGCCGACCCATCTGCACGCGCAGCATTCCGGGGAGCCTACATGGAAGCAACCGTCATCATTCTCGCCGCTGGCGAGGGCACCCGCATGAAGTCCAACCATGCCAAGGTGTCGCATCAGATTCTCGCTAAACCTATGATTCGCTGGGTCGTCGACGCCGCGCTTGCGGCGGGCGCCGGGCGCGTCATCACCGTTGTGGGCAGTCATGCCGACGAGGTCCGCGCGCTGCTCGCAGAGCTCGACGGCGTCGAGTGCGTCGAGCAGGCCGAGCGCCTGGGCACCGGTCACGCCGTGCGTGTGGCCCTCGAGGCCACCGGCGTCTGTGAGGGGCCCGTCGTCATTCTGAACGGCGACCTGCCGCTTATTGAGCCCAAGACCATCCGCAAGTTCGCAGACACGGTCGCTGGCGGTACCGCCGCGGCGGCCGTTCTTAGCATGACGCCGCCCGATCCGTTTGGCTACGGCCGCATCGAGCTTAACGAGGCGGGCCAGGTGCTCCGCATTATCGAGCAGAAGGATTGCACCGACGAGCAGGCAAAGACGCTCTTGGAGTGCAACGCCGGCTGCTACGCCTTTGACGGCGCGGCGCTCGCAGCCCACATCGGCGAGGTCGGCTGCGACAACGCGCAGGGCGAGTACTACCTGCCCGACATGCTCGAGATCCTGCGCAACCACGGCCTCGGCGTCACGTACTTCCACTGCAACGACTTCCGCGAGGGCCTCGGCGTCAACAGCCGCGCGCAGCTTGCCGAGCTAACCGCCATCGCGCGCGACCGCATCAACGCGCGCCTCATGGCAGAGGGCGTCACCATGATCGACCCCGCGAGCACCTGGATCGGTCCGGACGCAACCGTCGGCCGCGACACCATCATCTACCCCGCCACCATGCTCATGGGTGAAACTGTGATTGGCGAGGAGTGCACCGTCGGCCCCAACACGCGCCTGACCGACACGCGCGTGGGCGACCACTCCGTCATCGACGAGACCGTCGCCGAGAACGTCCAGATCGATAACTTTGTCACCTGCGGCCCGCGCGCCTACCTGCGCCCCGGCACGCATCTGTGCGACCACAGCAAGGCCGGCACCCACGTAGAGATCAAGAAGTCCACCATCGGCGTGGGCTCCAAGGTCCCGCATCTCTCCTACATCGGCGACACCACCATGGGCGAGGGCGTGAACGTGGGCGCGGGCTCCATCACCTGCAACTACGACGGTGTGCACAAGAACGCCACCACCATCGGCGACAACACGTTCATTGGCTCCGACACCATGATGGTGGCGCCCGTGAACATCGGCGCAAACGCGGTGACGGGCGCGTCGAGCTGCATCACCAAGGATGTTCCTGACGGGGCGCTCGCCATCGAGCGTTCCGAGCAGCGCATCATAGAGGGCTATACCGCACGCAAGCGCGCGCGTCAGTAAAGCAAACCGGTCAGGGCAATCGAGCGCAAACGGGAGCGCGCTCAACCAAACGAAGGGGAGAACATGCCGACCACAGACTTCAGCCAATCGATGCCGATGTTCAAGACCATGCGCGTCTACTCGGGCACCGCCAACCGCCCGCTTGCCGAGAAGGTCGCGAAGATCCTGGGCGTCGAGCTCTCTGGCCTTGCGCTTGAGAAGTTCGCCAACGGCGAGATCTACGCTCGCTTTGACGAGACCGTCCGCGGCGCCGACGTGTTCTTCATCCAGTCCATCTGCGGCGACGTCAACGACGCCCTGATGGAGCTCCTTATTGCGACCGACGCTGCCAAGCGCGCCTCGGCCCGCACCATCACCGCGTGCATCACGCACTACGGCTACGCTCGCCAGGACCGCAAGGCCGCCCCGCGTGAGCCCATCACCGCCCGCCTCGTGGCAAACCTTCTCGAGCGCGCCGGCGTTGACCGCGTGATCACACTCGACCTGCACCAGGGCCAGATCCAGGGCTTCTTCGACATCCCGGTGAACCACCTCTCGGCGCTCCCGCTTTTTGGCGAGTACTACAACAACAAGGGCTTCGACACCGACAACCTCGTGGTGGTCTCCCCCGACGTGGGCCGCGCCAAGGCCGCCAAGAAGCTCTCCGATATGCTCGGCTGCTCGCTCGCCATCGCCCACAAGGGCCGCCCGCGCCACAACGCCGCTGAGGTCATGGGCATCATCGGCGACATCGAAGGTAAGACCTGCATCATCAACGACGACATGATCGACACCGCTGGCACGCTCTGCGCGAGCGTCCGCGAGCTCAAGAAGATGGGCGCCGGCGACATCTACGTGTGCGCCACGCACGCCATCTTCTCTGGCCCCGCGGTCGAGCGCCTGAACGACGCGCCGATTGTCGAGTGCCTCGTCACCGACTCGATCCCCGTCGAGGTCGGCGGCAAGATCAAGACCATCACCGTTGCCGACGAGTTTGCCAACGCCATCGCTGCGGTTTACGGCGAGGAGAGCGTGTCCGACCTCGTGGGTGGCGACTTCGCGCTGTAGGCTCCGGAAACACGGCGCCAAAATAACCGCTGAGGCCGGCGAGCGCTACGATGCGTTCGCCGGCCTTTCTTTATCTTCAAATGGAGAGGCAGAGAACCGCGCCCGGCTTTGTGCGGCGCTTGCTACAATAGCTCGCTGATAGAACTACGCAAAGGAGCAGCAATGGCAGCAGCGCAGCCGGGCAAGATTCGTATGGTCGCAGGACTTGGCAATCCGGGCGACGAGTACGCCGCGACTCGTCACAACGCGGGCTTTCGCGCCGTCGATGAGCTTGCGCGCCAGGCGGGCGTGAGCTACTGGAAAAACCAGCTCGGTGCCGAAGTCGCCGTTATCAAGGTAAACGACGCTGAGGAAGAGGGCAGCAAACGCGAGGTCGTGCTGGTAAAGCCCCAGAGCTTTATGAACACGAGCGGCGGCCCCATCTCCAAACTCTGCACCACCTACAAGGTGCGCCCCGAGGAGGTGCTCGTCATCCACGACGAGCTCGATATCCCCGAGGGCGACGTGCGCGTGAAGGTCGGCGGCGGGCACGCCGGACACAACGGCCTGCGCTCCATTATCGACAAGCTAGGCAGCCGCGACTTTAGCCGCATCCGTGTAGGGATCGGCAACCCGCCTGGGCGCATGCCGGTGGCGGATTTTGTGCTGAAGCAGTTCCGCCCCAAGGAGCTCGAGGAGTTTGACGAGACCTGCGCCCGCGCGGCAGACGCCGCGGCGCTTGCCCTCGTGCGCGGCGTCGTGTTTGCGCGCGACCATGTCAACGGGGCGGCCGCGCAAAACGGCAAGCACTAGAACGGCGGGCGTCGCGTAGCCTGCTGCCGCAACCCGCCGCGGCGGGCCGCGCCTCCCGAGCGCCCTTGCCTCAAGCCCCCAACAGGATCCCTCGGCTAATGTAGCTCTTAAACCTTGCTTAGCCAAGTGTTACCGCTTAATGCGCGCGGCCGCATGCGCGACGAGCGGCAAGCGGCGCACGGTATAATCAGAACATGACTGTCAGAGAGGGGTCCTATGTACCAAATCCTGAAGAAGACGCAGTTCTCGGAGAACGTCTTCGAGTTCCGCGTTGCCGCGCCGCGCATGGCCAAAAAGGCGCACGCCGGCCAGTTCCTCATGGTGCGCGCCGACGAAACGGGCGAGCGCGTGCCCTTTACCTTTGCCAACTGGAACCCTGATGAGGGGTGGATCGAGTTCATCTTTATGGTGGTTGGCAAGACCACCCGCGCGCTCGCGCAGATGAACGAGGGCGACTACCTCCGCGATGTGACGGGCCCGCTGGGCTGCCCGACCGAGATCGAGGGCGAGCGCGTCACCGTCATCGGCGGCGGCGTGGGTCTCGCCATCGCCTATCCAGTGGCGCGCATGCTCTGCGAGCAGGGCAAAAAGGTCTCCGTCATCATGGGCGCCCGCACCGAGAGCCTGCTCATCCTAACCGAGCAGTTCCGCGCGCTGCCGCTCGAGAACCTCTACATCACCACCGACGACGGCTCCGCCGGCGAGCAGGGCGTGGTGACCGCGCCGCTCGAGCGCATCTGCGAGGCCGGCGAGGTCGACAGCGTCTTTTGCGTCGGCCCCGTGCCGATGATGAAGTTCTCGGCACTTACCTGCGAGAAGTACAACGTGCCCGTTGTTGCGAGCCTGAACCCCATCATGGTCGACGGCACCGGCATGTGCGGCTGCTGCCGCGTCGAGGTGGGCGGCGAGACCAAGTTTGCCTGCGTCGACGGCCCCGACTTTGACGCCACCAAGGTCGACTGGAACGACCTCGCCCACCGTCAGGCGAGCTACAAGACGGAAGAGGCCGCGTCCATCGCTCACTTTGAGGAGGCCTGCGCATGCCAGAAGTAACTTCCACCGGCGCGAACGCCGCCGAGCCCAAGAAATACCGTCCCAACCTCAAGGCGCCGCGCACCCCCGCCAACGAGGAGCCCGCTGCCGAGCGCGCCTGCGATTTCCGCCCCGTCGACACCGGCTACACCAAGGCCGACGCCGTCGCCGAAGCCAACCGCTGCCTCGACTGCAAGCGCCCGCTGTGTATGGAGGGGTGCCCTGTCGGCGTGCACATCCCCGAGTTCATCGCCAAGATCCGCGACGAGGACTGGGCGGGCGCGCTCGAGACCATCAAGCGCGACAACCTCCTTCCCGCGGTCTGCGGCCGTGTCTGCCCGCAGGAGAACCAGTGCGAGGGCAAGTGCATCCTCGGCAAGAAGGGCGAACCCGTGGCCATCGGTCAGCTCGAGCGCATGCTCGGCGACATGGCGGACGAGGTTGGCACCGCACCTGTCTGCAAGCCCAAAAACGGCCACAAAGTCGCGATCGTGGGCTCCGGCCCCTCTGGCATCGCCTGCGCCGGCGAGCTCGCGCGCGAGGGCTTTGACGTCACCGTCTTTGAGGCGTTCTTCACGGGCGGCGGCGTGCTCACCTACGGCATCCCGGAGTTCCGCCTGCCCAAGGACATCGTCAAGCGCGAGATCGACAGCCTGGAGAAGCTCGGTGTGCACTTTGAATACAACGCGGTTGCCGGGCGCCTCTTCACCGCCGACGAGCTCTTTGAGGAGGAGGGCTTTGACGCGCTCTACCTCGCCGTCGGCGCTGGCCTGCCGCGCTTTTTGAACGTCCCGGGCGAGAACCTCCCCGGCGTGTACTGCGCAAACGAGTACCTCACCCGCGTGAACCTCATGAAGGCGTACGAGTTCCCCACCTACGACACGCCCGTGCGTCGCGGCAAGAACGTCGTGGTCTTTGGTGGCGGCAACGTCGCCATGGACGCCGCGCGCACGGCGCTGCGTCTTGGCGCCGAGAAGGTCACCCTCGCCTACCGCCGCACCGAGGCCGAGATGCCCGCGCGCAAGGCAGAGATCCATCACGCCAAGGAAGAGGGCGTTGAGATCCTCGAGCTGGTGAGCCCCATCGAGTTCACCGCAGGCGAGGACGGTTTTGTAAACGGCATCCGTCTGCAGCAGATGGAGCTCGGCGAGCCGGATGAGTCCGGGCGGCGCCGCCCCGTCGTCGTGGAGGGCGTCACGCACGAGATTCCCTGCGACGTTGCCATCACCGCCATCGGCACGAAGGCCAATCCCTTTGCAAGCCCGGCATCTGGCGTTGAGGCCAACAAGTGGGGCTATATCGACACCGATGAGGACGGACGCACCTCGAACCCGCGCGTGTGGGCGGGCGGCGACATCGTCACCGGCGCCGCAACGGTCATCCTCGCGATGGGCGCAGGCAAGAAGGCCGCCCACTCGATTGCGAAGACGATCCTGGAGGCATAGCCCCTGGACCAGGCGCAGCGAATATCTCGCAAAGTAGCGGAGGGCCCGCGCGTACGTGCGCTCGGGCCCTCCGCTTTTAGGAACCATCGTCGCCAGTCCAACGAAAATGTAGCGCATCCTGGCCCGGCGTGACTTGAAAATCGCCCTCAATGGTCAAAGACCCCCGCAGAATAATAAACAACCCCCTATGAGGCAGCCCCAACTGAGGCCCATGGCGGGCCTCAGCGTCCAAATGGTGCCAAAAATGACTCTGCTGGACATCTTTTTGGCTCCTGCGGGCCGGTTTCACCCGCATCTGGCGAGCCGAATCATTATTCTACGGGGGTCTTTGACCAATGAGGGGCCCTCTTGCGAGAGCCCCTCCTCAAAACAAGCTATGTTGCGATCCGGCGTGCTACTCCACCGTCGCAGGAACGCGCAGCGGACGCGCCGCCTCAGCCTCGGCGGCCGCCTTAGATGCCGCTTCCTCGCAGATGCCGAGCTCGCGAAGCTTCGCGCGGTACGCGGCGGCGATGACCTCCATGCAGCCCTCGCGACCGAGCTTGGCGCGGTTCACCACCAGGTCCTTGCCGCTGTCCATGCGCCACTTACCCGCCGAGTAACGCTTGTAGAAGTCCTCGCGGAAGCGCTGCATGCGCTTCACAAGGCGCGCGCCCTGCTGACGATTGAGCCCGCGCTTGCCGGCAACGATCTTCACGCGCTCATCAAAGGGTGCGGTTACAAGCACGGCGATGTGGTTGGGGTTATGGCGCAGGATGTAATCGGAAAGGCGCCCCTCGATGATGCAGCTCTCGGTGGAGCCGAGGTCGAGGATGACCTGCGTCATCTGCTCAAACAGCTTGTCAGCAAGCGTGCGGGAATCCACGCGGTCGGGCAGAAACGCCGTGAACTCGGCGGCGAGCTGCTCGTCGTACTGGGCAATCTTGTCAACGGACTCGCCGGCGCGCTGGCTGGCGCGCACGAGCACCTCTTTGTCGTACAGCGGGATGCCGAGCTCCGCGGAGAGCATCTTGCCAATCTCGTGTCCCTCGGCGCCAAAGTCGCGCGCGATGGTGATGATAACAGGCTGGCCGGCGCGCTCGGCCTCGCTCGCCGCGGCGCGCGCCTCGAGGACGGCGCGCTGACGGCTGATGAACGGAATGAAGGGCATGGTGCCTCCTTTGCTCGACGCCGGCTACGCGGCGACCACGCGGCGCTGGTAAGCGCGCACGATCAGCGAGATACCAAAGTTCAAAACGAAGTACAGAGCAAAAACGAATCCGTAAAGCAACAGGACCTGCGAGAGGTCGCTTGTGTAGCCCATGACAACCTTTGCCGAGAACATAAATTCCGCGACATTGATGCCGGCGAGATACGACGAGTCCTTGATGACCGTCGTGCACTGGCTAAAGAGCGCCGGGATGATGGTCTTGAACGTCTGCGGCAAGATGATGAGACGCATGCTCGCGAAGAAGCCGAAGCCCTGGCTCTGCGCCGCCTCAAACTGGCTCTTGGGAATGGAGTTCAAACCGCCGCGGATGATCTCGGCCATAACGGCGGAAGTGAAGATCGTAAACGCCAACACGGAGATAAAGATATCGTTACCCTTCACCGTGAAGTAGATGAAGAGAATCCACAGCAGGTTAGGCGTGCATCGGAAGAGCTCGATGTAGGCGGAGACCAGCCATTTGAAGATGCTGAGCTTACCGGTGCAATACTGTTTAACAAGCGCGAGCACCGTTCCCAAGATGACCGAGAAGATGATAGCGAGTATCGAAATCTCGATCGTCTTCAGGAAGCCCTGCATGATGAAGGAGACGTTTGCGGGAGTAAAGATTTCCATGCCTTACGCCTCCTTTGCAGGCTCAGGGGCGATACCGGGGATAGTTTTGGCGCGCGGACGCTTCTTGGAGCGCTTCTCGAGCCACTGAACAAGAAGCGCCAGCGGGAAGCAGATGATGAAGTACAACACGCAAGCCATGATGTAGCCCTGCAGGTATCCATACGTGGATACGAAGTTGTCGGCGTTGTACATAAGGTCGCCGCCAGCAATGAGCGCGAGCACCGAGGTGTTCTTGACGAGGTTGAGCGCCTGGTTGCAGAGCGGGGGCAGAATCACTTTAAAGGTCTGCGGCAGGATGATGTAGATGTAGGCCTGCACGCGCGTAAAGCCCTGCGAGAGCGCCGCCTCCATCTGACCGCGCGGCACCGCCTCGATGCCGGTACGGATGACCTCAGAGATGTAGGCCGCATGGTAGAGGCCCACACCGAGGGCGCCGATGGCAAACGACGAGAGGCGGACCGGGCTCGGAGCGCCGAGGATCGCCTGCAGCACACGCGGACCCGCCATGTAGTAGAAAAACACCTGCACGGGAAGGGGCGTGTTCTGGAAGAACTCAACATACACACGGCTAATACCGCGTAGAATCCGCGAACGCGTGGTCGAGAACACGCCAAGGACGGTTCCCAAAACCAACGACAGCGCCAAGCCGGCGATGACCACCTGCAGCGTGAAGGCAAACCCCTCCCAGAAGCCCTCCATGCTGCTGAGGGTAATCTCCCAGCGCCGCGGATCGAATAGGCCTTCGAGCATATCGCTCCTCTCTCATGCCAATACGTGCAAAACGCCCGGGCGGATGGTGCCGCCCGGGCGAGATGTCCCTCAGACCAGTCAGAACCGGATCGAGGGATTAAGCTCAACTTAGAGCAGATTCCAAGTCGTGGCTTCCTCCTCGAGCCAGCCATTGTCGAGCAGCTCGTTTACCTTGTCGTTCACAACCTCGGACAGGTCGGAACCCTTCTTGGTAGCGATGCCGTACTCCTGCTCGCCAAACTCAACCTCGGGCTCCAAAAGCTCTTTCTGGTCGTTCATGTAGGTGTTCAGCGTAGAGCGATCCATGGCGAACGCGTCGATGTTGCCCGACTCGAGCGCGGAGTTGATGGACGGATAATCCGGGTACTCGTTGAAGTTACCGTCAGTGAGCTCCACGCCCTCCTCGGCAACAGCTGCGGTGACCGCATCCTTGGTGGTCGAGCCCTGGCTAACACCGATAAGCTTGCCGTCGAGGTCGGCGAGCTTCTCCATACCGGAGCTCTTCATGATCATGACGCCCACGTGGTCGACACGGTACGGATCGGAGAAGTCCCAGTCCTCCAAGCGCTCATCGGTGATGGTGTAGGTGGCGCAGACGATATCAAGCGAGTCGTTGTCGATAAGCGGGCCGCGCGTCTTGGGGGTCACGGTCGTGAACTCGCAGAGGCCCTGCTCCTTGGCCTCCTCGTAGGAGACGCCAAAGACGGCCGCAGCGATCTGATAGCACAGGTCGATCTCGAGACCCTCGTACTCACCGGTCTCGGTGTTGAGGTAGCCGTAACCGAGCACGTCGGCCTTAACGCCACAATTAAGCTTGCCGCGCGACTTGATGGCCTCGACCTTGGACGAAGCGTCACCGCTACCGGAAGCCGCCGGGTCGGAATTGCAACCAGCGAGTGCACCGGTGCCGAGCACCGCAGCAGCCGCACCGAAAACCTGCACGAACTGACGACGAGACAGAGACATGAGAGGTACCTCCTTTTGGTACGGGCGCCGTTTGGGATGGTTAAAGACTAGGGCGCCAAAGGTCCGCTGCGCAGGGCGCGGCGGGCGAGCCAAAACTACGCGCTAGTGCAAGATCTTGTTGAGGAAGTCCTTGCAGCGCGGGTTCTGCGGGTTGGTGAAGAAGTGCTCGGGCGTGCCCTCCTCCAGAATCTGACCGTCGTCCATAAAGATGACGCGGTCGGCGACCTGGCGGGCAAAGTTCATCTCGTGCGTCACGCAGATCATGGTGATGTTGTCCTGCGCGAGCTCGATCATGACGTCGAGTACTTCCTGGATCATCTCGGGGTCAAGCGCCGAGGTAGGCTCGTCAAAGAGGATGATCGGCTGCTTGGTGCACATGGCGCGCGCAATGGCCACGCGCTGCTGCTGGCCGCCGGAGAGGTTCTGCGGGTACTCGCCCGCCTTCTGGGCAAGACCCACACGCTCGAGCGCTGCCATGGCAGCCTTGTTGGCCTCCTCCTTGCTCTTCTTCTGCAGCTTGATGGGGGCAAGCGTAAGGTTGCCGAGCACCGTCATGTTGGGGTAGAGGTTGAACTGCTGGAACACCATCGAGGAATACTTGCGCGTAAGCTCGAGGTGGTTCTTCTTGGTCATGAGGTGACCGTCGATGGTCACAGTGCCGGTCGTGGGCTCCTCGAGAAAGTCCACGCAGCGGATGAGCGTCGACTTGCCGGAGCCGGAGGGCCCGATGATGACGACCTTCTCGCCGCGCTTCACGGTGAGGTCAATGTCCTTCAGAACATGGAGGTCGCCGAAGTACTTGTTGAGGCCACGAATCTCGATCATCTCGGCCATGCGGTGAATCCTTTCTATCTGGCCGCGGAGCCGGGGCATCCGCGGTTCGCGTGCTCATTGTAGAACAGCGGGGTTGGGGTGCATCCGGAGGGGGTTACCCGCAACAGAGGAGTAACGCGCTCGGCACACACCCGTAACCAATGCGCCCCATCACTGGGGCGCAAAGCGATTTTCTAATGATACCCTAAATATTTAGCAAGTAAACACTTTAGCGTGATGGAGTATCACTCCTTCACAAGCGCGTACGGAGCGCTTCTTTGCCCGGACGCAGCATTCTCGCCAGCAAGGGCAATGGCGCACACGCCAGTGGTGCTTACGCCAAACGGGAGCCAACCTCTTTTGCCGCAGCGGCCTTGTCGAAGTTCCCTCCCGTAGCCTGGTTGAGCGCGCCCATGACGCGGCCCATGTCTTTCTTGGTGGTGGCGTCGACCTCGGCGATTGTCTTCTCGATCAGCTGGACGAGTGCCTCGCCCGAGACCTGCGCCGGCAGCAGGCTCTCCAGAATCTCGACCTGCTCGCGCAGCGTATCGGTGCGTTCCTGGTTGGTGCCGGCCTTCTCGGACATCTCGAGCGTCTCGGAGGTCTGCTTGATAAGGCGACGGATCATGTTGGTCACGTCCTGCTCGGTGGCATCGCGGCGCTCGTTCACCTCGACGTTTTTCACCTCGCCCATGACCTGGCGGATGATGGAGAGCCGTGTCTTGTCCTTCGCCTTCATGGCGGCAACCATCGCGTCGTGAAGCTCCTCGTTAGTCATAGTGCACTTCCTATCTGCGTAGATCTCAACGTTATTCTGTTGCGGCGGTATCGTCAGCGGCGTCAGAACCGTCGGACGCGGCCGCGTCGTCAGCGGTGCCCTCGGCCGAAGCATCGGCATCGTCAGCCGCATCGTCCGCGCTCTCATCCTCAGTGCCGGCAAGCGCCATGTCCACGTTGTAGGGAACCTCCTCGGGCATGGGGTTGATCTCAATGCCGGCGTCCTCGACGTACTGGTCGAGCCACGCGTTGTACGCATCACTCTGGGCGTTGGACGCAATGGTGTCGGAGATGGTGTCGCGCAGGTTCTCGGGAATCTGGTCGATGGAGGTGACCTCGCCGTCCTCGTGGAAGAGCTCGGTGCACTGGATGAGGTGGTAGCCGTAGGTCGTCTCCACGATGCCGCTCATCTCGCCGGGCTCGAGCTCGGCGAGCGCGTCGCCGTACTCGGTCACAAAGCTCGTGAGCTTGTCCCAACCCACGTCCCCGCCGTCCTCGGCAGAGCCGTCCTCGGAGTTCTCCTTGGCGGCATCGGCAAACGAAATCTCGCCCGCCTCAATCTGGGCGCGCAGGTCCTCGAGCTTCTGACGCGCCTCCTCGCGCGTGGCGTCATCGGCCTCGGAGTCAACCTTGATGAGGATGTGGCTCGAGCGGCGCGCATCGTTCAGCGAATCGAGGTTCTCGTTCACGTAGTCGATAATCTCCTGGTCGGAGGGATCCTCGAGCGGGGCGACCTCGTCGCGGAGCTTCTCGAGCGCAACCGAGCTCTCAAGCTGCTGGCGGTAGGTGTCCTCGGTGTAGCCGTACATCTGGATGATGGAAAGGAGCGTCTCCTCGGAGCCGTACTGGGCAACCTCGTTGTCCCACGCCTCGTCGATCTCCTCGTCGGAAACCTCGATGCCGTACTCGCTCACGGCTTGGGTGAGCAGGTACTGGCGAGCGAGCGAGTCGATGACCTGCTCGCGTAGGGTCTCGGGCGTGAGGCCCTGGCCTTCGAGGTAGGTCGCCCACGCGGCGTCGGTGTCGTAGCTGCTGCGCGTGGCCATGATCTGCTCGGTAACGGTGTCCTCGGTAATGTTCACGCCCAAGACCTCGGCCGCAACGCCGCCGGTGAGGTGGTAGTCCTCGCCACCGGAGCTGATCTGGTTCAAAACGCCCGAGCACGCCATCGCGGTGACCGAAAGCAGCATCGCGGCAACGCCGATGGCAACCAAAACGTACTTGGCTGCCTTGCTCATCTTCTCCTTGCGCGCGTGCTTGCGCTCGGCCTTGGTGGCGCCGTCCTTGGCGCCGGCGGTGCGACCGCGACCGTCCTTGGCGTCCGCCTCGGCGGCTGCCTTGCCACCGGTGAGCTTGCTCGACGCGGCGCGCGTGGCACCCTGCGCCTTCTTCTTAGGGTCGGCCTCGGGCGCGGACCCGTCGTTTTTCTTCGTAAAGAGAGCCATAAGAAGCGTTCCCTCTCACGCGGCGATGCACAACCATCGCACGGGCGGCGCTCGGGCGCGCACCCAAAAGCTGGCAGATAAACGTTCCTATTTTCGCACAAAGCGAGCGCCGAGGCCTCCCCCGCCGTGCGAAGAGCAGCCAGCCGACACATCGCCTGCCACCGCCGCGCCGCGCAATGCTCCAACGGCGCTCCGTCGCGCCCCTCTTGGTGCAGCCGACACATCGCCTGCGCGCAGGGGGGTTGTTCTGCTACGATGCCTCCACAGCAAATTTATCCGTGCAGCAAAGGGGAAGCACCATGGCCATCGACCTCAGCCTCTTCAAACCCAACCTGGTCTTTTTTGGGTGGGAGTGCGCGACGTCGGACGAGATCTTTGACCACCTCGCCGCCGAGCTCGAGGCGCGCGGCCTTGTAACCCCCACCTGGCGCGAGGCCGTCGGCGCGCGCGAGCGCGTCTTCCCCACCGGCCTCAAGACCATCGGTTGCGGACTTGCGCTGCCCCATGCAGATGCCGAGCACACGCTCGCACCCTTTATCGCCATCGCGCGGCCGGCGGCGCCCGTGCCGTTTGAGCCCATGGGCGGCATTGGCAGCACGGTTCCGGCGGACATTGTCATCGCACTCGGCTTCAATCATGCCGACGACCAGATCGGCGCCCTCCAGCACCTCATGGGTGTTTTTGCAGACGAGGAACGCGCCCACGCCGTGCTTGCCGCCGCAGCGCCCGAGGAGTTGGTGGCCGAGCTGAGTGCCTAGGCCGTAGCGCCCGAGGAACTTGCAGAGCGCTCGCCGCTGAGACCGCAGCACTGGTAAACCCCGCGTTGTTAGCGTGTCGTTTCATCAAAACCGTGTTTGCCAGCTCTCCAAGCCGCTGGAGAGCTGGCAAACACGGTTTTGGCGAAATAGGGCCCCTGCCGAGGGGCAACCGCGGAGGCGGGAGGTGCTGGCCAGCAAGAACGTTGCCGCCCATAGCGCGCATTTGTAAGCGGGAGGCGAGCGCCCTTCGCCCGAGCGCTACATCAACTCGAGCGAGGGGTGGTCGATGCCGTGCTCGACGGAGTAGGCCCACAGCTCGTCGCGCTTGGCAGCAAAGTCGCTGCACGTCGCCTCAAACCGCGCCGCATCAACGAGGGAAAGGCCTGTCTTGGCGAGCTCGAAGCGGTCCATACCGTTTGCGTAGAGCATGCCGTAGGGCGTGGTCGTGGCGCCTTGGTTGCGGAAGCCGCGGACGCAGAATCGGCTCGCACCCGGGCGACGCGCGATCAGGCGCAGCACCTGGCCTTCGTACCCGTGGAAACAGAAGAGCACTGGCACGTCCGTGCCAAAGAGCTCCTCAAACTCGTCGGCGCTAAACGCGCCGGCGGCGTCGCCCGGAGCCGCCAGGCGGAGCAGGTCGACCACGTTCACAAAGCGCACGCGCACGCCCGCCTCACTCATGAGGCGCGCGGCGGCAAGGGCCTCGACCGTCACCACATCGCCCGCGCTCGCCACCACAAGATCGGGGCGCTCGCCTGCGGTCGTGCTTGACGCCCAATCCCACACGGCGGCGCCGCGCGCGAGCTCGGCGGTTGCCTCCGCGAGCGTGAGGTAGACCGGGCTCTCGTGCTTGCCGGCAATGATGGCGTTCACGCGGTTGGTGGACGCGTAGCAGCGGCGCATCACGGCGAGCATCATGTTGGCATCGACCGGGTAGTACAGGCGCGCGATGTCGAGCGCGCCCGCCTTGTTGATGAGCAGGTCGGCAAAACCGGGATCTTGGTGCGTGAAGCCGTTGTGGTCCTGGCGCCACACGTGACTGGTGAGCAGAATGTTCAGGCTCGAGAGCGGCTTGCGCCAGGCGCCGGGGGCCAAGCTCTCCTCTAGCCATTTGAGGTGCTGGCCCACCATGGAGCCCGCCACCTGAGCAAACGCCTCGTAGGTGGCCCAGATGCCGTGGCGCCCCGTGAGCACGTAGCCCTCGAGCATGCCCTCGCACTGGTGCTCGGAGAGCACCTCGACCACTTTGCCGGACGGCACAAGGTCAAGGTCCGCGGGGTCGTCGACGGGGTCTGCCACCGGCGTGGCACCGTCGTCGCGGGCGATGGCACCCGCGTTCCACTGCTTGCCCGTGACCTCGAGCGAGGCGTCCATGCGGTTGCTGGAGAGCTCGTCGGGGCTGAACAGGCGGAAGTTGTCGGGGTTCTCGCGCATGACCTCGCGCGTGTATGCACCGCACATGCCGGCAAGCCCCACCTTGCGCTGGCCACGCGTGCGGTCGGAGATGAGAAGCGCCCAGTCCGCCGGGTCAGGCAGCGCAAGGGCGCGCCGGCAGGTACCGCCGTCGGCGAGCGGGTTCACCCCAAGGCGCATCGCGCCCATGGGCATGATGGAGCGCACCGCGGGCACAAAGGCGCCTGTGTCGTCAAAGAGCTCCTCCGGCCGGTAGGAGCGCAGCCACTGCTCAAGCCACGCGAGCCGCTCAGGATCCGCGCCAATGCGCAGGGGCACTTCGTGGATGGAGGTCGTGTCCTCAAAGGGCGTGCCGTCAGGACCCGCGGGCGTGGTCCAACCTTTGGGCGACTGGAAGATGATAAGCGGATAGGCCGGCCCCGCCGCGGGCTCCGTGCGGGCGGCACCGCGTGCAGCGGCGTCGGCCGCCTCGGCCTTGATCGCGCAGATGCGTGCGTATACGTCCTCAAGAAGCTCGGCAAACCGCGTGTGGAACGAAAGCGGATCCTCGTCATCAAAACCCACGGTAAAGGTCACCGGGTCGTAGCCGAGGCCGCGGAAGTACATCGCGCGCTCCTCGGGCGTGGCCGCCGCAATGAGCGAGGGCATGGTGATCTTGTAACCGTTGAGGTGAAGAATCGGCAGCACAATGCCGTCGGTTGCCGGGTTCATGATGCGCGACATGCTCCAGGCGGACGCGATGGCGCCCTCCTCCGACTCGCCGTCGCCCACGATGGGCACGATCAGCTGGTCGGGGTTGTCAAAAGCGGCACCAAAAGCGTGGCTGAGGGTATAGCCGAGCTCGCCCCCGGAATGGATGGAGCCGGGCAGCGCCGGCGTGCAGTTGGAGGGCATACCGCCGGGCGCCGCATAGGCGCGCATAAAGGTGGCGAGGCCTTCCTCGGTAGGCGTGACCTGGGGATAGCGCTCGGTGTAGGAGCCGTCAACAAGCGCGCTCACCGCACCGGCGTTGCCGCCGTGACCGGGGCCGAGCACCACAAGCGCGTGCTGGGCGTGCGCCGCAACGAGGCGGTTCACGTGTGCGTAGATAAAGTTGAGGCCGGGGATGGTGCCCCAGTGGCCCACCGGGCGCGGCTTCACGTCGTCAAAGGTGAGGGGCCGGCGCAAAAGCGGGTTGGCGCGCAGGTAAATCTGACCGAGGGACAGGTAGTTTGCGCAGCGCCAGTAGGCGTCGAGCGACCGCGCCGTCGCAGGCGTGATGGAGACGCGTTTGGCACGCCAGGCGCCCTCGGCGCTATGCGGGACGGTGCCGACGGGTCCCTCGGCATATGCCCGTTGAGACGCCATGGCTCCCTCCCCTGCACGGTCGACCTCAAGCTACGGTTCTATCCATCATAGGTCATCGCCGCGCCGGCGCCCCTCGATTCCCGGCAGACGGTGGGAAAGCTCCTGCTCACGCAACGGGGGACACAATTACTCCACCGTCACGCTCTTGGCGAGGTTGCGCGGTTGGTCCACGTCGCAGCCGCGCATGAGCGCGACTTCGCGGGCGAGAAGCTGGAGCGGCACCGTGGCTGTGATGGCAGAAAACGTGTCGCGCACGGGCGGGATGTAGATGACATGGTCCGCTATCTGCGCAATGTCCTCGTCCCCTTCGGTCGCCACAACCACGATCTTGGCCCCGCGCGCCTCGCACTCTTTAAGGTTGGAGACGGTTTTGTCGTACACCGGGCTCTTGGTGGCGATGGCAATGACCGGGAACCCCGGATCGATAAGGGCGATGGGGCCGTGCTTCATCTCGCCGGCGGCATACGCCTCGGCGTGCAGGTAGCTGATCTCCTTCAGCTTGAGGGCGCCCTCGTTGGCGATGGCGGCGCCCATGCCGCGCCCCACAAAGAGCGCCGAACGCGCATCCTTGCAGGCGAGTGCGGCCTCGTGAATCGCGTCTTTTTGCGTGTCGAGAATCCACTGGATCTGCTCGGCCGTATCGCCCAGCTCGCGGAAGAGCATGCGCACCTGGCCGACGGTAAGGCGGTACTTTACCTGCGCCAACAGCAGCGCCAGCAGCGTGAGCGACACCACCTGGCCAATGAAGCTCTTGGTGGAGGCCACCGCAATCTCTTTGTTGGCCTTGGTGTAGATGACGCCGTCGCTCTCGCGCGCCACGGGGCTCCCCACCACGTTGGTGATGCCAAAAACCTTGGCCCCCTTGATGCGCGCGTCGCGAATGGCGGCGAGCGTGTCGGCCGTCTCGCCTGACTGCGACACGGCAACTACCAGCGTAGACGGGGTGATGATGGGGTTGCGATAGCGGAACTCGCTCGCCGCCTCCACCTCGCAAGGGATGCGCGCCCACATCTCGATAAGGTTTTTAGCGATAAGGCCGGCGTGATAGCTCGTGCCGCATGCAATCACGTACACGCGGTCGATGAGGTTGAGTTCCTCAAGCGAAAGGCCGAGCTCGTCAATGGAAAGCTCGCCACCCGTCATGCGCCCCACAAGGGTGTCGCGCACCACGCGCGGCTGCTCGCAGATCTCCTTCAGCATGAAATCGGGGTAGCCGCCCTTTTCTGCCATGTCGATATCCCAGTCGATGTGGGTGACCGTGGGCTCGATGGGCGCGCCCTCGGCGTCGGTGTAGGTGATGCCCTCGGGGGCGAGGCGCGCAAACTGCCCGTCCTCCAACACCACCACGTCGCGCGTGGCGTCGATGAGCGCAATCACGTCCGAGGCAACGTAGCTGCCGCGCGCGCCGCGGCCGATGACGATGGGGCTATCTTTGCGGGCGACGGCGATCACGCCGGGTTCGTCCGCGCACACCGCGGCGAGCCCGTAGGCGCCGACCACGCGCGTGCACGCCTCGCGCACGGCCGCCATAAGGTCGTGGCAGCCCGGGGCGGCAGGCGCGCTTGTTGCCTGGCCCGACGCCATGTCCGCGGCCGCTCCCGCTGCAGCACCTGCGACCGGGCCGGTAGCGCAACCGTAGTAGGCCTCCTCAATAAGGTGGGCAAAGACCTCGGTATCGGTATCACTCGTAAAGGTGTGGCCGCGTTGGGCGAGCTCCTCGCGCAGCTCGGCAAAGTTCTCGATAATGCCGTTGTGCACAATGGCGATGCGCCCGTCGCAGCTTGTGTGCGGATGCGCG
This sequence comes from uncultured Collinsella sp., assembly GCA_949285915.1. Lineage (GTDB taxonomy): Bacteria > Actinomycetota > Coriobacteriia > Coriobacteriales > Coriobacteriaceae > Coprousia. The sequence goes on from CASDZW010000008.1 coordinate 22,819, forward strand.
TTCGCCATGCTCGGGCGGCCGTGCGTAGCCCAGCGCGTGTGGCCGATGCCGCAGGTAGCGGCCGCGTCGACACCGGCAAGCTCTGACTCAAGGCCCGCGACCTTGCCCACCCGGCGGATCACGTCGATGCGCGTGACACCACCCGTAGCGTCCTCCAAAGCCACGCCCGCTGAATCGTATCCGCGGTACTCAAGCCGCTTGAGGCCGTTGATAAGGATATCTTTTGCCAGCTCATCACCGGTGTAACCCACGATGCCGCACATAATCGCTCCCTCGCTTGCGCGCAGACAGATATGCGGACCATTCTAGGGGCGGCCCGGCGCGCGCTAGCGCACAACCACACTGGTAACAATAATCACATACCAGTTTGACACACGTGAAACACCGCGTGGACCCGCTGGCAAGCGCCGAACACCGCCCGTAGCCGACGCTTCGGGCAGCACGCGTTGCCAAAACACCGCGCGCCCGTTGCTGAAACGCTTCAATTGTTGCTATGCTGAGGCCAGCTGACCACCCGCACGCAAGGAGATGCCATGGCCAAGGTGAGAATCGTCGACGTCGCCCGCGAGGCCGGGGTCTCACTCGGCACGGTCTCCAACGCGCTCAACCACCCCGAGAAGGTGCGGCCCGACACGCGCCGCCTCATCCAAGACGCAATCGACCGGCTCGGCTACACCCCCAACCAGAGCGCGCGCATGCTCGCGGGCGGGCGCAACGCAACCATCGGCCTCGTGCTGCCGCGCCTCAACCACGGCCCTAGCCTGCAGATTGCCAACGGCGCTCACACCGAGGCTCGCCGCCACGGCTTTGACCTGCTGATAGCAAACGCCGACGGCAACTCCGTGCTCGAGAAGCACTACAACCGGTTCTTCATCGGCAGTCAGGTGTCGGGTGTGCTCATCAACCCGGTTGAGACCTCGCACTGGCACCCCTGCCCCACACTGCCTGTTCCCGTGGTCTACCTCGGCATTCACAGTGCGGAGCCGGGTCTTTACGTTACGGCCGACCATCGCGCGCAGGGGCGCATTGTCGCCGCGCATCTGGTAGCGCAGGGGGCGCGGCGCGTGTGCATCATTGGCCACGCGGACAACCAGTCGATGCAGCTGCGCCTTGAGGGCGCGCTCAACACGTTTGCTGCCACGCCCGATATTGAGGTCGAGGTGATCGACGCGGGCGAAGGCGGCGTCTCGGGCGATGGCTACACGCTGGGCGCCCAGCTCATGCGGCGCGACGAGGCCAGCCGCCCGGATGCGGTACTGGGTCTGAGCGACGTGCTTGCCGCCGGCGCCATTGCGGGTGTGATGTCGCTTGGGCTCAACGTGCCGGACGACGTGATGGTCGCCGGCTGCGGCGGCAACCCGCTTGCCTGGTGCGGCGCGGTGCCGCTCACCACAAGCGCGCCCACCGGCTACGAGGTAGGACGCAAGGGCGTGCAGCTGCTGCTTGAGGCCATCGAGCAACAGCGGGCGGACGAGGAGGCGCGCGCACGGCTCGCACGCGGCGCCAGCGCGGGCACCTGGCCTGCCCAAAGCGGGCGAGCGGCCGAGCCCCTCGCCCACGAACGCGCCGCCGAGCCCCTCACCCACTGGGAGCTCGTGCGACCGTTTTTGCTCGCGCGCGAGAGCACGGGCGGGCACGACGGCTCGATTGTGCCGGGCGCGCACACCGTGCCGATCCCCGAGCTCAACCTCGGCGTCTACCTGTAGCCCAGGCCCTGCACATAATAGCAGCGCCCCGCGCCGCGCAACGCAGCACGCCATTCCGCTCGCCTAGATATGGCCCTGTTCCTCGGGGTCAAAGTCCACGCCCTCGTCCGCGCTCGTTGCATCAAACGACGCATCGAACGCGTCGTCGAGGTCGGTGCCGAGCGGGTCGATATCAATCTCGTGCAGCTCCTCTGCAAGCGACGCCTCGTTGCGCGCCGCACGCAGCCGGTCCGCCTGCGCAACCGACATAACGCGCGTGTTGGAAATGACGCCGTTTAGCATCACAAACGGCCGCTTAAAGGCAGAGAGTATCGCGCGCACCGCAACGGTGATGAGCCACACGCCGTAGACACTCATGAGCACGATGGTGATGCCCTCGGCGCCAATCGAGACCTCGTCACCAAGCAGCATGAGCGGGCTTGAGGACGACGGAAAGAGCGTCGCCACCCACGTAGGCAGCAGCAGAAACGCCCAAAAGAGCAGGCCATAGCGCACCACGTACGACCACCAGCGCGCGCTCGAGCCGTCCGGGCGCACCACGCGCAGGCGCACAATCGCGTGGCCGACGGTCTGGCCGCGCGTAACGATGGGCACGAGCATAAAGGTAATGCCGGTTGCCGCCATAAGGAGGCCGATGTGGCCGGGCGCGGTGTCGTCCGCCCCGGGGAAGGCAAACCGCAGCAGCGCGAGCACAAGCGCGCAGACCACCATATCGATCACAAACGCCACAAGGCGGCGCGAGAACGAGGTGTGCGCGGCGCCGCGCTCGAGGGCGCGCTCCTCCACCTCGTCGATACTCGGCAGGAAGTGGCAAAGCGGAATCGCCACAAGGGAGCCCAGCACGGTGCCCGTGGTGTTGGTGATGAGGTCGTCCACGTCAAACAGGCGGTACGGATGTGCGTACAGACCAAAGAGGCCTGTCACCTGCGAGATCTCAAAAAAGAGTGAAAGCCCAAAGCCCGCAAGCAGCGCCTGCCACCACGGCCGGTCAAACAGATAGCGCAGATACACGCCAAACGGCAGCGTAAGCAGCACGTTAAAGAGCGTGGTGTAGACCGTCGGGTTCTTGAGGAAGGCGAGCCACGACGCAGGCGAGGTTACGTCCAGCCGCGCGAGCGCGGGCGCCATGATGTCGAGCGCGTAAAAGGGGTTGAGCTGCGGGTGCGCGGCGTTGGCGTAAAACGCGGTGCGGTCCGCCGGCAGCGGCAAGATCACCATAAAGTAGGCGCAAATGAGGTAGAAGATGAGCGAAAAGACAAGAAACGTCTTCCAGACCGAAATGCTGCCAAATCGGCGGTACTGGTAGATAGCGTAGGGCAGCGAGAGGGCAGCGGCGATAAGCGGAAAGAGCAGCGCCGCCACCACAACGTTGTTGACATACGAACTCACCGGCTACGCCCTCGCAATCGCTGCCGGGAGGTCGGCAAGGGTGCTGAGCACCTCGCGCGTCATGGCCTCAATCTCGGGCGTGGGGGCGATAATGTCGGGCACGAGGTAGACCTGCATACCCGCGGCGTGACCTGCGCGGACGCCGTTGGGCGAATCCTCGATCACGGCCGCGCGCGCCGGCTCGACGCCGAGCTTTTGGGCCGCTAGCAAGAAAATATCCGGCGCGGGCTTGCCGTTTTCAACCTCGGTACCAGCGGTAATGGCATCAAAGTAGTCGAGCATACCGGCACGCGAGAGGTTGATCTCAATAATCTCGCGGCCCGAGGAGGACGCCACCGCAAGGCGGTAACCCTCTGCCTTAAGGGCGCGCAGCGCGTCGAGCGCGCCGGGCTTGGCCTCGAGCTCCGTCTCGGCAAGCTCGCGGCGCTTTTGCCAGTGCAAGTCAAACACGCGGCGGGCGAGGTCCGCGTCGCCAATCGCATCGGTCAGCATGGCGAGTACCGCCGGCTCGTTGTGGCCAACAAAGCTCACGGCAAGCTCGCGCGGCACATCGGCACCGAGCTCCGCCGCAGCGAGGTCCCACCCCTTGAACCCAAGGCGCTCGGTATCGACGAGCGTACCGTCCATATCAAAAATGATGGCGTCAAAGGCACGTGCCATGGCAAATCCTTTCTCGCAAGCGCGCAGGTGCAGGCCCGTCTGACTCAACGGCGGGCAACATGGGTATTGTGCCAGAATGGACGCGTGGGCGCGCCCCGCTCAACGCATCTGCGACACACCGCCATCTTCCGGAGGACCCCGTGACCGACACACCCGCCACCAAACACGCCGCGAGCGCGGGCCCCTCTTGCCCCAGCTCAAACGAGACCGCCCGCAAGCTCGCCGCGCTAGAGGCGCTGCTGCGCGACCTCGCGCCCGTGGCGCTCGGCTTTTCGGGCGGGGTGGACAGTACGTTTCTTGCCGCGGTGTGCGCGCGGGCCATTCCCCAAAAGGCCCTGCTTGTGCACCTCGACTCGCCCTTTGTAGGCACCCCCGAGCGCGCCTCGTACGACGAGCTCGCGCGCTCCTTCGGCCTGCCCGCCGTCTCCCTTGCGTTTGACCCCTTTGCGGACGAGGACATTGTCGTCAACGGGCCCGACCGCTGCTACCTCTGTAAGCGCGCCGGCTTTACCCGCATTACCGAGGCCGCGCGCACGTGGGCTGCCGAGCAAGGCTTCGACCCAAACGTCGTCTGCGTGCTCGATGGCAGTAACGCCAACGACGCAGCCGCGACCGATCGCCCCGGCATGCGCGCGCTCCGCGAGCTCGGTGCGCGCTCCCCTCTTATGGAGACCGGCTGGACCAAGGCCGAGGAGCGCGAGATGCTTCGCACTTGGGGCTACAGCGTCTGGAGCTTGCCCGCCGGCGCCTGCCTCGCCACGCGCGTTGTCACCGGCGTGCACCTGACGCCGCAAAAAGTCGCAGCGGCGCGCGCTTGTGAGGACTACCTCCACACCCTCGGCTGCACACAGGTTCGCGCGCGCATCGCAGGCGGCGAGCTCCATATCGAGGGCTCGCCCGAAGACCTCGCCCGCATCTGCACGCCGACGAGCGAACTCCAACTCAGCAGCAATATCCTCACCCAGCTCAACGCGCTTGCGAAGGCAAACGGCATCGCCCGCGTCTCGCCCACAGCATGCCTCTACCGCCGTGGCAGCATGAACCGTTAGCCTTTGCCAAACGCAGGGCAAACCTCGCGCCACAGTAATATCCAGCAGAAAGGGCGCTCCGATGCATCGCATCACCGGAGCGCCCTTGGTCTAATCTCTCGGGCAACAGAGGCGTCCGCCCCTGCATCACCCCTTACGGAATCCGTTACTTGTTACCCGCAGCGCGAGCCTCCTGGTACTCCTTCACCAAGCGCTCCTGCACGTCGTGCGGAACCTGCTCGTAGCCGGCCGGCTCCATGGTGAAGTCACCGGTGCCGCGCGTGAGCGAGCGCAGGCGCGTGGCGTAATCGGTCAGCTCGGCGTAAGGCACGGTCGCCGTGACCACGGTGTCGCCGCGGTCGTTGGTATCCATACCGGTCACGCGGCCGCGCGAGGCAGAGACATCGCCCATCACGGCACCGGCGTAGCTCTCGGGGATCGTAACGGTGATGTTCTCCATAGGCTCAAGCACCACGGGGCTCGCCTCGGCGCAGGCCTTCTGCAGGCCAATGCGCGCCGCCGTGCGGAACGCCATCTCGTTGGAGTCGACGGGGTGATAGGAACCGTCGTAGACCGCCACGCGAATGCCCGTGAGCGGGAAGCCGGCAATGACGCCGCCCTTCATGGTCTCCTGGACGCCCCTGTCGACCGCGGGGATGAGCGCGCGCGGGATGTGACCGCCCACGACCTCGTCCACAAACTCGTAGTCGCGCCCGTCGGTCAGCGGCTCAACGCGGAGGTAGCAGTCGCCAAACTGGCCGGCGCCACCGGTCTGCTTCTTGTGGCGACCCTGAGCGCTCGCCACGCGACGGATGGTCTCGCGATACGGGATCTTGATGGGCACGCTCTTGGCCACAACCTTGGTGCGCTCCTCCAGGCGGTTGAGTAGCACGCTTACCTGCGCCTCGCCCACCGCAGAGATGATGGTCTGGCCCGTCTCCTCGTCGCGCTCGATCTTCATCGTGGGGTCGGCCTCGCAGGCGCGTTCGACAAAGGTGTAGAGCTTCTCCTCGTCGCCGCGGTTCTCCGCCTCGATAGCGATGCGGTACTGGCTGTTGGGGAACTGGAACGCGGCGGCCTCAACCTTGCCGGTGACAGACAGCGTGTCGCCCGTGTCGGCGGCAATCTTGGTGGTGACAATGATGTCGCCCGCCTCGGCCTTGCCGACCTCAGTCATCTCGCGCCCGCACATCACATAGAGGTGTGCCAGGCGCTCGCCCTTGCGCGTGCGCGCGTTCACAAGCTCCACGCCTGGGGTGAGGGTGCCGGTGAGGACCTTCAGGAAGGAGATGCGTCCCTGCTGCGGGTCGTTCAGCGTCTTGAAGACAAAGGCCACGGGGCGCTCGTCATCCGAGCTGATCTTGAGCGTGTCGCCGTCAACGAGCGGCATCTCGCCGTAATCGGTCGGCGCCGGGAAGTAGGTGACGATGTCGTCCATAACAGAGTGAACGCCGAGCTCCTTGGTGCAGGAGCCCACAAACACGGGCACAAACAGGCGCTGGGCGATGGCCTTGCCAAGCAGCCCCTCAACCTCTTCTTGCGTGAGCGGCTCGCCCTCGAGGTACTTCTCCATAAGCTCGTCGTCCGCCTCAGCCACGAGCTCGCAGAGCGTCTCGCGCGCTGCCTCGGCCGCCGCCTGGTACTCGGCGGGGATGTCGAACTCGGTCTGCGTGGTACCCTCGCAATGGCGGGCCTTCATACGGACGATGTCGATAACGCCCTCAAAGTCCTCGCCCGTGCCCCACGGCAGCGTGACGGCGCCCAAGCGCATGCCAAAGCGCTCGCGCAGGGTCGCCATGGTGGTGTCGTAATCGGCGTTCTCTTTGTCGATGCGGTTGATAAAGAGGGCGCGGGCCAGACGCAGGTCCTCGGCCGCATACCAAAGTTTGACGGTTGTGGGCTGCGGCCCCTCGGCGGCGTCAACCACAAAGAGCGCCGTCTCAGAAACGGCCATGGCCGCATACGCGTCGCCAATGAAATCGGGGTAGCAGGGGGCGTCGAGGACGTTTAAGCGCGCGCCCTTCCAATCGATGGGGGCAATGGAGGTCGAGATGGAAACTCCGCGCTTGACCTCCTCGGAATCATAATCGAGCGTGGGCTTGGTGCCCGCGTGCCCGCCCAAGCGGGCGGTTTTGCCTGAAAGGTGCAACATCGCTTCTGCCAGGGAGGTCTTTCCTACTCCTCCCTGGCCAACCAAGACGACGTTCCTCACTTTGGCGGTCTCGGGCGCACCCATGGCAACCTCCTTCGGTTGGGCGCACGGCGCGATTGCCAAAGGTGGGAGCGCTTTTGGGATGCGGTCCGGTTATCGGGTCCGCGCGCCGTGCGCGCACGAACACATACGTTACCGTTGACCCTACCCCGCGCGGACACCCCTCATGCCCGCGTTTCGCCGAGCGCGGCGGGTGCACCCGGTGAGCGGGCCCGCTAGGACAAATCCAAATGATCCAGCGCAATCTAAACCACTGTCAAAGCAGGCTAATCAAGATGCTTGGTCATTGAAGCGCTTAGAATAATGATTTGCTCACTGAAAACCGCCATCTGATGTCCCTGCCGGGGCTGAGAGCACCTCTCGAGGAATCCTTTCCTGCGAAAATGCCGGCGGTCGCGGGCCCGCCGCCGCCAATCAATCCCATTTCAAGGGGGTTATTTATTATTCTACCGGGGTCTTCGACCAAAACACACGGCATGCCAAGGAATTAGGTCCCTCATGCGGTCAGCACCGCACGAATGCGCTTTGCGACCGCTCGCTCAAGCTGTTGGATAGATGGTATAGCCTTTCGATTTCCGTGGTATACATAACTGAACATTTGGTCATGCTTGTGGCCACAACTAATACGGACCGGTTAACCCCGGTCCTTTTTCATTACAGGAGGAGGTCTTGAGCGCCTGTTTGAACATCATCAAAGGTGATTTCTTATCGAATCCATATTCTTCTATTTGCACCAGGAGGTAGTTATGGGTAGGATAAACGACAACAGAGGCGGGGGTAGCCACCGCAAGGTCGACGTAAAGCCCCCGTCCGCTCTCTCTCGTGACTTTACTCCGATTAACAACAATCTGTTGCCCATGTCCTTAGACGATATGGTTGATAAGGCGCTGAGCGCAGGATTCAAAGACGCAGACTCGCAACCAGCTCGCTTTCTTTTGGGAAGAGTGAGCTTTCAGCACATTAGCGAGTATTTCCCGCTGTTGGAAAACGAATCCTACAACGCGATTCGCTATATCAAAACAATCAACTCGCTTATGACGGTAGACAGGAAATTCCAGCTAATTCTACTCGAGTTCATTGGTATGTTTGAACTGCAGCTTAGATCGCGCTATTCCCGCGACATGGCGCTGAAATATGGCCCATTCGCCCACAGAAAACCAAAGCTATTCAAAGATCAGAATTATTACGATGACTTTCTAAAACGCTATGCACAGATTCAAAGAGCCGCGCGTCAAAGGACGGGATCGCGCGCCAAACGAGATATCGTCCGCTTTGGAGACATGCCTATTTGGGAAGCCGTCGAAGAGATGCCTTTAGGAATGATTTCGAAATTATATTCGAACACAAAAAGCCGCTCTGTTAGAGAATCCGTGGCAAATTCATTTGGAGTTGACCCGGACATATTATCGAACTGGATGAGGACGATTTCTGTCACAAGAAATCGATGCGCTCATTTTGGAAAACTTCTTGGCGAGAAACTACCTATCATGCCAAAGTGCATGCCAGAAATCGAAGCAGATAACGAGGCGCCGTTTTACGTTGCGCTTATGTTGCTCAGGCTTCTTCGAACCAATACTTTTTTTCACGACTTTACGCTTGCGCCCAGCATCGCAATGGCGATGCAGCTTATTCATCTATTCGATTCAAACAGAAAGACGGTCCACATCCTACTTGTTCAAGATGATTGGGAGTCAATCATCTGCTCGAAATCACTTACCGGTGTTGAGCTTGAGATTAATGGAAGGACCGTAGCGGCGAAAGGTGAGGTGCTTGCTGCTAAATATGACTAAATGGCACGAGGAGCCTCCCTGGCGTATGCCAGGGAGGCTCCTCTCGTTAGCCCGCTAGCCATATGGGGGCCAGGGGAGATGCGGGCCGTACCGATCAGGACAATCCAAGGCGCGGGTTCGACCCGGCCGCGTTCAACAAAACCTACTTTGCAGTAGCGGTGGCTGCGAGATCGGCGGCGCGAACAGCGTCCTTCAGGGCGTGGGCAGCGTTCTCTACCTGCGTGCCGTACACCACCTGAACGTTCTCCTCGTTGATCTTGATGACGCCAAGTGAGCCCGTCTCTTTAAGCGCAGCCTCGTCGACCACTGCCGTATCCTTAAGCACGAGACGCAGACGGCTGATGCAGTTGTCGATATCGACAATGTTGTCGCGGCCACCCACGGCCTCCATAATGGCAAGGCCCATCTCGCTCACGTCGACCGAACCCGTCTCATAGCTCGCATCTGTATCGCGACCGGGAGTCTTGAGGTTCTGCTTGGTAATCACGAACTTGAAGACGTTGTAGTACACGATGGCGTAAACAATACCCACGGCGACGTTGAGATACCAACGCGTCTCGGGACCGCGCAGAATACCAAAGAGCGTGAGGTCGATAAGGCCGCCGCCAGCGTTTCCAATGCATACGCCAAGCAGCGTGTTGATAAGGAACGACAGACCAGCCATGCAGGCGTGGAAGAGCCAAAGCACCGGCGAGATGAAGATGAACGAGAACTCGATGGGCTCGGTGATGCCCGTCACAAAGCTGGTGAGGCCAGCGGCGAGCAGAATGCCCTTAACCTTTGCCTTGTTCTCGGGCAGAGCGCATCGATACATCGCGTAGCAGGCAGCGGGCAGGCCGAAGACCATGAACGGATGCGTGCCCTGCGTGAGGAAGCGCGTTGCCATACGCATGATGTCCATATCGGGGTCGGACTGCATGAGCAGCGCATTGAAGATATTGAGCGCGCCGGAGACCTGCTCGCCATCGACCATTGCGGTACCGCCGATGGGCGTGAAGCGGATGAGCTGATTCAGGATGTGGTGCAGGCCCGTGGGGATAAGCAGGCGCTCGAGGAAACCGTAGATAAAGGTACCAAACGCACCAGCAGCCTGGATGAGGTCACCAAACGCGTTGATGAGCATACTGAAGATGGGCCAGACAAAGTACATCACGATGGCGACAAACGGAATGGTCACCGTAATCATGATGGGCACAAACCGGGTACCGCTAAAGAAGCTGAACGCTGCCGGCAGCTGTGTGCGGTGGAAGCGATTGTGAATAAACGCCGTCCACAAGCCGCAGACAATACCGCCAAAGATGCTCATGCGGTAGGTGAAGATGCCAAAGACGGTATCGTAGGCAGCGTTTTGCTGCGTTGCCTCGGTGAGGCTCAGACCCGTCTTTTGCAGAGCCTCAATCGACGTGGTCTCCGCCGTTATGCCGTTCAGCCCCAGGAAGAAGTTGATTGTGGTGTGGAACAGCACAAACGCGATGACCGAGGCAAAGGTGGCGATCTCCTTATCCTCGCGCGTCATACCCATGGCCAGCGACATGCAGAACAGCACCGGCAGCAAGCCAAAGAGAGCACTTGCCAGCGCATTCACGCAGCGCACAAGCGCGTCGATAAATGGCACGCCTGCGAGCGCGTCGCCAAAGATCATCTGATTGGTAAGCAGCGACGCCAGGCCGAGCATCAGGCCCGCGGCAACGATCATCGACAACGGGGCCATTAATGACTTACCGAGCTTCTGAATAAATGTTCGCATGAAAACTCCCCCTCTACAGAGTTACCGCGCGCGTTAGTTCAGTTCGGGCCAATAATCCTTGTTCGCCTCAATGAGGTCGTCGAGCACGGCCTTGGCAACATCGGCATCCTTCATGGTCTTGGACAGGATGAACGCCTGCCAGAGCTTTTGGTAAGAGCGCTCAAAGAATGCCTCGACCACGAGTTTCTCCACGGCGAGCTGCTGCTCGATGAGGCCCTTCTGGAACCAGGGAATCGGGCCGATGCGCAAAGGCTCGGGTCCGTTGGAGCCAACGATGCAGGGAATCTCGACCATCGCGGTGTCGGGCAGGTTGGGGATAGAGCCCTGATTCTCCACGATGAGCAGCATGCGCTCGTGCGTGTTGAAGGCAATGGCGCAGGCAAGGTCAACAATGAACGAGGCGTGGACGCCAATCTTGAGCGTGGTGCCCTCGGAGGTACCGCACGCGGCGATGCGCTCGCACTCAGAGAAGACCTCCTTCTCACGAATATCCTTCACCATATCCACGCGCGTGTAGGTAGGATCGGTATCTGCAACCACATGGTCGGGATACAGGTAGTACTTGAAGTACGTGGTGGGAAGAACACTCGGGTCCGTGGCGTAGAGCTCACGAGCAAAGCGATAGGTGTGGCGCCAGTCCTCATCGTTCATGCGGGGTTCGCACCCGAGCGGCTCGAGGTTATAGCCATTTTCTGCCACATACGCCTTGAGCTTGGGCATGAGGTCGTTGCCGTCCTGGTCGCGCACATCGCTCCACCAGCCAAAGTGGTTGAGGCCGTAATAACGCACAACCAGGTCCTTGCGCGAGTCAAAGCCACAGATCTTTGCCATGCGCTCCATGATGTCGATGGGCATGTCACAGATGTTAAGCACCTTGGAATGCGGACGCGCCGCGCGTACGGCCTCCGCAACAATCGCCGCCGGGTTCGAGTAGTTGAGCATCCAGCAGTTGGGCGACCACTTCTCCATATAGTCAATAAGCTGGATAACATCGGGGATGGAGCGCAGGCCGTAAGCGATGCCACCCACGCCGCAGGTCTCCTGACCAACCAGGCCGTACTTGAGCGGAATCTTCTCGTCACGATCGCGCATCTCATACTTACCGCTGCGGATGTGAGCCATGCAGAAATCCACATCGGTAAACGCCGTCTCGGGGTCGGTTGTGGCCACAAACGCAATGTGCGGTGCATGCTCGCGCACGATAATCTCACAGGCATCGGCCACAATCTTCTGACGATCGGGGTCGTTGTCGTAGAGCTTTATCTGACGGATGGGAAAACGGTGCAGGTTATCAAGCAGCATAAGGATAATCTCGGGCGTATACGTGCTGCCGCCACCCGCAATCACAATGGACGACTCATGAAGGTCCATGCTGTTCCTCCTCTCGTGCCCCTAGGGCGCGACCGAGCTTCCAGATATGCAGGAACGCATGGCGCGCCGCCATATCTGGCTCAACTGAGGGATGTGGGCCCAACCCTTATCTCGATAATACGAATCGGCATTACAGGGACGGTACCGCAAAGGAATACCAGTAATGATGTGAGCAAGCGGTGAATTTATTTCAGATGCTGAAATTCTTTTCACACAATCGTGCCACGCAGGCGCCGCCATAACCGTCCCGGCGCATAATGAGTATTCACGCGGGCGGCACTGCCATGCGCTTCGCGCGCTGTTTGCTCGCGGTCGCAAGCTGCCCCGCGGGGACGGATCTTGCAATGTGGGCTGGACGATAGGAGGCTAGGCGCATGGGAAGTTCATTCGACCGCATCGTCAACCAGAGCTATCGCAACCTCACGGATATCGATATCCAGATTCTGCAGCAGATATCTGACGAGATGGACCTCGTCCCCAACATGTCCATCGGAGAGCTGGCAGATCGCTGCAACGTTTCCACCGCAACTATCGTGCGCATGACGCGTCACCTGGGATTCGACGGATACAGCGACTTCAAGTATTTCCTGCGTCATGAAAGCGAGCGTGGGCGTAAGCAGCGGACAAACTCCCTCGCCGTAACCTCGGCCGCGCAGACGGTTGCCGAGGACCTCGCCCAAACCATACGTTTGTTTGAGCGCACCAATCAGCTCGACGAGCTGTACGCGCGCATGGCATCGGCACGCAAGATATACGCCTTTGGCACTGGTTACGGGCAGCGCCTCATGCTCGAGGACTTTTGCCGTTGCATGCAGATGATCGGCCGCGATGTGGTTATGATTCCCGCAACGGGCGAGCTCCGGCTTGTAAAGCAGTTTCTGACCCGTGATGACCTGCTCATCATCGCGTCGCTCTCGGGCTGCATCGACCGCTACCGAGACGTCTTCCAGACCATCAACGTCTGCGGCACACCCATTGTCTCCATCACGAACCTCGGTAACAACGAACTCGCAAGCTATACCGCCTACAGCCTCTATTTCCAGAACGGCAACATCTTCGACGACATCAACATGTCCTCAAGCTCGTTTGTCTCCATGCACCTCGTTTTGCACCTACTGTTTGAGGGGTTCAAAGCGTGGCTGGAGCAGAACACCAGCAGTTGACCGCAGTCACTCATGAGAGCGGCATACGGCATTTAGGGAAATCCGCAGCACAAAGCAAACCCTTGACCATAGACTCCCGCGTCTAGGGCTTTTGCTATACTCGCTGGTATACGTAACGCAAAGGGGAGAACAATGCCAAAACGCTCCTTAGAAGTCAGGCGGATTTCCTTCAGAAAGAAGCGTGACCGCTCTGACAATCCGCAAAAGTTTGCGCCGTCCGATCTTAAAGGCACTAACCTCTTAGAGATTTTTTACACATGGCTCAGCGACCCAAACGCCATCCCCTTTATGGAGGATGATTCCGAGGATTGCGTTGTAATCAAAGAAATTACCCGCCCTAGCTCCCTAACGATCTTTATTGATACGAATTCGGGGAAGCGTGGCGAGGCGGGAGAAGTATATACTCCTGCAAGCACAAAGTCGGTATACCACATTACTGAAGAAGAAGCACCCACCGGCCACACCAGAGCCCTACTCTATGTTCCAGAACAAGGGCGCAACGCATTATTCTTTTCAGAGTATTGCCAGAGAGGAACCGCAGGTACTAGACTAATCAAGCTCTTTAAGAGATGGTTCGACAAAAACTATCCAGATATTCTTATGGAAACCGAATTCGCTCTCGAGGGACAAGAGTGGTTTGAACATATCTCAGCAGTAAAAAGTATAGAATTTAGAGCCCATCGCTTGCCTGCAAACTCTTACGGGGCGCTCGGCACTGAAAAGGGCTCATTTTGTTTTGAAGTAAAGCCGGACAAGGGCAGGTCCTTCCCAGTTAAAACACTGCTCGATATGAAAGGGCAGGAAAAAGTCGCATCGACCGTGTTCGGTATCCCAGAGCTGGATGGGGTGGGCGAAAGCCGGTTGCTGGCAACCGTAATCGGAAAAGACGGTCGAAGCAAGAAAGTTGATCTTGCTGATGAGGTTATGCCGCATTTCCGTAGAACGCTCAGTGAATCTGGCGAGCCGGAAATATCTAATGATGAGTTTATCGAACGATGCCTGGGCTATTCTGACGAGATTATTTCTCGTCTTGACGGGTAGACGATTTTAATGATCCGCCATTATTTGAGAACCCTTTGTTATCTCGGCGATAATGGGGAGAGGAAGCTCAACCTCCTCCATGCAACAGTCCAAATTGGCGTCCCCATCATAGGCGCAATTGCCTCTTATTTCTTGGGAGTAAGAATTGATCAGCGACAGAATATTTTCTCTCTTATTTCGGTCATAACGGGGCTCATGTGCACCGTAGCCGCGTTGCTCTTTGAAACAAGAACCTCTACCCTACGGTCAGATGCACTGACAACATGCCGAGATGAGAATTCGGTCGACGAGCTTTTCTATCTCTGCTGCTGGCTAATTGTCGTTGGAATTCTCGGCTCCCTTCTTCTTTTCCTTCCAGACCTTAGTTACCCCGTATCCATACCTATTCTATTACGCGACTTATATTCATGCGTTTGTATGGCGTTTGTCCTGCATTTCGCAATGTCCATGTCATCCTTTGCCACAAGATTTATTCGGATTTATATAAGAACCGCTGAACATAGAGATTAGCCGTCTTCTTATCATTTAGGGGCGCGGCTCCAAGCCTCCAGAGATTTCCGCTTAGCTGGCGCCTTCTTCCATATGGCCGGCATCATCTTCATTGGAACGGAGGCGGGCGTTCCGCTGCGGGGGCCGAGCATCAAACTAGTTGCTATTTGAGCCTACCTTGGAAACTTTCAAGCCCGAGAGAGCACGTTGCTCGGGCGAGCGCGTTCAAGCAGATTTGTTTAACTGCCACGATTGTTAAATCAATCTGCTGAATTGAACACGCCGCCGATGATAAAACCAGTTCCCTTCAAAGGTGACGCTGAAAGCCGTCTATTATCAAAAGAGTTAATCACCATGCCTGCCGAGATTCTACGACCTTAAGAAATCAATCCCACATCCCTCTCAAGAGATTTCGTTATGCGATGTATCGCCTTTCGATACAGCAGGGCTATTTTTTCGTCTGAGAGGCTCGCTATTGCTCCATCTCCCAATAATTCCGCAAGCTTATGCCTCATTTCTTCTACGGTCGCGTCATAATTGAACGCCGGAAAATAACTGCTTTCTTTTCCGTTGTATCTCATTTGGTAATACGCCTTTTTAAAAGATGGAGTGTCAGCAGCTAGCCCGACTCCATAGCGTTTTGCCATTTTACGAACTAAAGCGTCAAGCTGCGCAAGATAGGAAACATCGTTGATTCTCGAATAATAAAAAAGCCATCCATATCTTGCAAAACTGGCACCATCGTACGTGACCTTGCAACCAGTAATTGTCCTATACAGGTCGCCTCTGCACCTAATCGCGTCATTAACGCTCGATGTGTTTCCGTGGTTCTTTTCCGCTCTGGCTATTTTTTTGATGCCCTGCTCCAGGGAGCGTTCAATAGACCTCTTGGAAGACGATCGTACCGATATCAGATTGGGAGAAAATCTATACCCGAGATACTCAAAGCAATCCGTTTTAAGATGTCCTCGCACGACCTTCTCTTCATTTAGACAAAGGTGCGATCTTCTTGCGAGTGCAGTGATCTTTTTTTCCGCTTTCCCATATTCGGCAACCGAGCAGACTATCAGAATGTCATCAACATATCGTCGATAAAAACTCGATGGGAATGCCTTTATCATGCGTCGATCTATTTTTGAGGCAACTAGGTTTGCCAGAGAACTCGAGATGGACAGTCCTTGAGGAATTCCCCTTGACCGTATGTAAGATGAGGATCTCTTTACACCCATGGGAACTGTTTGATTTATGATCGCATCCTCGATTAACGACAGGATTTCTCTCTTCCTTATTTTCGAGCGAAGCGTCTTCATTAGGAGTTCTTGATCAATTGAGCCATAGAAATCTCTGAAATCTATTTTTATGAAACAGTCGTATTTCCCATTTAGGGCATCCTGCTCTACCTCTGTTATAAGCGATTGCGGATTTGGAGTCTTGCAATCCAATCCAAACAGCTCACTAATAATATTGGACAAGACCTTAAGAACAAGCCTGTCGCGCACCGTCGGAATGCTAAGAACCCTTGGACAACGATCGGCTCCTTTAGAAAGAAGCACCTGCTTGTATGGAGCGAAATGATATTTCCCTTGTAAAACTCTCCGAGAAATATCGTTTACATTCTCATCAAGATGCCTTTTGAAGTTCTCCGTTGTGACACGATCAACTCCAACCGTCGTGGAGCCATAAATTGATTGGAGAAATACTTCGGCTAGATGCTTAGGAGCATAATAGCGCTTAAAGAGCTCAGCTGCTGTCATCTCTTACCTGCATATTATTAGGGAAACGAGAACCAACACCAGCGGGATAAGGACGTAGATGAAAACACGCAGACCCCAGATTCTGATTTCTTGATTACGCCGAACTGTTTTATCAGCGCCTTCTTTTCCAATGAAATAATCTTCCTTTGTATGGTTTTCTGTACTTGCGACGATGTCGACATAACGATTACCGATCGCATCCATTTCTTTGGTCAGCTCTGTTTCCTCTAGTCGCGCCTTAGCTGAATCGACCTCAAGCCAAAGTCTCTGCAGTTCGAGGTACACAAACTTCATTCGCTCGGCGCGAACCGCATAGTTTTGTCCGGAAACGTACATTGTGCATATGGTGATAATTGCAGCTGAAGCTATCGATAAGAATGAAAGAACATTCTTTGCTGTGTCAGAGGCTCCCGTCAGGAATAATGGCGCCAAAGAAAGGATAAGGGTCAGGCAGGAATAATAGACCGTAGCGTGTTTCACCAAGGCGTCTAACCCGAGCAAGCGCTTTTCTGCTTGAATTCTAGCCGCACGAGTATTCTTGATTAGCAAGGGAAGATAATGATCTTTCGGGTGCTCGCAACCGTCCAAAGCCACTCTCCTTAATATGGGGACAGTGCTATTCTAAATCGAAAATACACTCAGAAGAGTCGCGAGGCAGCCAGAGGCTGTGCTTTACCGCTATTCGAGAATCCTGGTCTCGAATCGGCAGAAAACTGCCAGCGCTGTCCCCGTCTATATTGTAGGCATCAGCCATTGAGTGCTGTCAATCTCTCCAATTGTTCTCAACGGGACATGTGAGATGTCCGAGTCAATCAGCCCCAACAATCTCGCGCACTCGCAATTGCTTAGGCTTTCCCTAAGCGCTTCGCAGACATAGACCTGGTTATATTCCGTTCGTGCCGGAGTTAGGAGAGGCGTTTGCTCCCTACTGGCCCTGGGCGGCGTAGCGTGCCTCGGTGGCCGCCTTGGCCGGGCGCCACCAGGCCTCGTTGTCGCGGTACCACGCGATGGTCTCCGCGAGGCCGGCGGCGAAGTCGGTGTGCGCCGGCTCCCAGCCGAGCTCGGTCCTGAGCTTGGTAGAGTCGATGGCGTAGCGGCGGTCGTGGCCGGGGCGGGCGCGCACCCAGTCGAAGTCGTCCGGCTCCCGCCCGAAGGCGGCGAGTATCGCACGGAGCACCTCGATGTTGCTCCGCTCGCCGTCGGCGCCGATGAGGTAGGTCTCGCCTATGCGCCCGCGGGTGAGGATGGTCCACACGGCGGAGCTGTGGTCCTCGGTGTGGATCCAGTCGCGGACGTTCCTGCCGTCGCCGTAGAGGCGGGGGCGCACCCCGTCGATGAGGTTCGTGATCTGGCGCGGGATGAACTTCTCCACGTGCTGGTAGGGGCCGTAGTTGTTCGAGCAGTTGGAGATCGTGGCGCGGACGCCGAAGGTGCGCGCCCAGGCGCGCACGAGCAGGTCGGAGGACGCCTTGGTGGAGCTGTAGGGGCTCGACGGGCGGTAGGGCGTCTCCTCGGTGAAGCGCGCCGGGTCGTCGAGCGCGAGGTCGCCGTAGACCTCGTCGGTGGATACGTGGTGGTAGCGAATATCGAACTTGCGGCACGCCTCGAGGAGCGCGTAGGTGCCCTCGACGTTGGTGCGCAGGAAGGGCTCGGGGTCGGCGATGGAGTTGTCGTTGTGGGACTCCGCGGCGTAGTGGACGATGGCGTCGTGCCCGGGCACGATGCGGTCGAGGAGCCCCCGGTCGCAGATGTCGCCCACGACGAGCTCCACGCGGTCTGAGGGCAGCCCCGCGATGTTCTCGGGGTTGCCGGCGTAGGTGAGCTTGTCGAGCACGGTCACGTGCACGCCCGGGTGCTCGCGCACCACGTGGTGCACGAAGTTGGACCCGATGAAGCCGGAGCCGCCGGTGACGAGGATATTGACAGGTGAAAACTCCTCAGAAGCGAGAGCATCCCAACTTCCCATTTACCACACAATCCTTTCAACGTTGAACATCTGTTCAAGTAGCCAACCCGACACAAACTAATTTATCCAACTATTTGGTGGAGATAGTGGTGGTGGAAGGGGAATTGACAATATAGAATCGAGTGGCTCCAGCTTAGTTATGTAATTCTCATCGATAGATTTAAACCCATTGCGCTAATTGAACGAAATACGTGTTTTCCCAGTTAGAACCGGTGTGTAACGATTCATTAACCAATTAACTGGAAACATTAAAGCAATGACCACCAAGGCGACAAGCACCGGTTGTGGAGAAATGTCAAAGATGTTGTTTAGGCTATTCTCAATGAAGCGCATAACCGGAACATGGAATGCCAAGCTTCCCAAGGTGTTGCTTCCAAACCACCGAAGCGCTTGACAGGTCGGTGATGCAATCAGGACCATCGCGATTCCGGAGGATATCACCACTGCGGCCATCAATCCTATAGGCGGCAAACCGATGTCGTTGCGCATTAGAGAAACATTTTCTCCAGAAATACGCACAGAGTACATCGCGACGGTAAACCCGAGCAAAATCACAACCATACCGAGGACGGCAATTCGAAGTTTTTGATTCCGCGGAGCAGACGCCATAGAGTTTGACAGCTTAATCGCATGTGGCATCAGACCCCCCCCGAACAGGAAGAAAAACATGCACAGTGGCACGGCGTTTAGAGTCCAGGGTAGCGTTTTAATATCGCAGATTTTTAGAAAGCATCCCACACATAGACAGACGAGCGCAACAACAAGAGGGTTAAGACGCCCTTCCTCATCTTTTTCGATAACCCTATAAACAAGCCAAGTCGCAACTGTAGTAAGAAACAAAGTTGGCAAAAACCATAAAGCCCCATTAGCCATAGGCTTAAGAAGTTGATTGGCATAATATAAGCCCGCTAGGATCGAATCTCCCGATGAGGAGCTATCACCAATTACGCGCCAATTGATGTACCATAACGGAATGTTAACTGAATACAGCAAGAAATATGGCAGCAACAATGATGCGAAATACTTCTTCAAGCAGTCTATGAACTTTCGATATTTTTCAGCATGAAATAGAGCTCCGGAAATCATAAAGAACAACGGCACATGAAACGAATAACATAATGAGGACAACATACCGGGATTGGCAGCAGGATGACCGCAGATGATAGCTATCATTGCTACCCCGCGTAAGGAATCCACCCATTCGAATCGCTTGCCCGACATAGTAATCACCCCGGTTGCAATGTTATTGTCCCTCTTTTTGCAGAAGATAGCTTCTCCCCGAAGAATCTTGTTTGCCCGCATTCAGCAAAACCGGTGCGAGACAGAGTAAGTACGCATCATAAACCAGTTGCAAGAGCTGGGGTGTTAGCATCATGTGGATGAACATCGCGCACAATACGATATGCAAATATGGGTCGTCAATCCTTCTGCAAAGTAAATTGAAACCATACAGAAGAACAATAAGTACTATAGGACCATAGTTGAGAAGTATGTTTATGTATCCGTTATCAACAATATTAAAGTTATCCCTACTTTCTCCTTCAGCCAGATCCTCCCAGTTTTTCCACTCGATATGTTGTCCCAACAACTCAAACCCATACTCATCAACCGCGTCGTTGGCAAGTGCAAGTCGATCGCTTAATAAGTTATTCAACGTCTTAAGACAGGCATTGCTCGGTGTGTACGTGTAGGCAAGGACAAGCGATAGCGCCAAAAGAACCGGGGGCAGCACAATGGTCCCCCATCGGAGAATAAACCTAAGCACATTATTAAATTTACTACGGAGAAGCCCGCCACATACGAGGATAAGAACAACAAGGATGATTTCAGTCCTTGTAGCGGTAAGCAAATAAAAAAAAATGTTTATCAAAAAGATGGCAACATACTCAATGATACGAAGCTGATTAGATCGCGTGTAAACAAATAGCCCAGACAAATAGTATGCAAGTATTGCGGGGTAGGTTGGGAATGTGAAACCGAGGGAGTACCTTATACTATCTGTCGATGCTCGATAATTTACCATAGTCGGACTTGTTCCCGTAAGAGCGAGCACCACGATTAGAGCGATAAGAACAGACTGACTTACTATAATCCATTTTGCGATTTCTCGAAATGGTATACGGTATGCTCCAACAACAATTATTTCATAATGGAGCAACGTACGAGAGTCATTGAAGTGTGATACGAGTAGCAGAAGCCCTGTAAGCAACACCAAGCATCGCACGCCGCGTTTCGAATAGTATCGATAATCACGAGCAAATATTATCTTCACAACAATTAGTAATATACATATATACCTTATGGCGGTAAAAACCAAAGAAGGAAAACATTGCCGTAGTAGCGTTTTCTCGTCAATCATTGTGACAGATAGGTAACAGATAAATGAAACAATATAGAGGACTGTCCATCGTTTTTCGGTTTGCACGGCATTAAGATCAACGTCTACTGTCCCACATCGATTGATAACATTATCCCAGAAAGACATGGCAACCCCCCAGAATTAATGCTTTTTAAAATAAGGCGAGCGAGTCGACGACGAACCATCAGAACCCGCCAAAAGGAACTTACCGAATATGCGTGCGTAATGGGGGTTTCGGGTTAACACACAATAGAGTAGGGTTGCAACCGAATAGAATGCGGCCCCCATCACAACCTCCAATATGAGGGAAACAACCCCGAGCCCCATCGTTGCCAGAATGAAAGGTGAAGTTAAACGGACCAGTAAACACATTGCCGCCCCAATAAAACAACAGGGTATTGATTGGATGGCATAGGTGAAAAGAGGCAATTCACGCCTCACCTCAAACACTTGAACCACCAAAATGGTAACTTCTGCAGCAACGGTTGCAATTGCTGTGCCGAGAGCTGCAAACAGCGGAATCAGCACAAGATTTAAAATCACATTCACCGCAGCGCCCGCAATAAGCGAGAGTGTGTATTCTCGATCACGTTGCGAGGGCAACAGATACTGCTTGCCAATCACATTTGTCACGCAGATAACAGGAATGATTCCACACATGACCACCATCAACAGCTCGCAGGGATCGTACCCATCTCCCAGAAAAACCGGAACGAACTCTGGTGCAACGGCGAGGATACCGAACGCAAACGCAAAGGCACAAACCAGCATGAACCAGAGCGAGGTGCCCAGAGCCGAAACTGCCTCTTCACGTCGCCGCTCCGTGAGCAGTGAAACCATGCGCGGCATCATGACCGTGCCCAACGCCGTTATGACATGCAGCGGCATGCGGCTGACCTGCTCAGCGTACTGGAAGTAGCCAGACTGCGACATGTCCGACATCGAACCCAGCATGATCTTGTCGAGCGACGTGTACAGGCTCACCGCAATCACAGGGATGAAGAGCCCGATGTTCGGCTTGAAGTGAGCATGGACCTCACGCCAATTTGGACGGTATGGATCAACGTAACGACGAACGAACGGCCAGACAAGAACCATGTTCACAAAGTTTGAACCCGCTGCAGCTAGTACATACAGCCATACATCATCAGGTTGGTGTACAAACCCAAAGATGATAACGAGCGAGGCAAGCTTGGTCGCAAAGCTCCGCACCGTCGGAATCTTGAACTCTTCGCACCCAAACAGCAGCCACGAGATATCGCCGACCGCACTGAGCACCCAGAGACCCCATGTGAGAGAAACTATCAGACCGCCGGCATGTACAACAATCACATACACTAAATATGCCGCCGCGACTACCACGGCTACGCAAAGCTGCGAGCCATACGCACTCCAAAACGCGCGCGAGCGCGCGGCGCGGTCTTCACCGCAAAGCGCAATCACCCGCACGCCGTAGGTCGACATGCCGAGCGTAGCGAACATCACGAAATAGTTCGCAATGGACTGCGTATAGGAGAAGACGCCCGTTTGCGAGGCACCAAGCACGCGCGACAGATAGGGCGCCGTGACAAGCGGCGTGATGACCAGAAGAATCTGGTATGCCGAGTTAAGCAGGAAGTTGACCTTGACGCTGCGTTTCGCCACTATACGGCCTCCTTGAGGTAGGCCACAAGGCGCTGCAATGCCTCCGGCATGGCAACAGCCGGTTTCCAGCCCAGCGCACGCAACCGCCCGGCATCAAGGAACAACTTGGTATCGGGCGCGAATCCTGATTGATTTTGCTCGTCTAGTTCAAACTTGAGCCGCACACCCGCCGTACCAACCGTATCGATTGCCAGCTGCGCCATCTCGGCAATCGTCATATGACACGCCTCGTTGGCAACGTTGTAGGCATAACCTGACTCGCCTCGAGACAGCAGAAGTAGAAGCGCAGCAACCGCATCGGATGCGTACACGTAGTTCGCCTCAGATTGACCGCGCGTCTTCAAGACAACATCCTCCCCTGCCGCCGCAGCGCGGGCAAAGGCAACAACGGCGCGATTCTCACCAGGAAGCACGCCGGCTCCAAACGTCTGTGCCAAGCGCGCAATACACGCATGAACACCATGCTGCACACCGTAAGCAACGCACAAGTTCTCGCAGAGCCGCTTGCCCTCCGGATAGCACGACCGTACCGCAAGGGGATCGATGAAGCCCAGGATGTCTTCGCTAGCACGAACACCCTCGGTGAGCGTTCCGTACACCTCCATGGAAGAAAGGTACACGACCTTTGCCTGCTTTTCTGCAGCAAGTTGCAAAACGGCATGCGTGCCATTCAATGAGAGGTCAATCACATCAACTGGACGTTCGACCATGATTCGAGACGTTGTAACTGCGGCACCGTGAACGATGTAGTCAACTGGGCCCTCAAAATTCAGGGCTTCCGTAGCAAGATTGCAGACAACAAAAGCGACCTCGTTTGCACGCTGACCAAATATCATCCGAGCCTTTGTCGGATCGCGCACCACACCGATCGGCTTGATGGCAAGACCATACCGCTCGTTGGCGTACAAAAACGCTTTAATCAGTAGAGAGCCCACCAAACCGGTCGCCCCTGTGATCAATACGGAAGCATTGTTGAAATAGCGGAAGAGTTGCTCGTCAATATGCTCAAAATCTTCATCGAGCGTGGGTGTCCACATCCCTCTCATAGACTCACCTATTCAATACCGTAAATCTGACGATTCTCACGAGCATCCAAGATCGCACGCATTGAGAAAAAGTCATCTGGCGTCGTGATCTTGATGTTCTCGTCGGGGCCTTCGACAAGATACAGGCTGTGCCCATACGCCATCATCATCGATGCTGAATCAATGAAGTCGCTGCGACCCTCTGCTAAAGCACGATGATGAGCGGCAATAATCTCATCGAGCCAGAAGCTTTGCGGTGCGCGAGCCAACCGCGTTTGGGAGCGATCGGGCACGCTGGAAATCTTCTCGTCGTCATCGACTTCGAGCACGGTCTCTTTCACCTTAACCGAGGTGATTGCCGAACCGTGCTCTTTGACCGAAGCGATGTTGTCGGAGATGGTCCGCTGCGTAATAAGCGGACGCACCCCATCGTGGATAAGCACAATACTCCGCTCACCATCGGCAAGCTGTTCCGCAGCGCAGAGCCCAGCATATATTGAGAGCTGACCCGTTACGCCACCGGGGACAACGCTGCGAACTTTGCTCAAACCGTAACGAGCAAGAAGCGCTTCGCAATACTCAATCCAATCGGGATGACAAGCGACAACGATTGCATCGATATCTTCATGCTGCTGAAAGAGCTCAGCAGTATGAACGATAATCGGTTTTCCGTGAATCTCGAGGAACTGCTTGGGCAAATCCTTCGAATGCATGCGGCTACCAACGCCGCCGGCAAACAACACCGCAATATTCATGATGCGAGCTCCTTCCCAAAGCCGCAATGCTCGTTGATAATGTGCGCGACCGCTTCGCAGGCGTGTCCCGTTTCAAACGAGCCGAGTGCCTCATGATGGCGTTCCATGCGTTGGCGGAAATCCACCCCAACGAAGTCCATGATCGCTTTAACAAGCTGCTCCGTCGTCTCGCACACGGGGAAACCCCACTTATGGATGTCAACGTCAAAGCCGCGGTCCGCCTCATATTGAGCAAGATCGGGCGTGTACAAGAAGCACGGCCGATAGGTGAACGAGTAATCCCAGATAAGTGAGGAGTAGTCGGTAATTACGACATCGCATGCCAGCAGTAGACCTTGCATATCGCGATAGTCGTTGAGCGAGCAGTCGAAATCCTCCGACGCAAAACCCGAGAAATAGTGTCCGCGAAACGCCATGATGACGTTCCGCTCAAAACGCTTGACAACCGCCGCTCGGACGGCAGCAACATCCAAGCCCTGAGCCTCGCCGGCAAAATCCCGCCATGTTGGTGCATATAATACGAGAGCGTCAGATTCGCTGAGACCGAGCTCTTTGCGTATGTGAACACGCTCGGACGCATCGTTGCGGACCAGACGATCGTTTCGTGGCATGCCGCACTCTAAAATTGTTCCAGCAAATGCATATTGACCACGAACAACCTCTCGAGAGAAAAACGCGCTGCTAGAAATGAAGTAATTGTAGCGGTGGAACTGTCGCTCTGTTATATACCGCTGAATTGGCATCCCTGTGTGCAATGCGGTGCCAACCTTTTTATAACAACCTCCACCATGCCATGTTTGAATCTGCAACTGATCCCAGCGGGCAGGCAGTTCGTTTGAACGAGGGCCATTTGTTACGAGTACGCTTGCCAAACAAGCGTATTTCCAATGCTCAGAAGAGCGATAGCGCACGACTTCTGTATCAGGCCGAGCGGCAAGGTCTGCCCAATCTTCTGGCCGTTCCGCAACCCACACATACCGGTAGCGGTGATGAAACGCTGCCTGAAGATATTCATATATTGCTCGCGGATTGCAATCAAGACGGGTGCCGTGAAAGCTCTCAAGCAGTACGAGATTGGATTGCGTGGGCATCGAGGCATAGCGAAGCAACAGCCCACCCTGGAGCATGCGTGCACCGATATACTTTATGCCACGCTGCAGCTCTGCGACTACACCTGTTTTTCTTCGCTCTCGCAAGTCCGGCCCTTAAATTGACTAGTTATTTTATATCTTTATCGAATGAATTGGCGGGGATCGCGTCACCTAAATCGAACTCAAGGGCAATATGGCGCTCCTGCTTGTCTGACGGAGGGGGTGTCATATAATCGGGACCATACAGTGCTTTCATATATTTTTCTGTGTCCCTCGGCAACGGAACTCTCAAGCCTTCAAACTCTCCAAATGAAACGGGAAAATAATCATTGCGGTAATACAATTCGCCAAAATAATGCTTTCGGCCGAGAGGGATTGATATATATCTAGACCGTCCATTATGAACACAACCGTTCCAAGCATCCCAAAGGCCGCACCAACGTTCCACCGTTAGAAATGAAAAAAAGAAACCTATTGTGGCTTTCAATTTGAAAGCACGAGAGGTTTTGACATCTCCTTCAACAAGCGAAAGGTATTCTTTCTTATGCTTCCAAAAGCGCCGACAGGAATAACAAAACCCAACACCCATTGAAAACATACCATGGAGACAGCGCAGCAATGTATTGTCGGGAACATCTTCGATAATAAATACGTCGACATATACCCCACATTCAATGCCGTCAATATCTTCTTTACTCCTCAAGATGGTTCCACGGCGACGGATGCGGGGAAATGCCAATTCATATCCGCTTGTCTTGCCGGGTAGTTGGATAGAATACTTCTGAGGGAAACAATTGAGCAAAGCGTCGACAAAGCAGCGATAATCTGACCTCTTAAGGTTAATATCAAGATCATCGTCCCAAGGAATAAATCCATGATGGCGCAGGGCTCCGAGGCAATTGCCTCCCCCCAAGGTATATTCAATCCCCGTGCGTTTACAAATATCGTCAATATCTTTCAGCATATCCAACAGGACAAGATGCAGCTGCTGCAACCTTTCACCATCCAGCTGGATAACATCGACATCATTAGAAATGTGCTTGAATGCCTCAAGTGTTGATAAACCCATAGCTAAACCTGCTTATCCGTTATAGTCCAACAACTCTGGAGCGTGCAAAAGGTAGCGGTGTTTGCGATAGTAGTACGCAAGCCCTTTGATATGTTCAAGGTTGGTATGTGAGAGCAGTTTTTTATGAGATAGGCGCTGATACTCATGGATAATGCGCGCACCCGGCACAAAGGCGACCTGATAACCTGCTTTCCAGCAGCGGAGACACCAATCAACATCTTCAGGGGCGTAAAAAATATTCTCGTCGAATAGTCCAGTCTCAGCAAAGACCGAACTCGGGACTAACCAACAGGCTGATAAGAGATAACCAACTTTCTGAATCCCCCGTAATGGCACAGAGGATGGCACTTCCGCATTTTCAGCCCACCGACGCACGACGCCAATTGGTATCACCTTGGCAAGTTTAATTGTAAACGTCGGAAGATTGCGCCCTGAAAGCTGCTTACTACCTGCGGAATTTACCATCGACGGACCGACGACACCTAAGGAGCGATGCTCTGCGAGCGCGTTTGCCATAACTTCGAATGCAGTTTGATTGACCACGGTGTCACTGTCGAGGATGCAAATATAATCTGTTCTGGCTATTGCACAGCGAAGCGCGTGGTTTCGCGGAGCGGTAGTCCCAGCGTTATTAGCGCGATATAACACATGCACGTTCGGGTACATACTGCTATATCGTTCAAGGATTTCCCGCGTGCCGTCTGTCGAGCCATTCTCTTCAACATACACATCCAATTCACGGCACATTAGACTCAGCACCGAATCCAAACAAGCGCGAATAAACTTCTCAGAGTTCCAAGTGAGAATGATGAATGCGACGCGAGCATCGCTGAAACTGGGTCGCTCCATCACTGACCCCTCCCCATCGCCTTAAAAGTGCGTACAAAGATGCGGAAGTCGAGTCCCAAGCTCGCATGGCGGGCGTAAAACACTTCGAGCATTTGGCGCTCGTTGTTCTCCCATGTGGCATTGTTGCGCTCGGTAACCTGCCACCAGCCAGTGATACCGGGCTTCACCGATAGCACAAGGTCGCGTGCATCTCCGTACTCCCAGGTCTCTTCTTCGGTAACCGGACGTGGACCAATGACGGATAGCTCGCCTTTAAGCACATTGAAGAACTGCGGCAGCTCATCCAAAGAAGTGCGTCGCAGCAACTTGCCAATCTTGGTGATGCGCGGATCATTATCGAGCTTCTGCTCGCGTTCCCATTGGGCAAGCTGATCAGGATTAAGATAGCGATCGGGATGCTCATGCGCATCCGCCACCATGGTGCGAAGCTTATAGATGTAGATGGGCTTACCGTTGAGACCAATACGACGCTGTTTAAAAATGGGGCTACCGGGTGTCTCGTATGCAACAGCAGCGCAAACAACCGCTAGGGGAATGGCGATGACAACGCATACACCCGCGGAAAACACGATATCGAACGTGCGCTTTATAGCGCGATAGCCGACACCTCCCGGCTTAGGGGCGGCGACCGTATCGTCCGGCTCCGGCAAATGGAACGAACCGCGCTGGTTAAGCGTTGCTTTGTTGTTGCCGTTGCTGTTTATAGTAGAGACCTTCCCCTACCCTGCACATCAAGCAGCTCTTACTCATTCTTTCGGACTATCTCGAGCCCGATGCGAACCGTTTTCTGTCTCCCAAACATATGCAAATCCACGTAAGCCAGCCGTTTGTGCCGATTGATTTTGATGATCATCGCCTCGTGCCCCTTCAAAGGGCCTTCGGTCACTATCACCCTGTCACCCTCTATTACTCCTTGACTCATCTCCACCAAATGCTTGTCTGCGTCGGCGAAGGTGTTGAGCCATAAGAGCTCGTAAGGGGCGAGTGGAATGAATTGATCGTTGCTGCCCAAAAGGCGCATGAACACCGGAATAGCGCGCATACGGTTACCTAGCTGCTCAGGATTGTCTGTCCTTACAAACAGATATCCCGGGAACAGAAGCTCCCTTACCCTGCACCACTCACCTTCTTTGCGCTTCATAAGCTCAAATATGGGGAGAAAGCACTCATCCATGCAGTCCGATGCATGTTTGTACAGCAGACTCCGAGCTGTGCTCTCACGCCCGCCAATAACCTGCACCACATAAACGCCCACGCGACCTCCTACACCGCAGCTAGATAGAAGAGATACGGCTTCGCCATACCGACATAACGGCCCTTACCAGCAACGACTATTCATTCCCCTGCATCGCATCGGCAACGCGCACACAGCGACGATCACCAGCCACCAGGATATGCACTGTGTAAAGGTTACACCAAAAATTCAAGGTTGGCAGCCCCTACGGCAATAACGGCGACCGATCAGTAAAACAGCATCTGCTCGCTATGGACAAGCCGATTATGGGGTGTTTTCAATCAAGCTTGTCCCCAATGAAACACCCGTGCTTCAGTGTGTTTCACAACCTCAGAAAGAGTATCGTTTTCCCATGTAATTGGCATTGTCATTTTGTCAGTCGCATATCATGAAATCGAATGTGCAACCTATCGGAGGATGTCATGCCCAGCAACCCCAACGAATCTCGCCGTGGAAACCACTTCTCCGGCGGCGGACAGTCTAACAACAATGCTCACAAAACTCCAAACACTGCTCGTCCTAGCGAGACCGCGGAGTTTATGAGCGCCTATTTTACAAGCGTGCCGCGCAGCACGCGGACACAGCAGACCCGCACTGTCCATCCCAAAAACAAAAACAACGACCATGTCGCCGGTAACCCACCATGTAGCAACACCGCGACACCGCGGGAATCCACTCGCATCCCCTCACATCGCATCAGCGGCAACGAGTGCACACCCCATAGGCAGCAGCCCCCTCAAAGGAGTCGACTTAAAGGAAAAACCGTAGCAGCCGTTATAGGAACTTTCGTTGCCCTCGTGGTAGTCATTGGTGGCGTTTGCGGATTCACCATGTATCGCGACTACAAAGACATCACCGCACGTGTACCCGCCCTCACTGAGCAGGCTCATGCTCTTGTCGATGCTGTTAAAGAGGCAGATGGAGATACCCTGCGCAACACTGCGGCCGGCATCGCAACCGAAGTAAACGATATTCACAATAAGCTCGAGGGCACTCCTTGGCAGATTGCCTCCTTTATCCCGATACTCGGCCAAGACGTGCGCTCGGTCCGCACCGTAGTCGATCAGGCAGACAATCTGTGCCAATACGCACTCATCCCTGTTTGCAATGACCTCGGCAACATCAAGCTCGGCAATCTTCTTGAAAACGGCGCCATTAATGTAGACCTGTTCACCTCCCTTGCTAACACCCTCTCTCAAGTCGCACCGGTTGTTCAGCAGAGCGCGGATATAATCGATGGGCTTCCTGACCCAAGCTTAAGTCAGCTCGCTGAACCGATGAAGAAGGTAAAGGACCTGATTGGCACTGCCAATACCGCAGTCACCAAACTCAATGAGATGGCACCCTATCTGCCGCAGATGCTCGGCGCGAACGGAGAGGTGCGCAACTACCTCATTATTGCGCAGAGCAATGCAGAACTCCGTTCGACTGGTGGCTTCCCGGGCTCCGCGGGAGTGATGACCGTCGCCAATGGCTCAATCACCCTTGGAGGCTTTTCCTCTTTTGCAGACATGAACTGGTACGATACCCCTGGATTTGGTGTTACCGAAGAGGAACTGACCATCTTCGGTGATGGAGCGGGCAATGACAACCGCATTGGTCGTATCCCCGCCGACACCAATATCATCCCTGATTTTTCACGCGCTTCGCAGATTATCAGCGCCATGTGGACCGATCAGCACGGCGGGACCATCGATGGTGTCGTCGCGATCGACCCCGTCTTCCTCCAAAGCATGCTCGCCCTCACCGGTGGTTTCAACACCTCGAGTGGTGTCACGGTCGACGGCTCCAATGCCGCCGCCATGTTGCTGCATGATGCCTACAACACCTTCTCCACCTCAAACCAGGACCTGTTCTTCGCAGAGGTGGCTGGCACCGCCTTTTCACAGCTCACTTCATCGCTTGGTAATATCGATTTCACTCAATTCATCAACACCATCACTTCCGGAATTGAGAATCACCGTCTCCAGGTATGGATGGCAAATCCCGATGAAGAGGCTCTTATGGCGGAAATTGGCTGCGACGGCACCATTCCCACAGACCCATCCGCTCCCGAACTTGGTGTCTATGTGTCCGATGACACCTACTCCAAAATTGCTTGGTTCCTTTCACTTCATACCACCATCAACTCTTCAGTAAAGAATGCGGATGGCACCACGACCTACAATGTAACCACCACACTTACTAACAACCTAGATCCCAACGACGCCTACAATCAAGTTGACTACATCGTGGGATCGAACCCCAACAAACGAAATCGTTCTGACATGGTTGATAAGGTCTATCTCTTTGCACCCGCGGGCGGCAATATCAGCGATGTAACTGTTGATGGGTACGCACCGGCTGAGTTCCCGCTCAAGGAAGGCACTTACAACGGGAACCAGGTCTGGTATGTGACCATCCAGACCTCTGGTCTCGAGACCTCCACGCTTACCTACAATGTGACGACCGCCGCGAATGCTGCGGATCTCACGGTCCGACAAACCCCAACCGCACAGGAGGTTGCGGGCTGGCAGTAAAGCTTATCGGCTGACAAACGTTCTTTCTCGGCTTTAATCGGAGCGCCTCGACGGATTTACCGACGGGGCGCTCATCCTATACGACGTATCCTTTTGACCCATGAAAAGTAGATGCGGTTGCGCATTGGCGTAAGGTTTTGGGTATCATAGCGTATCGATTCAAACAAGCGGCAGTACAGGAGGTGCCATATGATTCGCGTTGATATTGAGACCATCATCATGGCCTCTGGTCCGGTGCCGTCGCTTATCGTGCTCAGGGAGCGCTCCGGCAACGCCGGCGCGGGTGCGCCGTTGCGTTCGCTCTCTATTCAGACCGGCTCGTTTGAGGCGGCGTCCATCAGCCGTGGCATCGACAACGGCCAGGGCGGGCGCCCCATCACGCACGACCTCTTTATCGACACGCTCGGCAAACTCGACGCCAAGATTGAACGCGTTGAGGTTAACCATGTTGACGCACCCGTCTTCTTCGCGCGGCTCGTGCTTGCCGCGCCCGATGCCGAGGGCAAAACCCGCGAGGTCACCATCGACGCGCGTCCGAGCGACGCTCTCGCGCTCGCCGTGCGCGCGAACGCGCCTATCTATGTTGAGGACGACGTCATGAACCGCGCGGGCACGGTCTCGCTCCGCACGGACGCCGAGACCAGCGAGGATGAGCTCAAGCAGTTTGACCAGTTTGTGCAGACGCTCTCGCCCGACGACTTCTAAGGACGTCTGTCAATTTCACAAGAGGTCGGTTGGTCAAATCACCTTACGAGAGGGCAGTTCTCCTTACCAAACTCGCCATGGAGTGGATCTTCGTAGCTTGGAGCAGCACCGGCGAGGAGTCCTTTGAACAACAAACCGCCTGCAGCGCGCAGTGTGCTGCAGGCGGTTTTGCCTCGTCTTAGGGACTAGGTGCCGTTACTCCTCGAGCAGGTCCTCGAGAGCAGCGTCGCCAGAGCCGATGTCCACATGGTCATCGGTATCAGCGCCGGCATCGGTCGCAGCGCCGAGGTCGAGCGCCTCCTGGCCCTCCATCACGGCGGGAGCCTTGGGCTTCTTCTTGGCGCTCGTCATACGTGCCACAGCGGTCACGCGGTCGCCATCGGCCACGCTCATCATCTTCACGCCCTGCGTGGCGCGGCCGGTACGGCTGATCTCGTCGGTCTTAACGCGAATCACGGTCGCGTTCTCCGTGATGATGAAGAGCTCGTGCTGCGGACCCACCGTCTTCATGGCGGCGAGCTTACCCTTGCGCGCGGTCATCTGGATGGTGTAGACACCCTGGCCACCGCGGTTCTGCAGCGGGTAGTCCTCAACCGGTGTGCGCTTGCCGTAGCCGTTCTCGGTAATCACAAAGAGGTCGCCGCGGCCGTTGGAGATCTCCATGCCAAGCACGGTGGCGTCGCCCTTCATGCGGATGCCGAGCACGCCCGAGGTGTCGCGCCCGGTCGCGCGGACCTGGTCCTCCATGAACATGATGGCCTTACCCTCGGTGGTGGCCATGATCACGCGGTCGCCCTCGCGCACGCGGCGGACGTCGAGCAGTGCGTCGCCGGCCTTGAGGTTGATGGCGATGATGCCGTCGCGGCGGCTGCGGTCGTACGCGCTCATGACGGTCTTCTTGACCATGCCCTGCTTGGTGGCAAAGAGCAGGTACTCGTTGTCGGGGAACTCGCGGCAGCTGATGACGCTCGCAATCTTCTCGCCGTCCTCAAAAGGCAGCAGGTTCACGATCGCGGTGCCGCGCGCCTGGCGCGTGCCCACGGGCAGCTCGTGCACCTTCAGGCGGTAGACCTTGCCCTTGTTGGAGAAGAAGAGCACGTACTCGTGGGTGCTCGCGATGAACATCTCACTGATGACGTCGTCCTCTTTGAGGTTCACGCCGCTGACGCCCTTGCCACCGCGCTTCTGCGCGCGGTAGGCCGCCACGGGGATGCGCTTCACGTAGCCGGTGTGGGTGATGGTCACGACCATGTCCTCGTCGGCGATGAGGTCCTCCACGTCGAGGTCGCGTTCCGCCTGAGAAATCTCGGTGCGGCGCTTGTCGCCGTACTTCTTGGAGATCTCGCGCATCTCGTCCTTGATGACGCCGAGGATCTTCTCCTCGTGGGCGAGCAGGTCCTCGTAGTAGGCGATGGCCTGACGGAGCCCGGCGAGCTCTTCCTCGATCTTGTTGCGCTCGAGGCCGGTCAGGCGGCGCAGCCGCATCTCGAGGATGGCGCTCGTCTGCTCGGGCGTAAAGCCAAAGCGCGCGATCAGGCGCCCGCTCGCCTCGGTATCGGTCTGAGAGGAGCGGATGATGCTGATGACCTCGTCGATATGGTCGAGTGCGAGCAGGTAGCCCTCGAGGATGTGCGCGCGGGCCTGGGCCTTCTTGAGGTCGTAGCGGGTGCGGCGGGTCACCACGTCGACCTGGTGGTCGATGTAGTGGCGCAGCATCTCCGGCAGGCTCAGGCACTTGGGCACGCCGCCCACGAGCGCGAGGTTGTTCACGCCAAAGGTCGACTGCAGCGAGGTGAACTTGTAGAGGTTGTTGAGCACAACCTGCGGGATGACGCCTTTCTTGAGCTCGATGACGAGGCGGATGCCCTTCTGGGTGGACTCGTCGCGCATGTCGGAGATGCCCTCGATGCGCTTCTCGTTTACGAGCTGGGCGATCTTCTCCTGGAGCGTGCCCTTGTTGACCTGGTAGGGAATCTCGGTAAAGACCAGACGGTTGCGGCCGGTCTTGGTGGACTCCACATGTGCCTTGGCGCGCACGGTGATGGAGCCGCGGCCGGTCTCGTAGGCCTGGCGGATGCCGTCGGTGCCCATGATGACCGCGCCGGTGGGAAAGTCTGGGCCGGGCATGACCTGCATGAGCTCGTCAACCGTTGCGTCGGGGTTGTCGATCAGCATGCACGTGGCCTCAACGGCCTCGGTGAGGTTGTGCGGCGGGATGTTGGTGGCCATACCGACCGCGATGCCCGAGGAGCCGTTGACGAGCAGGTTGGGGAAGCGCGCGGGCAACACCTGCGGCTCGGCGAGCGACTCGTCGTAGTTGGGCTGCCAGTCAACGGTGTCCTTCTGCAGGTCGCGCAGAAGCTCCATCGCCGGGCGCGCAAGGCGGCTCTCGGTGTAACGCATGGCCGCGGCGCCATCGCCGTCGATATTGCCGAAGTTACCGTGACCGTCGATAAGCGGGGTGCGCATGCTGAACCACTGTGCGAGGCGGACCATGGTGTCGTACACCGCGGAGTCACCGTGCGGGTGGTACTTACCAATAACCTCGCCGACCGTCCATGCACTCTTCTTGTGCGGGCGGTTGGGGTAGATGCCGCTCTCGTTCATGGCGTAGAGGATGCGGCGGTGCACCGGCTTTAAGCCGTCGCGCACGTCAGGCAGGGCACGCGCCGTGATGACCGACATCGAGTACTCGATGAAGCTCTGGCGCATCTCGTGCCCAAACTCAGAGATCTGCAGCTGGCCGCCGTTGATGTCCTCGCCGGCACTCTCGCCGCGGTCGACGGTGCCAAAGCTCTCCTCAAGCTCGCCGTCGTCTTCCTCTTCGTCCTCGACCTCGGCATCCTCAACGTAGACGTCGGTGCCCTCGTCGTCGGCCTCGGCACGCGCCAGCAGGCGCTTGAGGTCGTCGGAGAGGCCCTCGCCCTCGGGCTTGTTGTTCATATCGTCTGCCACGTGTGCTCCTTACGCGTCCAGGAAGCGCGCGTCGTGCGCGTGCTTCTCGATGTACTCGCGGCGATACTCCACCTGGTTGCCCATGAGCTCGCGCACCGCGCGGTCGGCGGCCATGGCGTCGTCGATGGTCACGCGCTGCAGGATACGGGTCTTGGGGTCCATG
Source organism: uncultured Collinsella sp. (assembly GCA_949285915.1). Classification (GTDB taxonomy): domain Bacteria; phylum Actinomycetota; class Coriobacteriia; order Coriobacteriales; family Coriobacteriaceae; genus Coprousia. The sequence goes on from CASDZW010000008.1 coordinate 57,503, forward strand.
GTGGTCGAGGCGAGCTGCTTGGGGTCCATCTCGCCCAGACCCTTGTAGCGCTGGACGGTGTAGCCGCGGCGCTTCTTGGTGACCTTGCCAGACGCGGCAGCATCGTCGTCGGCACCCTCGTCGGGGTTGAGGCCGAGACTCTTGATGGTGTCGCGCAGGATCTCCTCCTCCGGCTGGCGGCCGTTGGGGTAGACGTAGTGGATCTTGTTGCGCACCTTGATGCCAAAGATCGGCGGGCAGGCCACGTACACATAGCCGGCGTCGATGAGCGGGCGCATGTACTTGTAGAAGAACGTGAGCAGAAGGATGCGGATGTGCGCGCCGTCAACGTCTGCATCGGTCATGATGATGATCTTGTGGTAGCGCGCCTTGGTGATGTCAAAGTCGCCGCCGTCGCCCGCGCTCGTGGTCACGCCGCAGCCGATGGCGGTGATGAGCGACTGGATGGTGTCGGAGCTAAAGGCGCGGTGGTCGCCCACGCGCTCGACGTTCAAGATCTTGCCGCGCAGGGGCAAAATCGCTTGGATATCGCGGCGGCGGCCGTCCTTGGCCGAGCCGCCTGCGGAATCACCCTCTACGATAAAGAGCTCGGTCATCTCGGCGTCGCGCACCGAGCAGTCGGCGAGCTTGCCAGGCAGGCTCGCGGTCTCGAGCAGGCTCTTGCGGCGGGTTGCCTCGCGCGCCTTGCGGGCGGCGTTGCGGGCCTTCGACGCCTGCTGGGCCTTCTTCACGATCTCGCGGCCGGCCTTGGGATGCTCCTCAAGATAGTCGGTGAGGCCCTCGGTCACAACCTTGAGCGTAAGGGTACGCATGAACGAGCTGCCGAGCTTGGCCTTGGTCTGGCCCTCAAACTGCGGGTCGGCAAGCTTAACGGAGATGACCGCGGCAAGGCCCTCGCGCACGTCGTCGCCCGTGAGGTTAGCATCCTTCTCCTTCAGAATGTTCTGCTTGCGCGCATAGTCGTTAATGACACGGGTGAGCGCGGTGCGGAAGCCCTCGAGGTGCATGCCGCCCTCGGGGGTGTAGATGTCGTTCGCAAAGCTCATGACGTTCTCGGAGTACGAGGTGTTCCACTGGAGCGCCACCTCGACCTCGCCCGCACGCTCCACCGGCGCGCCGTCCTCGCTCTTACCAAACAGGTAGATGGGGCGCTTGAGACCGTCGGGGATCTCCTTGCCCTCGTTCAGGAACTTGACGAAGTCGACGATGCCGCCCTCGTAGCAGAACTCGTCCACACGCGGGGTGAGCTCGCGCTCGTCACGCAGGATGATCTTGAGGTTGCGGTTCAGGAAGGCCGTCTCCTGCAGACGGTTGCGCAGGGTCTCGTAGTCGTAGACGGTCGTCTCAAAGATCTCGTCGTCCGGCCAGAAGGTCGTGGTGGTACCCGTGGCCTTGGAGTCGCCGATCTGCTTCATCTTCTGCGTGGTCTTGCCGCGGCTGAACTCCATCTCGTAGATGTGGCCGTCGCGCTTGACCTGCACGTTCATCTTTTTGGAGAGCGCGTTTACCACCGACACGCCCACGCCGTGCAGGCCGCCGGAAACCTTGTAGGCGTTGTTGTCGAACTTACCGCCCGCGTGAAGCACGGTCATGACCACCTCGAGGGTGGGGATCTTCTTCTGCGGGTGCTTGGCCACCGGGATGCCGCGGCCGTTGTCGACCACGGTGATGGAGTTGTCCGGGTGGACGGTGACCTCGATCTTGGAGCAGAAGCCGGCCATTGCCTCGTCGACGGAGTTGTCGACGATCTCCCACACAAGGTGGTGCAGGCCGCTTGAGCTGGTGGAACCGATGTACATGCCGGGACGCTTGCGAACTGCCTCGAGACCCTCGAGGATCTTAATGTCGCTCGCGCCGTAATCGTTCGATTTAGCCACGTTTTCTCCTATCGGATACCCCGCCGGGTATCACTTCGAACCGATACGCGTTCAAGCCTATCTATGATACCTGATTAAAGTGGCTCTCTAAAGGCGGTTCAAAAGGCTCTACAAGGCCACCAGATTGCCGTCACGCGCCGTTTTGAGCGTCGCCGGTCTTTTTCCACTCAAGACTCGCCTTCATGGCGTTTTTAAGCGCCGCTGCGAGCTTTTGGTCAGAAATTGGTGAGACGGCGGCGTCCAATTGTGCATATTCCTCTGCCGAGAGCTCCGCATGCGGCCGCTCGGGCGCGCGGGCGGCGGCGCCGGAAGGACCGGCGGGCGCGCAGGTGCCGTATGAAGCGCGTTGACGCGTGCCCGAGGACGCCGCATTTGGTGCGTTGGACGCAGCGCCGGCCACACCACCTTTGGCGAGGTGACTCTTTACGTGACCCGGCTTGGTGGTGCGAAACTTGAAGCCCGCGAGGGAGACGCCCTGGCGCTCCATGCGCGTGCGGATGATCTCGCGGAGCATCGACATCTCCTGCGTCCAGGACGCGGCGTCGAGGTAGACGAGGAGCTCGTTGGTATCGGGCAGGTAGCGCAGGCCCGTCACGTGCGCGCCCTCGCGCGTGCCGCCGCAGACGACGTTCCACGCGCGGTAGACCTCGCGCGAGCGCTCGGCACGCGCCATCTGCTCGCGGCGCTCGGGCGTGGCGGCGCCGAGGATGCGCCGGCGCTCGGCATCCAGATACTCGTTGAGGTCCATGCGCACCCCCTCAGGCGACATGAAGGCGATCTTCCATCACACCGTGCCGATGGTTACGACCTTTGCACGGTCAAGTATAGCGTCCGAGAAGTAGCCGAGGTTCGTGGTGGTGATGACCGTCTGAACCTCGTCCTCGATACCGCGCACAAAGGCCTCGCGGCGCTCGGCGTCGAGCTCGCTCATCACGTCGTCGAGCAGAAGCAAAGGCGGCCGACCAAGGATGTCGCGCGTGACCGCGACCTCGGCGACCTTCCATGCGAGCACAAGCGAGCGCTGCTGCCCCTGCGAGGCAAAAGCGCGAGCGTCCCGTCCGTCGATAGAGAAGCGGATCTCGTCGCGGTGCGGGCCCACGAGCGTGATGCCCCGGCGGAGCTCGTCATCAAAGACCACATCGAGGGCGGCGAGCATGCGCTCGCGCCACCAGGCGACTTGCGCCATGCGGTCAACGCCGGAGCGATCCGCGGGGGCGCCATCGGCGGAGCGGTCCCCCGCAGCCACGTCCTCATCCGCGGCGGCCGGTCCCTCGGCAACCTCGCCGGAGGCGCCGCCAAGCACGGCATCCACACTCGCCTCGTACGTGATGTCAGCCCGCTCGCCGGGCGCAATCTGGGCGTACGCCTCAACAAACCGCACGCGAATACGGTCGAGCAGCGCCAGGCGGTGTGTGAGCAGCGACGCCCCTGCCTGCGCAAGCGAATCGTTCCACGCGGCGAGCATCTCGCGCGTGCACCAGCGCTCCTTCAGAAGCGCGTTTCTCTGCTCCACCAGGCGCTCGTAGGTACTCAGAAGCTGAGCGTACTGCTCGTTTAGCTGCACGCCAAAGCCGTCCAGCGCGGCGCGGCGCACGCTTGCCGAGCGCTTGATCATGTCGAGGTCATCGGGGCAGAAAAGCACGCTCGGCACCACGCCGCGCACACCGGCGGCGCGGCACTTCTTGCCGTTGCGCGAGAAACTGCGTTTGCCGTCACGCACCGTGCAGCCCAGGTCGACCACGCGCCCGTCGCCTTCCAGGCGAAGCGCAATCGAGCAGCTCTCCTCCCCTTCCTCCACCAGCTCGGCGGGCGAGGGTTTGCGAAAGCTCGCGCCCGAGGTGGCGAGCTCGAGCGCCTCGACCAGATTGGTCTTGCCCTGGGCGTTTCTGCCCACAAGGACCGTCACGCCCGGGTCGAGCTCGAGCGTGTAGTCGTTGTAGTTGCGAAAGTTGCGCACATGGAGCGTGCGCGCGAGGATGGCCACGAGCCTGCCGCCGCGCGCGGGGCGCTAGATGCGCACCGGCATCACGAGGTAGAGGTAGTTGATCTTGTCGTAGCTCTTAAAGACGCCGGGCGCCTGGTAGCTCTTGAGCTCGAGCGTGATCTCCTTCTCACGGTTAAGCACGTTCAGGCAGCCAAAGATGTAGTGGTAGTTGAAGGCGATGGTGCCGCTCTCGCCCTCGGCCTCCACGTCGATGGTCTCCTGCGCGAGGTCCTGGTCGCCCGAGATGGAGGAGAGCGAAAGCGCACCCGCCTCGGTATCGATCTCGATCTTGACGGCCGGGTTGTTGCTCGCAATGACGGCCACGCGCTTGAGGGCCGCGGTGAACGCCGCGACGTCGATCTTCACGCTCGTGACGCACGAAGTGGGGATTAGCTGCTTGTAGTTGGGGTAGGTGCCCTCAAGGCGACGCGAGACGTAGCAGGTGTTGCCCGCCTCAAACACCACCTGGGTGTCGGTTGCACCCACCAGGATCTGCGGCTCGTCACGCATGATGGAAAGCGCGTCGTTCATGGCCTCGGCCGGGATGTTGATCTCAAAGCTGCCCTCAAGGGTCGAGGTCTCCACCTGTGTGTCGCACACGGCCAGACGGAACGAGTCGGTCGCCACCAGGCGCAGAGTGTTGTTCTCGACCGTCATGTGCACGCCGCCCAGGATGGGGCGCGCCTTGTCGGTCGAGGTGACGCGCCACACGCGGGAGGTCATCTCGGTCAGGATGTTCATGGGCAGCTCGACGCTCGCCTCGATGGCGTACGCCGGAAACTCCGGGAAGTCCGCCGGGTCGAGCGTGTTCAGGCGCACGTGCGACTTCTGGCAGGTGATGGCAATCTGGCGGTCGACGGTCTCAAAGGCAACCGCGGCGTCCGGCAGGGTCTTGATGAGGTTCGCGAGCATCTTGCAGGGGATGACGGTCGCACCCGGCTCCTCAACATGCGCGGCAATGCGATGGCGAATCGAGGTGGTGTAGTTGGAGGTCTGGAACTCCAGCACGCCGTCTGCAGCGCGCACGAGCACGCCGGCCAGAATGGGGAGCGTGGAGGATGTAGCGACGCCCTTCTGCACGGTGGCGATTGCGTCGGCGAGTGAGGTCTGGCTTACGGTGAACTTCATGGCGCGCCTTTCTTTTATATATAAGTTCTAGTAACCAATGATAGTAATAAGTCGGTTGATGTTGGGGATTACGCGGCTTTTCCCAGTACGATGCCCAAAAGTTTTTCGACCGAGCCTTGTTGAGAACCGTGTCTGTTTTCCACCAAAACAAAGGGTGCTTGATTTATCCACCGTACACCCTTGGTTTTCCACCGTTTATCTCCCATCTTTCCCGAGGTTTTCCCCTACCGAGGTCTCTACTCTGACCATAATCCAACCGCACGCTTACGAGCGGAGGATAATCTTGTTGCGCAGCTGCTGGAGGTCGTCCACGAAAGCACGGTCCTCCTTCATGCGCTTCTCGATCACCTTGACCGAGTGCAGCACCGTGGTGTGATCGCGCCCGCCAAAAGCGGCTCCCACCATAGAGGTTGTCATCTCGCACATGTCGAGCGCAAGGTAGACGGCCACGTGGCGGGCGTTCTTGATGGCGGCTTGGCGCCGGGGTCCAATGAGGTCGTTGTGGCTCACGCGGTAGAAGTCCTCAACCACTTTCTGAACCGTCTCGACGCTGATCTTCTTGTGTGCCGCGTCAAAGTACTCGTTGGCAATACGGTCGATGTCGTCGCCCGTGAGGGTGCGCCCCTCCTGCTCACGCTCAAAGCTCTCGCCCGCGCAGCGCTCGCAAAAGCTCTCGAGCTCGCGGATGTTGGTGCCCGAGACACTCGCCATGTGCTTGAGGTCCTCCTCGGTGAGGTGACCGCCGCCCGTGCGGATGGACGAGAGGAGCGATGTGTCGCCGCCCGCCGGCGGCAGGGCGTCCGCCGCGGGAAGCACGGTGTTTTCGTAGTAGTGCTTCAAGATCATGAACTTCATCTCAAAGCCGGGCTCCGAGACAAGGCAGAGCATGCCCGCGTTAAAGCGGCTGGTAAGACGCTCGTCCATGCCGAGGTTCTTGGGCGCGCGGTCAGACGCGATCGCAACCTTCTTGTTGTCGCGGATGAACTCGTCCATCAGGCTGAAGAAGTTGTCGATGGACGCGGTCTTGCCGATGATGTTCTGGATATCGTCGATGATGAGGACGTCCGCGTCATGATAGTCGCGCAGAATCGCGCGGTGGGCGTCCTTTTGAAGCGCTACCTCGTTGATGAAGTCGTCGATGTAGGCCTGGCTGTTGGCGTACTTGACCTTGAGGTGCGGGCAGTTCTCGTTCAGGTAGTTCTTGATGGCGAGCAAAAGGTGCGTCTTACCAAGGCCCGACTTGCCGTAGATAAAAAGCGAGCTGTAACTGCCCGGGTCCTCCGCGGTCACGGCAAAGCGCACGGCCGAGTTGTAGGCGTGCTTGTTCTCGTCGCCGTACACAAAGTTCTCAAACGTGAATTTGGAGTTGATGGGTACCGCTGGGTACGTGTCGTTGCTGGCAGCAGGTGAGGCGGATGCCGAGATAACCGCTCCGCCCATGGCGCCGGACGCCGCGTTCCCGTTGCTGCGAGACGCTCCGCCGCCCTGCCCCATGGTGCTCATGAGGCGCTTGAAGTCGTCCGAGCTGATGGTGTTGGTGACGGTTACGTGCGTCTCCGCCTCACCACCCGTGGTGTCGGCGCTCGGTATGTGAATCGCAGGCGCCGGCATGGCCGGCGTCGCCTGTGCTGCTGCCGCCGGTGCGGGAGCGGTCGCAACCGGTGCAGGCGAGCCCGCCGCCGGAGCCGCTACCGGCACCGCCCCACTCGCGTTCGTCGCCGCGGCTTGCGCAGCCGCCGCCGCAGAGGTTTCCCGTGAAACGCTCTCGGCGGCAGGCAGCGCCGTTGTAACGACGAGTTCAACGGGTGCAAAGGCAATCTCTTCCAGATAGCGCTCGATCACCGCGCGCTGCTTCATGAGCGCGGCGCCCGCAAACCGCGAGGGCGCCTCGATGGTGAGCGTGGTGTCGGTAAGTGTGACGCCCCGCGACTGGCGCAGCATCTGCACAAGGCGGGTGTCGACGCCGTCACGCTCGCAGAACGAGATGGTGTCATCCAGAATCATCTGGGCTTCGTTTTCCATGGTCACCCCACCTCAGTCGTCAGTGCGTCCGCGCCCAGCTTGCGCCCAGCTCGGTCAGGTAATACTTCTGCCCTTGCTTGACGGCAAAACCGCGCTTGCTCAGTGTAGCAAGCTCGCGCGACCACGTGGGACCCGACTGACCAAAGGCGGCGGTGAGCTCCGAGGGGCCGGCGTGCCCGTGTTCCAGCAGGTAGGCGAGGGCGTCGCGCCCGCGCTCGCTCACAATGAGGTCCGCCGCGGGTGCGGGCGTGGCCTCTGTGCCGTACGGCGAAGGTGCAGGGTAACCAGCGTATCCCCCTGTTGTGGAAAACTCGTGTCCCGCCTGTGGAAAACCGGCAGACGGTACCGGATAGGCGCCGACCGGCGGCCATCCCGCTGCCTGCGGGTAGCCGGGGTATGCGGGGTAGGTTGGCCATGCAGCGCCGGGGTATCCCTGCGGCGCCTGCGTCGCGCCCGCTGCCGGGTACGCCTGCGCCTGGCCGGACGCCGGATACGTCCCCGCTGGTGCGCCCGGGTACGCTCCCGCCGCACCCGCTGCTGCACCCGGGTACACTCCGTCCGACGCGCCCGGGTACGCCCCCGCGGCATTGGCCGGGGCCCCTGCGTAGGGTGCCTGCGCCTGCAGGTCTTGGACCTGCTGGTCTGCGGGCCTTACAGCGGCCCCGCGCCCGCCGGTGCGTTTGATCTCGTCCACGCGCGCAGGGTCGGTCGATACGGTGACAACGGTGCCGCCACCCAGGTTGTTCTCAATCGAGACTGCGCCGCCCGCCGCCTCGAGGTACTGCTGGACCATCGGCAAACCAGAACCGGTGCCGCGTATGTAGCGCTTCATAGTGCGGTCGGCGGAGGTCACGCCAAACTCAAAGGCCCGCTCCTTGTCGTCGATGCCGGGACCCTGGTCGGCAAAGCGGATCGTGTTGCCGCCGTCGAGGATAGAGATGATGGGCTCCACAAAGTGGGCGTGGATGAAGTTCTCCACAAGCTCGCGGATAACCATAAGAGAGAGCGTACCGCCCTGCTCTTTCATACAGCGGTAAACCGTGTTGGTGATTTCCTCCAGGTAGGTGCGCACGGGTGCCGGGTCGATCACGATGACGCGCGGTGTTGAGAACATGTCGTCGTAGATCGAGATGCGCGTGGCAAAGCCCGCCATCTCAGAGGAGGCGCCGCCCTCGCTGTCGGCACCGTCGGCCACGCCGGTTATGTGCTCGTTGTCAGGCGCCGGGTCGCCCGAGTCAACGAAGGGGTAGAAATCGTCTGCCATGGTCTCTCAATCCTCGCGATAGCTCTGCATAGATAGTAGCTCACACCGCGTGCTTTCAGAGGTTTCCACAGCTTTTCAAAACTTGTTGAAAAGTGAAGAAAACGACTGAAAAGTTTTGCACACACCTTGCACAACCTGTGGAAAACTCAGAAATCAGACTGAAAGATTGAGAAAAGTTACCGACACACCCTGCTGGCTCGCAAAATGCGCTGTGATGAGTTGTCGATAACCTGCGGAGATTTGTTGACAGCGGATGGATGTATTCCCTACAATCTGAAAGCTCACGTGCATAAACCGCATGACGTGCACCAACCGCAAGTACGCATGCTAGAAACGCAGCAGGAGGATTGTAACCATGAAGCGTACCTACCAGCCTAACAAGCGCAAGCGCGCCAAGACCCACGGCTTCCGCGCCCGTATGGCCACCAAGGGCGGCCGTGCCGTTCTCGCCCGTCGTCGCGCCAAGGGTCGCAAGCGCCTCACCGTCTAACTCGCTCTGTGCCTCCGTATGAAGACCATCAAGTCTCGTTCGGATTTCGAGCGCGTTTATTCTGAGGGAAGGCGCTACAACCATCCCCTGATGCGCATGGTGATAGTTGATTCTGCTAGCGAAGGCGGCCCGGGTAGGGTCGCCTTCGCTGCTCCTAAGCGACTGGGCAACGCCGTGTTTCGCAACCGTTCCAAACGGGTGATGCGCGAGGCGGCGCGCGCGGTGGGGCTGCCCGCCGCCGGCAAGGAGGTCATTCTCTTTGCCACCCGCGGCACGGCTACTGCTACGCCCGCAGCGCTCGTACAGGCCCTGCAGTCGCTCTGCAACCGGGCGGGAGTCTCCCTCAATGGGTAAGACCTCTTGGTTGCGACGGTGTGCGATAGCGCCCATCCGGTTTTACCAGCGGTTTATCTCCCCGCTGCTGCCGGATGCGTGCATCTACATACCGACGTGCTCCCAATACGCCGTTGAGGCGATTGAGAAGCACGGTGTTATATACGGCATGTTCCTGGCCGCGCGCCGCATCCTGCGGTGCAATCCGCTTCACGCGGGCGGCTATGACCCCGTCCCATAACGGGTCGGGACACGGAGGAAAAACGTTATGTGGGATTGGATCGTCAACATTCTCTTCGAGATCCTGCGCCTCATCCAGAGCTTTGCTATCGACTGGGGCCTCTCGATCGTCATCCTGGTGCTGATCGTGCGTCTTCTTTTGACGCCGCTCATGATCAAGTCCACCAAGTCGACGGCGCGCATGCAGGTTCTTCAGCCCAAGCTGCAGGAGATTCAGGAGCGCTACGCCGATGATCCCCAGCGCATGAACGAGGAAATGCAGAGGTTTTACTCCGAGAACAAGTTCAGCCCGCTCGGCGGCTGCCTGCCCCTCCTTATCCAGATGCCCATCCTGTTTGCGCTGTTCACGCTGCTTTCTAACCTGCCTAACTACTTCGAGGGTAGCTCATTCTCCTTCTTCAGCATTCTGCCTGACCTCACCGCAACCCCCGCGGGCACTATGGCCGAGGGCATCACTGCGGCTCTCCCGTACCTCATCTCGCTTGTGCTCTTTGCGGTGCTGACGCTCATCCCGCAGCTTTACATGTCGCGCAATCAGACGGGTGCCCAAGCATCCACCATGCGCACCACGTCGGTCGTCATGGCCATCATGATGCTCTTCATCGGTTGGGGTCTTCCCGCCGGTGTTCTTCTGTACTACGACGTCTCGACTGCTTGGCAGGTCATCCAGCAGATCTTCATCACGCAGCGCGTTATGGAGAAGGCCAAGGCCGACGAGGAAGAGCGCCTCGCCAACGCGCCCATCGAGGTCGACGTGGTCCGTCGTGAGCGCAAGGCGCGCCCGCATAAGAAGCACTAACGCGGTATAGTTGTTGACGGCTGCTTCGGCAGCCGTCTCTGTATGATTCTGCTTTTAAGTTAGGTACCTAACTAATAGTGAGGTGCATATGTCTGAGGTAATTGAAGAGATGGACGCCACTCTATCTGAGGCCACTCAGGGTATTGAGGCTGTTCAGGCTGAGGTTGTTGCTGGCCCGTATGCTCAGATCGCTGCTAAGTACAAGGCTGGCGAGGAGCTCTCTGATGAGGAGATGGACGCTATCGTTGATGTCGCCATCACCATCCTCCGTGAGGTTCTTGGCTTCTTCGACGCTGCCGACTCCCCCATCGATGAGTACGAGGGCGATGACGGTGAGGTCATTCTCGACGTGACAGCCCCCAACCTGGCTGTTCTCATTGGTCGCCATGGTCGTACGCTGGATTCCTTCCAGACCATGTTCTCTCTCTTGGTGAGCCGCAAGCTTGGCTTCCGTTTCCCCATTGTGGTTGATATCGAGGGCTACAAGAGCCGCCGTCATGACAAGATTACTGAGATGGCTGAGCGTGCTGCTGCTCGTGCTATTCGCTCTCACGGCTCCGTTTCCCTTCAGCCTATGAACGCTTACGAGCGTCGTCTGGTTCACCTTGCACTTCGTGACAATGTCAATGTTGAGACGCATTCCGAGGGTGTCGATCCCGAGCGTCGCGTTGTGATTTCAGCTGTCTAGTCGGCAGTCCTATCCGCTATGCTTAAGGGGTGCTTCGGCACCCCTTCTTTTTTGCCAAGACTTCTTGTCCCATTGGTTTCTGTCAGAGATGAGTGGTTATGTCTGAGCAGCTTTCTCGTTCTGCTGAGTCTCAAGTGTCAACTGAGTCTTTTGATCGCGACGCTTTATATATAGAGCTGAAGTCTCTTACCGAGAGCTTTGGTCTCACTGTTTCTGATTATGTTCTTGATGGATGCCTTAAACATCTGTATCTGGTTCTCCAGGCAAACAAGACCATGAATCTTACGCGCATCCTTGATCTTCATGATGCGCTTGTCCTTCATATTCTTGATTCCCTTTCCTTTCTCCCTTATATAGAAGGATCCCCTGACGGTGCTGTTCTTGATATGGGCACTGGCGGCGGATTCCCTGGTATACCGCTTTCCCTTGCTACCGGTCGTCGTTTTACGCTACTTGATTCTGTTGGTAAGAAAGTTAAAGCTGTCAGCTCGTTTCTGGATGAGCTCGGTCTGTCTGAACGATGTGTAGCCATTCAGGATCGTGTCGAAGCCTTCGGTTCAAAATACTCGGGACGCTTCTCTGTTGTTACTGCCCGTGCAATGGCGTCTCTCCCCGTTCTTATTGAATATGCAGCACCGATTCTGATGACTGATGGTCATTTGATTGTAAGTAAGGGTAATCCTGATAACGACGAGATCGTCAGCGGCGATGCTGCTGCTAAGATTTGTGGTATGAAGCGAATCAAAACTACTGAATTCGATTTACCCCGTGAGTTGGGACATAGGACCTTCTTGGTATATAAGAAGACCTCTCTTCCCTCAATTAGGCTTCCCAGAGCTGTAGGTGTAGCTCGAAAGACACCTTTAGCGTAGTTATTTCTTCTATACCTTGTAATTAGGCCTATGTTTCACGTGAAACATAGGCCTAATTTATTTTCTATCTTGTCAGCTTGTTTCACGTGAAACATAATGATTGAACAGAGAAGTTTCAGTGAACGTGTTTCACGTGAAACATGCTCCACAATGCATCAATCATTCATTAACCGTAAAAGGAGGCATGGTGGGCTTTAGAGACGTTAAGCGCTCGAAAAGTGCAAAGCAAACGCGTATTATCGCGATAATCAACCAAAAAGGTGGAGTCGGAAAGTCAACTACAGCAGTAAATCTTGCTGCAGCACTTGGTGAGCAGAATAAGAAGGTCCTTCTTGTAGACTTCGACCCACAGGGGAACAGCACAAGTGGTCTCGGAATCGAAAAAGAAGATCTCGAGCAGTGCGTATACGACGCATTATTGAATGATGTTCCGGTTGAGGAGCTCATTCATGATACGGAGACGAAGAAAGTATTTGTTGTTCCGGCAACAATTCAGCTCGCAGGAGCAGAAATTGAGCTTGTTTCAGCTATGGCTCGAGAAACAAGGTTAAAAGAACTGCTTGAACCTGTAAAAGATGAGTTCGATTTCATCTTTATCGACTGTCCGCCCTCATTGGGTTTGCTAACTATCAACGCTTTGGCTGCAGCAGATAGTGTTTTAATTCCAATCCAGTGTGAATACTACGCACTTGAAGGTGTTACAAAGCTTCTTGAGTCGATGAGAATGGTCAAGTCGCGTATCAATAAAGATCTTGATACGTATGGCGTGCTTATGACTATGTATGATTCCCGCACGTCACTGTCTAACCAGGTAGTGGATGAAGTAAGAAGCTACTTTGGAGAGAAGACTTTTAAGACCTTAATTCCGCGCACAGTGAAACTCTCGGAGGCACCTTCGTTTGGTATGCCGGTAATTAACTATGCACCAAACAATAAGGGTGCAAAAGCGTATCGTGAGCTCGCGAAAGAGGTGATTCGTCGTGCCTAGTCCCAAGAAAAAGGCTTTAGGACGTGGTCTCAATGCTCTGGTTGGCGAAGCACAGTATGAAACAGGTAATTCTGCTGCAGAAACCAAGCTGAAGATCAGTGAGATTGTTCCAAACCCGAATCAGCCGCGTACTCACTTCAACGAGACAGAGCTTAATGAACTAAGCGAGTCAATTCGTGAGCACGGGGTCCTTCAGCCTCTCCTGGTTCGTAAACATGGTGCCAAATATGAGATCATCGCAGGCGAGCGCCGTTATCAGGCATCGAAGTTGGCAGATCTCACTGAGGTTCCTGTAATCATTAAAGATGTCAACGACGAGGAGATGTTGGCACTTGCTCTGATTGAGAATCTCCAGCGTTCTGATCTGAATCCTTTAGAAGAGGCTAAGGGTTACCGTCAGCTCATTGATGCTAGTGGCATGACGCAGGACGCTCTCTCCAAGGCAGTATCTAAGTCTCGTTCTGCTATCACTAATTCACTTCGTCTGTTGGATCTTCCTGAACCAGTTCAGCAGATGATTTTCGAGGGCAAACTTACAGCTGGTCATGCTCGAGCAATTCTTGCTGTGCCGTATGAGGATGCACGCATCAAACTTGCGGAGCGCGTGGTTGCTGAAGGTTTGTCGGTGCGTGCGACAGAACATCTTGCTCCACTGTTTTCTGTCGGAGATCAGCCAAAAGCTCCGAGACCGGTCACTCCGCAGTCTTATAAGAAGGCGGCGCGAGTCCTCCGCCAAGTGTTTAACACCAATGTTCGCGTGAAGAGTACACGCGGTAAGAACAAGATTGAGATTGAGTTTAAGGACGAGGATGAACTCGCTTCGATTCTCTCTCAGATTGTTGACGGTGGTGAGCAAAGTGAATAAGGCTCTTACAGCTGCAGCGGTCGGATTGGGTGCTATCGCTATCGGTTGTGCGGTAGGGTATAAGCTTGCGACCGATGAAGATCTAAGGTCCTATATTGTCCGCAATATGCAGGATGCGTTTAACATCTCCAAGCGCAAAGTTTCAGGTATGACAGAAGATGTTGCAATGCGTACTGCTAGGATGACGAGGAATCCCAAAATCAACCAAGACTGGGTTGAGAATCAGTGGGGTGCCATAGGATACTAAAGGATAGATTATCGTTAGGTACCTAACAAAACAAGACTGTTAGTGTGTCTCTATCCCAAAATCGGTTTCACGTGAAGCGATAACAATCGTTCAGAAAAAGAGGGCGAGCTGCAACCGCGCAGCTCGCCCTCGGGCTATATCAAATGAAATGCAACCGCTTAGGAGGCGGTACTGAAATTGGAAATCCGCAGCTAGATGCGTTATCGCGCATTCACGATGCGCTGTTTGAGCTGGCCGCAGGCGGCGTCGATGTCGGAGCCGCGGGAGTTGCGGATCGTGGCCTCGATACCGCGTGAGGCGAGCATCTTCTGCAGCTTCTCGACCTTCTCAACAGGGGAGGGGCGGAAGGGGCTGTCGGGGATGTAGTTCAGCTGAATGAGGTTAACGTGGCACAGCGTGCCCTCGCAGAAGTCGCAGAGCGTGAGCATCTCGGGGTTGGTGTCGTTCACACCGTCGATCATCGCGTACTCGTACGTGGGGCGGCGACCGGTCTTCTCGACATAGTCCTGCAGCGCCTCGTGCAGGCGCAGAAGCGTGTACTTCTTGACGCCGGGCATGAGCTGGTTGCGCGTGCCCTGGACGGCGGAGTGGAGCGAGATGGCGAGGGTGAACTGCTCGGGGAGCTTGGCAAACTCGCGGATGCCGGGGATAACGCCGCAGGTAGAGACCGTGAGGTGGCGCGCGCCGATGTTAAGGCCGTCGGGGCTGTTGAGCATACGCAGCGCCTCGACCACCGCGTCGTAGTTGGCAAAGGGCTCGCCCTGGCCCATAAAGACCACGCTGGTGACGCGCTCGCCAAAATCGCGCTGCACGTGCAGGACCTGATCTACGATCTCCTGCGCGGTAAGGGAACGCGTAAGGCCAGCAAGGCCGGTGGCGCAAAACGCGCAGCGCATACCGCAGCCCGCCTGGGAGGAAACGCAGACGGCGAGCTTGCCGCGCGAGGGCATGCCGACGGTCTCCACGGCCACGCCGTCAGAGAACTGCAGCAGGTACTTGCGCGAACCGTCGCGCGAGACCTGCTTGGTGACCTCAACCGGCGTGTTAAAAGAGAAACGCTCGGCAAGCTGCGCGCGCAGGGCCTTGGGCAGGTTGGTCATCTCGTCAAACGAGGCCGCCTGCTTCTCGCCAAGCCACTCGATAAGCTGTTTAGCGCGAAACGCCGGCTGGCCAAGTTTCTCGACAAGGGCACGAATCTCGTCCTGGGTGAGCGAGCGGATATCGCGCAAGGGCGTGGTGGGTTCCATTGCATGCCTTTCTGTAGCCGGCGTACGTGGCAGATGTGACAATTTGGGTGTTCGCACCGTCGCGCGGCCACGGTGCAACTTATAGAATAGGATAGCGTGAGTGAGAGTGAGCACCGAAAGCGATGCAAAAACATCGCGAAGGGAGCGGTCGATATGGCTGATAAGACGCGGGGCGATATGCGCATCGCTGTGCTGGCGGGCGGCATTTCCGACGAGCGCGAGATTTCGCGCAATTCGGGCAAGAACGTTTGCGCGGCACTCGTTGAGGCGGGTTTTGGCACGGTTGAGATGCTCGACCCGGCCGACGACGGCTTTATTGATCAGCTGCGTGGCGGCTCGTTTGACGTGGCCTTTATTGCCATGCACGGCAAGGGCGGTGAGGACGGCCAGATTCAGAGCGTGCTCGAGTACTGCCACATCCCGTACACGGGTTCCGGCGTGATTGCGAGCGCCTGCGCGGCCGATAAGGCGGTTTCTAAGGCGCTGTACGAGCGCGCGGGCATCCCCGTGGCGCGCGACTGCGTGGTCGAGGCCGGTTCTGCGGTTGACCCTGCGGCTGTGGTGGCTGATTTGGGCGAGGAGCTCTTTGTTAAGCCCGCGGTGAACGGCTCGAGCTACGGCGTGTCCTTTGTGCACGGCGCAGACGAGCTTTTGCCTGCTATTGACCGTGCTGCCGAGCACGGCGGCAAGGTGCTTGTGGAGCAGCGCCTTGTGGGTACCGAGATTACGGTTGGCGTCTACGACGCGCCCGACTGGCTGCGCGCCCTGCCCGTGGTAGAGATCCGCAAACAGGAGAACGCCGAGTTTTACGACCTCAACGTCAAGTACATCGACCCCTCGCAGGTGCATCGCATCCCCGCGCAGATTGCGCCTGAGGACTACGCCCGCGCGCAGGAGCTCGCCTGCCGCGCGCACGAGGCACTCGGCTGCACCGGCTTCTCGCGCAGCGACTTTATCGTGACCGAGAACGGCCCGGTCATCCTCGAGACCAACACCATCCCCGGTATGACCGACACCTCGCTCTACCCGGACGAGGTGCGCCACGCCGGCATGGCCTTTAGCGACGTGTGTGCCCGCCTGGTGGAGCTTGCCCTCGACGGCACCCTCGCCCATCACCTGGATGACACGGAGGTGCCCGCCGACCTTGCCGAGAGCATGTATCCGCAGCTCTGGGGGCAAAAGTGACGGTTTTTCCGAGCGGCGCCTCGCCGGACGAGGTGTTGTTGCCGGGCACGCCGGCGTTTGTGGCCGAGTCGTATGTGACGCTCGCCGAGCGGGCACGCACGCGTGACTTTGGCCTGTTGGGCGACGACGTCATCATCCTCGACACCGAGACGACGGGTCTCTCGTCGCAGGAAAACGAACTGATTGAGATCTCGGCCGCGCGCCTGATGGGCGGTACCGTGGCCGAGCGCTTTGACACGTTTGTGCACCCCACTGGTCCCATTCCGCCCGAGATTATGCAGCTCACGGGCATTACCAACGCCGACGTGGCGCATGCGCCCACCGCGCCTGAGGCTGTGGCGGCGCTCGCCGCGTTTGTGGGCGGCAGCCCGGTCGTGGCGCATAACGCGAGCTTTGACCGCGCGTTTATTGAGCGCGTGCCGGGCGGGGCCGAGGTGAGCGAGCTCTGGATCGACTCGCTTGCCCTCTCGCGCGTGGCGCTGCCGCGTCTGGCCTCGCATAAGCTCGCAACTATGGCCGAGCTTTTTGGGTGCGCGAGCGTCTCCCACCGCGCGTGCGACGACGTTGATGCTTTGGCTGGCGTGTGGCCCATCCTTCTGACCGCGCTCACCGACCTGCCCGAAGGCCTTGTGCGCGCGTTTGCGGACATGCACCCCGATGTTGCCTGGTCCTACCGCCCCATCTTCTCCTACCTCGCGCAGGAGGCCGTCTCAGACGCGCCGTTTTCCCTTATGGAGGCGCGCGCCCGCGTGCTTGAGGCGGACCCGGCGCCCCAACATGTCGATGTGGACGAGCTGCCGGCGCTCTCGGTCCCCACGCGTGAGGAGATCGAACGCGCCTTTGCCCCCGGCGGCCTCGTGGCGGCGATGTACCCCGAGTACGAGCCGCGCCCCGAGCAGGTTGCCATGGCGCTCGAGGTGCGCGACGCCCTCGCCACCTCGTCCCATCGCGTGATTGAGGCGGGCACGGGCGTGGGCAAGTCTGTTGGCTACCTGGTCCCGCTCGCGCTCACGGCAAAGCGCAACAACATCACCGTGGGCGTGGCCACCAAATCGAACAACCTCGCCGACCAGCTCATGTTCCACGAGCTGCCGCGCCTCGCGCGCGAGCTTGACGACGGCCTCTCCTACACGGCGCTTAAGGGGTATGACCACTACCCCTGCCTGCGCAAACTTGAGCGCCTGCGCCGCAGCACCGCTGCCATTAAGACTAATCGCGACCCGGCGGACACGCTTACCGCCATCGCGGTCATCTACGCCTACGCGTGCCAGTCGCCCGAGGGTGACCTCGACGCGCTCGGCATCCGCTGGCGGAGCGTCGACCGCTCGAGCCTCACCACCGGTTCGCGCGAGTGC
>CASDZW010000008.1:75133-95910 GCA_949285915.1 uncultured Collinsella sp.
GCGCGGCCCGGGCGGACGTGGTTGTGACCAACCACTCGCTTCTGTTCCGTAACGTGCAGGCAGACGGCAAAATATTGCCGCCCATCCGTATTTGGGCGGTGGACGAGGCCCATGGTATTGAGGCGGAGGCCCGCCGCCAGTGGGCGATCGAGGTCTCGGCCGAGGAGGTCCGCACGCTGTTTGAGCGGCTCGGTAACGACAAGGGCGGCGCCCTTGGCCGCGTGCTTGCCGACGTGGCCTCCTCGGACGCGTCGACGCTCTTTATGGGGCTGCTCGCCAAGGCAAACGCCTCTGTGGCGCGTGCCTCGCTCGTGACCGCGGACGTGTTTGACCGGGCCCGCGACCTCGCCCGCGCCTCGCGCGAGTACGGCTACGACAGCGCCAACGTTTGGGTGAGCCCCGAGCTGAGCTCCACCAACGAGTGGACGGAGCTTGCACTCGCCGGTCGTGTGGCGGCCGAGGCCCTCGACGAGGCCGATAAGAACCTCAAGGCAGCGGTCGAGGCACTTGGCGCAGAGCGCCCCGAGTGGGTAGTCGATCTGGCCGACATCGAGCGGCGTCTTGCTGAGGCGCTCGCCGGCCTCAAACTCATCCTCGACGGGGAGGACGAGCACTACGTTTACTCGGTCCGCGTGAACCAGCGCATGCGTGCGGGTGGCGAGGTCCTCTGTGCCGAGCGCATCGACATCGGCGAGGTCTTTGCCGAGCGTTGGTACCCCGAGATGCGCAGCCTTATCTTCACCTCGGCCACGCTCTCCGTCTCGGACGACTTTAGCCACTTCAACCGCGCGGTGGGGCTTGACGCGCTCGAGCCCGGTGCCTCTCGCGCGCTTCATCTGGACTCGAGCTACGACTTTGACCGCAACATGGCCGTGGTGGTGGCGGGCGACCTGCCCGACCCGCGCAACCGCGACGCCTACCTGCGCGCCCTCGAGCGCCTGCTGGTGGACGTCCACCGCGCTATGGGCGGGTCGGTGCTCACGCTCTTTACCAACCGCCGCGACATGGAGGAACTCTATGAGCGCGTGGAGCCTGCGCTCGCGCGCGAGGGGCTCGAGCTCGCCTGCCAGACGCGCCAAGCGTCCGCGCGGCAGCTCCGCGACCACTTTATCTCCGAGAAGGGCTCGTCGCTCTTTGCGCTCAAGGCGTTTTGGGAGGGGTTCGATGCAAGTGGTGAGACCCTGCGCTGCGTAGTGATCCCCAAGCTCCCCTTTGCTCGTCCCACCGACCCGCTCTCCTGCGAGCGCGATCTGCGCGAGAAGGGCGCTTGGAGCCGCTACGTGCTGCCTGAGGCCGTGCTGGAACTCAAACAGGCCGCGGGCCGCCTCATCCGCTCCTCGTCCGATACGGGCGTGCTCGTGCTGGCAGACTCGCGTCTAGTGAGCAAAGGCTACGGCAAGAAGTTCCTGAATTCGCTCCCCACGGGTGGCTACCAGCGCATCGATGCCGCGCAGGTGGGGCGTTACTTGGAGCTCTGGCGCCGCAGCCACGAGTAGAAGCGGCATCAAGAGATCGTCACCGTAATCGCTGATCCCCTTTCCTCAGCATGCTGCAGAATATATAGTTATCTATATAGCTATGCAGCATGGAGGTGAGCTGCTATGACGCGAGTATATGATGTAGTTCGTACCTTGCAGGATTATCGAGCCATCAAGTGGAGCGAGCGTGCCAACAGCTCGGGGACCGCGGGCACGTACCTTAAGGCGCGCGTGGGCGCGGGCGCACGCGCTCGCTACCTCAAGCTGTCGCGCTTCACCGGTGTTGAAATTGACGGGTCTGAGTGCGTGAACGAGATTGTGGCAAGTCGCCTCATGAGCCTTTTAGGTATCGAACACCTTGAGTACCGCCTTATTCATGCCCTGGTCAATGTGGATGGCACGGAGTTTGAGACATGGCTCAACTCCTCAAAGAACTTCCGACGCCGCGGTGAGCAGAAAATGGGGCTTGGCACCTACTTTGAGCTGCGTCGTCGCGAGGGCGAGGATCCCTATGCGTTTTGCGTCCGCCTTGGCTGGGAAGAGCGCATCGCACAGATGATGCTCGTTGACTACCTGATTGCCAACCGCGACCGCCATGCGTCGAATATTGAGGTGATCATTGCTCCGACAGGGGAGACACGCCTGGCGCCGGTGTTTGACAACGGTATGTCACTGTTGGCGCCGTATGGCGCTGACCTTGAGCGGATTGCGGCATTTGATCCCTTGATGGATGTGGTCACCACCAACTTTGTAGGTGAGCGTTCGCTTGAGGAAAACGTTAGGGCACATCCGTGGCGCCCAGCCCGACCGCTTTGCGAGACTGACCGTGCATATCTGCTTGCGGGGCTTGAGGACGCCGCGCCGGCGGTGTTGCTCGACAAGATTTGGGAGATTATCTGGAAGAGATGGTGCTGGTATGAGGCGCTTTGAGGTCATAGATGGCGAGAAGCCAGGCGCCGCGCCGTGCGGTACCTTGTGCTTTGACGAGGCCACGCGGAAGTTCTCCTTTGAGGCGGCGGAGGGGGTTGGTCCGCGAGACGTTCCCGCGATGTTTGCTCTTGCACTGGAGCGGGGTGAGCGCCGGGTGCCCCAGCGCTTGGTTCAGGCGTGGGTCGAGGAGCGCATTGCTCCGGTGAGCAGGCAGAACATAGGTGAGATACTCCGCGCGCATGAGCTGGAGGAATACGACCCGGCGACGCTGCTGATGAGCAACCGGGGAAAAAGCACTCAAGACGGGTTCTTTCTTCGTGAGGTAGGCGACACATTTACCGGAGCGCGCAGGTTGGGGAGAGGCGTTCGTGCAGCGCGCCTACGCGCCGGGCTCACGCAAGAAGAGCTCGCCCGCCGCGTAGGGATGTCTCAGGAAGCGCTGAGCCTGCTTGAGCGCGGAGGTGGAAACCCCACGATGAAGACGCTGGAGCGCATCGCGCGGGCTTTGGATTGCTCGCTCGAGATCACCTTTGGCGAGCCTTCTGCCGCGGGTGTGGCGATCGAGTACGATGGTCGCTCGGGCGAGCGGTCGGATGGTCGGCCGTATGGTCGGCAGGATGGTCGGCCGTAGGCTTTCGAACGCCGGCACACAGTTTTACGCACGGGTGTTCTCTTGACAGTTGAAACGTGCGAGAAATCCACAGGTGAGATGCGGTGGTTCTTCGTTTTGAACCGCCGTGTGGTCGGAAAACGCTCAGATGTGGTCACCTGCAGAGTGTTTACAAACCCACCCAACCACCTGCGGATTGTATAAAAACAGCCCATTTACCTGCGGTTTCACAAAACGCACAAATTAGAAGCGTTAAAGATGCGGTAAAGAGCCGGGTCATTTGGCATACCCGCAGGTAGAGCGCTTGCCGGTGGAAAACTCGCCTCAACCGAAGCGCAAAAAAGTGGAAAACGTTGAAAAGCACCGTTTGCGCAGAGTTTCACCGACGAAGTTATCCCCCGCCTCGGTGGAAATAAAAAAGCGTCCCAAAAGCCCAGTTCTGGGGCTTGCGCAGGCCTCGAGTAGCGTACTATGGGTGCTCCCAACGCCTAAGAGATGACCTCGCCCGGCGGCCTTTGCCGTGCCGCGCGGGGGTGCGATATGAGAGGAGACCCATGCCCGACGACTACGGATACGACGGCTACGAACTCGCGCCCGCCGACCGCGGCGCGCGCCAGGGGCTCCCCAACAACGTAGAGGCAGAAGCGACGGTGCTCGCCGCCATGCTGCTCTCGACCGAGGTGGTGCCCGACGCTATCTCGCAGCTGCGCCCCGAGGACTTCTATCGTCCCGCTCACCGAACGCTCTTCCAGGCGCTCATCGAGATGAACGAGCGGAGCATCCCTATCGACTCCATCTCGGTCATCGACTACCTCACCTCCGTCGACAAGCTCTCCGCCGTGGGCGGGGAGGCCTACATCCTCGAGCTTGTGGGCAACACGCTCTCGCTCGTTAACTGGCAGCACCATGCCGGCATCGTGCGCCGTGACTCGATGCTTCGCGAGATCATCGGCGCCACCAACCAGATCAACGCTCTTGCCTACGACGCACCGCTCGATACCAAAGAGGTTGTCGAACGTGCCGAGAGCATGCTGCTCTCGGTCACCGAGCGCGAGGTCTCGACCGCGTACCGCTCGCTCACCGAGTTCATGATCGAGGCGTACAACGAGGCGGCCGAGGTCTGCGCCGCAGGCGGCCAGGCGCACGGCGTGCCCACCGGCTTCCCGAGCCTCGACAGGCTGCTTCTGGGCTTCCGCGAGGGCCAGCTCATCATCGTGGGCGCACGCCCTGCCGTAGGTAAGACGTCGTTCGCCCTTAACCTCGCCTTGAATGCTGCTGCGGCCGGCTTCACGGTTGGTTTCTTCTCGCTCGAGATGAGTGGTAAGGAAATCGCCCAGCGCCTCATCTGCGCCCATGCGATGCTCTCCATCTCGGACTTCCGCACGGGCCGCATCACGGCCGAGCAGTGGGCGAGCATCAACGAGGCCACGCAGGAGCTCTCCAAGCTCGACATCTTGATTGACGACACGCCGGGCACCACGGTGACCGAGATCCGCGCCAAAGCGCGCCGCATGCTGCACAACAAGGAGAGGGCCATTGTGCTTATCGACTACCTGCAGCTGGTGAGCCCGCCGCCGGGGCGCCGCGCAGAGAGCCGTACCGTTGAGGTGTCCGAGATGAGCCGTGGCCTCAAGATTATGGCCAAGGACCTTGAGATTCCTGTTATTGCGCTCTCGCAGCTCAGCCGTGCGGTGGAAAGCCGTACCGGTAAGCGCCCACAGCTTTCCGACCTGCGTGAGTCCGGCTCGATCGAGCAGGACGCCGACATCGTCATGTTCCTTGATCGCGCCGCGGACGAGACGGAAGCTTCGCGCGACGACCGGCCGGATCTGGGCGTCACGCGCGTTATCGTTGCAAAGAACCGTTCGGGCCCCATTGGTGACGTTGACCTGGCGTTCGTGCCCGCCTCGACTAAGTTCTACGAACTCGACGCCGTGCACGACGAGGGGTAGCGCGACACGCTCAAGTCGTTTATGAGCGTTAATTGCGTGCTTTCGCGATGACACCGCTTAGGTTTTGTTGAAAACGGAAACGTTTGGGCAGGAAAGTGCTTTATTACGATAAAGTGATTTTTGCGAACCGGTGCGTTTACGCTCATAAACGACTTGAGCTATGTTCCGCCGCCCCCATCGGTCCCTTTCGTTGCAACGCAAATGCAACGAAAACCGCCTGTCCCCGCCCGCCGGTTGAAACAGCGCGAATACCGTGCGCGATGTGTGGCGAAGGTGGCCCGCGGCTATAATAGAGAGGTTGTTTAGTTTTCGTCCGGGCTGCGCATGCGCGGCACGGACGCTAGGTGAGGAGACACCATGTCGTCGACCGTGTTAGTCGGAACCCAGTGGGGCGATGAGGGCAAGGGCAAGATCTGCGACCTTATCGCTGGCGACTTCGATTGCGTCGTGCGCTTCCAGGGCGGCAACAACGCCGGACACACCATCGTGGTGGGCGACAAGAAATACGGCCTGCATCAGGTCCCGTCGGGCATTATGTATCCCGAGTGCATCTCGGTTATTGGCAACGGCTGCGTGGTGAACCCCGCCGTGCTGCTCGAGGAGATCGACATGTTCGAGCACGACGGCATCTCCACCGCCAACCTCAAGGTCTCGGGCAACGCACACGTCATCATGCCGTACCACATCGACCTCGACGGTGCCTTTGAGGAGCTTCTGGGCAGCCACAACATCGGCACCACCAAGCGCGGCATTGGCCCGTGCTACCAGGACAAGATGGCGCGCATTGGCATCCGCATGCAGGATTTGCTTGACGAGGGTGTCTTCCGCGAGAAGGTCTCCCGCGCGCTCGACCGCGTGAACCCGCAGCTCGAGCTTATCTTCCATCAGCCCACCTACACGGTCGACCAGATCTGCGAGACGTATCTGCCCATGGCCGAGCGTCTGCGTCCCTACATCACCGAGACGGGCCTGCTTTTGGGCGAGCTTATCGACGCGGGCAAGAAGATCCTCTTTGAGGGCGCCCAGGCAACGCTGCTCGACATCGACCATGGCACGTACCCGTACGTGACGAGCTCCAACTGCACCGCCGGCGGTTCCGTGACGGGCTCCGGCGTGGGCATGAAGAACATCGACCGCGTGCTGGGCATCATGAAGGCCTACATCACGCGCGTGGGCTCGGGTCCCATGCCGACCGAGCTTTCCTACGAGACTCCCGAGGGCCACACCCTTACCGAGCAGGGCTACGAGTACGGCGTGACCACCGGTCGCCGCCGCCGTTGCGGCTGGTTCGACGGCGTGATCGCCAACTACGCCGCCCGCGTGAACGGCCTTACGGATATCGCTCTTACCAAGCTCGATGTGCTTTCTGCGTTCGATACTATCAAGGTCTGCGTTGCCTACGAGTGCGACGGCGTGCGCTACACCACCGTCCCCGAGCACGAGAGCGCCTTTGCCGCCGCCAAGCCCGTCTACGAGGAGCTTCCGGGTTGGCGTGGGGTCGACATCTCGGGCTGCCGCAGCTTTGACGAGCTGCCCGAGGCGGCGCAGAACTACGTGCGCCGCATTGAGGAGATCGCCCACACCAAGGTCTCGTTTGTGTCGGTCGGCCCCGACCGCGACCAGACGATCGAGTGCGGCTGGGAGCACTAAGGGCCCCATGAACCGGCGGGCGGGCGGCGAAAACGCCCGCGCAAACAGCCCGGCAATCGGACGCATGAGCGGCGCAAAATCGCCGGTGAACGGTCGTTTTTGCGCCGCAATGACACTTCGCGACCAAAGACTAACAACTTGCCGAAAATCGTCAACGACGGTCGTTCCGGCCGTTGGATGGGGTACGCTTGATACCGTGCGTGCGAGGCGCTTTGTGCCCGCATCCCTTATGACATGGAAGGACCCTCGATGAACCAGTTCGCCGTCGTTACCGATAGTGCCGCCGATATCCCGCTAGCTCTGACCGAGAAACTCGGCATCCACGTGGTGCCCCTGCACGTGGTTATTGCGGGGACGGACTATCGCGACGGGGTGGATATCACCACGCCCGAGCTGCTGCGTAAGATGGACGGTGCCGAGGCACTGCCCGTGACCTCGCAGCCCACGCCGGCGGATTTTCTCGAGGTTTACAAGGCGCTTTTTGAGCAGGGCTACACGCAGATTCTCTCCATCCACCTCGCCCGTGCGCTCTCCGCAACCATCGAGAGCGCCCGCGCCATCGCCGGCCAGGTGCCCGATGGCCTGCGCCTTGAGGTGGTCGACAGCTGCGCCGCCACGGTTGCCGAGGGCGCCATGGCCATGGAGGCGGCTGTTATTGCCAACCGCGGCGGCTCGCTCGACGAGGCGCTCGAGCGCGTGCGCGCCATCCAGAAGAGCTACCACATCTACTTCTCGCCCGATACGCTGGAGAACCTGGTCAAGGGCGGCCGCGCCACCAAGGCACAGGGCTTTGCGACCACGCTCCTCAACATCAAGCTCGTGATCGGGCTTTTGGAGGACGGCTCCATCGAGGTGGAGAAGAAGGCCAAGGGCGCCAAGGGTGCCATCTCCTTTATGGCTAAGCAGGTCGCCTCAGACGCCGCCGCGCACGGCGAGCTTATCTACTACGTGCTTCACACCGACCAGCGCGAGCGCGCCTACAAAATAGCCGAGCAGCTCAAAGAGGCAGGCGCCCCGGTGCGCGAGCTTACCGAGTCCACCATTGGCCCGGTTATTGCCACGCACGTGGGCAAGGGCGCCATTGGCATCTTTACCATGCCCGCGGCGCTGCACGCACCCGAGCTGGACGACATCGCGACCTACCTCACGCCCACGTTTTAGCGTGTAGTGCCCCATTGTGGGCGCAACCAAACCGCCCGGCTGGTAGAGTATAGAGTGGCAACAAAACACGCCGAGGCCGCGCCCCGTGAGGCGCGAGCCCTGTGACCGCGCTTTCAAAAAAAGCCGGGTCGGGAGGAGCTGGTCTTGTGGAGAACACCATCAACATCCTGCTTTTGGGCAGCGGCGGCCGCGAGCACGCGCTGGCGGTAAAGCTGGCCGAGAGCCCGCGTTGCGGCGAGCTCTTCATTGCGCCGGGCAACGGCGGCACGCTCGAGGCGGGCGAGAACGTTACGCTTGACGAGAACGATCCGGCCGCGGTGGCCGAGTTTGCGCGTGAGACCAACTGCGGGCTCGTGGTCATTGGCCCCGAGGCACCGCTGGTGGTGGGCGTGGCCGACGCCGTGCGCGCCGCGGGCATCCCGTGCTTTGGCCCGGGTGAGGCGGGCGCGCAGATGGAGGGCTCCAAGAAGTTCTCCAAGGAGCTCATGGTCCGCGCAAACATCCCCACGGCCGTCTACGGCGACTTTACGGACGAGGAGTCCGCGCTTGCCTACGTGCGCGAGCAGGGCGCACCTCTTGTGGTAAAGGCCGATGGCCTTGCCGCAGGTAAGGGCGTTGTGGTGGCAACCGAGCTTGCCGAGGCCGAGGAGGCCGTGCGCGCCTGCTTTAGCGGCGCCTTTGGCGACGCCGGCCAGACCGTGGTGGTGGAGGAGTGCCTCACCGGCCCGGAGTGCTCGCTTCTGGCGTTTACCGACGGCAAGACCGTCCGCCCGATGGCTACCTCGCAGGACCACAAGCGCGCCCTCGAGGGCGACCGCGGCCCCAACACCGGCGGCATGGGCGTCTACAGCCCGGTGCCCATTGTGACCGAGGCCGAGCATGCCGAGATGGAGCGCATTATGGAGGCCACCGTGGCCGAGCTTGCGGCCGAGGGCATCGACTACCGCGGCTGCCTCTACGGCGGCTTCATGCTCACGCCCGAGGGTCCCAAGGTGCTCGAGTTCAACGCGCGCTTTGGCGACCCCGAGACGCAGGTGATCCTGCCGCGTTTGGAGAACGACCTTGTTGAGGTCATGCTCGCATGCGCCAACCAGACGCTCGACCAGATTGAGCTCAGCTGGCGCCCGGAGTGGGCGGTAAGCGTGGTCCTCACGAGTGCTGGCTACCCCGGCAGCTACGAGAAGGGCAAGGTCATCACCGGTATTGAGGACGCCGCCGCCATGGAGGGCGTGATCGTCTACCACGCGGGCACCGCCGTGAACGAGGCGGGCGAGCTTGTGACCGCGGGCGGGCGCGTGCTCGACGTCACCGCACTTGGCGAGACCTTTGAGGCCGCGCGCGACCTGGCCTACGCCGCCTGCGAGAAGATCGACTTCGAGGGCAAGACGCTCCGCCGCGACATTGGCCTGCGTGCTCTCAAGGGTCGCGAGGCCTGGGATTAGGCGAAAGACGGGACCAGCCGAGGGCCGGCGTCGAGGGTCGAGCCTAAGCGCCGACTCGCGCCGCTGCTAAGCGCATACGGCGCAACAAATAGCTATGCACCGCGAAGGGGTGTCGTGAGAGCAACCACGGCACCCCTTCGCTGTTGCAAATGCGGGTGTTCTTAAGGGCTATTATCTGGTTCTCCGGCGTGAGATACCGTCTCTGCCCTAAGCGTAGATTTTGCAAAACGGGCAAATTGCCCAAAATAGATTGCGAAAATTGGGCAAAATCGGCGAAATTGATTGTGAAAAACGGACATGAGGGTGCAGAGTGGGGGCGGCTTCAGAGCCGTCAATTCTATTTGCTTGCTATTTGAAATAGGATTTCGCGCCAAGGGAGTGTCATGGGAATAGCACGTTACTTCTCTGCTGCCGCAGTTACATTTACAGCAGGGTCTCGGGGATGACTGAAGCTCTTACAGAAGTTCGGGCGGGCCCCTCAGTTTTTCTGCGCAATGATCGGGTTGACAGCTGGTGCTCTTCCTCTTGTCACGACTGCTGCTGGGCTTAGATTCCACCTTGTCCTTATGGGAATATTGCTTTGAAGGCGGCCGGAATGCAACGTCCTTGACTTTCGGAATAGTGATATCGAGCCGTTGTTTCCAAGTGATGAGCTGTGCCACGAAAACCCCAGCATATTCGGTAAGGAGGATTAGTGAACGCACTATTTTCTTCAAAACAACAACGGCAAGAAGAAGGCTAAATAGGGCGGTTAGCCATGGGTGAGCCGCAAACAAGTGTTGCACCAAAAAGCCGATACTGCTCGCCAAGTAAGGCAAGCTAACAGTAAGGGTAATCGCAGAACTCGAGTTCATGGAAACCTCCTCTATCCGACCAAGGACACATGCAGCACGCGTCGATATAAGAGAAGGTTGAAAGAACTCCTTTCCAGAAGAGCTGCGAATCTACTTTGATTGTAGCCGTCGATTGGCCGCCGCAATCGAGAAGGCGGCGAACGGCATTTGGCGGCGGGTGGTTGCAATAAAAAACTAGGGCGCATCCGATCTCACGGACACGCCCTCACAAAACCAGAAAGGTTTTTTCAGCATGGAGTAGTATATTCAATCGGCAACCAGATGTCAACGAGCTTGGTGATGAAGTCGAAATATGAGGTAAGTGACCCGTCTGCTGGGCAAAGAGCTTGGACATCACGAAATGCATCACAGACACCATGCATCGCTTCCGCATGTCGACGTCTTGCTGACTCAGTAGGACATATGTCATGCGAGACATAGAGAGCGGCGGCTATCTGTGCAACGCGTAGGTTCTTAAGTTTGGCTCTCCTAGACTTGGTCTTCTTGAACCCCAGTTCATTCATAGATGAAGAAATGGGAGCGGGAGTTCTATATCCAGTCTTTTCTGAGTTTCGCGAGAAACCATTGATGATGCAGTTGTTATGGCAGACGGCATTTCTAAGGGATTTCACGCTTTTCAGTACATAGTGATAATTCTGCATTTCGGAATCACGCCATCGATTAGCACAGAAAAGGTAAAGATCGCAGAATCGCCCGAACTCGATGGCCTCAAGAAAAACCCAAAGAGGGTACTCGTCGTAGTGCGCGATCAGATCGCCAGTATATTCGTCGTGTCCCCTGTCTTCACTGCCACGGCGCGCTAAATCTTCCTCGACACGTCGACGGTCACACTCGCGCAAGTGCGCGAAATATTCTTTGACAAGTTTGTAGCCATCTTCTCCTTCCGCAACAGCACGATTGAGAAGACTGACGCGAGCAAAATGCTCAACATCAATAACAATTTCTCTCAAGGCTGCTCGCAGTTTTCGGTCTACCGAAGACAGTTTTACGAGCGCCAAAAAGTCAAGGCCAATGTATTGGCCGACGCTTGCGCCCTCCGCATGAACGGGGAATAGCTTGCGATACGAAGCGGTACGGAGGTAGTTGTTGCAGTCGGAAAGATAGCCTTTGGCGCTTTCCTCGCAATAGCCATTGAAAGTGATTCCTTTTGATTTGAGATGGTCAACGAGCTGGTCGGGGGTGAGGAAAGGCTTCCTGGTGGTATCCGCTTCGTTGACAGCGGCATCTTCTGTTTTGTTTGCAGGTGGTGTATTGTCCATGGCCCCCTCCTCAACACAGGAGTCCATTCTATGCCTGAATGTACTGCAGATGGGGGAATATCCGTGTTGTCTCGGTTAATGGTAGCTGTCCACGAATGTGCGTAGATAAAACTGTATATAAAGGCGTTTTGCAGCCTATTCGGTGCGCTTTGCTTCAAAGGCTTCCAATCCGGATGCGTGCTGGCGTTTGGCTGCGGCTCGTGTGCGATAGACCCGGCTCCAACTCAAGGTATGAACGGGCGCAAATACGGCATGAACGGCATCTTGTGTGCGTGAAGCGCGAAATCTACTAGATATAGAGACTTCGCCCGTCGTTTATTTTGTTTTCTTAAAACAGACTTAATTACCTGTCAAAACACTTGCCATTGACCGAGGTACATGTGAGTGGGGGGGTACAAAAATAGGGTAAACTATAGTTGTCATGCGACCCTAGAATGGTCTCTATCTATCGCTATGCCGTGGCGATAGCTGTGCGCAAATGAACCAGATATACACGCGCGCGTTGGGAGAAGAGGATAGGTGTCGCTCATGTACTTTGGAGAGAAACCGCGGAAGGGACTCAGCAAATTCGTTGCTGTGCTGACTGCCCTTGCAATCGCTTCGGCCTCGCTGCTCGCCGTCCCGGCGTATGCTGCCGAGAGTGGGGCAGAGAACCAAAACCCCGTAATGGAGTTCTTCGGCAACGTTGCCGACGGTGCTGCTCAGCTGTTTGGTTTAGGCGACGATGGCATCGAGACGTATGCCGTCACCGGCACAACGGCGGTCGATCCTGATACCACCAATGTGTGGTCGGATATTGCCGCGAGCTCCACGAGTACGCAGAACATCGGTCGCATCTGGACCGATAAGAGCGTGTTCGATGACGACTACACCTTTAGTGGTTCCATTGGCGGTCAGACCGTCAGCAAGGGTAACTCCGACTTCTTGGTGAGCCTCTCTGCACTCTCCTCTACTTCTAATCTGAAGACCGTTACGACGAGCACAAAGCCGCTCGACATCGTTCTTGTGGTGGACACCTCTGGCTCTATGGATAACAGCGCTGGTCATGACATGGGCTATTCCTACAGCCCCACCTATGACGTCAATAACTGGGGTACGTACTACATTCAGGTTAATGGTCGGTGGACCGAGCTCGACCATAACAACCAGGGCTGGTATTACGGGCCGCGCAACAACCGTACGTACGTTACACCTGCGCGCTGGGAGGGTGACACCGAAGGCGGTCGTGTTCAGTTCTACACGCGCTCCAATCAGCAGATGAGCCGCATGGAGGCGCTCCAGAACGCCGCCAATGCCTTTGTGGATTCTGTTGCTGCCATGAATGACGGCATTACCGATACTGCTCAGCAGCACCGCATCTCACTTGTTAAGTTTGCAAGCGACGAGAACAACTCGATTGGCAACGGTACCGATAGGGACGGGTACAACTATTCTCAGGTCGTTTCGGATTTGACTGCGTACACGACGCAGAATGCATCAACCCTCAAAAACACAATCAACTCCCTGGAGGGTGAAGGCGCAACACGTGCTGACTACGGCATGCATCAGGCGCAGCGTGTTCTCGACGGTGACGGCAATCTCACGGGGGCGCGCGCAAACGCACAAAAGATCGTCATCTTCTTCACTGATGGCAATCCCACCACCTCTTCAAGCTGGAGCAATAGCGTTGCTGGTACGGCGATTAACTACGCATACGATATGAAGCAGGACGGTGCTCTTGTATACAGCATCGGCGTGTTTCAAGGGGCCAACCCTTCTGACACGCGTAACGACTTCAATCGCTACATGAATGCGGTTTCAAGCAACTACCCTGATGCTGAGTGCGCTGACAACGTGTATGTGGGGGGCGGATTCTGGGATCCGCAGTACGAGTGGCAGCAGACCGATGATTACAGTGACCTCGTTCTCGGCAATCGCGCTGAAGGTGCCGAAGGAGAAGAAGATCCACAGTACTACTTCGCGGCCTCCAACGCCGATGAACTTAGTCAGGTCTTTGACGACATTACCACTTCGATTACCAGCAACGCCGGCTCTGGCTCTCCGATCGAGGAAGTGACGCACGAAGGCGCTGTTAACCCCGGCACGCTGACCTTCACCGATGAGCTTGGCTCCTACATGGAGGTCTCCGGCGACACCATGACCGTGGTGTACGGCGACCTGAAGTCCACCAGCACTGGTAAGACCACCGAGGGCAACGTTGATACTTATCACTTTAAGGGTACGGTTGAGGGCAATGCCGTGTACAAGGAGGCGGACCTCGCCGACCTCACGGTGACGGTTACCCATGGCGATACACTCGCCGCGGGCGATAAGGTGACGGTGCAGATTCCAGCCTCGCTTATCCCGATGCGTCACTACGACGTTGATAGCGATGCGAAGACCATGTCGGTGACGTCTGCCTATCCCATCCGCCTCTTCTACGGCGTGAGCGTGAAGGCTGATGCGAAGACTGCCATCAACACCGGTTTCGGCGATGTATATGACGCTATCGTTAGCACCAACAAGACTGACGATGGCAAGGTGGCGTTCTACTCGAACCTTTACAACAGCGGTAACGGTGACACGACGGCAACTTTCGCGCCGAGCGACGGCAACAAGTTCTACTACTACACTCAGAACACGAATCTCTACATCGATGAGGATTGCACGCAGCGTGCGACGACGCAGAATATCAATCAGCGCAACACCCTGTATTACTCCGAGCCTTACTGGGAGATCACTTCTGGCAACAGCGCCCAGGAAGTAACGCGCGGCATTGCGATTTATCGCGATGGTCAGGACTGGAGCAAGATGACGACCGATCGTCTGGGCAATTATTACATCCCTGGCGGTACGCAGCGTCTCGATCGTCCCGCATCGCTGAATGCAAATAAGACCAATAATGAAACAGGCACAGCGCCAACCGTGCTGACCCCGAGCTGGGAGGGTACCGGCGTTACGCAGCGCTTGGGCAACAACGGTAAGATTACCTACGATCTGCCGGGCGAGCTGGCGATCAAGAAGAGCGTCGACTGGGGCAACGCCTCCGACGACACCAAGCAGAATCAGAACAGCTTCAAGTTCACCGTCAACTTCAACGGCGATGAAAACCTCGAGGGCAACTTCGCTTATGACGTATATGAAACTGGTGAGGAGCCGGTGAGCAACGGTACGGTTGCAGACGGCGGCACCATCACCCTCGAGGACGGCCAGCGTGCCGTGATTAAGGGCCTGCCCTCGGGCACCATCTTCACCGTGACGGAGACCGGAGCCAACCAGAACGGCTTCACCACCACGGATACCGTGACTGCCGACCCGAACAACGACACGAACGACGGCATCGCCAACGGCACCATCGCCGGCGGTTCGCAGCAGTCCGTCTCCTTCCAGAACAACTACAAGGCCGACGAGCCGCTGACCTACGACACCAGCACCGGTCTGAATGTCGAAAAGGTTCTTGATGGCCGCGACTGGCGCGACGGTGACGAGTTCACCTTCAACGTGCAGGCGCTTGATGGTTATGCTCCTGACGTAACTGAAGTGACCATCAACAAGAATACGACTGACCACAAGGCATCGTTCGGTACCATCACGTTCGACAAGGACGGCGAGTTCCGCTACGTCGTGCGTGAGGACAACGACGTCGAGAGTCCTATTGCGGGCATCGACTACTCCAACGCCACCTATCGTCTGACTGTGAGGGTTGTGGACGCAGGCAACGGCAATCTGAAGATTGAGTCCGCGAAGCTGGAAATGTTCCAGGACGACACGGGTGCCGAGAAGAACCCTGCGGTCGCCGTTGAGGGCACGACCGCGACCTTCACCAACTACTACCTGTCCGACCAGGGCACCATCAACATCGAGGGTGAGAAGGCCTACACCGACACCACCGGCGACAACCCCATCGCCCCCAACAAGTTCCAGTTCACGATGGAGGCGCTGGGCGGCTATGTGACCGACGGCGGCTCCCGTGACAACCTGACCGTGTCCGCCGATGCCACCCCCAAGCCGACGGAGAACACTCAGGGCAACGTGACCACCATCGGTAACGTGGGCAACGAGTTCCACATGCCGACCATCACCTTCGATGGCAACGATGTAGGCAACACGTATGTCTACAAGATCGCCGAGGTCAAGGGTAGCGAAGCCGGCATGACCTACGACGAGAACTCGTATGAAATCGAGGTCACGGTTACCGAGGAAGCCGATCCCGAGGCCGGCGAGGGTCACGTTCACATCCAAGCCACGGCGAACAAGACTCCTGAGCAGCTTACGTTCACCAATAAATATAAGCCGACGCCGGCTACGCTGACGGGCGACGATGTCATACACGGCACCAAGACCCTCGAAGGCCGCCAGATGAAGGAAGGCGAGACCTTCTACTTCCAGCTGAGCGCATTCGACGACAACGCCAAGACGGTGCTTGCCGATCCTGAGACGGTGACGGTCACCGATCAGAACTCGATGAGCTTCAAATTTAGTGAGATGGAGTTCACCAAGGTCGGCACGTACACCTTCCAGGTGAACGAGGTCGCCGACGACAAGGGCACCGAGACCACCAACGCTGACGGCATGACGTTCGACACGAACATCTGCACCGTGACCGTGACGGTTACGGACGGCAACGACAGCGAGAACCCCGAGGACCATGGCAAGCTGCTGGCCTCCGTGAGCTACAGCAACGACAAGCATTCCGACGTGACCACCCTTGCCCAGTTCACTAACGTCTACGAGGCGAACATGAACTATGGCGCCGGGGGCGCTGGCGGCATCGCTGTGACCAAGACGATGGTCGACCGCACGATGGATGCCGGTGACTATAACTTCACATTGACAGGCACCGGCCCGGACGGCGAGATCGCCGAGAACTTCTCGAATGCTGCCTCTGCCGCCAACGGCACGGTGACCATGAAGCAGCTGCAGAACCTGACGTTCGACGAGCAGGATGCAGAGAAGACCTTCAGCTTCACGGTTGACGAAGCTGACCCGACCGACGAAAACCGTCTTGCGGGCATCGAGTACGACCAGAGCCAGTATCGCGTGGACATCACGGTGCATGACAACCACGACGGCACCATGTACACCGAAACCACCGTCACCAAGATCAAGAACGCGGACGGCACTGATGCAAACGAGGTTGTGGTCGACAAGCTCAACTCGTCTTCGGCTCAGGGTAAGGTTCCGACCTTCGGCTTCACCAACACGTACAAGCCGACTGAGGTAATCCTAGACGGTGACACTGCGCTCAAGGTGACCAAGAAGGTTACGGGTGCTGCTTCGCCTAATGGCGTGAACTACACATTCATCTTGACCGCGCAGAATACTGCCGACGGCCCGATCGCCAACATCGGCGGTCTGAACGATGAGGGCAAGCTGACCGTTAGCACGAATGGCGTCATCAACAAGGACGCTACCGACAACACCGATGACGACACCCAGACCGTTTCCTTCGACAAGCTGACCTTCAGCAAGCCTGGCACCTACACCTTCACGGTGCAGGAGGATCAGCCTGATGCTGATGAAGGTTGGACGTTCGGTACCGACGAACATACCGTGACGGTTGTCGTCAGCGACCTCAACGAGAACAATGAGTACGACGGTGCGCTACACATCAAGAGCGTGACTCCGCAAGACCCGACTCTCATCACCAACAGCTACAAGGCTGACCCGGTGATTGTGGGCGGCGATGGTGCTCAGCAGCAGATTACAGTCCAGAAGTCAGTGACCGGTGCCGACTCCGACTCGGAGTTCAAGTTCGAGATCGAGCCCGTTATCGACAATGACCACACTCAGCAGTGGTGGCAGGATCGCGTGAAGGCGACCGATGGCTTCTCGCCTGAGTTGACCATCTCCGGCATGACGCAGGAGCAGGCTGTAACCAAGGCGTTCGCTGGCATCCAGTTCAACGCCGTTGGCGAGTACAAGTTCAACGTCACCGAGGTCGGTGCAGTCGACTTCAACGCAGGCGCCGACCGCAAGGGTTGGACCTACGACGAGCACACCGCCGTCGTCATCGTAACGGTGACCGACGATGGCAACGACGGTCAGCTCGATGCCACGGTGAGCTACGACAACTCCTCCGCTACCACCACCGCCGATCAGGGCGTTGACAACGCAGCTGCCTTTACCAATAAGTATGAGGCTGGTTCTACAACGCTGACCGGCAGCTCGACCATCTTCAACGGTAGCAAGACCGTAACGGGCCGTAGCTGGCTCGATGGTGAGAGCTTTGGCTTCACCATGAAGCCTGTTGAGCAGGCAGGCGTTGACTGGAGCAGCGTTACCTACAAGGCCGACGACTCCTCCGATCCTGTTGCTGTTGGTGAAAACACTGCCACGGCAACGGAGAATGGTGACGAGACCGTCTCGTTCTGGTTCCCGGGCAGTTACACCTTCACCAAGACTGGTACGTACGCGTTCAACGTGACCGAGACCCAGCACAACGGTAAGGCGTTGCCTCAGGATGGCACCAACGGTATGACCTATGATCGCCACACCGGCGTCATCACCGTCACGGTCGAGGACAACGGCGAGGGTCAGCTTGTTGCTACGCCCAAGTATGAGCAGATGACGTTCGAGAACAAGTACGAGGCCGAGCCTGCTACATGGGGCTTTGCCGCGGACGAGCTTCTCGGCGGACACAAGTACATCAACGACACCACGGGCAACACCTACACGCTTGGCGAGGGCCAGTTCAGCTTCACCATGCGCGCTCAGGACGTGAATAACCCGATGCCTGATGGCTGGAATGGTACCAAGGACAACCAGGGCCGTGGCATGATGACCGTGACTAACGGCACCGGCAATGCGACCGAAGTCAACGTCTACGACTTCGGCTGGATTGAGTTCACCCATGATGACATGACGGGCGCGACCGCGGTTGACGGCCAGCCTGGTGTGTACACCAAGAACTTCCAGTACAACATCTTCGAAACCGGCAACATGCCCGCTGGCATCTCCAAGGACAACACTGCTTATACGGTGACGTTCGAGGTGACCGAGGACTACAACACTGGCAAGATGACCGTTACCCCGAGTGCGGTGAAGATTGTCGATGGCGGCGATGGCGAGGGTACCACGGGTGATGCAGTCGACATTACCAAGCTCGACTTCACCAACACCTACAACCCGACGTCCATCTCCAGCTACATGAACATCTTCAAGACGCTCAAGGGACGCGACTGGCAGCAGGGTGATGCCTTTACGTTCAACGTGTCCATGACGGCTACCGAGACCGACGGTTCCGAGTGGCCGCAGGGCGCTCCGCTTCCGGGCGTTGATACGCAGGGATCCAACTATCAGATCTCTGAGGTCAAGACGAATGTCGCCGGCAATGGTTTCGACTACACCGTGACCATTAACCCGAGCTCCGAGACGGGCAACACCTATCGCTTCGACACCGGCAAGATCACCTACGAGCGTGAGGGCATCTACACCTATAAGGTTTCCGAGGCGGAGTCTACTGTTGCTAACGTGACCGCCGATACCACCGAGTACACGGTTGTCGTGAAGGTGACGGATGAGAACGGTGTCCTCAAGCGTGAGGTTACGAGCGTAACGCCTGCCCTGACCGATCACGGTACGGGTGACCAAGGCTTTGCCGCTCTCGACTTCACCAACACCTATACGCCTACGGCGTCTGAAGGCGTGCCTACGAACTTTGCGCTGCAGAAGACCTTCACCGGTCATGAGTGGACGAATGACTATGAATTCGAGTTCGTGCTGAGCCCGACCGATGGCGCTCCGATGCCTAAGACAGACCAGGATGCTGGTGTAACAATCGACAACGAGGGCAATGCCCGCAAGACGATCAGCGCACCCACTGGCGATTCCAAGGACACCGCGACGTTCGATTTCGGCGCAATCTCCTATGACAAGGCCGGTACCTATAAGTACACGGTGACGGAGGTTGAGGGCAACCACGGCGGCGTCACATACGACTCCAACACGGTCAACATCACCGTCGAGGTAAAGGACGTGGGCGGTCAGCTCGTAGCCACTGCAACCGTAACCGGCTCGTTCACGAACACCTATAACACCTCCGCTGAGTACAACGCCGACGGCGCTGGCGGCCTGGACATCACCAAGCAGGTGACGAACCATGCCATGGCGGATGGCCAGTTCAGCTTCACCATCACGGCGACCGGCGATAACGCCGAAGCTGCGGCTGAGAAGCTTGGCATCCAGGACGGTGCCTCCATCGAGGTCGAGAGCGCTGCTGCCGCTGCGGGCGTTGCGACGTCGGTGAAGAATAATCCGTTCGAGACCGTCACCTTTGACAAGTCCGACGATGGAGTTACCTACACGTATACCATCGCGGAGAACGGCAAGACCGGCGATGGCGACTACAAGAACTACGTGTTGGATACCAACACCTACACGGTCGCGATTACCCCGACCGATGACGGTGATGGCACCATGACGGTGAAGACCGTGGTGAACGGTACGGAGACCACCGACCGGCGCACGACCGTTGCGTTCGTGAACAGCTACGAGGCCACCCCGACGACCGTGGGTGCGCAGGGCGATGCCACGATTGAGGGCACGAAGACCCTGAAGAACGACGACCTCACCAACGGCCAGTTCACCTTCCAGGTGAAGAGCGGCGACGTGGTGGTTGCTGAGGGTTCCAACGATGCCAACGGCAACATCACCTTCGGCGACATCACCTACACCACCGAGAACCTGGCGGCGGCCGTGAACGGCGGCTCCGATGAGGTCGGTACGGCCACGGCAGAGACCACCGATACCGGCACGGTGTACACCTTCAACTACACGGTGAGCGAGGTCGCTCCCGACCAGAGTACCGGCGTGACGGCGAACACCGGCTCGCAGAAGATTAAGATTACGGTGACCGATGACGGCAACGGCACGCTGACGCCTGTGGTGTCTTACGACAGCGGCACCTCGCTCGCTTTCGAGAACACCTATGGTGGTGACGCGGACTTCGCGCTCGACATCGCGGGTACGAAGGAAATTGTGGGCGGTCAGACCAATCCCACCAACATCCCGACGCTCAAGGGCGGCGAGTACGAGTTCACCATCACCGGCACGCCGGCTGCGGACGGCACGCCTGCTCCGATGCCCGCGGTGACGAAGGTGAAGAACGGCGCCGCCGGTGGCGTGACCTTCGAGGACATCCACTACACGATGGAGAACACCTTCGGCTCCAAGCCGGTGACGACCAACGCGGACACTGAGGCTACGGCTGATGAGGCCACGACCGACGAAGCGGCGACGGACGAGGGCATCGAGACCTACACGGCTGGCCGCACCCAGGTGTTCACCTACACCATCACCGAGTCCGGTTCGGTTGCTGGCGTCACCAACGAACAGGGCACCAAGACCGTCGAGGTCACGGTGACCGACCTTGGCGGTGGCAAGCTCGAAGCGAAGGTGACTTCCGAGAAGGTCGATGGCGCGGACTTCAAGTTCACCAACGTCTACGACGTAACGGAAACG
>CASDZW010000009.1 GCA_949285915.1 uncultured Collinsella sp.
GGGTCGCTGTAGGTCATGGAATTTATGTCGTGGTAATCCGGGCGCAGCGGAGCCTCCTCCATGCCGGTCAGGATTTCCATGGGGCCCTTGACGACGGGAATAAAAGCGTACTGGTCAACCACGCTGTTGGAAAGGCCGGTGCGCATGAAGCCGGTGGGCTTTATCGTGGTGACTTTTATCTTGCCCTGGCACTCGCTGCGGAGGCTCTCGGCGAGGTACTGCACGCCCATCTTGGCAACCTGGTAGACGCCCGCGCCCGCGATAGCGGCAACGGCGTAGAGGTTACTGCGCTGGAAGATGTAGGGGACCTGCCCCAAAAAGACGTCGCGCAGCATGCCGCCGCCCACGCCCGTGAAAAATCCCATGGTGATGCAGATGATAGGGTCAAAGCCGTACACAAGGGCTTTGTCGGCACCGGTTGCGGCGTAGAGTCCCACCGCAAAGATGTCGAGCACGGCGATCAAGCGGTCTTGCTTGGCAATAACGGACGGAGCTACAAATACCACGGCTGCCGTGAGGATGGCCGCCGGCATGGCAATCGGCTGGTTAAGGATATAGACGTTTCCCACTTGCAGCGTCACATCGCGCAGAAGACCGCCGCCCAGGCTGCAGAGGACCGCCAGGCACACCGCGCCCACGAGGTCGAGCTTTTTCTCGCGTGCCGTGAGCGCGCCAGAGATAGATGCCACCACAATGGCGATGAGCTCGAGCCACACCGGCACCGCAACGGGCGTGTCAACAGCGCCGCTGGTGACGGGTATGGCGAGCGCGGCAGGTGCCGCTGCTATGGCGTAGGTGGCGAGGGACACGACCGGTTCCTTCACATCAACATGCGTACAGGCCCCGTATATCTTAGCGAGAATCATGCCAAAACGTACGCCAAAGATAAGACTGAATTGCACAAGGGAGATGAATGGTAAGGGGAGGAGAGCGTGCGCTGAACCAGAGGCTCGGGGCAAAAAAGAAACGAGCCCCACTCCGATAATCGGATGGAGGCCCGTGAGCGTCTATGCTGGCGGAGGAGGAGGGATTCGAACCCTCGTGACCTTATACAGGCCAAACGGTTTTCGAGACCGCCGCATTCAACCACTCTGCCACCCCTCCGCATGGGGTGAAACGGCGTGCCCAGAAGGCACGCCGCGAGAAAAGGCAACTGGCGGAGAGTCAGGGATTTGAACCCTGGAGACGGTTTTGCCGCCTACACGATTTCCAATCGTGCTCCTTCGGCCACTCGGACAACTCTCCGTTGCAAGCACAGGCAATTGTACCGTAAACCTCGCGCGATGCAAACGCGATTTTCTGTAAAGAACGTGGTGGATGTGCTCCGCCGGGTTTGGTCGAGCGCTTAAAAAAGACTTATACGGCGCCAAAGCGCAACTTAAGGGTCGCGGCGAACCTTCGCCTCGCGCAGCATCGCAGGTAAACTTGGGATGAGATTCCGTGCGCGCTGGCGTCTGCGTGTCGCACGCCGGAAGGAGGAAGGAGCTCGGATGCTTTCACGGGAACTTGGTTTCTCGACATCGTGGCGGATGCTCACGCACGAGCGAGGCTGGATCATCCCTCTATGCTTGCTTGCGCTTGTAGGCTGGATTCCCATCCTGGGGCAGATCGTTGTTTTTGGCTATGCCTACGAGTGGGCACGCTTCACGGCGTGGGGGATCGACACTGCGCCCAAGCGCCGCAACGTAGACTACGGCAAGGTCCTTGCCACGGGTGGTAGGGCCTTTTTGGTCTTTTTGCTTATGGGCATGATCGTGCGGTTTGCGCTCGCGGTCTTTGGCTTTAGTCGTATCGACCGGCTCATGCGTTTCCTGCCTATGGGCTCGGGTCTTTCGGCCGCTTCCATTGTCGATGGTATTACCGAGCTTTCGCTTTGGGGTGTGAT
Organism: uncultured Collinsella sp.; assembly: GCA_949285915.1. GTDB lineage: Bacteria > Actinomycetota > Coriobacteriia > Coriobacteriales > Coriobacteriaceae > Coprousia. The sequence continues at coordinate 1,886 of CASDZW010000009.1, forward strand.
CGCGCTTGCCGTGGGCCTTGTGCTCGGTACGTTCCTCATGGCGGCGATGATGCGCGCCACGCTCTACGACAGCTTTGCTGCGGGGTGGCGCGTCGACCGGCTGTTCCAGATGATCGCGCGCGACCCGGGCGGTTTTCTCAAGACGTGGCTCGTGTCGCTCGCGGGCGGTGCGCTCAGCATCGTCTACACGCTCGCGACCACCGCGCTCGGCGGCGCACTCGCCTTTGGTGGCTTTGTCTCCTATGCGCGCCACGGCGGCATTGCGTTTCACCTGGGGCACGGCGGCTATCCGCTGGAGCAGCTCTCGTCTTGGGGCGCGGGTCCCATCATCTTTGCAGTCCTTCTGGTGATCGCCGCCGCGTTTTTCTACGGCGTGGTCTGCATTGCCATGCAGATGGTTGCCATAAACGCTATGGGTCAGTGGTTCTGCCGGTTTGAGGTCGCGCGCTGGGGTGTGTCGGCAGATCCCCTGCCCGAGGGCGTTCCGGCAGATTGCGGCGGGTTCTCCCCGCGCGGCGGCGCGGGTACGGCCCCGGTGCCGCCTGGCAGCGCGCAGGGCGACAACGCCCGCGCCGGCGCGGCGCCCGTCGAGGGCGGCTCCTATTGGGATGACGATTCGCCGGTTGCAGGCTAAACCTCGCCCCACCTTTGCGTTGCTTGTGCGCCTCGCCGCGTCCACCTGGCGAGGCGCGCCCCGTGCCGTACAATAGACGGGTAAGAGCGGGCCGCACCGGCGGCTCGGTTGCCGGCTGCCGCGCAAAGGAGCTCAGCATGATCGATCGCTACACCCGTCCCGAGATGGGTCACATCTTCTCTCTCGAGAACAAGTACGCCATCTGGCAGGAAATCGAGGTTCTCGCCTGTGAGGCGCAGGCCGAGCTCGGCCAGATTGGCATCACGCACGAGGAGGCCGCGTGGATTCGCGATCACGCCAAGTTCAACAAGGACGAGGTCGACGCCATCGAGGCCGTGACCAACCACGACGTTATCGCCTTCCTCACCAACATGGGCGAGTATATCGATGCCGAGGTTCCCGAGGGCGAGCCCAAGCCCAGCCGCTGGGTCCACTTTGGTATGACGAGCTCCGACCTCGGCGATACGGCGCTTTGCTACCAGCTCGTGCAGGCGACCGACATCATTATCGAGGACGTCAAGAAGCTCGGCGCCATCTGCAAGCGCCGCGCCTTTGAGGAGCGCAACACCCTTTGCGCCGGTCGTACCCACGGCATCCACGCCGAGCCCATGACCTTCGGCATGAAGTTCGGCAGCTGGGCGTGGGAGCTCAAGCGCGACCTCGACCGTCTGATTGACGCCCGCGCCAACGTTGCCTTTGGCGCTATCTCGGGCGCGGTGGGCACCTACTCCTCCATCGACCCGTTTGTGGAGGAGTACGTCTGCGAGCACCTGGGCCTTGTGCACGACCCGCTGTCCACGCAGGTCATTAGCCGCGACCACCACGCCTATCTTGCCGGCGTGCTCGCCACTACGGCCGCTACCTGCGAGCGCATTGCGACCGAGATCCGCAACCTCCAGAAGACCGATACCCTTGAGGCCGAGGAGCCCTTCAAGAAGGGCCAGAAGGGTTCGAGTGCCATGCCGCACAAGCGTAACCCCATCACCATGGAGAAGGTCTGCGGCCTCTCCCGCGTGGTGAAGGCCAACGCGCAGGTGGCCTTCGACAACGTTGCCCTTTGGCACGAGCGCGACATCTCGCACAGCTCCGCCGAGCGCGTGGCGCAGGCCGACAGCTTTATCGCGCTTGACCATATGTTCCAGTGCCTCACCCGCGTGGTCGACGGCCTCATCCTCTATCCGGAGCAGATGAAGGCCAACCTCAACAAGACCCGCGGCCTCATCTTCTCGTCCAAGGTGCTGCTCGCCCTCGTGGAGACGGGTATCACGCGCGAGGAGGCCTACGCCATCGTGCAGGAGAACGCCATGGCCACGTGGCGCGAGGTGCAGCAGTGCGCCGGCGGCACCACGTTCCGGGAGAAGCTCGAGGCCGATCCGCGTTGCACGGTCGCGCCCGAGAAGCTGGACGAGATTTTCGATCCGTGGGACTTCCTCACGCGCGTCGACCGCGTCTTCGACCGTCTCGAGGAGCTCGATTTCGCGTAAGGCTTGCAGCTGATTGCGGTTTGCCGGCCGGTGGAAGGCATCCGGCTGGTAGAACCTATCAATTAGCTGCCAAGAACTCTTGGTGCAGAAACGCGTCCCGGCCGAGCGTCGGGGCGCGTTTGCGTATGCCAATGTTGTTGGAGCGTGCTTGCGTATGCCAATGTTGTCGAGGAGCGCCTGCGCATAACAAAACAGGTATGTGCAAAATAGTGCACATTCCTACATGTTGATACGGAACCTAGCCGCCGTATTCATTCAGGTAATCGAGAATCTCCTGGCGCGAGTGCAAGTCGCACTTGTCGTAGATGCGCTTGATGTGGGTGTGTACGGTGTTTTGCGAGAGGTGGAGCTCCTCGCTCACGCGTGCTTGCGTGTGGCCGAGGGCGTAGAGGGTGAGAACCTCGATTTCGCGGCCGGTGAGGCCAAAACGCTGCCCCATGGCGATGACCGAGGTAGCAATGTGCACGTCAGAGGGCGCGCCGGCGTCTGCCGCTGCGCCTAGGGAAGGCACCTCGGCCGAGGCCGGGGCGAGCATGCCCGGTGCGTTTTGCGGGAGGATTTGGGCCGCGGCGGCCTGAGCGGCGGTGCCGGGCAGGGGCGTGCGCTCAGGGTCGGCGAGCAGCTGTGAGAACACAATCTGAGTGGCGCCTACCGCGCAAAGACCCATGAGGGCGATGGCGGGCGCGGGGTTTTGCGGCGTGGCGCCGGCAATAAGATGGCCGAGGGCCGTGCCCGTAACGTGGAACGCGTGGAGCGCGATCCACGAGCCTGCGGCGTAGATGTAGGGGTCGAGCTTGCCGTAGCTCGAGAACGCCACCGAGAGATACCAGATATGTGCCTGCAGAAGAAGCAGGACAGCGGCATCAACGGCGCCGCCGATGTAGGCGGCTGGCCCGCCGAACGACAGGAAGACCGCGCCGATACTCAACAGCAGGCAAAGGGCAATCCAAATGTTGGCGACAAACGAGCGCTCCTGCGTCTCGAGCGAGCGGCGCATGACCGCCGCCGCGGCCGCGCACACCAGCATGAGGGTGATGAGGCGGGAAACAAACTCAAGGCCCGCCGATCCCTCGACCGAGATGGCAAAAGCGTTGGCCATACCGGCCGCAAGGGAAACGCCGCATACGCCAGCAAGTGCGGCAGCGAGGTAGCCGCGGTCCGAGAAGCGCTCCTCGCTCGTGCCAAAGTACATCTCGGGGTGAGCGGGGAAGGCGCCGCCCGGTGCCTCGAAACGGCGTGATGCGCGAGTGGTGGCAAACTGGGCAAACGAGAGCGCAAAGGCCGCAACATGGCAGGCGAGAGGTCCCGCAATACCTGCCACAAATGTCACGGCGGTGCCCAGCGCGAGCGCGGCAAACGACACGGCGGATACGGTGGTTGCTGAGGTGCCGCGGAGCTTGCGGAGCCAATAGAACATAAGCAGGGCGCTGCCGCATCCGCTCACGGCCTCGAGCGCCACGGCCCACAGGGCAGCCTGTGCGGGGCGCGTGATGTCCAGAAAGACAAGCCCGAGCGCACCGATGCCGGCTATATGGATGGCGACAAAGGTGATGAGAAAGACAGCGCGCTTGGCTAGGCGCCCGTGATGCCAGGCGCTCAGCATGAGAGCGGCTGCCATCGCACAGGTGACAAGCGTTGCCGTGCCCTCAAAGGCGGGTGACACGCCGGCAAGGGCGCCTCCTTGGGCGGTGAGGCCAAACGAGGCGGCGGCAAATGCAAGGCCCAAAACAGCAGGTAGGAGCACGCGCTTGGCGTCTTCACTCGAAGCGTTGTCAACGGGTTCTGCGGCCACGTCTCATCCTTACTGCGAAGGTACCCTGATTGGGGTCACCTGTTTGAGGTGATATGAAGTATACCTTGTACTAAACTGTGATGCATGCGAATCGACGCAGGTAACCCATGAGCGAAGGGGCCCCATGGAGGAGAGAAACGATATTGCGCCGGCTGAGGCGACCGCTGTTGAGGATGCGGCCGTGGAGGTTGCGGCTGAGGCGAACAATCAAGAGGCGGAAGCCCTGACGGACGAGGAACGCGCAGCGATTCACGCCAAGAACGCGTGGATTCGCGCTCTCGATGCAGCGCTTACCGACGTGCGTCAGCGTTCCTACGAGGGAAAGCTCACCACAACGGGTCGGTGGCGCAAGCGCGCCATCGCGCCTGAGGGGATGACCGCCAAGGAGTTCGAGCAAAAGTTCATGGACTATCTCGATACCCATGAGCACGCCGAGGCAAAGCCCGTAATGGGCCGCCTTGCTGCGCCCAAGCCCCTTGACGTCGAGCTTGAGGGCCGCGAGCTGAGCGAAGACGACCCGCTTCCCGAGCGCTCGGTTGTAGACATCGCCATCCTGCAGGGCAAGAAAGCGACCTACCTCTATTCGGCGGCGCTGCTCTCGCACAGTTTTGCGAAGGCCCTCTACCACACGGCCGAGGACAACGACGTTGCCACGTTTGTTGACGTGGTGCGCACCGAGTCGAGCACCTACCCGCGCCCCTTGGGTATCGACAGCCTTATGAATCCGCCCTATCTGTGGTCACCCGCGCACACGCGCGAGGTCTTTGCCAAGGTGCGGGAGGCGGGCTCGTTCAAGGACATCCACGAGACCCATGCGAGCAACGGACGCACCTACTATTACTCGGATATCTATCTGTCCGAGGCGCAGGCGCGTTCGCTTGCGGAGTGGTACGGGGTGGAGCAGCAGCGCAATCCGTAATGCGCGCTTGCGGCGCGATGCCGAATATGCCGTATGCCACCTGGGCCTTAGCGCCGAGATGTATTGAGGAGAACCCATGCCCAAGAACCGTCTGACCGAGGACACGCCGTTTCTGCGTACGCCCGATATGTACCAGATTGAGAAGGACGCGCCTATCTCGGAATACGACAAGAAGACCATCGACCTGATTGCCGATGCTGCCAACGGCGGCATTCCGGATGGAGCCAACGTCTTTTGCAGCGTTGGCAAGGAGAAACGCGGCACGGTGCAGATGCAGCTCTTTGCCCAGATTGATCCGGAGGCGGGGGCGTTTGGCGAGGTGGGCTTCAGAAGCCACGGATGCCTTGCCGCCATCGCGTGCGCCACAGCACTCGCAACGCTTTTGCGCGGCAAGACCGTTGACGAGGCGCTCACCATTACGCGCGAGGACATTGAGGAGCTTACCGGTCCTCTGCCGGGGAGTCGCAACTACACGCTCGTCTTTGCGCTCGAGGCGGTGCGCGCCCTGGTGGGTGATTACTATCTGCGCGTCCGCCAGTTCTCGATCGCGGAGCTGGATGAGGTGCTTCCCTGCACGCGTCTTTCGGTCCCGTGCATGATTACCGAGAACTGCTCGCTGCGCGATAGCCGTGTGGACCAAGAGCTCCGCGAGGCGGGCGAGATTTAACCAGGTCGTGCGCAAAACGACCCCGTCCCCAAACATGACGGTTATATGCCCTTTTGCGACAGGTCACCTCAAACAGGTGACAGCCTGTTGTGCCTGAAAATGCACTAAAAGGCGCAAATTACCCGGAAGCAGGTGAGGCTTGCGAACAAACAAAGGTGACAATGATATGCGGCGAAATGCGTACCGTCGCCAGGTGCGCACGTCATATCGAACCACGGTGGGGAACCACCGTAACCAGTAGGGGAGGGAACTATGAAAGAGAACACCACCACAGAGCTGGTGGGCTCGGGCGCGGATCGCCTCGAATCCTTCTTCACCCGTCGCGGGTTTGTGAAGGTCTCGGGAGCGTTCGTGGCGAGCATGGTGGCGCTCGGCCTGCTCCCGGAGGAGGCGGCCGCCGCGCCGACGAGCTCCATGGGCGACCTGGATTACTACGCCACGCCGTCCCACGTGCTCAAGGTGAACCGTGCCCGTTGCACCGGATGCCAGCGCTGCGAGATGGCCTGCACGCTCGCCCTCGACGGCGTGAGCCAGCCGGCCGCTGCGCGTATCCACGTGCACGACGGTTACCAGTACGGCAAGGAGCTCGGCTCGGGCGACGGCATCTTCTACTCCATGGAGTGGACCATCCGCGCGTGCTACATGTGCAAGACGGCCCTTTGCCAGACCGCCTGCCCGCACGGCGCCATCACCACCAACGACAACGGCGTTCGCGTGGTTGACGAGGACAAGTGCGTGGGCTGCGGCGCTTGCGTGACCGCCTGCCCGTACGACATGCCCGTGATCAACACCGTCACCGGCAAGTCCCGCAAGTGCGTCGCCTGCGGCCGCTGCGCGGCGCAGTGCCCCAACGGCGCCATCGAGCTCATCGAGTGGGAGGATGTCAGCCATTCGTCTGGCCCGACCCGTCAGGAGAATCCGTACCCGCTCGTAGGCGAGCAGCAGGACTTCGTCGGCGGCGGCAAGGTCGCTTAAAGATTGGAGATACGCAATGGCTGATACTGCCACCTATGGTTCTTACGGTTGGGCGGGCCAGATCGCGCGCGTCAACCTCACGACGGGAGACATCTCCGTCGAGTCCGACGAGGCCATGCAGCAGGATTACATCGGCGGCATGGGCTTCGCCAACAAGATTATGTATGACGAGGTGCCCGCCGGCACCGCGTGGGATGCGCCCGAGAACAAGGCCGTCCTCGCCGTCGGCCCCCTCACCGGTTCGGGTGTGCCTCTGGGCGGCCGCTCCACGTGGGCGACGCTCTCCACGTTCACCACGGACTACCTCGTTGTCGACGCTCACTGCGGCGGCCAGCTCGGTGCTACCCTCAAGTACTCCGGCCACGACGGCCTGATCATCGAGGGCGCTTCCGACAAGCCCGTCTACATCCTGATCGACGACGACAAGATCTCGATCGAGGACGCCTCCGCCGTTTGGGGCAAGGGCACTCGCGAGACCACCGAGGCTCTCTGCAAGAAGCACGGCCTCGAGGCTTGCGTTGCCACCATCGGCCCTGCCGGTGAGAACCTGCTCCCCTACGCGTGCGTCATGAACACCCGTAGCCACTCCGCGGGCGCGGGCCTCGGCGCGGTTCTTGGCTCCAAGAAGTGCAAGGCTGTCGTCGTCAAGGGCACCAAGGCCGTGAACGTCGCTGACCCGCAGATGGTCGCCGACCTCTCCGACTACATGATCGCCCAGGTCCTCGGCTCCAACAACAACCACGTCGTGCCGAGCACCCAGCAGTCCTGGGCCGAGTACTACGACTCCGGCTCGCGTTGGACCGCTCGCAAGGGCCTCTACTGGGCAGCTGCCGAGGGCGGCCCCATCGAGACCGGCGAGCCCAAGCCCTTCGAGCCCAACACCATGGGCTACCGCTGCATGAAGTCCACCAAGGACCTCGGCCCCGAGGCGGAGAAGTACACCGTCAAGATGGCCGGCTGCCACGGCTGCCCCGTGCGCTGCTACTCGCAGATCCAGGATCCGCGCGTCTACGAGGCCACGGGCTACCAGTCCTCGGGTAACACCTGCGTGCCGAACTTCCCGTTCTCGAGCTACATGCAGCCGATCATGAAGGCCACCGGTCTTAAGACCGAGGAGGGCACCAACACCGACACCTCCGTCTTCTACGATCAGCTCATCTCCAACACGGTCGACGACCTCGGCCTGTGGTGCAACTACGCGCAGCTCTACCGCGACATCGCTTGGACCTACACCAAGGGCATCCTCGCCGAGCACTGCACGCCCGAGCAGATGGCCGAGTACAACTTCGACGCCATTGTGAACAACGGCGATCCGACCTCGTTCATCAAGATCCTCTGCGACATCGCCGAGAACGACGTCGAGAAGAAGCCCATCGCGCTTCTTGGCTACGGCCCGATGGTTTGGTGCCGTGAGTGGGACCACATGGAGTGGTTCGACAACGCGACCTCCTGCCTCATCAACTATCGTGGTTGGCCCGTCCACCACGCCATCGAGTGCTTCGGCCAGACCGGCGGCCTCTACAACATGGTCTTCAACCGCGACGACATGATTCACTCTGCGGTGAACTTCCAGGGCTGCGGTCTTCCCATCGACCTCAAGAAGGAGATGGCGGCCGAGATGTGGGGCTCCGAGGATGCTATCGACCCCAACAACGACTACACGCCCATGAACGAGTACAAGGCCGAGTTCGCTTGGTGGAGCATCGTCACCGACGTGCTGCATGACTGCCTGACGCTCTGCAACTGGGTGTGGCCGATGGCCATGGCCCCTGCCAAGGAGCGCAGCTACCGCGGCGACCTCGACCTCGAGGCTCAGTTCTACACCGCGGTCACCGGCCAGGAGATCACGATCGACGACCTCTACAAGGCCGCCGAGCGCGTCATGACCCTCCAGCGCGCCAACACCGCCCGTGGTATGAAGGACGCCGACGGCAACCTGGGCTGCAATGACTTCCGCAACGTCCACGACGTCATCACCGAGTGGGTCTTCACCAAGGATCCGGACATCGAGCCGTTCACCAAGGGCACCAACAAGATGGAGCGCGAGGACTGGAAGACGGCCCTCACCATGATGTACGAGCGCTTTGGCTGGGACGCCGAGCTCGGCTGCCCGACCAAGGAGTGCCTCACGGACCTCGGTCTCGACGACGTTGCCTCCGACCTCGAGGAGCTTGGTCTCCTTACCGAGGGCGGCAAGTCCTATGACGAGCGCACCCGCAAGTACGCCGGCGTGCTCGCCGATTACTGCGGCGACAACCCGGCGCTGGCCTAAGCTGCCTGAGAGGAGATACCGATGGCTGAAGAGAAGCAGGAGACCACGGCGGCCGAGACCGCTGATGCTCCGAAGAAGAAGATCAATTGGAAGGCCAAGCGCCTCCCGATCGTGATCGCCGCCGTCGTGGTGGTCACGGTCCTCGGTGTTGCCGGCTGGGCCTGGCGCTCCACTCCGGAGTTCTGCGATAGCCTCTGCCACAGCACCATGGGCAAGTACTATCAGTCCTTCGAGAACGACACCACGTCGCTCGCCTATGCGCACAAGGGCGTTGTCGACAACCAGTGCCTCGGCTGCCACGAGCAGACGCTCGGCCAGATGGGCTCGCAGATCCAGGCGCAGCTCTCCGGCGGCTATGACACCCCGCTCGCCAAGGAGAGCTACTCCAACGAGTTCTGCCTCCAGAGCGGCTGCCACTCCGGCGCTGGCGTGATGCCCGGTGCGACCGAGTCCTCGACGGCTGACCTGAGCTTTGACCCGCACAGCGATTACCATGGCGTGCAGCAGTGCAACACCTGCCACCGTATGCACGACCAGAGCGTCTTCACCTGCGCCACCTGCCACCAGGTCGGCGCCTGGGAGGGCGAGGGCGGCGTGCCCGAGGGCTGGACGGTCCAGGACCTCGGCTACGGTGACAAGACCGGTGCGGTGCCCGATGGCTGGACGACCCCCGACCTGTTCGAGGCGACCACCACGGAGTAAACTCGCATAAGCTCGTTGCTTGTATAAGCTGACCGAAGCCCCCGAGAAGACCATCTTCTCGGGGGCTTTTTGCACGGTTTGGCTTTCGTGATGCGCCGACGAGGGGCGTCTGGGCAAACATTGTGTATACCGAAGGTGCCTACCGAAAAATTGTGTATACCGAAAGTTGCGGCCCTAAAATGTGGTTCGAACGTATTCCCAGCTACAGAGCTTGTTGAGGATATCGTGCTTGAGAGTCGGAGCAGTTTCACCATACACAATCTTTCGGTATACACAATTTTGAGGCCGAGGGGTGCGCTCGCAGCGTGGAATCCCTGTGCCGGGCGTGCGGGGGTGTGGCGAAACGGGGATAATGGCAGTCGTTACCGGGCTGCTGCCCCGTGGCGCGGCAAGTTCTGCTGAGCGACGGGCAAGCCGTCCGGTATGGTTTGGCTGACGCCTCAAACCCAGGGGAGGGTTTTATGATTTCGATCGATTTCACGCCGCGCGGTGTTTGCTCGCGCAACATCCACGTCGACCTCAGCGACGACGGCAGCACCATCGAGGGCGTCTCGTTTGTGGGCGGCTGCAACGGCAACCTCAAGGCGGTCTCCAAGCTCGTCACGGGCCGCTCCGTTGAGGAAGTCACTGGCATCCTGCGTGGCAACCTCTGCGGCAACAAGGGCACGTCTTGTGCCGATCAGCTCTGCTGCGCGCTCGACGCGGCCCAGGAGCAGGCCCGCGCATGAGCATGCTCGACCGCCTTATAGCCCGAGCGGGTGGCTCGGGCGTGTCTACCGGTTCTGGAGGGGTCACGCGCCGCAGCTTTACCATCGGTAGCGTTGCCGCCATCGGTGCGGGCATGGCTGCCATCTCGCTCTCCTCATGCGGGTCCAGCGATGTTCCCGAGGCTACCGGTGAGCCGCAGGTGGTCGACGATTCGCAGCTCATCGCCGTGCTCGACGGCGATTACCAGAGCGCCGACTGCCCCTACACGGCGGCGCAGGAGTTCACGCTCCCGCTGGGAACGCTTTTGTTCCATAGTGGCGGCTCGTGGGCGGCGGCGCTGCTCACGCCCGAGTCGTCCACGCATGTGAACACGCTCGGCGTCATGAGCTTGGCGAGCGGCAACCTCAACACTCTTATAGAGTCTTCGACCCTCGGCGGCACGTACGGTTTTCATGATGTGCGCGCCACCGACGATGTCTTTGCGTGGGTCGAGGTCGATTACGCCACGCGTGATTGGGCGCTCATTGCCCAGGGGCTTTCCAACGGCCAGCTGACCGGTGAGCCCGTTGAGCTCGATCACGGCGACGCCGACTGGGAGCCGCCGCGCTTCACCACGTGGGAGACGAGCGTCATCTGGCAGCGCATGCCGTTGGCAACGGGTGCGGCGCGCGCCGAGGACTCGCACTGCTACCAGTGGACGCTTGGCGATACCGAGGGCCGCGAGCTGTGGACCTCCCACGGCCGCTTTGCCGCGTCGCCGCATGTGGCAGACGGCATCCTCACCATCACGCCCCGCGTGAACGACGACGAGGGTGTCTATTACGGCATGACGGCGCTCGATCTCACCGACGGCAACCTCACGCGCCGCGACCAGCTCGTGCTTCCCTCGTCGGTCGCCCCGTTTGAGGCGATCTATATGAACGAACAATTTGTCTTCTCCATCGAGGCGAGCTACAGCGGGCGCGGTAGCCTCGGCAACATGGGAACCTACATCGGGCGCGAGGGCGGCCCGTACATCTTTGTGCGCCGCGAGCCGCTTGCCTGCGCGATTGCCAAGGGCACCCATTATCTCGTCAAAGCCCAAACCTCGCACTTTGTGGTGGATACAGAGGCCGAGACCTACGCGACGCTGCTCGCCCCCGACCGCAGCGTGGATTTTGGCGACTGGCCGGCGAGCGAGGGCGTGGTCGACCGCTTCTTGAGCTATGCGACCATCCGCAACGATCAGGGTGTTCCCGAGCACGTGGTGGCGCGCGTCTTCAACCTCTAAGTGAATGACCCGAAAGAAATCGGGTCACCCTGGGCATAATGGAACAACAGGAGAGCACTTTTCCGCCCTTGGCGGGCACTTTCGCACGCTTATAGGAGGCGGAGCACGTGCTCACGGGCCCGCGCCGTCCGGTGCGGTACAATGGACGAGGCAAACTCGACGGCAAGACAGGAGGCCGGTCATGGCTTCAGATGCAAAGCGTATCCTTTTGGTTGAAGACGAGAAGGCCATCCGTGACGCTGTTGCGGCGTATCTCGACCGCGAGGGCTATTGGGTCGTGGGCGTGGGCGACGGCAAGGCCGCCGTCGACGAGTTCGAGAAGCACAAGTTTGACCTGGTGATTCTCGACCTTATGCTCCCTAAGCTATCGGGTGAGCGCGTCTGCAAGATCATTCGCGACAAGCAGTCCGCCGTGCCCATCATCATGCTCACCGCCAAGGGCGAGGTCGAGGACCGCATCATCGGCCTTGAGCTCGGTGCGGACGACTACATCGTAAAGCCGTTCTCCCCGCGCGAGCTTGTTGCCCGCGTGCGCGCCATGTTCCGTCGCGCCCACGTTGAGCCCGAGGTTGACGTGCTCGATTTTGGCGAGCTCGTTATCGACATCTCCGGCCACAAGATTCTGGTCGACGGCAAGGACGTGGACCTCACGGCCTCCGAGTTCAAGCTGCTCGCCACGCTCGCCCGTCACCCGGGCCGCGTGTACAACCGCATGGAGCTCGTTGAGAAGGTGCTCGGCTACGACTTTGAGGGCTACGAGCGCACCATCGACTCCCATGTTAAGAACCTCCGCGCCAAGCTCGGCGACGACCCGCGCCATCCCAAGTGGCTCTTCACGGTGCACGGCGTGGGCTACCGCTTTGAGGCTCCCGCTCAGGAGAAGAAGTCCGACGAGTAAGGGCTGGCCATGCCCTCAGCGCGCTTCGAAATAGGCAAACGACACAAGAGCTCGCCCGAGAAGGTGTCTTCCCGGGCGAGTTGGAATACGCCGCGCAAGGATAACCGGCCCGGTATCTCCTACGCCACGCGCATGGCGTTCAGCTTTGCGGCCACCTCCGTCATGACCGTGCTCATCATGGTGGGCGTGGTCAGCGTGGTGTGGGGCGGCGTTTTTTCTGATTACACGCGCACCAATATGGAGGACATCGCCTCCGTCACCGCGCAGCGCCTTGCCGCCTCATATGACCAGAGCGGGCCGTGGACGGCGGAGTATCTGTCGTCGGTGGCGGATACGACGCTCTCGAGCGACATTGGCATCCAGGTTTCCGATGCCACGGGCGAGATTATCTACGACGATACCTGGCCCGCTGTTCCCGCCAAGCGCGGTCACAGCCTCACCTCTACCGCGCCTACCGACGCCGGCGGCTCGGTTACCAAGTCGATCGTCACCGCCGACGGCGAGACGGTCGGCACCGTTCGCGTGTGGGTGCTCGGCTCCGATGTGCTGCTCAGCAAAGCGGACAGCGCCTTCCGCGATCGCACCTTCAACGCCATGGCGCTTGCCGCGCTCATTGCGGTGTGCATCTCGATCGTGATCGGCTTTCTTGTCTCGCACATGCTCACCTCGCCGCTTCGCCGCATCACCTCAACCGCCAAACAGGTGCGCGACGGCGACCTCTCGGCGCGCACCAACATGCGCGGCGACGACGAGATAGACCGCCTGGGCGAGACCTTTGACGAGATGGCAACCTCGCTCGAGCGCGACCTCAAGCACGAGCGCCGCATCACCTCCGACGTTGCGCACGAGCTGCGCACCCCGCTCATGGGCATGCTCGCCACGGTCGAGGCAATGCAGGACGGCGTGATGCCCGCCGACGACGAGCACCTGGAGACCGTCGCTGCCGAGACGCGCCGCCTGGCACGCCTCGTCCAGCAGATGCTCGACCTGTCGCGCATGGAAGCCAAAAGCGCTCCCCTCAACATCGAAGAGGTCGACATGGTCTCGTTCGTGCGGCAGATTGTCTCGGGCCAGCACCAGCTGTTCCACGACCACGACCTGCGCCTGCGCTTCAACGACGAGACACAGGGCCGCGACGCGGTGGTGGAGTGCGACCCCGATATGATCACCCAGGCCATCATCAACATCATGAGCAACGCCATGCGCTACACCCCCGAGGGCGGCTGGGTTGTGGTGTCGGTCAAGACGGGCAAGCGCGACGTGCTCATATCGGTGAGTGACACCGGCATCGGCATCGCCAAAGAGGACCTGCCCCGCATCTTCAGCCGGTTCTGGCGCGCCGACGCAAGCCGCGCGCGCGAGGCGGGCGGTCTGGGCGTGGGCCTCTCCCTCACCCAGCAGATTATCGAGCGGCACCACGGCTACATCGCGGTCGATTCCGAGCTTGAAAAAGGTACGACTTTTACGATTCATCTGCCGCGTGAGCACACGCCCGAGACGCCGTCCACTACAATGGAGAATTAGCGCTGTCTTTTGCTGGCTAGCAACGGCGGCGCGGCGGGGTGCATCGAGGGGGTGCGCCCTCGTACCCGGCTCGTCTCTAAGGAGTGATCCCACGTGACTACGCTCGAGCGCCGTCCCGATTCCCGCGGTAAGGTTCGCGACATCTACCAGGCTGGCGACAACCTGCTCATGGTGGCGACCGACCGCATCTCGGCCTACGACTTCATCCTGCCCGATGAGATTCCGTTTAAGGGCGAGGTCCTGAATCGCATCTCGGCCTTCTGGTTCGACAAGTTTGCCGAGCTTGTGCCCAACCACCTCGTCTCCATCGACGTGGACGACTTCCCGGCGGAGTTTGCCGAGTACCGCGATTACCTTGCCGGCCGCGCCATGCTCGTGCGCCGCGCCGAGACCCTGCCCATCGAGTGCATCGTCCGCGGTTACCTCACCGGTTCGGGCAAGAAGACCTACGATGCCGATGGCACCGTCTGCGGCATCAAGCTTCCCGCCGGCCTTACCGAGGCATCCAAGCTCCCCGAGCCTATCTTCACCCCGTCCACCAAGGCCGCTATCGGCGACCATGACGAGAACATCTCGTTTGACCGTACCGTCGAGATCGTGGGTGCCGACATTGCCGAGCAGCTGCGTGACCTGTCGCTCAAGATCTACACCGCCGCTGCCGAGTACGCGGCGACCCGCGGCATCATCATCGCCGACACCAAGTTTGAGTTCGGCATCATCGACGGCCGCGTGACCCTCATCGACGAGTGCCTCACCCCCGACTCGAGCCGCTTCTGGCCCGCCGCCACCTACGAAGAGGGCAAGGTCCAGCCGAGCTACGACAAGCAGTATGTCCGCGACTGGCTGCGCGCCAACTGGGACATGACCGGCGAGCCGCCGCACCTGCCCGCCGAGGTGGTCGAGGGTACGTCCGCACGGTATCGCGAGGCGTTCCAGATCATCACCGGAACCGATTTTGTCAGCATGAAGGAGAACCAGTAAATGAGTATGCGCAGCGCCACCAACAAGCGCACGCTGGAGCACGAGTACACCGGCGCCACCCGTAAGGGCGCCAGCTCCGCCAAGCCCGCCCGCGCGGCCGCAGGGTCGGTCCGCGTCGTTCCCGCCTCGGCAAAGGCGCGCCGCAAGGCAGCCGAGCGCGGCGAGAACCTCGAGGGTCTCTCCAAGGAGGAGAAGCGCGCCCGCAAGCGCGAGGAGCGCGCCCGTGAGGACCGTCTGTACGACGCCTCGAGCGTTCTGCTCAAGGCCGACGAGGACTACAACAAGTACCGCAAGATCTTCTGGGCGATCCTTGGTGTGGGCATGGCGGCCATCGTGGTGACGTGGTACGTGCTGCTGGGTGGCCAGCAGGATCACGTGGGTCAGAGCGGCAACCCGCTCGAGATTGTGGGCATTGTGGTCTCCTACGCCGCCATCATCGGCGCCTTTGTGTTCGACATGGTGAAGATCCGCCCCATCCGCAACTACTACCGCTCCAAGGCCGAGGGCATGTCCGAGCGCAAGATCGCCGAGGTTCTCGCTGCGGCCTCGTCAAAGGGGTCTAAGGGCTCCGCCAAGGACGCCGCCGAGGTGGCGGAGGGTTCTGCGGGCACTTCGGTCGAGCCGGCCAAAAAGCCCAAGAAGAACCAGCGTTCTCGCAGGTAGCCAAAGACATAGCACCCTGGCAGGAGGGTTAGTATGATTCGAGTCGCACTGACCGTTGAGGACGCTCGTGCCGGCATGCGCAACCTCGCGCCCAAAATCGAGCGTTACGCGCGCCTCATCGTGCGCAAGGGCGTGAACGTCAAGCAGGGGCAAGAGGTTGTTGTGCAGGCGCCCGTGGAGTCAAACGCCTTTGTGCGCGTGCTTGTGCGCGAGGCGTACGCCGCCGGCGCCGGCCATGTGACAGTCATCTGGTCGGACGACGCGGTTACGCGCCTCACCTACGAAAACGTCGCGACCGCGTATTTTGAGAAGACGCCCTCCTGGCAGGTCGAGCAGCTCGATTCGCTCGCCCGCGCCGGCGCCTGCTTCATCTTTGTCGAGGGCTCCGACCCCGAGGCCCTCAAGGGCATTGACCCGACCAAGCCGGCAGCCGCCTCCAAGGCGCGCAACTCCCAGTGCAAGATCTACCGCCGCGGGCTCGACTTCAACATCAACCCCTGGTGTATCGCTGGGGCCCCCGTTGCGGCCTGGGCGCGCCACGTCTTCCCGGGTCTTGAGGACGAGGTCGCCATCTACAAGCTGTGGTGCGCCATCCTTTCTGCGGCGCGCGCCGATGGCGAGGACCCCGAGAGCGCCTGGGAGCTCCACGACGCGACCTTTGACAAGAACCTGCGTTTCTTGAACGAGCATCACTTCGACGCGCTCCGCTACACCGCCGATAACGGCACCGACCTTACCATCGGCCTCACCGACCGCCACATCTGGGCGGGCGGCAAGGGCGAGACGCCCGAGGGTCACCCGTTCTTCCCGAACATCCCCACCGAGGAGGTCTTCACCTCGCCCGACCGCATGCGCGCCGACGGCATCGTCCACTCCGCGCTGCCGCTCATCCACCACGGCAACAAGGTGGACCGCTTCTGGCTGCGCTTTGAGGCGGGCAAGGTTGTCGACTACGGTGCGGAGCAGGGGCTTGAGACCCTGCGCTCCATCATCGAGACGGACGAGGGCGCCTCCCGCTTGGGCGAGGTTGCGCTCATCTCCAAGAACACGCCCATCCGCGAGAGTGACACGCTGTTCTTTGACACGCTCTACGACGAAAACGCGAGCTGCCACCTGGCGCTCGGCATTGGTTTCCCCGAGTGTTACGAGGGCGGCTACGACATGGATGCCGAGACGCTCGCTGCTCACGGGGTGAACACCTCCGCCACGCACGTCGACTTTATGATTGGCACCGACGATATGGACATCACCGGTATCATGGCAGACGGCACCGAGGTTCCGGTCTTCGTGAACGGGCAGTGGAGCTGGGAGTAGTCTACTCGTTCCAGTACGTCGTCCTGTTCTCCAGTTCGCTGGCTGCGAATTCGAATCCGTACGTTTCTGTCGTTAGGGGCATCTTTTGCGTCAGAAACGTACGGATTTAATTTTGATGCGTCAGGAGCGTACGGATTACAGAAACGTGTGGCGCGGATGAGCGGACGCGCCATGGCCCGCGCGATCCTTTTGGCGGCGCGCCTCCACGATCCGAGCTGGCAAAGGCACCCGCGCACTTTGCACGCCATGTGGCCCTTGCGGGCGCGAACCCCGGAAGGGCTCCAAACCAAAAACGCCCCCATGGTAGGGGGCGTTCGTATCAACGGGTGGGCCGTTAGGGGTTCGAACCCTAGACCTTGGGATTAAAAGTCCCCTGCTCTGCCAGCTGAGCTAACGGCCCGCGTTTGCCATTGTAACACGACAGCTGCTTACACGC
Organism: uncultured Collinsella sp.; assembly: GCA_949285915.1. Classification (GTDB taxonomy): domain Bacteria; phylum Actinomycetota; class Coriobacteriia; order Coriobacteriales; family Coriobacteriaceae; genus Coprousia. The sequence goes on from CASDZW010000009.1 coordinate 19,125, forward strand.
GCATCCACCTTACATATCCCTACGCTTACCGAGTAATGGCCGCCATGGTGCATCCGTTGCCGTATGATGCAAAATACTGGGTGCGGTGCGCCCAGACACAACCGCCACCTCCTTGGCGTGCGGCGAACCGGTAGGCATGTCCCAACAGGAAGGACTGAATGCTATGGCAGATGTACATGAGCTCCTTGACACATGGATTGCCAACGTCAAGGATGAGGAGCTTCTCTCCGAGCTCCAGGCTATGAAGGACGCGGGCGACGAGGACGCCATCACCGATGCGTTCTTCCAGGACCTCGCCTTTGGCACGGCGGGCCTGCGCGGCACCATCGGCGCCGGCACCAACCGCATGAACATCTACACGGTCGGCCGCGCCACTCAGGGCTTTGCCGATTACCTCAACAAGAACTTTGAGAACCCCACCGTCGCCATCGCGCGCGACAGCCGCAACAAGGGCGAGCTCTTTGTTAAGACGACGGCTGCCATCCTCGCCGCCAACGGCGTTGTGGCCTATGTCTATCCCAAGATCAGCCCGGTGCCCACGCTCTCTTGGGCCACGCGCTACCTCAAGTGCTCCGGCGGCATCTGCATGACCGCTTCGCACAACCCCGCGCCCTACAACGGCTACAAGGCCTACGGCCCTGACGGCTGCCAGATCACCTCTGAGGCCGCCGACGCCATCTCCGCCGCTATGGAGGCCACCAACCCCTTCACCGACGTCAAGACGATGGACTTTGACGAGGCCGTGGAGAAGGGCCTCGTTAAGTGGATTGACGACGAGGTGCTCGACGCCTACTACGACGCCGTTATCAAGTGCTCCGTCTCCAATCTTACCGATGAGCAGGTTGCGGGCGCGCCGCTCAAGCTCGTCTACACCCCGCTCAACGGCACGGGTCTCATCCCGGTGACGACCGTCCTCAACAAGGCCGGTATTACCGACATCACCATCGTGCCCGAGCAGAAGGACCCGGACGGTGACTTCCCCACCTGCCCGTATCCCAACCCCGAGATTCGCGAGGCCATGCAGAAGGGCATCGACCTCTGCGCCGAGGTGCAGCCCGACCTCTTGCTCGCTACCGATCCGGACGCCGACCGCGTGGGTGTTGCCTGCCAGGACGGCGACGACTACACGCTGCTTACCGGCAACGAGATGGGCGTGCTTTTGCTCGACTACATCTGCAAGATGCGCGCCGAGCGCGGCGAGGACCTTACCAACAAGGTCGCGGTGACCACCATCGTGTCCTCCGCTATGGTCGACGCTCTTGCCGCTGAGTACGGCTTTGAGCTCCGCCGCTGCCTCACCGGCTTCAAGTACATCGGCGACATCATCACCGGTCTCTCTGACGCCGGCGAGGTCGACCGCTACATCTTTGGCTTTGAGGAGAGCTACGGCTACCTCTCGGGCGACCATGTGCGCGACAAGGACGCCGTCAACGCGTCGCTGCTTATCTGCCAGATGGCCCAGTACTACAAGCTCCAGGGTCTGAACCTCGTCCAGGCCATGCGCGCGCTGTACGAGAAGTACGGTTACTACCACAACAAGACCATCTCGCTTTCCTACCCCGGCGCCGACGGTGCCGCCAAGATGGCGGGCATTATGGCCGCGCTCCGCGAGACCGCGCCGACCGAGATCGCCGGTTCGCCGGTTGAGGCTGTTGTTGACTACGGCGAGGGCGTGAACGGTCTGCCCAAGGCTAACGTCATCGAGTTCGACCTCGAGGGCGGCAACAAGGCCATCGTCCGTCCGTCCGGCACCGAGCCCAAGATCAAGCTCTACATCTTCGCCAAGGGCGAGGACGCCGCCGCGGCTGACGCACTTATGGATAAGATTGAGGAGGACGGTCGCAAGCTGCTCTCGTAGCGCGGCTGGCGCGTCATGACCGGACCTTGCGACCGGTCATACTATGGCGACTCGGGCGGGCACCTTAGCGGGTGCCCGCCCTTTTTCGTTGCTTGGACGCGGGGTGTTGCGGGTGTGCGGGACATGCAGCTGGCGTGCGGGGCGTGCAGCTGGCGAAAAGGCGCGTGTACGGTCCGGCACTGCACCTAAACATCGGCGCCGCGGTTGCCACCTAGACGGCGGCGCTGAGATTGCGCGTGCGCTTGATGGTGGAAATGACGCGCTCGGCAAGCAGATCGATTTCTTCTGCCGTGATGTCGTCAGCAAGCGTGAGGCGAAGGCTTCCCAGCGCCCAGCGCGGGTCGGTGATGCCGAGCGCAGCGATAACGTGCGAGGGGCCGGTCTCGCCGGTTGAGCAGGCAGAGCCCGTTGCTGCCGCTACGCCGGCGCGGTCAAGGAGTACCACCAAAAGCTCGCCATCCACGTTATGGCAGACAAAGGATGCCGTGCCGGGCAGGCGATGCGCGGGATCGGGGTCGCCGGTCGGGCGCACATCGGGGACAGCATCGACGATGCGGCGGACGAGCTCGTCGCGCAGGTGCGCCAGGCGCTCGCGCCGCCCGGCGAGGTCCTCGACAGCCTCTTCGAGCGCGGCAGCAAGGCCTACGGCGCCGGCAACGTTCTCGGTGCCGGCGCGCTCGCCGCGCTCCTGCGCCCCGCCCTGGATGAGCGGGGGGATAGAGAAGCCTTCGCGCAGGTAGAGCGCACCGGTACCGCGCGGACCGTGGAACTTATGGGCAGAGAGCGAGAGCGCGTCGACCCCAAGCTCGGCAACGTCGACAGGGATATGGCCGACCGCCTGCACCGCATCGGTGTGGAAGGGCACCTGGTGCGCATGCGCGACGCGGACAAGCTCGCGCACGTCCTCAATGGTGCCGACCTCGTTATTCGCAAGCATGATGGAGACGAGCGCGCAGGCAGGAGCGGTGACCCCTACCGCGCGATTCATGTCCTCAGCGTTGGCGAGCGCACGTTCAAGGTCGGCGGGGTCAACGTGGCCGAGGGTGTCCACGGGCAGATAGGTGACCTCGACGCCCTCGCGCTCAAGCGCCTCGCAGGTGTGGAGCACGGCATGGTGCTCGATGGCAGAGGTGATAAGGCGCACGGGTGCGCCTGCGCCGTAGAGGTCACGGAAGCGACGTACCGCGCCGCGGAGGACCCAGGTGTCCGATTCCGACCCACCGCTGGTGAAGTAAATCTCCTGCGCCTCGGCGCCAAGGGCCCGCGCTACGCGTTCGCGCGCGTCTGTAAGGGCGGCCGCGGCGTCGCGGGCGACGCGATGGATGCCGCTCGGATTGCCAAACACGCTGGTTAGATAGGGCGTCATCGCCTCAAGCGCGCGCGGTGAGAGCGGCGTGGTGGCGGCGTTGTCGGCGTAGATATACGGGGTGTTCTCGTCCATGGTCGTTCCGGTCTTGCGTGAAAGCCTTAGCGGAGGATAACGAGCCACACGAACACGACGATGATGACAGCTAAAACAAGCAGCGCAAGCAAGACGCGCGTGCGGCGCCGGGCGCGCTCTTGGCGCGACGAGAAGATGGCGCGGCCCCGCTTGGGAGTCTGGAGATAGCGGTCGTAATGGAGGGGCGCCCGCTGCTCACTAACGGGGTGCGCGGGGCCTTGGGGCGCGGTACCCGGTGCGGCGCCGCGCGGTGCGCGACGTGCCGGTTCGGTAACGGGAAGATACTGAGGATCCGAGGTCGCGACGCCCATGTGGAGCCGGTGGGAGGAGGGGGTACCTGCGCGCTGGTCGACGCGCGGTCGCTCTCCCGTGTTGCCCAGGTTGTCCATCACGTGCCCCTCTATAGTCGGCTGGCGTTGAGGCTATTGTACGGTCTGAGGTGCGCCCGCCTGTCCTCAATCGCAAAACGTTGGCATATTCACGGAGGGTTCATGGGGGCGACATGGGTCGGTGCTCTCTTCTGCGGGCGACGCATGCTCGCCTGTAAGCTAAATCTAAGTCAGGCATACTTAGATTTGATGATACTGTGACGCTTAAAAAATCTGTGACTGCGCGAATAGAACCGCCTTGCGCGGGCATAACAAAAGCGGTCAACGAAATCCCGCGACAGCGGACATTGCCGCGGGTCGTCACTAAGGAGTGATCGGTTATGTCTAGCATGGTTCCGTATCGTTCGGTTTTTGGTCTCCGTCCCTTCAACACGTCGCTGCTCGACGCGTTCGACGACATGATGGATTTCGCCCAGGCGCCGCTCGCCAAGGCGTTCCCCATCGATGTTGAGGACACGGGCGAGGGCTACGAGGTCAAGGCCTACCTCACCGGCGTCAACAAGGACGACATTGACGTCGAGCTCAACGAGGGCCGTCTTTCCATCTCCGTTAACGTGGAGGAGAAGGAAGAGGACAAGGGCAAGAACTACCTGCAGAAGGAGTTCACGTCCTACAGCGCCACGCGCGGTGTCTACCTCAAGGACGCTGCGAGCGAGGGCTTGGCAGCCAAGTACGCCGACGGCGTGCTGACGGTCACCGTGCCCAAGATCGTTGAGAAGAAGAACGTCACCAAGATCGCTATCGACTAAACGCAGCCCGAGCTGCTGCGGATGATGCCACGGTCAAGGCCGTCTGAGCGTTGATAAGACACGAGAAGGGGAGAGCCTCGAGAGGGGCTCTCCCCTTTGGTGTGTATCTGCATGATACGAGCTAGATTGTCCAACTTGGCGAGTTGGACCGATTTCGTTTAGGGAGTTGGACTGATTTTGTTTGGGGAGTTGGCCGAATTTCGTTTGGCGATTTGGACGATTGCGTGGCCCTAGCCGACGCTGATTGGCCGGTTTTGACCGGCGGCGCGGATGCGCAGCGGCGGCAGGCCGGGCTGGCGCGCGAGCGTGGCGGAGCTTCCGAGTTCGTTGTCGAGAGTCGCGCCGAGTGCCTCGGCGAGCGCGCGTACGGCAAGGCTCGGGCGATTATTCTCTTGCGAGATGTGCATTGCCACCACGTCTTGGGTGCGTTCGGTCACAAGCTCGCGCACGGCTTTTGCCGCCTGCGCGTTGGAGAGGTGGCCGCGCTCGCTGATGATGCGGTCCTGCAGGTAGCGCGGGTAGGAGCCGGTGCGGAGCATTGGCACGTCATGGTTTGACTCCAGCGCGAGCACGCGCACGTCCGCCAGTGCGCGGAGGGCGCCGGTGGTCAGCGCACCGGTGTCCGTCGCAAAGCCGATGGCGTCGCCCGCGCACTCAAAGCGAAAGCCCACAGGATTCACCACGTCGTGGGTATTGGGAAACGTTACGATTCGCACGCCGACAACATCGAGCACATCGCCCGGCATGAAGGCCTGAAACGGCAGCGCGGCAAGGTACGGCCGCGCCTCGGCGGTGCCGTTGCTCGCCCAGAGCTCGCCCTCAAAACGGCGGCACCACACCGAAACGCCGCTCACGTGGTCGGAGTGCTCGTGCGTGAGAATGAGCGCGCGCACGCGGCCCTCGTCAAGGTCGAGCTCGTGCATGCGCGAGATGGTCTCGCGCCGCGAGAAACCGTTGTCGATCATGATGAAGCCCTCCGGCCCCTCGACAAGCGCGCAGTTGCCCTTTGACCCACTGCCCAGAATATGCAGGCGAAGCGCGTGGGGCGCGGGCGTGTGCGGGGAGTTGCTCGGGAGTGTTTTGGATGTCATCATGGCTCTTTCGTTACGGATACAATGGGTGCGAGGCTAGGAGGTGCACGTGCCAACGGTAGCACAGCATTTTGGGAAGCGCGCCCGCGGCGGCGGCCCGGCGGGGGACGTGGCGCGTGCGCAGTCGGCGCCTGTGGTGCTTATGGTATCAGGCGGTGCGGACTCAACCGCGCTTTTGGTTATGGCCTGCACGGGCGCACTCGACATTGCCGACGGCCGCGGGCCGGCGCGCATCGCCCGCGAGCGCCTGCACGTTCTCCATGTGAACCATCATCTGCGTGGCGCGGCGTCCGACGGGGACGAGGCGTACGTGCGCAGCCTCTGCGACCGGTTTGGTCTGCCCCTTTGCGTGGAGCACGCGACCTTTGACGATCTGGGCGGGCAAAACCTGGAGGCAGCCGCGCGTGAGGCGCGCTACCGTGCGGCCCGCCGTTACGCGCGCGAGCTCTGCGCCGAGGCGGGGTGCCCGCGAACTGCAGCGCGCATTGCGACGGCGCACACGGCGAGCGACCGCGCCGAGACCTTCTTTATGAACGCCATCCGCGGCGCTGGCCCGGCGGGGCTCTCGAGCATCCCCAGACGGCGCAACATCATTGTCCGGCCCCTGATTGACCGCACGCATGAGGAGCTCTGCCGCTACCTCGAGATGGCGGGCATTGCCTGGCGCGAGGACGAAAGCAACTATGATACCTCGTACCTGCGGAATTTTGTGCGTCACGAGGTGATGCCCCTTGCCGCGGAGCGCAACGGCCAGATTGCCCGCACGGTAGGGACCACCTGCGATATCTTGGGCGACGAGGACGCCTTTCTCTCGCAGCTCGCCGCAACTGCGCTGCGTGCCTGCACGCGCCGCGCAGAGTCAGGGCTTATCGTTCTCGACGGGGCACGCCTTGCTGCGGCGGAGCTCGTCATCGCCCGGCGCATGGTGCGCCTGGCGGTGCGCTCGCTCGATCGTGACGCGCGCCTAGAGATGCGGCATGTAGAGGCGGTGCTTGCCTGCGTGGCCGCGGGCGAGGGCTCGCTCACGCTGCCGGACGGCATCGACGCGCGCATGGAGTTTGGCACGCTCTCGCTCCGCACCCCGGCGGCGCGTGAGGCGCTTGCCGCCGGATGGCTGGCGGTGCCGGGGCATATGCCGCTTGCCAACGAGGCCGTGCTTGAGGCCGAGGTCATGCGGGTCCCGGCGGGTACGGATGCTGTGGCGCTTGCCCGCGACCTTGCGCGCGCGCAGGCAGACGACGCTGACGGCCGGCTAGGCCGCAACGTCGCCTGCATCGACGCGGCGGCGCTTGGCTATGCCGAGGGAGACCTGATCCGCCTCAAGGAGGGCGGCGCCGACCTGCCCGCCGAGGTGCGCGCCGCGCGCCTGTGGGTCGACGCCCCTGCGCCGGGCGATGTGATGTGCCCCTTGGGTATGCAGGGCCGCAGCAAGAAGCTCTCCGACATCCTGGGCGAGGAGCGCGTGCCCGTGGCCGAGCGCCCGCTTGTGCCGGTGGTACGCACCGCTCCCGGTGGCGCGATTGTGTGGGCGGCGGGCATCCGGCTCGACGACCGGTTTAAATGCACCGCCTCGACCCGTATCCTCATCAAGCTTGCGCTTCGCTCCCTGTAAGAGGCGCGTGTGCCCGCCCGTTTGCGGGTGCAGCTGCCCGCACGGGCTGCTAAGATAAGCAGGTGTTCCACCACAGCAGAAAGGTTGCTCATGACTACGCTTCATCCCGATGTAGAATCCGTTCTCTTCTCCGAGGAGGATATCGCCCAGATCGTGAAGCGCATGGGCGAGCAGATCTCGCGCGACTACGCGGGCAAGGACCTCGTCCTTATCGCGGTTCTGCGCGGCGCCGTGGTCTTTATGGGCGACCTCATGCGTGCGATCGACGTGCCGCTGTCCATCGACTTCATGGCCGTGTCGAGCTACGGCGCCAACGCCAAGAGCTCGGGTATCGTCCGCATCGTGAAGGACCTCGACATGGACATCAAGGGGCGCGACGTGCTCATTGTCGAGGACATTCTCGACTCGGGTCTCACCCTCAAGTACCTTATGCAGAACCTTTCCAACCGCGGCCCGGCGTCGCTTGAGGTCGCGACCTTCCTGTGGAAGGACGTCGAGGGCAAGCAGGCCGCTATCGACCCCAAGTACGTGGGCACGCACTGCCCCGACGCCTTTGTGGTGGGTTATGGTCTCGACTTTGCCGAGCACTACCGCAACCTGCCCTATGTGGGCATCCTTAAGCCGGAGGTTTACTCGTAGTGATGTTTCGTTCTCTAACTGAATACGCTTACACCCGGGCGCCCCGCCTGCTGCGCGCAGGGGGCGATAATTCCCCCTCGGGCGGTGATGATCGCAGTAACAAGATGCCGTTTGGCGACGGCGATCCCAGCGGGCCTGACGGCTCGCCGCGCTCTAACCTCATCTACCTCATCGTGGGTGCCGTGCTCATTGGCTACGTCATCTTCACCATGCTGAACCAGGGCGCCCCGCAAAGCCAGGCGACCGAGATTCCTGCGAGCCAGCTGATCGCGGCCATCAAGGAGAATCGCGTTGACGAGCTTACCTACACGGTGATGGTCGGCGAGGTCGAGGGCACGTACTGGCCGGACGCCGAGAGCCGCGGCGACGAGAGCAAGCTCGAGCGCTTTGTCTCCAACTACGTGGGGACTGACTCGCTCGACGAGCTCATGGCGTCGCGCCCTTCCATTACCTATCGCATTGACACCTCCGACCCCAACATGTGGTCGAATATCCTCATCCAGGTGGTGCCGACTATCCTGCTTGTGGTGCTCATGTTCTATTTCATGCGCCAGATGATCGGCGCAAACGGCAAGGCAATGCAGTTTGGCAAGACGGACGCCAAGACCAACGAGGCCACGCGTCCCAAGGTCAAGTTCAAAGACGTCGCCGGCATTGACGAGGCGGTCGAAGAGCTTGAGGAGGTGCGCGATTTTCTCGCGTCGCCCGAGCGCTACCGCAAACTCGGCGCTAAGATTCCGCGCGGCGTGCTGCTCGTGGGCCCCCCGGGTACGGGTAAGACGCTCCTGGCCAAGGCCGTCGCCGGCGAGGCGGGCGTGCCGTTTTTCTCTATCTCGGGTTCCGACTTTGTCGAGATGTTCGTGGGTGTGGGCGCCTCACGCGTGCGCGACCTCTTCAAGAAGGCTAAGGAGCAGGCGCCCTCGATCATCTTTATCGACGAGATCGACGCCGTCGGCCGCCAGCGCGGCGCCGGCCTTGGCGGCGGCCACGACGAGCGCGAGCAGACGCTCAACCAGCTCCTCGTCGAGATGGACGGCTTCGAGGAGTCCGAGAGCGTCATCCTCATCGCCGCCACCAACCGCCCCGACATCCTCGACCCGGCGCTGCTGCGCCCCGGCCGCTTTGACCGGCAGGTCACCGTCGACCGCCCGGACGTGAAGGGGCGCGAGCAGATTCTCGCGGTTCACGGCGCCAACAAGCCGCTTGCCGACGACGTCAAGTTCGACAAGCTCGCGCAGCTCACCGTGGGCTTCACCGGCGCGGACCTCGCCAACCTCATGAACGAGGCGGCGCTTCTGGCGGCGCGGCGCAACAAGAACCTCATCTCTATGGCCGAGATCGAGGAGTCCATGGAGCGCGTCATCGCCGGCCCCGCCAAGAAGGCGCGCGTCATGACGGAGAAGGAGCGCACAACCATTGCCTACCACGAGAGCGGCCACGCGCTCGTGGGCCACATCTTGGAGCACTCCGATCCGGTCCACAAGATCTCGATCGTCTCGCGCGGCCAGGCGCTCGGTTACACACTGCAGCTGCCCCAGGAGGATCACTTCCTGAAGACGCGCAACGAGATGCTCGACGAGCTCGCCGTCTTCTTGGGCGGCCGTGTTGCCGAGGAGCTCATGTGCGATGACATCACCTCCGGCGCCAGCAACGACCTTGAGCGCGCGACCAAGATGGCGCGCGAGATGGTCACGCGCTTGGGCATGAGCGAGGAGCTCGGTACCCAGGTCTTTGGCGAAGCGCAGCATCAGGTCTTCTTGGGTCGCGACTATGCCGACCACCAGGACTACTCCGAGGAGACGGCGCGTCGCATTGACGCCGAGGTGCAGCGCATCATGCGCGAGGCGCACCGCCGCGCGGAGGCGATCCTCTCTGCTCGTCGCGATCAGCTTGACCTCATGGCGAGCGTGCTCCTTGAGCGCGAAACCGTGGAGGGCGAGGCCGTGGAGGCGCTGCTCAACAACGAGTGGGCAAGCTATCTCGAGCGCACCGGTGCTGCTACTCCCGCTGACGCGCAGGCAAGTGCCAAGCCCAGGCTCTCGCAGGAGGAGCTTGAGGAGGACGCGGCGCGCTATGCCGAGGCGGCGATTGCCGCAGAGGCTGCAGTTGAGGCTGACGCTGCACGCGAGACGGCGTCTAGCGATAACGATGCCGCTGATGGTGCGGCCATGGATGCAACCGAAGATGACGCGGATACCGGAGAGGCCTCTAACCGCGAATCATAGTCTGCCGCGCAATGCATTGCGTGTAAGCGGCGCCGTCATGATGCTATGACGGCGCCGCATTGCATATATTTCCAAAAATACTCGTTAATAATGCATATAAATTCGCGTACGTAATCACACGGGCGTTTTCACCGCTGTTGCGTGCGCAAAAATCGTTTTGCTGACCTCAAGATATCTGGGGTTTCTTGGGCGCCCGATTTCCGAGGAACGATTCAACTCATTTCAAAGAAGGAAAACCCCAGATAATGCCGACCTGTCTTGGTATGCAGAGCGTGCTTTTAGGTCAGCAAACCGATTTTTGCGCACCAGGGGGTTAATCTATTGGTTTTGACGGGCGTATCGCCCTTAGGGCGCAGCCGCGCCCGCCCTCACGTCCATGCGCGCATTGTGACGATGATATTGGATTGCGGTGGAGCGCGGACGCGGCGGGTACCATGGACGGCATTGTTGTTGTGCTTGCGCGTTCGAAGGAGGGGCCGTGCCATACGACGATTTCGATACCGAGGACACCGGTGCGCGTTGGGAGCCCTTGTCGGATGACGCGTGGAGGTTCCAGAACGATGCCGCAGGCGTAAGCGAGGTCGCACGCTCCGAGGTGCGCCCGGCGACGGGCTCCGTTGCGGCTCGTCGCGCCGCGTCGGCGCCCGCATCGGCGCATCCTGCGCCACGCTCTGCGGCAAATCCCGCCGCTGCCGGCCCCTTTGGTGACGCACCCGCGCCCGAGCCGCCGGCGTATCGGCCGGTAGGCACGCCTGCCGCGGCGGATCAAACGGTGATGCGGCCCACATCATGGGCCGGTTCCAGAAAAAGCGTCGAGCGCGGGAGAATCCCCGTGGGCACTACCGCGCCGGTACAGACCGCTTCCAAGAAGGGCGTCGCCCGCCGGTCCCGTACATCCGCGCAACGCCACGGTGCACAGGCGGCGTCGGCGTACCAGGCTGGTTCTGCGTCCGCTTACCGACCGTCAGCTGCTGCGGAGGCTACGGAGCGTCGTGCCCCGCGCCCGCGCAAGCGCGCCAAGCATGGATGCCTCAGTTTCTTTCTCTGGATTGGCCTTGCCATAGCGGTTGCATTTATGGCGCTCCGCTGCCTGCCGGCAAGCATGGCAAACGGCCGCGCCGTGCCGGAGCTCGTTTCCCTTATCCCGATCATCTTCGTGCCGCTTATCGTTTGCCTCGCGCTTGCGGTGCTTTGGCGCCGACGCGTTCTCGCGGTGCTCACCGTGGTCGCGCTCGCCGTTATGGGCTGGTGGCACGCGGGTTACTTCATCCCGTCGGCGCGCGTCTCCGCTGCGGCGCAGACCGCGGTCGCGACGGCCGCCTCGGCAGACGATAGCGCCGCCCGCATCATGACCCTCAACACGCTCGCGGGCCGTGCCTCGGCGGAGGAGATTGTCGAGATTGTTCGCGAGCAGCACGTCGAGATCCTGTGCCTGCAGGAGCTTTCCGACGACTTTGCGGCGGAGCTCTCGGCGGCGGGCATCGACGAGCTTCTGCCGTACCACGTCATCTCGCTCGGCGCTTCGGGCGTGAACAACGGTGGACGCAACGGCATCTGGACGCTCGCTCCCATGAGCAACATCTCGCAGAACCTGCTCCCCATCCAGACGAGCTCCATGCCTGCGGCAACTATCACCATTGGCGGCCGCGCCCTGCGCGTGGTGGGCGTGCATCCCAACTCGCCGGTGCGTGGCGCGCAGGACCTATGGGAGGAGGGCCTCTCTACCATTGGGTCCCTGTCGGACTACGACCATGCCTATATCATCATGGGCGACTTCAACTCCACATGGGACCACGCGCGCTTCCGCGAGCTTTTGGGCACTTCGTTTGTCGACGCGAGTGAGCAAGCGGGCGAGGGTTTCCATATGACTTACCCCTCCAACAGCGTGATTCCCCCGCTCGTGGAGATCGACCACATTGTCTACGCGCGCGACGCGGGCCTTGCGGTGAGCGACCTCGAGACGGTTGCCGTAAGCGGCACCGACCACCGAGCGCTCCTCGCTACGCTCGAGGTGCAGGGCTAGCGACGCGTCGCGCAACGTTACGCTGCGGTAAACAAACCTCGAGGCAGCGTAGGCGGGAGTACAATCGGGAACACAACGTATACGGGCTCTCGCTTTTTGGGCGGGAGTCCTTCGCTATACCCGTCATGTAAAGGAGTTCGCCATGGCAGCGGAGAAGAAGGATATCGATTGGGGCAGCCTCGGTTTTGCCTATCAGCCCACCGACTACAGCTACGTCTGCAACTACAAAAACGGTGCCTGGGAGGAGGGCGGCCTCACGACCGACCATACCCTTACGCTCTCCGAGTGCGCGGGCATCTTTCATTATTGCCAGGAGGTCTTCGAGGGCCTCAAGGCCTATACCACCAAGGACGGCGACATCGTCTGCTTCCGCCCCGACCTCAACGCCAGCCGCATGGCCGACTCTGCGCGCCGCATCGTGATGCCGCCCTTCCCGGAGGACAAGTTCATCGAGGCCGTCAAGATGGTCGTCAAGGCCAACGAGGCGTGGGTTCCGCCCTTCGGCTCGGGCGCCACGCTCTACGTGCGTCCCTTCATGGTGGCAACGGGTGAGGTCATTGGCGTCGCCCCGGCGGACGAGTACCAGTTCCGCATCCTCGTGACGCCCGTCGGTCCGTACTACTCGGGCGGCGTCAAGCCGGTTGCCGTCAAGGTTCCCGATTACGATCGCGCGGCGCCCCACGGCACCGGCAACATCAAAGCGGGCCTCAACTACGCCATGAGTCTCTACCCGAGCGTCGAGGCTCATGCCGAGGGCTTTGCCGACAACATGTTCCTCGACCCGCAGACCCACACCTACGTGGAGGAGTCCGGCGGCGCGAACTTCCTGTTCGTCGATCATGCAGGCACGCTCGTGGTGCCCAAGTCCGCGACCGACTCCATCCTGCCGTCCATCACGCGCCGCTCGCTCGTGTATGTGGCCGAGCATATGCTTGGTATGAAGGTTGTCGAGCGCCCGGTTCCCTTCAGCGAGGTCGAGCTCCACGAGTTCACCGAGTGTGGCATGTGCGGCACCGCTGCCGTCATCAGCCCGGTGGGCAAGGTCGTCAAGGGCGGCGAGGAGATCGTCTTTGGCGAGGGCGGTATGGACCACGTTGGCCCTGTCATGCAGAAGCTCCGCGAGACGCTCACCGGTATTCAGGCTGGCGAGATTGAGGGGCCCGAGGGCTGGGTCGTCAAGATCGCGTAGGGTTTTCCGGGCGTCCCTTGATACTCATATATGCGTCCTAAACGGGGGCGGGCATGAGCTATAGAGCCGTGCCCGCCCCCGTTGCACGTCGCATGCTCTTCTCCGGGCAAAGCGAAACGTGCCAAACGGACGCACCTTCCGCTCAGAAATGCAGCTATTCAATAATCTGGAAGCATGCGTCGAGATAGGCTCTTCAAGCCGTCAGCAAAACCGCAGGAAAAATGGATGCGGCTTTGGATGGATACTCCAACGGTGGGATGCAGATTGTTGAATAGTTGAAAAACCGCCCGCGCAAGCGCCCGCAAAACGAAAACGAACCCCTACCCGGACGCGCCGGATGGGGGTTCGTGTAAGTCGCAACTGGCGGAGAGAGGGGGATTCGAACCCCCGAGACGCTCACGCGCCTAACGGTTTTCAAGACCGCCGCATTCAACCGCTCTGCCATCTCTCCGTGAGAGGTAATGATAGCATCGAATCAACTGATGCGCGCGGAGGGTAAAGGGGTGTGCGGCCGATGGACACGAAGCAAGGCGCAGACGTGTATGATGACGAGCGCTTTATGCGCGAGGCCTTGGCCGAGGCGCGATTGGCTGCCGTCGAAGGCGAGGTCCCAATAGGTGCCGTGGTGGTGCATGATGGCGAGATCATCGCCCGCGCGCACAATCGGCGCGAGGCGGACGCGGACCCCTCGGCGCATGCCGAGTTCTCCGCCATGGTCGCCGCCGCTCGCGCCCTGGGCAGATGGCGCCTCACGGGCTGCACCGTGTACGTAACGCTCGAGCCGTGCTGCATGTGCGCGGGCCTTATGGTCAACGCCCGCATCGACCGCTGCGTGTACGGTGCGACCGATCCCAAGGGCGGCGCCGCGGGTTCGCTGTTTTGCCTGCATGATGACGCGCGCCTAAACCATGCCTTTCCTGTGACGGCAGGCGTGTTGAGCGATGAGTGCGCGGAGCTCCTGAGTACCTTTTTTGCGGCACGTCGTGCGGGCGAGGCCGCCGGCGGTGCCCCTGCGCCACAGGAAACGTGCATCTCTGCGCACACTTCACACGACGAGCGCCCTACCGCATTGCCGCCCGCTCGTGTGCTGCTTGCCGTGGATTCCTTCAAGGGCTCGGCCACGAGCACCGAGGCAGGGGCGTGGCTGGCCGAGGGCGCCCAGCGCGCCGCAGCGCAGCTTGGACGCTCCGTCGAGGTCCAGGCTATTCCCGTGGCAGACGGTGGCGAGGGAACGCTCGACGCCGTGCGCGCTGCGTGCGGGGGAGAAGAGGTTCTCTGCTCGGTGCCCGGTCCTTTGGGGGACGCGGTCGATGCTACCTATCTGCGTACGGCGGACGTATCGGGCACGCCAATCGCGGTGGTCGAGATGGCGCGCGCGGCAGGGCTTTCGTTCACGAACAGAACCGAGGCAGATGCCCTCGCCGCCAGCACGGCGGGCGTCGGCGCGCTTGTGCGCGCAGCGGTCGAGGCGGGTGCTCGCACCATCTATCTTGGCTTGGGCGGAAGCGCCACCAACGACGGCGGCGCGGGGTTTCTCCAAGCACTCGGCGCCGAGCTCCTGCAACAGGACGGCGCGCCCATAGCTTCGGGGCTTTCCGGGCTCGAGCATCTGGCGCACATAGACCTTGCTCAGGCGCGGCGCCTTCTCAAGGACGCGACGCTCGTTGCGCTCACCGATGTGCGCGCCCCGCTCGTGGGGGCGCGCGGCGCGCTGCGCGTTTTTGGCCCGCAGAAGGGCCTGCCTAAAGAGGGTGAGGTCATCAACGCTGCCGAGGGCTGGATGGTGCGCTACGCTGCCGAACTCACGCGGGCGCGCGACGCGCTGGACGGCACCGACCTCGCCATTGCTGCGCCTGGTGCTCGTCCCCGCGCGCTCGCCGGCGTACCGGGTGCGGGAGCGGCGGGCGGCTTGGGTGCCGCGGTGCTCGCCCTCGGCGGCTCGCTTGTCTCTGGCATAGATGCCGTGCTCGATCTCGCAGCATTTGACGAGGCGGCGCGCGCGGCAGATCTGGTGATCACGGGCGAGGGCGCGCTCGACGAGCAGACGGCATCCGGCAAGGTCCCCGTCGGCGTGGCACGTCGTGCAAAGCGTGCCAATCCGCGCGCCTTCGTAGTTGCCGTTTGTGGCGTTCGGGCAGATGATCTGGGGGAGGTCTATGCCGAGGGTATCGACGTCGCTCTTCCCATCCTGCGGCGTCCGATGTCGCTCGCTGAGGCGCTCAACCCCGCCGAGACCCGCGCGAACCTCATCGCCGCTGGCGAGACCGCCGTGCGCATGGCACTTCGCCGCCCGTAGGCAAACTAACACGTACGGCGGCAGTGCCCTGTTGCTCCCTTACCTACGACCGTCAAGCAGCGCAAGCGCCTCTTCTGCTGTGACGCAAGCTCCCTCTGCGTGCTTTGCAAGCTTCTGGTCATGCGTAACAAGCACAGTAACGCCCGATGCCTCCATAGCGCCCAACACAAGGTCATCTTCCAGGTCGTCGTGCAGAGGCTTGAAGGTGAACGCGCGGAGGACCTCATCGTAGCCAATGGGCAAAACGATTGCCTTTTCTAGCACATTGCGTACGCACCCCCACGCGACCTCACGGGCTGCCGATGCGCTGTTTTCGTCTACCTGTTTGCCGGAGCGCCGCACATCCGCCTTCATTTGCGCTGCGAGCTGGTAGGCAATGTCTTTCAGAGAAAGTGACGTGACGTACAGGGCAATATCTTCGCGATCTGCCGCTCTCGAAATAAGCGTGTCGACAACAGTGTGATGCGTGCTGCGGGCGAGAAAATAGTCAAGCCAGATATTAGTGTCTATCAGCAACCGTAAAACGTTGTTTCGCTTAGGGTCGGTCATCATGAAAGGCCCCACTTTTCTAGTTGTTCGGCGGCGGCGAGTTCTTTGAGCTCGTCGTAGTCCAGCAGGTCTTCGTGGGGCTCTGGGATGCCCGTCATTTCGTAGAATCTAGCGACGAGGCGCGCCCCCTCGTGTCCGGAATCAAATTCCGTGGCATGCGGGGTTTCTTTGGGGTGGAGAAGACGCAGAAGCTCGGAGGGAAGTGTTTGCTGGATGGTTAGAAACTCCCATAGCGCCCGAACCGCTTGCGATGGGGTGATTCCTAGGCTGCTTAGCGCCGCATTCCCCGATTGCTTGAGCATGTTGTCCATGCGAATGTTCATCTGGGATGCAGCCATGATTCCTCCTTGCTATACATCACACACCATACAGTATAGCTTGTGACCAGCTCGCCAAACTCAGAAAGAAGGAGAAATCGAGAGCCTCTCGACGTGGAGGGCGCAAGCGGGTAGTATTAGGTTCCAGCGCCGCGCGCGTTCGATGGGTTCGGGTGACGATATGTTCCGAACCTGGTCAGGTCCGGGAGGAAGCAGCCATAAGGAGCCTCTGCCGGGCACCCGTTCCCATCGAGTGCACGTGGCGCATTTTTTGTAACCAGAGGAGCTGCGTTGGTGGTCCCTGTGTCCGCGGTCGCCAACGATGCCGCTATACTGGACGTATGTACGCCGATTCCAAGGAGGAACCATGTCCGAGAACGCAGAGAAGACGCCGCTTGTAGGCATCATCATGGGGTCCAAGTCCGACCTTCCCGTCATGGAGGGCTGCACCGCCGAGCTCGAGGCCCTCGGCGTGCCCTACGAGCTCGTGATTGCGAGCGCTCACCGCACGCCCGACAAGGTGCACGAGTGGGCCGCCACCGCCGCCG
This sequence comes from uncultured Collinsella sp., assembly GCA_949285915.1. Classification (GTDB taxonomy): domain Bacteria; phylum Actinomycetota; class Coriobacteriia; order Coriobacteriales; family Coriobacteriaceae; genus Coprousia. Next base: position 36,051 of record CASDZW010000009.1, read on the forward strand.
ATCGTGGCATCAAGGTCATTGTCGCTGCCGCCGGCAAGGCAGCGCACCTGGGCGGCGTCGTTGCTGCCTTCACGCCGCTGCCGGTCATTGGCGTGCCCATGAAGACGAGCGACCTCGGCGGTCTGGACTCGCTGCTCTCTATGGTTCAGATGCCTTCCGGCGTGCCGGTTGCGTGTGTGGCCATCAACGGCGCTAAGAACGCTGCCATCTACGCCACGCAGATCCTCGGCGCCACCATGCCGGAGTATCGCGCTACGGTCGAGAAGCTCAAGGCCGAGATGGCCGAGGCGTAAAGAGAGCGCCTAACGCAGAGGTTTAGCGGCCGAAAGGTAGCGTAATGGCTGACTATCAGGGGAAACGCTTCAAGAAGACGCAGTCGGACAGCAACGCCCGCCCGGCCGCTGCACGCGGCGCTCATGCGCGCGGTGCAAACGAGGGCCGCGTCGCGAGTGCTACGTCCGGCGAACGCGCTGCGGGAACCACGCCCGGTGCACATGCCGCGCGCGCCACAGGCGCTACGCGTGGCGCGCATAGTGCCCCTGCGGCCGGTGCTCGTCGCACCACCACGGGCGGCACGAGGTTCCGCACCGCTTCAAGCGGCGCCCCCGCAGGCGTTGTCCCGCCCCGTTCTGCCGCCTCGACCTCTGCGAGCGGGACACGCTATCGCCAAGCTGCCCCCGCGCCTGCCAAGCAGCGTCCCGCGCGCCGCAAGAGCATCGTCCCCAAGCTCCTCATCGCCCTCGGCGTTATCTTGCTCTTGGTGGCGGGCTTTATCTTTGTGCGCTCGCTTTTGGGCTACCGCCAGGCGGAGGAGACCTACGGCAGTTTGGCCGAGTACGCGCCCGTCGACGACTCGTCGAGTTCTGGCCTCCCGGTGGTCGATTTTGATGCGCTTGCCGAGATCAACCCCGATATCGTGGCGTGGATTTACGTTCCCAACACCAACATCAACTATCCCGTGGTCCAGGGCGACGACAACAGCGAGTACCTGTACCGCCTGTTCGACGGGACGTCCAACAGCTCGGGAAGCATCTTCCTCGACGCGGACGCCACCGCGCCGGGTATCGTCGACGAACAGACGCCAGTGTATGGCCACCACATGAACAACCGCAGTATGTTCTACGAGATCGACGACACGGTCGACCAGACGGCGTTCGACAAGATTGAGGCGGTCTACTACATCACGCGCGACGCGACGTACCGCTGCACGCCGCTCATGACCTGCGTTATTGACGAGACCTTTGTCGACGCGCGCCAAGCAAACTTCTCCGACACGCACTCGCTTGCCGATTACCTGCGCGAGATGCGCGCCGACATGCGTGCCGAGGCAGATGATGCCGAGGAGCGCATCGCTACGGTTGACCAGGTGCTCACGCTCATCACCTGCTCGGGCGAGCTGCCCGGAGCCGACCGAACGGTCATGGTTCTTTCGGTCGACGAACAGGTGCCGAGTTTGGCGGTTGCCTCCCAGGGGTAAAACGCAGGGCACATGCCGGCGCCCGCGCGCCCAATCAGATAGGAGACACACATGGCACGTCCCGTTCCCTCGATGGACGCATGGCTCGCCGAGGCCAAAGCAGATGCATCCGCCGCGCAATGCGGCATGTACCTTGTGCACAACGGCGTGGTGCGCGAGACGCCCAAGGCCGAGGCACGCGGTATCGCCACCGATGGCGTGCAGCCCGGCGACAAGGTCGGCGGCCTCTATTTTGGCTATGACCAGGCAAAGGTCGACGCGACCATCGCCCGCACCCGTGAGCTGCCGGGCATCTTTTACGTGCGCGTTTGGCTCAACGAGGGCGAGCTCTCCGTGGGTGACGACATCATGTACGTCCTTGTGGGCGGCGACATCCGCCCACGCGTGATCGACGCCCTCCAGTCCCTTGTCGCAACGCTCAAAAACGAGTGCGTGACCGAGGTCGAGCATCCCGCGTAAACGCTCCGGCCCCACATCACGCTGTCCCACCTTTTGTGTCGACACGAAAAATATCCCGCCCGCGCTCACCGCATGAGGGCTCGGGCGGCATAATAGTTCGGTATTTTTTTGACGCGTATGTGTTGCGAGGTAGCGCTATGGCAACAAGACCGCTGGCAGACGACGCGCTGCACGAGGAGTGCGGCGTATTTGGCGTGTGGGCGCCGGGGCGCGATGTGGCGCGCCTCACCTATTTTGGCCTGATGTCACTGCAGCATCGCGGGCAGGAGTCGGCGGGCATCGCGGTTGGCGACGGCGGCACCGTTATGGTTCGCAAGGAACTCGGCCTTGTAAGCCAGGTCTTTACCGACGCCGACTTGGCGGCACTCCCCGGTCAGCTCGCTATTGGACACGTGCGCTACGGCACGGCGGGCGCCAAGAGCTGGGAGGCCGCGCAGCCGCACCTCTCGACCATCAACGATGTCATCATCGCACTCGCGCACAACGGTACCCTCGTCAATACCGACGAGCTGCGTCGCCAGCTTATCGACCTGGGTGCCCGCTTCCTCTCCAATTCCGATTCCGAGGTCGCGGCCAAGCTCATCGGTTACTTCACGCAAAAGACGCGCCATCTGCGCGAGGGCATCCGTAAGACCATGGAGCTCGTGCGCGGCGGATACGCCATGGCGCTCATCAACGAGCAGGCACTCTACGCCTTCCGCGATCCGTACGGTATCAGGCCGCTTGTGCTCGGCAAACTGCCGGCAACGGGTGAGTCGCCCCGCGCGGCTGCCGATGTTGCGCCCACCGCGCCGACAACATCGGACGCTGCCATCGCGCAGGCCGAGGGCTGGGTCGTGGCGAGCGAGACCTGTGCGCTCGACATCGTGGGTGCCACGTACGTGCGCGATATCCGCCCCGGCGAGATTCTGCGCATCTCTGCCGAGGGGCTCGTCTCCGAGCAGGGCGTGGCGCCCGCGCCGGAGAGCGCCGAGTGCATCTTCGAGCAGGTGTACTTCGCACGCCCCGATTCAATCATGGCCGGCAAGTCGGTCTACGCTTGCCGCTACGACATGGGTCGCCGCTTGGCACAAGAGTCGCCGGTTGAGGCGGACATGGTCATCGGCGTGCCGGATTCTGGCCTGCCCCCGGCGGAGGGCTTTGCGCATGAGAGCGGCATCCCCTTTGGCGAAGGCCTCATCAAAAACCGCTACGTCGCCCGTACGTTCATCCAACCCACGCAGGAGCTCCGCGCTATGGGCGTGCGCATGAAGCTGAACCCTTTGCGCGACAACATCGCCGGCAAGCGCCTCGTGGTGATTGATGACTCCATCGTGCGCGGCACCACCATGATGCAGCTCGTGCGGATGCTACGTCAGGCGGGCGCGGCCGAGGTCCATGTGCGCATCAATTCGCCCGAGGTCGTGTGGCCGTGCTTCTACGGCATCGATACCGACGTGCAGGCGCAGCTCATCTCTGCCAACAAGACGGTGGACGAGATTCGTGCCTTCATCGGTGCCGATTCGCTCGCGTTTCTCTCGGTCGAAGGGCTGCTCGCGTGCATGCCCGCTATTGGCGAGGAGCTGCCCGGCGGGACTTCGCGCGGCTACTGCACGGCGTGCTTTACGGGCGTCTACCCGGTTGCCGTGCCCGAGAGCTTTGGGCGCGACAAGTTCATGCCCGGCTACGACCCCTTTAACATGACCGAGCCGGTACGTCTTCCGCGCGACGTGGTGGTTGCCAAAGATCGCGACCACAGCTGGGAGGCGGCCCACGGCGAGGCGTAAAGCCGGCCTCAATTACCGAAGAAGGCTCCATCCGCACGGTAGCTGCCAGCGCCATCCTGATATGATGGTGTTCTACGTGACCCGTGCGGAAAGGATCCCCATGAGCGAAACTCTCAAGCACGTTACCTACGAAGACGCCGGCGTCGATACCGCTGAGGGCGGTCGCGCCGTCGATGCGATCAAGCAGATGGTCGCCTCCACCAATCGCCCCGAGGTTATCGGTGGTATCGGTGGCTTTGGCGGTCTCTTCTCGGCCGCTGCGCTAAAGGACATGGAGGACCCCATCCTCATCAGCGGTACGGACGGCGTGGGCACCAAGCTCGTGCTGGCGCAGCTGCTCGACCGCCACGAGACGGTGGGCCAGGACCTCGTCGCCATGTGCGTGAACGACATCCTCGCGTCGGGCGCAGAGCCGCTCTTCTTCCTCGACTACATCGCCATCGGTCATATTGAGGCCGAGCACATGGCCAAGATTGTGCGCGGCGTGGCAGACGGCTGCAAGCTCGCGGGCGCAGCCCTGGTGGGCGGCGAGATGGCCGAGCATCCCGGCGTCATGCGCGCCGACGATTACGACCTCGCCGGCTTCACGGTGGGCGTGGTCGATCGCCCCAAGATGCTCGACCCCGCAAACGTTCGCCCCGGCGACGTCATCTTGGGCCTTTCTTCCACCGGTATCCACTCCAACGGCTACTCGCTCGTGCGCAAGGTCATTGGTGTCGACGGGCTCATCCCGGGCACGCCCGAGGCCGAGGCCAAGCGCGCTGAGCTCGAGCAGCCCCTCGAGGAGCTCGGCGGCAAGAGCCTGGCTGACGCCCTCTTGGCGCCCACGCGCATCTATGTGAAGCCCGTGCTCGAGGTGCTCGACCGCGTGCCGGCCGGTACGGTTCACGCCATTGCCCACATCACCGGCGGCGGTATTACCGAGAATCTCAACCGCGCGCTCGCCGCGGACGTGGACGCCGTGGTCGACCGCGCGGCGGACGGCACCTTTACCTGGGACATGCCGCCTGTTATCTCCTACATCGCCCGCGAGGCAGGGCTTACGCCTAACGAGGCCTGCAAGACCTTCAACATGGGCGTGGGCCTCATGCTCATCTGCGCACCCGAGGACGAGGCCGCACTCACCGAGGCCCTTGAGGCCGCGGGCGAGCGCCCGTTCCGCGTGGGCACCTGCGTCCCCGGTTCCGGCCAGGTGGTGTACGCCGATGAGCGCTAACGAGGTTTCCGCTGAGGTTGTCTCGTATCTCGAGATTCCCGATAACAACGCCATCCAAGCGGCACGTGCCGCCGCACGCGAGGCGGGCGAGGAGCTCGCGCCGCTCAAGATTGGCGTGCTCGTCTCTGGCTCTGGCACCAATTTACAGGCACTTATCGACCGCATCGCCGACGGCAGCCTTGCCGCGCAGATCGTGCTTGTTGTTGCGAGCCGCCCCTCTGCCTATGGTCTTAAGCGCGCCGAGGCAGCGGGCATCCAGACGCTCTCCCTCTCTAAAGAGGTGTACGCCGATCCAATCGCTGCGGACGAGGTCATCGCCCACGAGCTCATTGCCGCGGGTGCGGAGTACGTGGTCATGGCGGGCTACATGCGCAAGGTCCACGCGCCGCTTCTGGCGACCTTCCCCAACCGCGTTGTCAACCTGCACCCGGCGCTTCTGCCCAGCTTCCAGGGTGCGCATGGCATCCAGGACGCCTACGACCGCGGCGTGAAGGTCACGGGCGTGACGGTGCACTTTGCCAACGCGGCGTACGACCAGGGGCCCATTATTGCCCAGGAGCCCGTGCGCGTTGAGGAAGGCTGGAGCGTAGACGAGCTCGAGGAGGCGATTCACGCGGTCGAGCACGTGCTCTACCCGCAGGTGATTGGCCTTCTTGCCGAGGGTCGCGTGCAGGTGCGCGACGACCTCACGGTCGCGGTGGGCTAGCCGCCGCAAAGCGTTTTCATGCCGGGGCGCCCGTCCCGCTGCGGGGCGCGGGCGCTCCTCGGGGGAGTGAACGGAGGGGCCATGGCTTCTGCAGACCAAGGCGGTTCTTGGACGGGCGGCAATGCGTCGCGCCCGACTCATCGCCCGTTGCAGCTGGCGGGTCGCTCGTCGGCGTCGTCTGGCGGAGCGCGGCAGGCGCCCTCGCCCCGCCGTAGCGGATCCTCTTCCCGCATGGGTGCCGAGCGTTCTGGTCGCGGTCCGTCTTCGCGCCGTCAATCGGGAACGCATGTCAGGCGGACACGCTACGGTTACCCCACTGTAAGCGAGCGTCTCGCCAAGGGAGCGCCGCGCGGCGCCGGCCGCAGTGGCGTCATTGGTTCGACTGTTCAGCACAACGGCTCGCTCGGCTATATCCGTAAAGGTCCGTTTGGCGGCAGCGCACGCCAGCGGGCAGCGCGCTCCCACATCCTTCATGTGCTTCCCTACGCGCTCGGTATCATCGCCGCGGTCCTGTTGGTTTGGGGTGTGGGCACTGCCGTGCAGACCGGCTGGGGTCCCTTTGGCAAAGGTAGTGCCGAGGAGCCCGAGCCTGCGGCTTCGGTGCAGGCTCTGGCGAGCGTCCTGTCCGCTAGCCCCTCCGTTGCGGCAATCGAGGCCGAGGTGCCCTCCTCGCGGGTGATTGCTCCTGCCGCGGCTACGGCAGAGGTCGGCCGCGTGTCGTTTTCCGCCGTCGGCGACAACTTTGTGAACGATGCCCAACTCGCCCAGGCAGACGCCGCTTCTGGCGAGTCGGGTGACGGTGCCTACGATTTCAGCGGGCTCTACGGCGGTCTTCGTGATGTGCTCGCCGCGAGCGACGTCGCCTTTATAAGCCAGGCCACCCCGCTTGCCGGTGCGGACCAGAATTCCGCCAGCGGCGTCGCCCCCTTTGCCACGCCCGATTCGCTGGCAGATGCAATTGTCGACGCCGGGTGGGATGTGGTCGCGCTCAGCAGTGCCAACGCCTTTGACGCGGGGGACGAAGGCATCACCCACGCCCTGAGCGTCTGGAACGGCAAGGGGGCGGGCGTCCTCACAACAGGAAGTTTCTCGAGCGCCGCCGACCGCAACGCCGTGCGCGCCGCAACGTGCAACGGCGTCGACATCGCCTTCCTCTCGTATTGGTGCCCAGATGAAGGGGCGACCTACGACACGCCCTCCGAGGACTTCTACCTTGCTCGCTACGACGCAGAGACCATGCGCGCAGACGTTGCGCGCGCACGCGAGGTCGCCGATGTGGTGGTGGTCTCGCTCTGGGGCGGTGCGGCGTACGCGCACGATCCAAGCGACGCACAGCGCACGCGTGCGCAGGAGCTCGCCGACGCGGGCGTCGACGTGGTGTTGGGCTGCGGAACCCGCGTGATCCAGCCGGTGGAATGGGTCGAGGGTGCCGGCGGTCGCACGCTTGTGGCCTTTGGCCTGGGAGACCTCGTAAGCGCCGATGCCGATAACGTCGACGCTGCGGTCTCGCTGATGCTCACCTGTGACTTTACCAAGCTCGATGCCGAGGAGGCCTCTACTGCGGGCCGGTCGGTTGCCATCGAGAACATCGTGCTGCGCCCGCTGGTGGACCACCGCGAGGCGGGGTCCGAGACCATCTATCCGCTCGCCGCCTACACCGACGATCAAGCGCGCTCAAATGAGCTGCTCGCAGGCATCAGCGATCCCCGCCTGTGGGTCAGCGAGCTCTCGCGTCGCGTCTTGGGCACAAGCTTCGATATTGCGCTCTGATTCCGCCCACCCTGCGAGCGCAACCGCTCACCAGATTGTGTGTATGGATATCGGACGAGACGGGCTTACTAGATGTATCGGGTACTATCCGCCGGCGCCCCCGGGCGCCCGTCTTCAAGGAGGATCATTATGGGTCGCAAAGCCGAGGAGCCGCTCGAGATCGATTTCGAAGGGTTCCAGACCTACCTGCGCTCCAAGACGCGCGTGTTCATGGATGTCGACGGTGACGAGTACTACATCACGCACACCGACGGGTACTGGCGCGTTCAGGACTGCTCCAAGCTGAACGACAAGGGTCGCTTCACCGATTGCTCCGAGCTTGTTGCTACCATGCCCGAGGTAATCGAGCTGCCGTTCCGCGATGGCAAGAGCGTTCACGACCTGTTTGATCAGGCAACGTTCTATGAGTCCGACCAGGAGGGCTGGGATCAGTAACGTCGGTCTCACAACAGATGAGCCCCTGCCGCCGGCGCGTTCGCGCGTCGGCGGCTTTTTGCGTGCCGGGGTGCTTGATGATTATGCTGCGCATGGGTGCCCGCAACGTTTGGCGGTGGCATCATCACCGCCTCTTCAACCAACTTCCGCTGGTGTCGATCTGAGCCAGCGCGCTTGGGATGCCGTGCGTGGTCGACGTGGCTCTTGGCGCAAGGAATTTCAAGTATTCAACAATCTATATGCGTGCCCTGTAGTAGACGATCATATTTGCCGCTCGAATCGAGGGAAAACAGGCAGTTCTCGAGCGCTCTATCCTCTGGCTATGGATAAGAATGTTGAATAGTAGAAATTCCATAGCGCGGCACTGTGCGCGACCTCCTAAGGGTCGCTTCAGCAGAGCAGCGGCTCGTCAATGTGGGCATCTTGCCGGCGGTGAGAATGCCGCCTCATGCACGTTCCCGATTCATGATGAGAGAAAGAAGCTTCAACGTTGACGGTCATCCGAAATCGGACTAAACTCTGGCTTGTGTGACGATAGGGGGAAGCTATGCCAAGTGAGGAGATGCGATCGGTCGAGCGCTCGACCCGCGTGCCCTGCGCAAGCCCAGGCGGTGCCGCTTCTGCGCGCGAACTCGACTACCTCTATAACGAGATCGACAAGCTCTATCACGCCTATGCCCACGGCTGCGGCGTGTCAGACTGCGCCTACTGGATGCTCTACGACCTCGAGGTGGCGGGCGGGACGTTGCCGCTCGCGCAGCTTACGACATCGTGGTCCTACAGCAAGCAGACCATCAACTCCGCGCTCAAGGTGCTGGGCGAGCGTGGCCTCGTCGAGCTTTCCTACGTGGAGGGTAGCCGCAAGAGCAAGCAGGCAACGCTCACCGAGGACGGGCGGACGTTCTCACGCCGGCACATCCTGCCCGCAATCCGCGCCGAGGAGCGGGCGTTCTCCTATTTGAGCGTCGACGAGCAGCGAGACCTTATCCGCCTGGTCCGCCGCTACACAGATGCGCTCGATGCTCAGCTCGCCGCTGTCGATACGGCAGAGGGGGAGCCTCGGTAGCGCCTCGCCCGTGCTGCGTACCCGCGCTCCGCGCCCTTGTCCAGAAACCTGCGTTCACGAAAGGATCGCCGCTTCATGAAGACGCTTCTGCGCTTTCTCAAGCCCTATAAGCTCCAAACGTTCGGCGTGCTCATCGCGCTCGGCGTGAATCTCGCCGGCGTGCTGCTCGTGCCCACGATCCTCGCCAATATGATCAACATCGGCGTGTCGTCGCGCGACTTTGGCTTTATCTTGAACCAAGGCGGCTTCATGCTCGTGGCGGCGGTGGTCTCGGGCGCGGGCGCGTTTGCGTGCAGCTACTTCTGCGCCGACCTTGTCACCAAGGTGGGCCGCGACATCCGCAACGCCGTCTACGACGCGTCGCTCGCATTTTCGGGCGGTGACTTTGAGAAGTTCGGCACCGGCTCGATGATCACGCGCACCCTAAACGACGTCAACGTCATCCAGATGGCCATCTCCATCACCGTTCAGATGATTCTGCCCGTGCCGTTTGCCATGGTCATCGGTATCGCGCTCGCTTGGTCGGTTGACTATCAGATGGGCATGATGCTTCTGGCGTTTGTGGCGGTGGTCGCCGTCATCGCGCTTTTGAGCGTGAAGAAGGCCGCACGCATCTTCCAGCGCCTGCAGCGCTTCATCGACCGCATGAACGTGCGTCTGCGCGAGAGCATCACCGGCGTGCGCGTCATCCGTGCCTTCGGTAAGGAGGCTTCCGAGCAGGAGAGCCTCGACGAGGCGTTCTCCGACTACGCAACCAACGCCATCCGCGTCAACTGGATCTTTGCCACCTTCGATTGCTCGGCGTTTTTCATCATGAACATCGCCGAGGTGGCGATTCTTTGGCTCGGCGGCAACCGCGTGGGCGCGCATGCGATGGAGATCGCCTCGATCTCGGCGTGCGTCGAGTACGCGATGATGATCCTCTTCTTCATCATGATGGCCCAGATCGGCGCCCTTATGCTGCCGCGCGCGCTCGTGTGCATCGAGCGCTGCCGCGAGGTTATCGAGCACGCGCCCTCGATTGCCGATGGCGAGCTCGAGAGCCTGCCGGAGCGCGCCTCGGCCATGCCCGCCGGCACTGACAGTGCCCCTGCGCAGGAGGCGCTCGGCGAGGTGGTTGCCCACTTTGGCAACGCGTCGTTCCGCTTTGCAGACGCCGACGAGGACACGCTTCACCATATCAACTTCCTCTGCCGCCGCGGCACAACAACCGCCATCATCGGCCCCACGGGCTCGGGCAAATCGACCATCGCCAAGCTGCTGCTGCGTTTCCACGATGCGACGGACGGCAGCGTGAGCCTTTGCGGCACCGACGTGCGCGAGCTCACGCAGCACGCCCTGCGCGAGCACATCTCCTATGTGCCGCAGAAGGCGTGGCTCTTCTCGGGCACCATTGCCGACAACCTCCGCTACGGCGCGCCGGACGCCACCGACGAGGAGCTCTGGCACGCCATCGATGTGGCGCAGTCGGGCTTTGTCCGCGAGCTGCCCGAAGGCCTCGGCCATCGCGTGGCGCAGGGCGGCACCAACTTCTCCGGCGGCCAGCGCCAGCGCCTCTCCATCGCGCGCGCCCTGGTAAAGAAGGCCGACCTCTACATCTTTGACGATTCGTTCTCGGCGCTCGACTTCAAGACCGACGCAGCGCTGCGCCACGCCCTTGCCGAGGAGGTTGCCGACGCCGCGGTCCTCATCATCGCCCAGCGCATCAACACCATTCTCTCGGCTGACCAGATTGTGGTTCTTAAAGACGGCTGCATCCAGGGTCTTGGCACGCACGAGGAGCTCATGCGCACGTGCGAGGCGTACCGCGAGATCGCCCGCTCGCAGCTGCGCGCCGAGGAGCTGGAGGCACTTATGGAAGATTCCGCTGCGAAGGGAGGTGAGCGCAAATGACAGAGGAGAAGAAGGACCTGCGTGTGGCTAACGAAAATGAAGTTGCTGCCGAGGGTAGCGCCGCATCGCCGGCGCGCTTTGCCGATCCGCATGAGCCCGCTCCTTCGGGCGCGCCTGAGCCTAAGAGCGAGCAGGAGCTCGAGGTTCCCAAGGACGCTCGTGCCGTGATCGCCCGCCTTTGGCGCGAGTCCCGCGGCGAGCACTGGCGCTTCGCCGTGGTGGTCGTGTGCGTCATCTGCTACACCATCGCCCAGATCTCGGCGCCTGCCTACAGTGCACACCTGATTGACCTTCTGTGGGCAAACATCCAAGAGGCGCACGCCCGCGGCGAGATCTTTACCATCTCGTGGACGACGGGCGGCATCGAGCTCGCAACGTTTGTGGGCATCTGGACTGTTGCCTGGGCGTTCTATACCGTCCAGAGCTTTACCATGGCAAGCTTTGCCGAGCGGCTGAACCTGCGCCTGCGTTGCCGCATTGCCGCCAAGCTCAACGTGCTGCCGCTTAAGTTCTACGACGCGCACAAGCCGGGCGATGTCATGAGCCGCGCGACCAACGACCTCGACAAGGTCTCTGAGGTGCTGCAGCGCGGATTGCTCTCCATGCTCATGGCGGTGGGTTCGGTTACTGGTGCCGCCATCATGATGGTGCGCCTGAACCTTACGCTCTCGCTTGTGTTCCTCTGCTTTGCCCTCATCGCCATTACCGGCACGCGCCTTGTGGCCAAGCGCACGCTCGTGCTCGCCGCCGAGCAGCAGCGCGCCGTCGGTATTCTGAACGGACACGTGGAGGAGGCGTACTCCGGTCGCATTGTCATCAAGGCGTTCAACCAGGAGGAGGCGAGCTCCGCGCGCATCCACGAGGCGACCCAGCAGCTCGCCGACACCATGCGCCGGACCGACTTTGTCACCAACGTCGTGGCGCCCATGGTGCGCTGTCTCGTGCGCCTTTCGCAGGTGGTGCTTGCGCTCATGGGCACGGGCATCCTTATGGCGGGCGGCCTTACCATCGGCACCCTGCAGGCGTTTTTCCAGTACGTCAACACCGCCTCCGAGCCGCTCACGCAGTTCTCGCTTACGGTGAACCAGCTCCAGAGCGCGCTTGCTGCGGTGGAGCGCGTCTTTGGCGTGCTCGACGAGCCCGAGATCGAGCCCGACCCGGCTGAGCCCGCCCATGTGGCGGAGCCGGTCCAAGGTCGCGTGGCCTTCGAGCACGTGCGCTTTGGCTACGACCCCGATCGCCCGCTTATGACGGACGTGAACTTCACGGCGGAGCCCGGGCAGAAGGTCGCCATCGTGGGTGCCACGGGCGCCGGCAAGACCACCCTCATCAACCTGCTCATGCGTTTCTACGAGATCGACGGCGGACGCATCACGCTCGACGGGGTCGACACGCACGCCATGACGCGCTCCGAGCTGCGCGGTCACTTTGGCATGGTGCTGCAGGACGCCTGGCTGCGTGAGGGCACCATTGCCGAGAACATTGCCTACGGCGCGCCGGGCGCCTCGCGCGAGGAGGTTATCCAGGCGGCAAAGACCGCGCAGGTGGACTTCTTCGTTCGCACGATGCCGCAGGGCTACGACACCAAGCTGGAAAACGACGCAGAGAACATCAGCCAGGGTCAGCGCCAGCTCTTGACCATCGCGCGCGTGCTGCTCGCAAACCCCGCGATCCTTATCCTCGATGAGGCCACCTCGAGCGTGGATACGCGTACCGAGCGCTCGATCGTGCAGGCCATGGAGGCGCTCACGCAGGGCCGTACGAGCTTTGTGATTGCGCACCGGCTCTCCACCATCGTGGACGCCGACCTCATCTTGGTGATGGACCACGGCAACATCATCGAGCAGGGCACGCATGAGGAGCTGCTCGCGCTTGGCGGGTCCTACGCGGAGCTCTACCAGAGCCAGTTTGCGTAGCGCGCTCGCGAGAACATTTAGGTACTCAGAGCCCTCCCTGTGTCAGTGCCCATTCGGGGCCGGCGCGGGGAGGGCTTCTCTTGCTGTCGATCAAAAATGCAGCTATTCAACAATCTGACGAGCGCATCTGAAGTAGAAGGATACTCTGCCGCGGTGTGAACAGGCGTTTTTTACGTGCTTCGCGGCAGGCTATTTGGGCAAGAGGCTTTAGATTGTTGAATAGTTGATTTTTCATGTCCGTTGTTTCCTCTCTGCGCCCACGTCGCTCGCGTGGGCCGTGGGAATTCGCGCTCTGTACCAGTCCGGTTAGAGGACATTCAACTATCCGTAGTCTGCTGGTCAGATCCGTGCGAACTTTCGCCGCCATTCTGTAAGACCCTTCGTGGATGCTTTCTGGGTGAGAAAAAACGCTCGTTCAGAAAGGGGACGGCATGTACGTAATCGTTGGCCGCTCGGCATGGGAATGGTGGCGAACGCCGCCGGTTTTGCGTGAGGTGGAGGTGAGCGCGGAGGAGGTTTTGCAGCGGCTTGGCGCGAACGTGGCTAAGAAGCTGCCGCTAGCGCGCAGTCGTCGGATCGGCGGAGCAGCGGCGGCAGTGAGAGAGCGCCTGCTTAGCGATCTCAAGGGGCTTTCGTTGCCCATCGATATGGCCGTGCCTGGCGGGGAATGCAACGGCAAGACGCGGCTTGTCAGGCCGCATCGTCTGAGCACATCGATTCCGCCTTCTTGTCTAGTTAATTTGGGAAACGGACTTTATGTGTCGTCCCCGGAGCTGACGTTTATGCAGCTTGCGAGTTCGGTCGAGCTGCCTCGTCTCATCGAGATGATGACAGAGGCCTGCGGTCTCTATGCAGTGGTCCCAAAAACGGCAAGGGTCGCTCTGGCTTCATCGAAGCTGGAGTCTCTGGCGCGGTTGGGAGAATATAGCGTGCGGGGCGGGATGAATATGTTCCTCGACGAGAGGGGCTTGCCCGCGGGGCGCTGTGACTCTACCGGCTTGGAATACCCTTGGGTCCCTTGCGTCAATCGTCGTGGATTGTGGACGTCGCTTTGGAAGCGCCCTCCTATCACGAGCGTAGAGGATATTCGCCGTGTTGCCGATGATTGCAAAGGAATCGGGGGCAGGCGTATCGTCCTGCGAGCTGTATCGCATGCCCATGAAGGGTCGGGGTCGCCCCTTGAGACCAGGGTGGTACTCATGCTCTGTCTGCCGCCGCTGCTTGGTGGCGAGCATTTCCCCCGGCCGCAGATGAATCGAAAGATCGTATTCAGCGAACGGGCGGCGGTTGTCGCAGGCATGCCATATTGCATTGCTGACTTGCTTTGGGAAAGCGAGCACATGGTCATTGAGGCCCTTGGGGAGGACTACCACGTCGACGATTACGGTTTCGCTGAGAGCACAGGGCGCGGCGCCGCACTTGAAGCAGATGGCTACAGCGTCTTGGAAATGACGTATTCTCAGGTGGCGCATCTTGAGCAATGGGACACCATGGTCGGCCTCGTGGCGACAAAACTATCACGGCCAGCGCGTGGACGCACGACTTCCTTTTTGCAGCACCGTAACGAGCTGCATAGAGCTCTGTTCACTGACCGCGGTGATGGCCAGATGGCGTTTTAGGCGAGCGAGGGTTGGGCTTGCTACACGGAATTGCAGCTATTCAATAATCTTGACCGGCTCTTCGCAGTAGAGCACGGAGTCTCACTTCTCGTATCTGGGGAAATAGGCGCTGACCGCTGCCCTCTACTTTGGGGACAGCGGTCAGATTGTTGAATAGCTGCATTTCTGAGAAGGCGCGGTCCGATAAGAGCCTCAATCGTGCTAGCGGCTGCCGCAGGCGCGCCGTCCGGTGTTAGTCCTGGTTCATAGGGATGCCCTTGCCCTCGTCGGGCGGGCGCAGCTCGGTGAGTGCCGTATAGTCGCCGCCGGCGGAGGAGGGGCGCAGCGGGCCGGGCGCAAACCAGTCGAGCGCGCAGTCGATCCACGCGTTCCAGAACGGCCACTCGTGCCCGCCAATACCGGGCTCCCAGTAGGTCACGTCAAAGTCGGCGTCCTCGAGCAGACGTACGACCTCGCGGTTTGCGTTGCACAGGTTGTCTGACTTGCCGCATGCGCCGTAGAAGCGCGGCTTGGGCAGGTCGGGGTCGTTGCGGAAGCGGTCGATCAGGGCAACGTAGTCCTTCTCCGAGCCAATGACCGTATCGAGGTCGCCAAAGAATCGCTCGTAGTACTTGCGCTTGCGCGGCGAGTGCGACTCAACGGCGTCGAGTACGCGGTCGCGCATGAACGCGCCCGAGAGCGCCACGATCGACCCAAAGCGGTCGGGGCGCAAAAGGCCGTTGATAAGCGCGGTGTACGCGCCGATGGAGATGCCGGCGAGCGCGGTGTCCTCGCGCTTGCGCGATAAGGGGAAGAGGCGCCGCGTGATCTCTACGAGCTCCTCCGAGATGAACTTCCCATGCCACTCGTTGATCTCGGGTTTGTCGAGGTACAGCCCGTCCTCGCCCGAGGGCATGATGATGGCAACGTCGCGCGCCTCGGCCGTCTGGACCACGTGCGTCTTGTCGATCCAATCGTAGTCGCGCCCAAAGAGGCCGTGCAGGAGGTAGACCGTGCGGTACGGTCCTTGGCGGCGTTTGGCGAGCTTGTTGCCATCCATCTTGTCGACCGGAATGACGGCCGTCAGGACGACGTTGCGCTGAAGGTAACGGGAATAGAAGTCGACTCGGAGCAGTGCCACGGTATTCCTCCTTACCGCATGGTGCATCGGCGGGAAGCCGCTTAGCGGGGCAGCCAATCCATAGCTTGGGGCAGCGCCTGGTTCCACAGGTTCCAGTCGTGTCCACCGTGAAGTTCATGATAGGTTACGTCGAGGCCGGTGCCACGAAGCCGCTCGGCGAGCATGCGGTTCGCGCTCGCGAGCGGGTCCTCGTTGCCGCACGCCATAAAGACGCGCGGGCGCGGCCGGTCGCAGTAGACGAGGTCGGCGGCAAGGCGCGCCGGGTCCTTATCGGAGCCAACGACCTGGTTGAGGTCGCCAAAGATCGATTCAAGGTAGGAGCGCTCCAGGAAAAAGAGCCCGTCGGAGATAATCTGGTCAAAGCCGTCGATGACCATGGCCGTGGAGAGCGAGATGATCGACCCAAAGTTCTCGCAGTACTTGAGGCCGTTGCGCATCGCGCCGTACGCGCCCATGGAGACGCCGCCGATGAACGTGTCCTCGCGCCGGTCGGAGAGCGGGAACATGCTCCGCGTCACGTCGAGGAGCTCCTCGCCCACAAAGCGGCCGTAGTAGTTGTGCGTCTCGGGGTGGTCGAGGTAGAAAGCGTTGTAGCCGGACGGCATGACCACGGCGATGCGACGTTCCTCGGCCCAGGCGCGGATGCGCGTCTCGGAGATGAGGTCGGTGTGGTTGCCGGTGATGCCGTGCAAAAGATAGAGCGTCTTGAACGGCCCCTTGGTGCGGGGGTAGTCGCGCCGGTCCCAGGCAGATGCGTCATGCCGACGCTCGTAGTCGGCGCCGTACGCCTCGCCCGTGTTGTCGATGGGGAGGATGACGTCGAGCGTGGTCGTGCGCATAAGGGCCGCGGAGAAGTAGTCGACGGAAAGGCGTGCCATACGGCTCCTTTGACTATCGGGGTCATAACGTCAACATTATACGGCTTCGCGCGACTCGTTCGACCTATCTGCCGCTGGCGGAAACCTCGTTGTCGCACGGCGTCGGGCCGTCTTCTGCAGACGCATCGACGCGCACCGGGACACCGCGGCGCTCGAGCATGCAGGTAAGCACCTCGACCTGCTCCTCAAGCTGGCGGATGCGCCGAGCGTTGTCGTTGATCTTCTCGCGGTTCCACGCATGCGCCTCGCGCACCGGGTCGGGCATACTCTCGTGGCGGCTTTTCGCGTCGTAGCGCTCGGTGAGCACGCGGCAGCCGTTGCGGCGCACGACGCGCCCGGGGATGCCCACCACCGTGGAGTTGGCGGGGACGTCCTTCACCACAACGGAGTTGCCGCCAATGCGCACGTTGTCGCCAATGTGGATGTTGCCGAGTACCTTGGCGCCGCTTCCCACTACGACGTTGTTGCCGAGGGTGGGGTGGCGCTTGCCGTCCTCGTTGCCGGTGCCGCCCAAGGTGACGCCCTGGTAGAGCACGCAGTCGTCGCCAACGATGGTGGTCTCGCCGATGACGACGCCCATGGCGTGGTCGATAAAGAAGCGCCGGCCGATCTGCGCCGCGGGGTGAATCTCCACGCCCGTGAAGAAGCGGGTGATTTGGCTGAGGACGCGGGCCGGGCCGCGCAGGCCGTGGCGCCAGAGCCAGTTCTCTGGCGTGTGCATCCATTTGGCATGCAGGCCGGGGTAAGAGATGAAGATGGTAAACGCACTCTGCGCCGCGGGGTCGTTGCGTTTAACGGTGGCGATATCCTCGCGGACGGTTGCGATGAAGCTCATGGTGAGACTCCCCTCTGGGATGCGCGGCGAGCTTGCGCGCCACGCGTCGATGCCAGTATGGTAGAGGTGCGTCGTGCAAATGTCTATAGGATTACTAGGATTTAGCACGAGTCGTAAACGTCCGCACGCAGAAGAGGTGGGCCATGGTGCAGATTCGAGACATCGCAGAGAAAGAGATACCGCTGCTCGATGACATTCTCTATGAGTCGATTTTTGTCCCCGAGGGGCAGGAGCCCTTTCCGCGGAGCATCCTCAGCAAACCGGAATTCCGCGCGTATGTCGAGGACTTCGGTAAGCGCGCGGGGGATATCGGTGTTGTTGCCGAGGTGGAGGGCGAGATAGTCGGCGCCGCATGGGCGCGCCTGATCCATAGCTACGGCTTTCTCTACGAGGGTGTGCCCGAGATTGCCATCGCTCTGTGGCCCCAATGGCGCGGCCAGGGCGTGGGGACGCAGCTGCTGCGTGGGCTGATTGAGCGCCTGCGTGAGGCGGGCTTTCCTGCAGTTTCGCTTTCTGCCCAGCGTGCCAACCGCGCCATACATCTGTACCAGCGCTTGGGTTTTGTAGAGGAAGGTGGCGACGACGAGGAGGCGCTCATGCTGCTTAGCCTCTAACGCCTCTTTTGTAGTTCAACCCATTTGCGGGGAGAGAGCCCCATGGCGGAGGCAAAGGCATGGCAGAATGCCGATGGGCTCGGGTAGCCCAAGGTCGCGGCGACCTCCGCTATGGAGAGGCCACCGCCTTCAAGGAGATGGCACGCCCGTGCCATCCTCAGCCTCCGTGCATATGCGCCTATGCTATGGCCGGTCGAGCGCTTGAACGCATCGCAGAGTCGTGACCGGCTTATGTAGAGCGCGTTTGCAAGGTCGTCGACAGAGGGCGGCACTCCGTTTACCTCGATTGCAGAGGCTATGAGCCGTTCTGCGCGACGTGTGAGGTCCTCCGTATCCTGGCAAGCGGCTGTCCCGTCTGCCACGAGCGATGCCAGCAATGAAGTGACGGTCGAGAGGAGTCCCAATTCGCTGCCGGGATGAGCTGGCGGGCGCGTGGGGATGGTATCAAGAGCATCGCGGATTGCGAGCTCGGCGCTAGTCCCCCAGCGTTTACCGAACGCAGGGAAAAGCTTGCTGAATTCCCCTGAGTACCGGCGCTCCAGCTCATCAAAGAGCTCGGGCAACATGATGATGGAGCGGGAGCGGTAGACACGGCCGGCGATAAGGTGGCTGGATAGTGAGCGAGGGCCCTGCTCCACGAATGTGGCGACTTCGTCTCCTGGCTGTTGCCTGCAGCTTCCGGTGCCGACGAGCCTGACGGGAAGACCGCAGTCCCGAGAGCACTCAACGGCATCGACGCCCATCGTGCAGGCGCAGGCATATGGGCCCAGGGACCCTTCAAAGAGCGACATATCTTCGAGTGGGGTCACATCATGGCAGAGCACAAGGCAGTGCGGCGAAGGCATGCAGAGCCACATCGACCCTTGCGCTTTGTTGCCCGCGGCAAGGCCCGTCCAGATGCCGCCCCTTCGTTCCAGGCGTATGCCAAGTTGCTCGACCTGAGGCTCAAAGAGGGCAACCAGCTCACGGGAAATGTTTCCTGCGCCCGTCATCTTGAAGATTCGTCCGCCTTCCGTGAGGGGTTGTCTCATATGAGTTAACTAAAACTAACTCTCTGCCCATCACATGATACGTTGCAGGGTGCTGCCAATCAAGACCTCAACGGACAGGGAGGATGATATGTCTGATTCACGCTCGGCGGCAGAGAGCGGTGCCCGCGGCAAGGGCGCCGTGGGGCGCCTGCTTGCCTTCGCCGGCCCTCGCCGCGCGCTCACGTATCTGGGTTGCGCTCTTTCGGCGGTTTCGATGCTCGTGAGCTTCGGGCCCTACATCTGTGTTTGGTTCGTAGCGCGTGATCTCATTGCAGTCGCGCCCGACTGGGGCGCTGCAACGGGGATCGCTGCGTATGGCTGGTGGGCGTTCGGGCTTTCGGTCGCGAGCATCCTGCTCTACTTTGCCGGTCTCATGTGCACGCATCTTGCGGCATTCCGCTGCGCGTCCAACATGCGCAAGCGCACCACAGATCATCTTATGCACGCGAGCCTGGGTTACTTCGATACCCACGCAAGCGGCGCGCTTCGCCGCGTCGTGGACGGCTGCGCCGCCGAGACCGAGGGCCTGCTCGCCCACAAGCTCCCGGACACGGCCGGGTCTGTGGCCATGATCGTTGGTATGATAGCCCTGTTTTTCGTCTTCGACTGGCGCCTTGGACTTGCGTGCATGATATCGGTGGTTGTGTCGCTTGGCTGTCTCTTTTACATGATGGGCGGGCGCGGTATGGACTTCATGACGCGCTACATGGAGTCGCTCGTCAAGATGAACAAGACGGGTACGGAGTATGTGCGCGGCATCCCCGTGGTTAAGGTCTTCCAGCAGACGGTTTACAGTTTCCGCGCGTTCCACGACGCCATAGACGAGTTCACGCGGCTCGCGCAGGACTATGCAGTCAAGTGGTGCCAGACCCCACAGTCGCTCTCGCTTACCGTCCTAAACGGCGTTGCGATCTTTTTGGTGCCCGCGGCGATTCTGTTGGCGCCTGGCGAGGGCGACGCCGCGCGCTTTGTCGCTAATTTCGCCTTCTACGCAATCTTTTCAGCCGTGGTCCCTACCGCCGTCACGCGCGTGATGTTCATGTCCGAGGCGTTCCAGTCGGCGGCAGACGCGGTGACGCGCGTGGAAGAAGTGCTCGCCGCGCCCGTCATCTCGGCGCCCGCGAGCCCTTGCATGCCCCAGGGCAACGCCGTCCGCTTCGAGGACGTTACCTTCACCTACGAGGGAGCGGAGGGGCCGGCGCTTGACCATGTGAGCTTTGAGGTACCTGCCGGCTCCACGGTGGCACTTGTGGGGCCCTCCGGCGGCGGTAAGACCACGGCGGCGAGCCTCGTTCCGCGCTTCTGGGACGTCGACTCGGGGCGCGTGGAGCTTGGTGGTGTGGACGTACGAGACATGGACCCTGCCGAGCTCATGGACCGCGTTGCCTTCGTCTTCCAGGCGAATCGGCCGTTTAAGCAGACGGTGCTCGAAAACGTTCGCGCTGCCCGTCCGGACGCTACCCGCGACGAGGCGCTCGAGGCACTCGAGGCCGCTCAGTGCGGCGATATTCTGGAGAAGTTGCCTAACGGCGTCGATACCCTTGTGGGCACTGGCGGCGCTCACCTCTCGGGAGGTGAGGTGCAGCGTCTCATGATCGCACGCGCCATTTTGAAGAACGCGCCGGTGGTGGTGCTCGATGAGGCGACGGCTTTTGCCGATCCGGAGAACGAGGCCAAGATCCAGGCGGCTTTCAAGCGTCTCGCCCGCGGTCGCAACGGTGAGCCTCGCACGGTCCTCATGATCGCCCACAGGCTCTCCACTGTGCGCGAGGCCGACAAAATCGTGGTGCTCGACGCGGGACGCGTGGCTGAGCAGGGGACGCACGAGGAGCTCCTAGCGGCGGGCGGTCTCTACGCGCGCATGTGGGCGGACTACGAACGGTCTGTGAGCTGGCGCATCACGAGCGCCCCGGAGGTGGAGTAGATGAGTATCCAAGAGAAGTACGCCCTCACCGACGAGGGCATGAGAAATGTGAAGCTCGGCACCGTATGGACGGCCGCCTCCAACCTCGTCATCTTCGGTGGGGTGGGTATTGTCTATCTGTTTATGGAGGCGCTCATGGCGCACCTCACCGGGGGCGTGCCACTGCCCCCGCTTGCCCCGTACGCAGCTGCGATTGTGATCTTTGCCGTCGTGCTTTTTGTGACCGAGTACCTTGCCTACTACTACCAGTACGGTGTCATCTATAAGGAGAGCGGCCGGCAGCGCATCGGCCTCGCGGAGCGTCTGCGCAAACTGCCCCTCTCGTTCTTTGGCCGGCGCGACCTCGCCGACCTCACCGAGACCCTTATGACCGACGTCAAGACCACCGAGCACGCCTATAGCCACGTGCTCCCCGAGCTCTATGGTGCCTACATCACGCTCGCCGTCGCCGCCATAGGACTTCTTTCCTTCGACTGGCGGCTTGCGCTCGCATCGCTCTGGAGCTGTCCGGTGGGGCTTGCGATTCTCTTTGGCGCTCGCCGCACGCTCCAGCCCATGATGGAGGCCACGCGTTTGCGTGGACTCGCTACCTCCGAGGATATCCAAGAGGCTCTCGAGTGCGTGCGAGAGGTGCGTGCCACAAACCAAGAGGACCGCTACCTCGAGCACATCCATGCCGACATCGATGCTGCTGAGCGACAGGCGGCCCGTTCCGAGGTTGCGTGCGGTATCGCTGTCAACGGTGCTCAAGTTGTGCTGCGCCTTGGCCTCGCCACGACGGTTCTTGCCGGTGCGACCTTCGTCTTGGAGGGCTCCTGCACGTTCATGACGCTTTTTGCCTTCCTTGTGGTGGTGAGCCGCATCTACGCGCCCTTTGATCAGTGCCTCATGCTCATCGCCGAGCTCTTTTCGGCCAAGACTTCCGCGTCGCGTATGAAGAGCTTCTATGAGGAGCCGCTTGCACAGGGCGGCGAGACGTACGAGCCAAACGGCCACGACGTCGCCTTTGAGGATGTGTCCTTCTCCTACGATGGTGGCGAGAAGGTCCTCGACGGAGTGACGTTCACCGCGTGCGAAGGCGAGGTCACGGCGCTTGTGGGGCCGAGCGGTTCCGGTAAGTCTACTTGCGCGCGTCTGAGCTGTCGTTTGTGGGATGCCAATGCGGGCCGCGTAACCGTGGGCGGTGTGGACGTGTCTGGTGTGGATCCCGAGGTGCTGCTGCGCGACTTTGCCGTGGTATTCCAGGATGTGTTGCTTTTTGACGATACGGTAATGGGCAATATTCGCCTGGGTCGGCGCGGCGCCACCGACGAGGAGGTGCTCGCGGCGGCGCGCGCGGCCAACTGCGATGAGTTTGTGAGCCGCCTGCCTAAGGGTTACGACACCATGATCGGCGAGAACGGCTCCAAGCTCTCCGGCGGCGAGCGTCAGCGCATCTCCATCGCCCGAGCGCTGCTCAAAGACGCTCCGGTTGTGCTCTTGGACGAGGCCACGGCATCGCTCGACGTGGAGAACGAGACGCAGGTGCAAGAGGCGCTCTCGCACTTGCTTGTTGGCAAGACCGTTATCGTCATCGCTCACCGCATGCGTACCGTCATGAGTGCGGACAAGATCGTGGTGCTCGATGGTGGACGCGTGGTCGAGCAGGGCAGCCCCGATGAGCTCCTTGCTGTCAATGGCCTTTTTGCTCGTATGGTGCGCCTGCAGACCGAGAGCGCGGAGTGGACGCTTTAGCTGGTGCTATTGAGGGCACGCGCGCTTGGATACGCTGACATCCGCAGATATCCAAGCGCGCGTGTCCCTCGCAGTCTTTAGGTGAAGGCTACTCGTTCATCGCCTGTAGAACAATCTCCGCGAGGACCTCTGCATGCGTTTTTGAGGCATTCAAACAGGGGACATATTGAAGGTCGTTCGCGGGACTGCCTTGTGCATCCCGGTACGTTGCGCGAAGAACCCGGTCGATATCGTAGAGGGTTTCGAGACAGTCAACCGCAAAGCCCGGACATGCCACCACGAGGCGTCGGCTATCACTTTTAGCGAGCCTGGTAACAACGCGCGCCGTATGCGGCCCGGTCCAATGCCTGCCGTCCTCAAACGGTGACTGATAGGCAATCGACCAGGTATCGCTTGGAGCGCCAAGTCGCTCAGCGATGGCGTGAGATGAACGACGAACCTGCTCGGTATAGGTATCGCCCGCATCGATGTCGGGGAGCGGAATTGCGTGCAGCGACAGGAGGAGATAATCGCTTTTGGGGCGATAGCCTGCCTGAAGTATCGAATCCGCAACGGCGTCGAGATATGCCTCGTTATCCCCGTACGCTTCGATTGATATGGTCGGCACTTGCCATGCCATCTGCTTGAGGTTGCGATCAAGGGCGCCCAGCGCCGCAGCAGTCGTGGCGTAGGCGGATTGCGGGTACAGGGGGAGCGCGATGAGCTGCGTGCACCCCGCGTCTTTGAGCTCCTTAAGAACCGAGGCAACAGACGGCTCCCCGTAAGTCATTGCTGCGCGGACAAGCGGCACGTCTGTAGCCGAGGCATCCCGCCCCTCGCGCCCTCGGGATCGGAGTATCGTCTCAACTTGGGAGGCGAGCCCGCAGCAGCCCGCAATAAGCGGAGAGCCTTTGTCACTCCATATCGTCGCGTATTTCTGGGCAGATGCGGGGCACCGTCGCGGCAAGATGATATGTTCAAGAATCGCCCTCCACACCGGCGCGGGCAACGGTCGGATGCGATCGTCCATGAGGAATTGCTCTAGGTAGGTGCGGACCGCTTCCGGTGTTGGGGAGGAGGGGGAGCCGGTGTTGATGAGCAGGACGCCGGTTGGCCCCTGCGCGCTTGGTCGATTCATCCAGATCCCCCTAGGTAGCATGCAAGCTGTTTGTTACTTGCCGGTATGGTCATCCTTTTATGCCAGCTCGGCGCCGAGTGCCTTGCACGCGGCAGTGGCCTCCTCATCGGGGTAATCCTTGGCGATGACGGTACTGATGACCGTGATGCCCGCATCTTCAGCGCGTTCGCGCCACAGGTCCATCCACTCGCCGTCTGCCCAGTCGTAGCTACCAAACAGTGCAACGCGACGACCTGGAAGCTCTGGCTCGATATCGTCCCACATGGGCTCAAATTCTTCACTCTCCAGCTCTTCGGCGCCCATGGCGGGGCATCCGAAGGCAAAAGCGTCGAAGTCGTCCAGGTTTGCCGAAGAGAAATCAGCGCAAGCGATAACCTCTGCCTCGGCACCTGCGGCTCGGGCGCCTTCGGCGACGAATTCCGCCATCGCTTCAGTGTTTCCTGTGCCGCTCCAGTATACAACCGCGACCTTGCTCATGTTCGTTCCTTTCTACATTGAGGTCGGCCTTTTGCCGAACCGGGTTACCGATCTGGACGTCTGGCTACGCAACCTTGACGGTGGGGTCTCGTGCCAGATCAACAATTGAAACTCCTGCGTCGTATAGTCGAATCGCCCTTCGGGTGCAGCGCTTGTAACGCGCGAAGCGGTATTGCGCGCTGCGAACGTTGGCATATACCTTCCAGCAGCCGCAGCAAAGGAAGTTCCGGCCTTCGTGCTCAATGAAGCCGCGCACATCCGAGACGGGATATCCAAGGAAATAGCCGATTTCGTGTGGGACCGGCTGCTCGAGAAACCGCTTGGCGAGATGGACGATGCACGGAGCCAGGAACTCCTCATGCCGAATCGGCCGATTGATGTTGCGGGAGGGCATCTCCGAAGGTAGAGGACGTGAAAGGTCCCTTAGCCTCTCTGTGGGGTATCCACGAACCGATAGGTCATGGGCGATTGGGGCGTGTTTGATGTGTTGTGCTACGAGTGAGGGACGGTATCCGTACACGAGAGCGCCGAAAGGCCTCCACGCAAGGACAACGCAGCGCACGCCGCATGCTGACAGTTTCGCATCGAGCTCATCAACGAGGTGTGCGAGCTTCTTGCGGCGCTGCTCAACCAAAGGGTTGCTTTCACGTGGTTGGTTTTGTCGGCAGCCCTTGTCGCATACGGAGCAGTCCTCATCAAAGCGCCCGCAGAAGGTAAACAGGTTGGCAGGTTTGGCGCCGAGCAGAACGGGGCCACACGAGCGCACGAATGCTTTCTCAAGCTCTTCGCCTAACAGCGGTCGGTCCATAGACTCTCCTCGCTTAAGTGTTAACCGGATATAACTTATCAGATAAAAGGTGCCCGCTAGGTGAAAAGTTAGATTTATCTATCTTTTTTGAGAGAAGAGCTATCCTTTGTTACAAGAGACTGGTTCTGAACTTCTGTCTGCTTGGTGCACAGGGGTTGTAATGCTGTGGTATGAGTCGAATGCGTGGCGACCACGGCGGTTCTAAGAGCGAAGCCTTGTCCCGCCAAAACCGGCACGGTATACTATCCCCTACGTCGTTGCGACGGCGTGATATGCGGGCATCGCCAAGTGGTAAGGCATCAGCTTCCCAAGCTGACACTCGCGGGTTCGAGTCCCGTTGCCCGCTCCATATGAGGGATAGGCCCGGTGCCAGTGCGGCATCGGGCCTTTTTCGTGTGTTGATATCGTGACTCTTTTTCTCGCGATTGCCGAGGTGCCGGCCAAGAGCGCGACACGTTACGACGGCTGTTACCAGCGGAAATCAGAAATCGCTCAGAAAGTGGTCAAACGTCTGTGAGACCGCGGGCATATTCCGCGTGAAATCTGTGAGACGCGAGCGGGATACTCGGGCCCGTAGGACAGAGCAGATGTGGAGGTCATGAGGGGTGACCGGGTCTTCTTGAGCGCGCGGGCAGAAGCGGCTATAGTAGCTAGGTCCTTTCCTGCCCCGAGCGCACCTTCACGACCCGGGGCCTTATGCCCAGAGGAGGTGACCACATGAAGGCTTATGAACTGCTGTTTTTTGTCAATCCTGCACTCGATCCCGAGACTCGTCTCGCGGTGATGAAGCGTATCGACACCACGATCGCTGAGGGCAACGGCACGGTTGACAAGGTTGACGAGTGGGGCAAGCGCAAGCTCGCCTACGAGATCAACGACCTCACCGAAGGTGATTACACCCTCATCAACTTCCACGCAGACCCGGCGCAGATCGCCGAGCTCGACCGCGTTCTCCGCATCACCGATGCGGTGGAGCGTCACATGATCGTTCGTCGCGACGACATGGAGTAAATGCGTTTGGAAGGTCGCGCGGCGCCAATGCCAGCGCGACGCCGGGCTGTGCGGCATGAGCGCGGCCCATCTTTGAGAGGTAGTGAATTCACATGAGCATCAACCGAGTGAACATCTCCGGCAACCTCACCCGCGACCCCGAGGTCCGCATGACCTCCGGCGGCACGCAGGTGCTTTCGTTCGGCGTGGCGGTCAACGACCGTCGCCGCAACCCGCAGACCGGCGAGTGGGAGGACTACCCCAACTTTGTCGACTGCACCATGTTCGGCTCCCGGGCGGAGGCCGTGAGCCGCTACCTCGCCAAGGGCAGCAAGGTCGCCATCGAGGGGAAGCTCCGCTACTCCTCGTGGGAGCGCGACGGCCAGCGCCGCAGCAAGCTCGAGGTCATCGTCGATGAGATCGAGTTTATGAGCCGCGGTCAGCAGGGCCAGCAGGGTCAGGGCGGTTACGCTCCGGCTCCGCAGGCAGGCTACGCTCCGGCGCCTCAGCCCCAGCAGCCCCAGGCACCCGTCCAGGCTCCGCCTGCGGTGGATGTCTACGATGAGGACATTCCGTTCTAGTATCCGCTTGGCGGAATGTCGGTAAGGTAAGGCGGCCGGCAGAGAGCCGCGCCGCAGGCGGAGCGCCCGCGCTTCGCCAGAAGAAAGGTATTTTGACATGGCTAAGGCTAATGATTTTGCAGCACGTCAGCCGCGTCGTAAGTACTGCCAGTTCTGCAAGGAGGGCACTGAGTACATCGACTACAAGGATACTCAGCTCCTCCGTAAGTACATGACCGACCGCGGCAAGATCAAGCCGCGTCGCGTCACCGGCGCTTGCACGCAGCATCAGCACGACATCGCGAACGCCATCAAGCGCGCCCGCGAGATGGCCCTGCTGCCGTACACCGTTCCCGTGGTTTCTTCCCGCGGTGAGCGTCGTCGCGGCTAGTGGCGCTTGACTAAAGGAGATCTCATGAAAGTCATTCTTCTTGGTGAGATCAAGGGCAAGGGTGGCGAAGGCGACGTCGTAGACGTGGCCCAGGGCTACGCCGAGAACTACCTCTTCCCGAAGAAGCTCGCCGTTGCGGCTACCAAGGGCAACCTCAAGCAGCTCGAGGAGCGCCGCAACAACATCGCTAAGCGCGAGGCTGTCCGTATGGCGGACGCCAACACGCTCAAGGAGACCCTCGAGGGCAAGCAGGTCACCGTCGACGCCAAGGTTGGCGACGAGGGCATCCTGTTTGGCTCGGTGACCGCCGCTATGATCGCCGATGCGATCAAGGATCAGCTGAACGTCGAGGTCGACCGCAAGCGCGTCGAGCTCGGTAAGCCGATCAAGGTTGCCGGCACCCATCAGGTCGACATCTCGCTCTACCGCGAGGTGCGCGCCACGGTCACGGTTCTCGTGGGCGTGGACGCCGCGGAGGCCGCCGCTGAGGTTGAGGCTGAGGCCGAGACCGTTGAGGCCGAGGTCGCCGAGGTTGAGACCGAGGAGGCCGCCGAGTAGCGAACGCTCTCGGTGAAACCGATTCTGGTTAGAAGGGGCTGCAGCTCTGCGCTGCGGCCCCTTTTGCTATGCGCGGTGTCCGCGCGGCGTGGTGCGGCGGCGTTTTACAGGTTGCGAGCGTAGGAGACGAGGCCCTCGCGTGCATCGGCGGGGGCGATGATGCGCATGGCTCCGCCGGCAGCGAGCACATGGTCGTAAAGCCAGGGCAACGAGCTGGTGCGTACTGTAAGGCGCGTGCTGCCGTCTGGCTGCTGCCGCGTCTGCTCGATGCCGCTCCATGCGGGGACAGGCTTGCCGGGCGCGATTTCGAGCTCGATGGCGGTCCCGCTCGCGCGCAGGCTGTCCGCCACAGCGGGAACGGCGTGACCCGCGCTACGTGCAGGCTCGTCAAGAACCTCGACGTCGCTGATTCGCTCAAGGCGATAGCGGCGCGGAGCGTTCTTCTCGACATTTTGGGCAAGCAGGTAGGCGCCGTCGCCAGTAACGTCGATGGAGAGCGGATCGACTACGCGCTCGCGCGGCGCCGTCTCGCCGTGGGAGCGGTAGGAGATGCGGCAGCGCCGGCGGTCTTCAAGAGCGCGCCTAAGTGCGGGGTAGTGTGCGCCAAACGAGGTCGACCCGGCAACGAGGGGAGCGTCGTCACCCGTGTGCGTAAGGGGCAGGAGTGCGCGGCTTAGGCGGTCGCGCACGTCGGCATCGAGCGCGAGCGAGCCCATGACGTGCGCCAGAACGGCGCCCTCGCCCAGGCTTAAGCGAAGCGGCGTGAGGTGTGCCCCGTCGCCGGCAAGCACGATGTCGCCATGGTCGCGAAAGATAACCGCGCGAGCACCGCTCTCGCGGTCGGCAAGGGCGGAGATGAGCTCGATTGCCTCGTCCAGCTGGGCATCTGTGCAGGCGAGCTGACGAGCCGCCTCATTGGCGGCCACGAGCGAGTCCTCTGTGGAAGAGAGAAGCTCGAGCAGCCGAATTGCCCGGTCAACGCGGGTGTCGGAGAGGGTGAGCGCGGTGGTGCGCTGCTGCTTGCGCGGCTTACGAGGCATGTGCGGCCACCGTCCTCTCAATATGCGCGCGCCATGCGTCGACGAGAGACTCGGGCCCCTGGGGGCGCATGCCGTCGTGTGCGTGCGAAAGAGCAAAGGCTGCTGCCGCATTCACGTCGCGCGCTTCCACCGTCCAGCTCCAAGAACCGTCGGCCTCGCGCTGGGCGCGCCCACGTCCGTAGGTGATCGCCTGCACCTCCGCCTCGGTGCGCTCGGCGGGTAGGGTGAACACCGCCGTTGCCGTGGGACCATCTGCAAGGTCAAAGGGCAAAAACAGATAGGCCCGGGTGTCGAATCCGTCGGGGATCTCGTAGGGGCGGCCGAGCGCGCCAAGGCGCGCGATGCGGTCGATGCGAAACGTGCGGACCTCGCCAGATGCATCGTCGAGCGCGGCGATGTAGCCGGCAGACTCGTGGGAGAAGATGCCGTACACCGCGATTACGCGCTCCGATTGCTTGCCGGCGGCATCGGTGTAGCGCATCTTGATTGTTCGGCGGAGCGAGAAGGCAGTCCACAACGCGTCGGTTATGGCGTCGCGCGCGGTGGCATCGCGCGCGGTGTTGTCGCGCTCAGCCTCGCTGTCTTCAACCGACAGCTCACCCTCCACCGCTTCGAGAGATTCGAGCGCCTTGGTGCGGATCGCCCTTAGCGGCGGCTCGAACGGCGAGCCCGGTACGGCGAGGTGTGCGTCGATGGCCGCTACAAGCAGGCGCGCGTCCTCTTCGCGCACGAGGCCGCCGGCGGCAAAGGTGCGCGCTCGGTCGAGCGCCCATGCGCTCTGCTCGGTTTCGGAGGAGCCGGGGGTCTTAACCTCGGCGATATACACGCCACGCTCCTCGAGTTTCTCGCGATCGCGTCTAAACTTACGCAGGTCTGAGGCGCGGTTGCCCGACCCGTAACCAAGATCCGAGTCAGAGACAATCTCCTCGGTGGCAAGAGGGCGCGGCGCGGCATTGAGCACAAACAGGAGGTTCAGCAGGCGCTGCGCCGTCTCGTCAACGGGCATCGGCTCGGGGTCGTCGTACGCCTCGGCTGCGTGTCGATCTGCCATAGCGGCCTCCCTCCGTGCGGTTGTGCGGGCAACGCTCAAGGGCGCTTTCGGCGCCTGTCTCGGTGCCCCATTCTAGACGATGCGCCCGCTGCGGCGCGCGCCATCGCGTTCTCACCATAACGGGTGGGTCGATAGCTGCAGAAACAGCGAACTCGCGCTATACTTTCGACTACATACGGAGAATGCCTCGCCCCCCGGCGGGAGCATCTGAGAACACAGCGATGCGGAGTCCCCTATGGCTAACGTCCGCCCTTATATCAACCACCTGCTCCAGAGCTCGGGCATCACGCCCGCATGCAGCGAGGAGGAGCGCCTCGCCGCCGAGGACTTGGCGCAGATTTTCCGCAACCACGGCTTTGAGCCGGAGCTGCAGGAGTTTAGCGCTTCTGGTTCAAAGAAGATCGTGAACGCGGTCTTGGGCGTGCTCGTCTTTTTGGGCGCCCTGCTCATGGGCATCGGCGGCGCTATCGGTTTCATCGGCATTCTGTTGGCCATCGCCGGCGGCGTGCTCTTCACGCTCGAGCGCATGGGCAAGACGTCGCTGTCGAGCGTCGGTGCGGCGGGTCTCTCCCAGAACGTGATCGCCTACCACAAGGCGTCCGGCCCGCTCGCCTCACCGCGCAACCGCCCCGTTGTGGTGGTCGCTCACTACGACTCTCCGCGCGCCGACCTTCTCTCGCAGATGCCCTACGCGGCGTACCGACCGCTGATCGTCAAGCTTATGCCTTACGCCATGCTGGCACCTGCGATCATCTCCATCGTTCGCTTGCTGCCGCTTCCGGGCGCCCTTAAGGTTGTCCTCTGGGTCCTCGCGATTGTTGCTGCGCTGGTGCCCCTCGCGGCCGCCGTTGCCACGTTCGCCAACCGCTTCGTGCTGCCCTACACCTCCGGCGCGGTGTGCAACAAGTCCTCCGTCGCCGCCATGCTCGGCGTGATGAACGCTGTCGCTCCGTTTAAGGGCGACAAGGAGTTCCCCGCCGACGTTCCGTTCAAGAAGTACATGCGCGAGCAGCGTCGCGCCGCCGAGGCTGCGGCCCGCGCCGCCGCCGAGGCCGCTGCTGCGGAGGCTGCCGCCAAGGCGGCCAAGCATGGTGAGGCCGTTGAGGACGTTGCTGCTGACGCTGCCGCTGCCGGCGAGGCGCCCGAAGGCGCTGCTGTCGATGCCGCCGAGGTGACCGAGGCCGCGCTTGGGGCTACGCTCGTTGGCGCTGCCGCCGGTGCGATTGCCGAGGGCATCGCCGATGCTGGCGAGGCGCCTGAGGTTGAGGGCGAGGCCGACGCGTTTGCGGAGGAGACGGCAGAGGCCGAGGGTCTCTACGACGACGCTGCCTACGATGAGGCTGACGAGGAGATCTTCGACGAGGCCGAGCAGGTGGATTATGCTGACGAGCCCGCCGACGAGGTTGAGGGCGAGGCTGTCGCCGAGGAGGGCGAGGCTGTCGAAGAGCCGGCAGAGGAGCCTGCCCCTGTGGAGGCTGCCCCCGAGGAGCCCAGTATTCTCAACGCCGCCGGAAACTATCGCTTTGGTGAGGAAACGATCCGCTCGCTCGGAATGGTTTCTAAGTCCTGCGTCCTCGAGTATGAGGAGCCCGCGGTTCCCGAGCCCGTGGCGGAGCCCGCTCCCGCGCCCGCCCCTGCTGAGGACGAGGCCGAGCAGGAGACCGAGGCCGAGGCGAGCGATTTTGCCGAGGACGAGACTGCCGACGAGGCGGGCGTCTATGCCGACGCCTACACCGACGACGAGGAAGACTACCTCGACGACGACTACGACGATGATGATTACGACGACGATGACTATGAGGACGAGGACGAGTACGACGGAGAGTACGACGACCTCGCCTATCAGCCCTCTGCCTACGACGCGGGCAGCCTTGCTCGCTTCGGTGGCCGTGCCGCCGGCATCGCCGG
>CASDZW010000010.1 GCA_949285915.1 uncultured Collinsella sp.
TCCGGCGGTGTTTCTGCTGCCGTCGGTCGGGGCGCTGCCCGCGCCGTCCTGCGCTGCGCGGCGGTGCTTCACGATGGCGCGCACGATGAGCGTGACAACAGCAAGGCCAACGATGCCGCCCGCTACACACCAGGTAAGCGGGTTCTGGACGATGCCGAGGGTGGTGTTGCGAATCTGCGCGAGGGCGGAGAGCTCCACGTCGTTGGCGGCAACGAGCGAGATCTCGCCCAAGACCTCGCCGTCAAGGGTATAGGTTGCCTTGCCGAGCTCGTCGCCCTCTTCATACGGCGCGACGAACTCCTCGGGCAGCTCGTAGGTGACGGCAATGGCTGCCGGGTCGGTATCTGCTGGCAGGAGTTTGGAGAGGCCGGCTGCCGTCTCGATGCCGAGCTGCTCGTCTTGATGCGCGTCGGTAACGTCAACGGTTTCCACCGGGGTATCCGCGGCGACGATTTCCTGCACCGACCACTCGGCATAGGCCCACTCAAAAAGACGCTTTGTCTCGGTGAGGCTTGCGGGAATCTCAGCGTCCTCGCAGCCGAGCACGATCGAGTAGAGCGTGATGTCGTTTTGATTTGCCGCGGCGACAAGGCAGCGGCCTGCCTCGGTGGTGTTGCCGGTCTTGATGCCGCGCGCCGGGGCGTAGTAGACCTCGGAGGCGCTGTTGAGAAGCAGGTTGGAGTTACGCAGCGTCCGCGCGTCCTGCACGTTGGTCGCAGACATCTCGTAGGAGGGCGTGGCCACAATCTGGGCAAACGTGGGATTCTCCATAGCCGCCTGCGTGATGCGCATGAGGTCGCGTGCGGTCGTGTAGTGGGCGTCGTCGTGCAAGCCGCAGGGGTTGGCAAAGTGCGTGCCGGTGCAGCCGAGCGCCGCGGTGCGGTCGTTCATCATCTGGACAAAGCCGTCGACGCTGCCGCCCACGGCGCGGGCGAGGATGTAGGACGCGTCGTTGCCGCTAGGGAGCATGAGGCCATAGAGCAGCTGCTCGATGGTGAGCACCTCGCCGGGCTTGAAACCAGCGACCGAGCTGTCGGCGGTGACGTGGTCAAAATCCGCCTCCTCGACCGTGACCTGCTGGGCGAGGTCGGCGTTTTCGAGCACCACAAGCGCCGTCATGATCTTGGTGGTGGAAGCCGGGTAGCGCGTCTCGTCGGCGGCGACCTCGTAGAGGACGGTGCCGCTTGCGGGCTCCACAACCAGTGCGGCCGTTGCGGCGATGGCGGGGTCGGTGAGCGCTGCGGCGCAGATGGGGGAGAGTGCCGAGAGTGCAAGGCTGAGCGCGCAGAGAAGCGCTGCTGCGCGCAGGCGGACGCGCGTGATGAGATGGTGGCGCGAGGGGGTGCGATTGAGGTGCGACATACCGGCCTTTCTGCCGAGGTGAGATATGGGCACATTGTAGCGGAGCACCTCAGCCGCCGCGCCGCTCTTATGGTGGCGTTGCCGTATGAGATGCATGTCTATTTGCTCAATTGCCACAGAATAGGTTATGATTCCTCAACTCTGGGTACACAGCAGACGTTCAACTACGAGTGATAGGCATATCGGGTCCGTCCGCGCTGCGCAGGACCGGTCCCGCACGTAAAAGAAGGTACCTATGCTGGATAGATTCACCGATCGCGCACGGCGCGTCATGGCGATCGCCAAGCAGGAGGCGCTTGCTCTCGATACCACCAAGGTTGGAACCGAGCACCTGTTGCTTGCGCTCGCAAAGGAAGACGAGGGCATTGCCGCCGAGGCACTGCGCTCGCTCGATATTACCTACGACGAGATCCTCGAGGAGCTCAAGGGTTCCTCGACAACGAAGGGCGCACCCGGGGGGGAGCCCGCGGGCACGGTTGACTCAGTTGTGGACGGCCCCGAAGAGGCTGCGGGCGCCACGGATGCCGCGGACAAGGCCGATGCCGAGGCGGCTCCGGCTGGAGACCCCGAGCCGGCGGCTGCTGCGCCGCGCCAGAAGCTCGCCTTCACGCCGCTGGTCATCTCCGTTATGGAGCGCTCCTTCCGCATCGCACGCGAGAACAACCAGACCTACGTTTCCACCGAGCACCTGCTCCTCGGTATGATCGACGAGGCGCAGTGCCGCGGTATGGACCTGCTCATGCGCCTTGGCGTCACGGCGGCGTCCGTTCGCCAGGCGGTCGAGAAGCTCACGGTCAAGGATCAGAGCGGCAAGCGTCCCATGGCGGGCGCCGGTGCCGGCCGGCCCGGGGCGGGGCTCCCATTCTTCTCGGGCTCGGCCACTCAGGGCAAGGGCGACGAGGAGGCCTCGGCGCTCAAGCGCTACGCAACGAACCTTACCGAGAAGGCGCGCGAGGGTGGGCTCGACCCCGTCATCGGCCGCGAGAGCGAGATCTCGCGCATGATGGAGATTCTCTCTCGTCGCACCAAGAACAACCCGCTCATCCTGGGCGACCCCGGTGTGGGCAAGACCGCTATCGTTGAGGGCCTCGCGCAGGAGATTGCCGCCGGCAACGTGCCCGAGAACCTCATGAACCAGAATATCTGGTCGCTCGACCTGCCTGGTCTTGTGGCGGGCGCCAAGTACCGCGGCGAGTTTGAGGAGCGCTTGAAGGGCGTCATCCAGGAGGCGACCGACGCCGACGACGCCATCCTCTTTATCGACGAGATGCACACCCTCATTGGTGCCGGTTCTGCCGAGGGCTCCATTGACGCGAGCTCGATGCTCAAGCCCGTGCTCGCGCGCGGCTCCTTCCAGATTATCGGCGCCACCACGGCCGAGGAGTACCGCAAGTACCTCACCAAGGACCCGGCGTTTGAGCGTCGCTTCCAGACGATCGACATCCCCGAGCCGAGCGTTGAGGACACCATCAAGATTCTGAAGGCGCTCCAGAGCCGCTACGAGGAGCACCATCACGTGCGCTACACGCGTGCTGCCATCGAGGCCGCCGCGAGTCTGTCGGCCCGCTACATCCAGGACCGCTACCTGCCCGATAAGGCCATCGACCTTATCGACGAGGCGGGGGCACGGGCGCGCATCGCCAAGAATCGCGCGCCCGAGGATGTCCGTGCCGCCGAGGCGCGCGTGGCCGAGCTCGCGAGCCAGGCGGAGGACGCCACCGAGCACGACGACATGAACCGCGCCGCCGAGCTCAAAGAGGAGCAGAAGACAGCCGAGATCGCCCTTTCCGAGGCGCGTGCCGCCTGGACGGCGGAGATGGACGCGAGCCCGCTCACCATCGACGTGGCCGAGATTGCCGACATCGTGTCCGCCACCTCCGGCGTACCCGTCTCCTCGCTCACCGAGGACGAGAGCCGTCGCCTCCTGCAGTGCGAGAGCGTCCTCAAGACGCGCATCATCGGTCAGGACGAGGCCGTCGCCGCCGTGGCCAAGGCCATTCGCCGCAGCCGCTCGCCGCTCAAGGATCCGCGCCGCCCGGGCGGCTCGTTCATCTTCCTCGGTCCTACAGGCACGGGCAAGACCGAGCTCGCCAAGACGCTCGCCGAGTACCTCTTTGGCAGCAAGGACGCCCTTATCAGCTTCGATATGAGCGAGTTTGCGAGCGAGTACGAGGTCTCCAAGCTCATTGGCTCGCCTCCGGGCTACGTGGGTCACGAGGAGGGCGGCCAGCTCACCAAGGCCGTGCGCCGGCACCCGTACTCGGTCGTACTCTTCGACGAGATCGAGAAGGCGCACCCCGATATCTTCAACATCCTTCTGCAGGTGCTTGACGAGGGACGCCTGACCGACGGCCAGGGCAAGACGGTCGACTTCCGCAACACGGTCATTATCATGACCTCCAACGTGGGCGCCCGCGAGATCGCCGCCACCTCCAGCGTGGGCTTTGGCACCACGGGCGAGGCGGGGCTCAGCTCGGGCGAGATCAAGAGTCGGGCGATGGGCGAGCTCAAGCGTCTGTTCCGTCCCGAGTTCTTGAACCGCGTGGACGACATCGTGGTCTTCCAGAAGCTCACGAGCGAGAGCTTGACCAAGATTGCCGAGCTCCTCGTCGACGACCTGCGCCAACGCCTCATCGCAAACGGCATGAACATCCGGCTTACCGATGCGGCCATCGCCAAGATCGTCTCCGAGGGCACCGACCTCACCAACGGCGCTCGTCCGCTGCGCCGCGCCATCCAGCGCCTCATTGAGGATCCGCTCTCCGAGGAGCTTTTGGCGGGCGAGTGGGGAGCCGGCGACACGGTCGTCTGCGATGTGGTGGACGATGCGTTTGTGTTCACCCATGGCACGGGCGAGATTCCCGCCCCGCGCGAGCATGGTGCGCTGGGGGCGAGCTTTGAGCCCGCGCCGCGCTCCGGCGGCGGTGCTCCCGCACTTGCAGCCGGCGGCTCCGGCGGCGCCGTTCAGGCGGGCGCTGGTGCGCGCTGACGCTGCGACTCTTTTCTACAAAGTCCCGTCTCCACGCTAAGAAAGCAGGCAGCTGGCGAATGTAACGCTGGCCTTGCGCGCGTTGAGACGGGACATTTGTGTCATGGCCGTTCGCTACATCCTGCGACTAGTTTGAACCGGGATTCGCGAACGGCATCTGAGCCTGATGCGGGCTAACTCCACATCCTTACGTTGTTGCTTTTGATGGTTACACTGTCTGCACATTTGACGAATCTGAAGAAATAGTTTCCCGGCTCCATATTCGACCATGTTGCTTTGGAATACCCATTACGTTTGAAGCCTGCGGATCCGATCTGTGTGGAAAAGGGGAAGTCTGCTCGATGAAGTTCGACGCTAAAGTAATTGTCACAAGGATTGTTCCCCGTGGTGTATGCGTCCATTTCGATGCTAATGTTTCGTCCAGAATAGTATCGAGTTGCGCCTGTGAGTGAGGTTTGATTAAACGATAAGGTCGAGTAGTAGATGTTGCCGTAGGGTACGGGTTCATTTTCACGCTCATACGTAACGATCGGCTCGATGAGTTGCGACGATGGGGTGGCGTTCGACCCCGGATGCACTTCTTCCGCAAATGCCGCGCGCGGCAACGAAGAGGCCAGGAGAGGAAGGCCTAGGCCTGCAACCAAGAATGCTCGACGAGATAGATTGATGTTTTTCATGAGTGACCTTTCTCACGTTACCGTCAGGACGAGCGTTGCCGATTTCACCCCCACTCCATGTGCTGTTTGACGTTCTGGGCAAACTCCGCTTTGCTGTGCGCGCCAAAGGCGCGATAGGCTGCCGATCTGAGAGCACGAACCGACGAGGTGCTCATCAGCTGCTCGCGAGCAATGCAGCTGCAGGTTTTGCCCTGCAGTGTCTTGTTGAGCACTTCTATGGCATCTGCGTCAAAGCCCTTGCTGGCGAGCGTATGGCAAACTCGTTGCTCGCCAAAAGGCGGGCGATACAGTTCGGCGCAGAACATATCAAAAGCGGCGCTAAGCTCGACATAGTGGTTGATTAGCAGGAAGAAGCTTTCCGCTAGCGACAGGATGATAAATCCTGAGACGATTGCGGTGTAGCTCAGGGTGTTTCCGTGTGCGGCAATCGCCACCCCAAGGAAAAACGTACCGTAGAACAGGGGTAAGAGGCGGATCATGCAAGATATCGATTGGGCCTGTTTGTGCAAGCAGTCGATATTTCGATCGCCCATGCGCGTCGCAACGCTGGCAATTCCGAGCATCAGACAACCTATGGCGAGCAGTGCCAACGTTAGCGAGCTTGTTCGGGGCACACGTGTTGCCGCAATTGCGAGCGGAGCCAAGCAGGCGGTTTGCAGTGCAAGTAACTTGCCAACATTGCGCTTGAGGCTGTTTTGGTCGGCGAACAAGGGTAAGTCTGCAAGCGCATGCTCGCCTAGACGATTATCTTTGTTTGAGTTTTTGCAGCCATCGGCAGTGAGAGATGCCTGAAGTACATCAATCAAATCGCTTTTATCGGTTACGCCCAGCTTGCGATATGAGCGAACGCGATACGTTCCCACGGACGGAATAGATATGTTCAGAAGAGAGGCGATTTCCTTTTGGGATGCCCCGGAAAGAGTGAGCTCGATTACCGTTCGTTCTCGCGGTGAGAGTGCGCAGAGGGGGTCGGATGCTGCTTCTTTGACATCCGGGATGGTTGAGTGCGGAGGGCTTGTTTGAGAAGAGGCTGTCGTGTCAAGTTTTTTGTAGCTAGCTGAAGCCACCACGATAAGTACCGATACTATCGCGAAGCTCGCCATAGCAAAGGGCTCAGCCACTTGCGTGGGTTCGTAGCTCGCAGGTGCCCCGACGTTGGCTATTGTGGTGCCAGCTAAGGTAAAAAGCGATGCCATCAGCGATGCGAAAGCGAAGCCCAATACAGGACGAGGCCCCATGCGGCGTGCGGCAAAA
Organism: uncultured Collinsella sp.; assembly: GCA_949285915.1. Classification (GTDB taxonomy): domain Bacteria; phylum Actinomycetota; class Coriobacteriia; order Coriobacteriales; family Coriobacteriaceae; genus Coprousia. The sequence continues at coordinate 6,283 of CASDZW010000010.1, forward strand.
AGTGCGAGGGCAGCTTGTGCTGAGTGTAGTGCGAGCAAAAGAGCCTCACTTGCTACCAAGCTGTTGGTAAAGGGGAGTGGCTGAGTAGGGTTGAGTCCCAAAACGCGGAGGCAAAGGTCTTGAATAAGGAAAAGGAACGTGATTATGGTGAACGCCCAACGAGGAGTGCTGTCTGCGTGGGTGGATTCGTTCAGCTGTGCGATAGCAAGGTTGACAATGAGAAGGAGCCATCCGGCGGTGTAAAGCCCCTGCTCTATGTGGTACTCGATGCTTGTGTTGCCATGAGCTGCGGACGCGTAGCTTTCAGACAGGCGAAGCGTGCCAAACGCTATTTCCAATACGATGAGCGCTCCGACGACAAGAACCAATGCGCTCGTAAGCAGCCAACGCAGCGCAGGGGAGAGTGGACGTCGTATAACGGGTGCAAACATGATGAAGACGATAAGGCACGACACTGTTTGCGGAAAACCGCTAATGCCAAATGATGCACGAGCAAAGGTGCTTGAATTAACCATGAGGGGAAGTGCTGCGAGGACAACGACACAAAGGCAGATTATGGGGGGCGCCAATGCAGGAGCCTTCTGCTTCTCGTCTTGGAAGTCTTTGGATGAAGTTGGGGTGTCTGAAGGCTCAGATACTGCAAAGAAACGGGAAAGGAGGGACATGGCAATCTCCGTTCGCGGTACGGCCAGTTGTCTGTCTTGACATCAGCATAGGCGGTTACCGGTCTCCGTCTGTCATCAAAACGTACAAATTGCGAGATGACAGATGAATGTAGTGGGGCGGGGCTTTCGGGGTGTCGCTCTTGGGGCTGCCCGTCGCATGTAGCTCAGATGGTATTGTTCAGGCGGGCGCCGGTGCGCGCTGACGCCGCCGAGACCGCTGAAACTTTTTGTCAAATCGTCCCCGTGCTGTTTCGGCCGGGGGCGTTTTCATGCGACAATGTAGGTAACTGTGATGTTTTACGTATGAGATGGGAGTAGCACGTTGGATAAAGAAGAGCTCAACAAGCGTATGGACGAGGCGATTCGCCTGACCGCCCCAGGGCAGCCCATTCGCGCCGCCCTCGACATGATCATTGCCGGCCACCTCGGCGCCCTTATCTGCGTAGGCGACGAGGAGAGCGTGCTCGCTGCCGGTAACGACGGTTTTCCCTTAAACATCTCGTTTACGAGCAACCGCCTCTTTGAGCTCTCCAAGATGGACGGCGCTATCGTTATCGACGGCGACGTGACCCAGATCCTGCGCGCAAACTTCCACTTGAACCCCGATCCGTCGCTCGCCACAAGCGAGACAGGCATGCGCCACCGCACCGCCGCCCGCATGAGCGTGCTGACCGACGCGATTGTGATCTCGGTTTCGTCCCGCCGCGCGGTGGTAAACGTCTACGTGCACGGCAAGAGCTATCAGATTCAGACCGTACCCGAAATTATGAGCAGCGTGAACCAGCTCGTCTCGACGCTGCAGACCACGCGCACCCAGCTCGATCGCAAGCTTCTGCACCTGACGGGCCTTGAGCTCGATGACTACGTGACACTCGCCGACATCACCGATATCTTCTCGAGCTTTGAGATTCTCCAGCAGTCCAAGGCCGAGCTCAAGCGCTGCATCGTCAAGCTCGGCACGCAGGGCAAGATCGTGCGCATGCAGCTTGAGCAGCTCGCCGGCGAGTCGATCGACAATGAGTACGACCTCATGATCCGCGACTACGCGCGCGACTCCTCGGAGGAGAATGCGCGCCGCATCCGCGAGAAGTTTGCCGATATGACTCCGCGGGACCTCACCAACCCGCAGCGCGTGGCCGAGGTGCTGGGCTACGACGACCTCGACGAGGACTCGGTCATGACGCCTTTGGGACTGCGTACGCTCTCCCAGGTCTCGGTCGTGCGCGACGGCGTGGCCGAGCGCATCGTCGACGAGTACGGCTCGCTTCAGGACCTTATGGACGATATTCGCACCAACCCCGAGCGCCTGGTGGATATTGGCGTCAACAACCCGACGATTCTTGCCGATTCGCTCTATCGCATCCAGGGCAAGCGGGGGAACGCCTGATGGAGGGCGTCGGCACCGCTTCCGTGACGGACGGCGCCGCGCCGCGTGCGCGTGACGACGTGCCGGAGGGCGTTGCCTGTGCGGTGATTGTTGCCGGGGGCTCGGGCACGCGCTTTGGTAACCCCGGCGGCAAGCTTTTGGTCGAGGCGGCGGGCAGATCGCTCATTGCCTGGACGCTTGCGGCGTTTGACCGTGCGCGCACGATCGGCCATATCGTCATCGTCTGCCAGCCTGCGCGTCGCCGGGAAATGCGCGAGGCCGCCATCGACCCCTATCCGCTTGCGACACCGGTCACCTTTGCGGATGCGGGTGCCGAGCGGCAAGATTCAACTGCCTCGGGTGTTGCTGCCGTTCCTGCAGGATTTGACGTTATTGCCATCCACGACGCTGCTCGTCCGCTCATCACTCCGGCAACCATCGATACGGCGGTGGCAGAGCTGTTGCGCGACCCGCGCCGCGACGGCGTGGTCTGCGGACAGGCTGCCATCGACACGTTAAAGACGGTCGAAGGGCAGGAGGTGGGCGCCCGCTTTATCGATACCCCGCCGCGCTCGCGCTTCTGGTGTGTGCAGACGCCGCAGGTGTTTCGCACCCACGCGCTTGCGCAGGCTATCGATTGCGCGGCGACGGACGGTTTTGTGGGAACGGACGACGCCTCTGTGGTGGAGCACGCGGGCGGGGTCGTTGTGGGCGTCGAGGCACCGCGCGACAACATCAAGGTGACGGTTCCCGAGGACCTGCCGCTGGTGGAGGCGCTGCTGCGGGCGCGCGCAAGCTAAAAGGAGGATTGCCGTGCTGAGCATAGGACACGGATACGACGTGCATCGTTTGGTGGAGGGCCGCCGCTGCATCATCGGCGGCGTCGACATTCCGCATAACAAGGGGCTTCTCGGCCACTCCGATGCCGACGTGCTCGCCCATGCCCTTGCCGACGCGATCCTCGGCGCGTGCCGCGGGGGCGACATCGGCAAGCTCTTTCCCGACGATGACCCGGCTTATGAGGGGGCGGATTCGCTCGTGCTGCTCGGCCGTGTGATGGCCTATGCCCGTGAGCGCGGCTATACCTTTGTGGATGCGGACTGCACCATCGCCGCTCAGGAGCCCAAGATCGGCCCGCATCGTGAGGCGATGCGCGAGAACCTGGCGCGCGCCCTTGGCGTCTCCGTCGAACACGTGGGCGTGAAGGCCACTACTACCGAGCGCCTCGGCTGGGAGGGCGAGGGCGCCGGCATCGGCGCTTGGGCCGTATGCCTGCTCGACCACGCGTAGCTGCACATTTGGGGACGGGGTCAAAACGTGCGGAGTCAAAACGCGTAAGAAAACGTTTCGATCGTCACCCTCAGATGACGTTGCGCGCACTATCATAGATATCGATGCAGGGGTACCCGGCACGCAAAGGCGCATGCCGAGTTGAGAGGGCGCTCTGCCCAACCCTTCGAACCTGTCAGGTAATGCTGTCGTAGGGAGCATGGACGCGAACACAAGGCGCTCCCTGAGGGCGTTGCCGTCTGCGGGCATCAGCAGAGGGCAACGCGTGAAACCTCGGGTGGGCGCCTTTTTCGTTGCTCCGGAAAGGATCTTAGATGATCGAGAAAGAAACGCTGGAAGCACAGGTGGCGCGCGCGGCGCAAAAGGTACGCGAGACGTGCCCGGTGGCGCCGTCTATCACCAACACGGTGACCATCAACTTTGTGGCGAACGCTCAGATCGCTGTGGGTGGTTCGGCGGCTATGGTCTATCTGCCCGACGAGGGCGAGGCGATGGCTGAGATGGGCGGTGCCATGTACATCAACGTAGGCACGCTCCTGCCCGTTTACGCAGATACCCTGCCCGCTACGGCTAAGCGCCTGCACGAGCTCAACAAGCCGTGGGTGGTCGATCCTGTCGCCGTGGGCATGGGTAAGCTCCGCACTCAGCTTCTTGCCGACTTCAAGCCCTATAAGCCCACTATCGTGCGCGGCAATGCGTCCGAGGTGATTACCTTGGCTGACGTGTGGGGGCTCGAGCGCGCTGATGCAGGCGCTGCCGTGCGCGGTGTCGACTCCACGCAGGAGGTCGACGCGGCCCGCGCCGCCGCAGTTGCCATTGCACGCTATACGGGCGGCGCTGTGGCGGTTTCGGGTGAGACTGACTTGGTGACCGATGGTGAGACCGTGGTCTTGAGCCACGGTGGCTCGCACTTCATGGCCAAGATCACGGGCTCTGGCTGCAGCTTGGGCGGCGTGTGCGCCGTGTACGCCGCATGTGCGGAGACCCCGCTTGCGGCGGCGCTTGCGGCGGTGGGCGTCTACAACGTGGCGGGCGAGCGCGCCGGTGCACGCGTGAACGCACCGGCGAGCTTCCAGGTGGCGTTTTTGGACGAGCTCTACCTCGCCACGCCCGAGGACATTGCGCATCACACCTTTGAGATCGAGGAGGCATAAATGAACACGCTGGTTGCCGTTGCCATCGCGCCGGTGGGCGTGGGCGACGAACTGAAGGAGTACGTGGCGGAGGTTATCCGCGTCATCCGCGAGAGCGGTCTTTCCTGCCGCACCAACTCCATGTTCACCGAAATCGAGGGCGAGTGGGACGACGTGATGCGCACGGTGCGCGACGCGACCTTTGTGCTTGCGGAGCGCGGTATCCGAACCGAGGTGATGCTCAAGGCCGATATCCGTCCTGGTTTTGAGAACATGATGGAGCGCAAGGTGCGCGTGGTGGACGAGATTCTGGACGGCGCGGGCTCCGATGAGGCCGCGGCGAGCGGCGCCGGCGCGTGCGTCTGCAAGGCATAGGGGGGTGCACTATGAGCATACGTGACAACCTGGATATCTCGGCATATCTGGTATTAGGACCCGAGAACACCTGCGGTCGCCCTGTGGAAGAGGTGGTGGCTCAAGCGCTCGACGCCGGCTTCACCATCATCCAGGTGCGCTCCAAGGTGGCGGGCGCGCGCGAGATGATCGACTGCGCGCGCCGCGTGGCAGACGCCATTGCCGCTGCCGGCAAGTCCGACACCGTTCCGCTGCTCATCGATGACCGGCTCGATGTGGCGCTCGCTGCGCGCGAGATGGGCATCAAGGTCGACGGCGTCCATGTGGGACAGTCCGATATTCCGCCCGAGATTTGCCGGAAGTTCCTCGGCGAGGATGCGGTGGTGGGCCTGTCTGCCGCCGCGCATGAGATGCGTCACTATATCGAGACGGCCGATGTCTCGGCGGTGGACTACTTTGGTGTAGGCCCCCTGCACGAGACGGCCACCAAGCCCGACTGCGGGCTTGACGACGACGGACGCGTAATCACCCGCAGCTTGGCCGAGCTCGCCGAGCTCCACCAGGTGAGCCCGCGCCCCATCGTAGTGGGCGGCGGCGTCAAGGCTGCGGACATCCCCGCGCTTGCGGCGACCGGCGTGGAGGGCTTCTTTGTGGTGTCCGCCGTGGCGGGCGCCGATGACCCGTATGCGGCGGCCAAGGAGCTCGTCGACCTCTGGCGAGCAAACAGCGACTAGACGCCATCTCTCAGAACGTTAGATTGTTCGCTCTTGTGCACCGGGCCCGGTCTTTCCGGGCCCGGTCGCGTATAATCGAGCAGTATCGCGCCCTGCCGCCGCGGTAAACCCGCGCCAGCATCACGGGCGAGGCAACGCGAGGAGATCTCATGCTTATCTACAACTCGGCCACGCATAAAAAAGAGGAGTTCGTCCCCATCGAAGAGGGCAAGGTCCGTATGTACGTGTGCGGCCCGACGGTCTACGACAACATCCACATCGGCAACGCGCGCACGTTCATCTCCTTTGACGTGATTCGCCGCTGGCTCATCGCGTCGGGCTTTGAGGTGACGTTTGCCCAGAACCTGACCGACGTGGACGACAAGATCATCAACCGCGCCAACGAGCAGGGACGCACCGCCGCCGAGGTGGCCGAGGAGTTCTCGAAGAAGTTCATCGATGTCATGCATGCTGCTAACGTGATGGACCCCGATGTGCGCCCGCGTGCCACCAAGGAAATCGGCCCCATGATCGGCATGATCAAGACGCTCATCGAGGGCGGGCATGCCTATGCGGCCGATAACGGCGACGTGTATTTTGCGGTGCGAAGCGATCCTGCGTATGGCGAGGTGTCCGGCCGCAAGGTCGACGACCTTATGGTGGGCGCGCGCATCGCCGCGGGCGAGGCCAAGCGCGACCCGCTGGACTTTGCCCTTTGGAAGGCCGCCAAGCCCGGCGAGCCGAGCTGGAAGAGTCCGTGGGGCGAGGGACGCCCGGGGTGGCACACCGAGTGCGCCGCCATGGTGCACCGTTATCTGGGCTGCCCGATTGACATCCATGGCGGCGGGTCTGACCTTGCCTTCCCACACCACGAGAACGAGTGCGCCCAGGCCACCTGTGCCTGGCATGAGGGCTTTGCCAACACCTGGATGCATACGGGGATGCTGCTCGTTGACGGGGAGAAGATGAGCAAGTCGCTCGGCAACTTCTTCACGCTCGAGGAGGTGCTCGAGAAGCACTCCGTGGCGGCACTGCGCCTGCTCATGCTGCAGACGCATTATCGTTCGCCGCTCGATTTTTCTTGGGAGCGCCTCGCCGGTGCCGAGAACTCGCTGGCGCGCATCGCCGGCACCGTCAAGAACCTGGTGTGGGCTGCGCACCATGCCGAGGGTGCAGCGGACGCCGAGCTCGCTGCTTCGCTTGAGGCAGCAGTCGATGCCGCAAAGGCGGAGTTCGAGCGTCAGATGAACGACGACTTCAACACCGCGGGCGCGCTCGCGGCGTACTTCCAGTTGGTGACCGACGCCAACACCTACCTCGATCAGGCGGGTTCCGCAGTTGATGTAGACGTGGCAACGGGCGCCGCGGCGAGCATTGCCGGCGCGTTCAAGATTCTGGGCATCGAGCTTCCCGAGCCGGAGGAGGAGTTGCCGGTGGGGCTTCTCGGCGTGGCGGCCGGGCTTTGCGCTTACACGGGCGACGACGTTGCCGAGGCGGCCGAACAGATTCTTGCCGCCCGTGCCGAGGCCCGTGCTGCCAAGAACTGGGACGTTGCCGACGCCATCCGCGATCAGTTGCGCGACATGGGGCTCGTGATCGAGGACACCGCTGCGGGCAGCCGCATCAAACACGCGTAATCTCGGCGACTGCTTTTTCTGCAGGAATACGAGCCGCTCTTTCCCCGAGGAAAGAGCGGCTTTTGCATATTGACTATGCAATTTCGGATGTACAAGTGAAGTGAGCAAAGAGCGGTGCCATATACTGTGGTGTGCAAAGACGTACAAAGCACCGACAAAGAACGGATTGTGGCATGGCACAACGCGAACGTGCAGCTAAGCAGCAAAGAGCTTCCCAACAGAAAGCGGCAAAGAGCGCCTCGCAGCGTTCAGTGGGTGCCATGAGGCAAAAGTCCGAGGGCAAAGCTCGAAACACGACGGCCGCTGCTCGTCCGAAAGGGGAGTACATCGAGGGACGTCGCGCCTGTACCGAGGCGCTGCGCGCTGGCTTTCCCGTCAAACGTGCACTCGTGGCAGAGGGTGAAGGCAAAGATGCCGCACTCGCCCAGATTGTGGACTACCTACACGCGGCCGGCGTGCCCGTCATTACCCGTCCCCGTGCCGAGCTTGACGCCATCTCCGCGCACGGAGCGCATCAGGGCATCGCGCTCGAGGTTGGCGCTTTCCCGTACGCTGAGCTTGCCGATATCGTTGCGCGTGCGGGCGAGGGCCCCGCGCTCGTGCTGGTGCTCGACCACGTGACCGATGCCGGCAACTTTGGCGCCATCGTGCGCTCCGCCGAGGTTGTGGGCGCCGCGGGCGTGGTCATTGCCAACAAGCGTGCGGCCGAGGTGACGGTTGCTACCTATAAGACCTCCGCTGGCGCTGTCATGCATCTACCCATCGCGCGCGTGCCCAACATCGCACGTGCGCTCGAGGGTCTCAAGCAGGCGGGCTTTTGGTGCGTCGGCGCGAGCGAGCATGCCGAAGGGTCCTGCTGGGAGTCGCCGCTTACCGGGCGCATTGCGCTTGTGATGGGGTCGGAGGGCGAGGGCATCTCGCGCCTGGTGCTCGAGACCTGCGACGACCTCACGCGCTTGCCGCAGCGCGGGGTGACCGAGAGTCTGAACGTGGCGCAAGCAACTACGGTGCTCGCCTACGAATGGCTCCGCGTGAACATCGCCGAGCTCGGCGACGCTGGCGCTGCAGTCTCCGACCAGGGCCGCGGGATTGCCGCGGCAGGGGCGGGGGAGTAGCTCATGTCCAAGAAGAACCGCGCGAAGGCTAAGGCGAAACGCTTTGGCGAGGGCTCGGCGAAGCCTATTGTCTCGGCGAGCACCTTTGGGGTGGGCAACGCCTTTTCGGCGGCGTTTGGCGATGTAGCCGAGCCGGCGCGCGGCACCAACGCGCGCGGCCAGAAGGAGCTCCTGGTGGTCGATGGCTACAACGTCATTCATGCCGACCCGCGCTACGAGCGCCTTATCTTCGACCGTTCGGATGATCCCTATTCGCGCGATGTCTACGACGCGGCGCGCACCTCGCTCATTGCAGACGTTGCCGCCTTTGCGCAGGGGCGCTATGAGCCGGTGATCGTGTTCGATGGTGCTGGCAACGTGAACCCCGACCGTCCGAACCTCCCCCAGGCGGGGGTGCGCATTGAGTTTTCACCCACGGGGGTCTCGGCCGACACCATTATCCAGCGTCTGTGCACCGACGCGCGTGAGCATGGTCGCGCCTGCTCGGTCGTTACGAGCGACGGCACAATTCAGGCGACGGTCATGGGCAAAGGCGTCACGCGTATTTCGGCACGCATGTTTGTGGGCGAGGTCAAGCAGGTCGATGCCGACGTGGCGGAGGCCGAGGCGGCGCCCGATCTCAAGCTCACCCTCGGCAGCAGGCTCGGTGGGGATTCCCTCTCAAAGCTGGCAGCGCTTCGCGACAGCTTGCGCTCGTGATGTGCACTCCGCTTGCGTAGCATGCGACCTTTGAGTATCCTAAATGCTCGCGCCAGCGTGGCTCAACGGTAGAGCAAGTGATTTGTAATCACTGGGTTGCGGGTTCGATTCCTGTCGCTGGCTCCCTTACACATCAAGCCCAGAGGCCGATGGGGTCTCTGGGCTTTCGTTTTGCGAACCCGCCCCTGTTCGGAACGCAAACCGGCACCTATCAACTGCGAACGGGCGTCTACAGCCCGCGCCGCGTCCCGCGAGCGAGGCCTAGCCGAGGATACGCACCGCCACGCGATACGTTCCTGCGGCGTCAATGCGGTACGGCTCCTCCACGTCCGAACCCCAGCTATCAATACCGCCCACGCCGCGCATCGCGCCGTACAGGCACAGGTGCGTGCGCTCCGTTTCGGGGAGTTCCTCGGGGTGCGCGGCGCTCTCGAGCTCGAGCGCGCTTGCGGGAAGCGCCGAGAACGCGAACGGTTCCTCCTCCATAACAAACGCGACCCTGCCCGCGCAGCGCTCGCCAGCATCACGCACCGAGAGTTCAAGCTCGTGCGTGTGCACGTGGCAGCCGCAGTCCTGCGGGACGAGGTAGGCGGGTACGTGCGGCTCCTCATGGTGGCGGCCAAAGGTGCCGCCGCGCCAGCGGTCGGGGTACGTCTCGCCCGAGAGACCCGTCCAGGCAACGTCCGCGACAGGCGCGGGGGTCACCAAGTGCAAACCAAAGCATGGCAGCTCAGGCAGCCCCTCGGCACCGGTATAGAGCGCCTCGACGAGCATGCCCGCCCCTGCCTCAACGGTGTAGCGCAGGATTATCTCCGCTCCGGGGACAACGTCCGCCGCAAAACGATACGCCACCACCACGCGGCGCGGGCCGAGCTCTTCCACACGCTGATCCGTGCAGCGGCAGAACGTCTCCGCGGCGAGCCAGGCGGCGCTTCTTGCGGGGAAGCCGCATCCACGGTCGTTATCGGTCGAGGCGCGCCAAAGTGCGGGCCGCGGTGCCCGCCAGAGCCATTCGCGCCCGTCCGCCTGCAGGCTCACGGGCCCGTGCTCCGCCCACGAGAAGAGGACGGAGAGTTCGCCGCACGTAACGCCTAGGTTCACATCGCTCTGCACAATCGCAAGGTCGGGTGCTTCTGCGGCACATTCGCGCCGTGTCGCTGCCTGCACGGCAAGCGCGCGTGCGCTCTGTGCCTCGGCAGCATCGCGTGCGGTATCGTGCGCGGCGCGCTCGGAGGCGTCCGCGTACCAGTAACGCACCTCCTGCATCGCGGGCTTCTCGGTGCCATCGGCAAAGACAATGCCGTCGCCGCTGAACGCGTAGTCGCTCGGCCGCTCGCCAAAGTCTCCGCCGTAGCCCAGGGAACGCCGTCCGAGTGCGTCGCGCCGCCAGAGAGCCTGGTCCATGTAGTCCCAGATAAAGCCACCTTGGTACTGGTCAAACTCTTCGCCCAGACGCATATAGCTTTCCATGCCGCCCAAGCTGTTGCCCATGTCGTGCATGTACTCGCAGAGTATGAAGGGCTTTTTGGGCGAGCTTTCAAGATAGCGGCGGATATCGGCCGGCGTTGCGTACATGCGGCTCTCTACGTCCGAGGTCTCCTCCCATGTGGGGTCGTAGCCCTCGCGCCCCCGTGCTTGGAACACGCCTTCGTAATGAACGGGACGGCTCGGGTCTGCCTCGTGGAAAAACCGGCTCATGGCGAGGATGGCATCGCCGGCGTACGACTCGTTGCCGCAGCTCCACATGAGGACCGCAGGATGGTTCTTGTCCCGCTCAAACATCGAGCGCACACGGTCGATGACGGCGGGCGTCCATGCGGCGAGGCTGCCCGGCACGTTCCAGGCGGGGTCCACGGCTCCGAGCTTTTGCCAGCTGCCGTGGGTCTCGAGGTTGGCCTCGTCGATCATATAGATGCCGTTCTCGTCGCAGAGGTCGTACCACAGCGTCTGATCGGGGTAGTGGCAGGTACGCACGGCGTTGATGTTGTTGCGCTTGAAGGTCTCCATGGCGCGGAGCATGTCGTCACGTGCGATGGCGCGGCCGCGCTCGGCGCTCCACTCGTGACGGTTCACGCCGCAGAAGAATAGGCGCTGCCCGTTGAGACGCAAGACGCCGCTCTCGATCCCCACACGGCGAAAGCCCGTCCGAACGGTTGCGCACTCCACCTCGCGCCCGGAGTAGAAGTCGACAAGCGCCACCTCAACCGTATAGAGTGCCGGCAACTCGTGGCTCCAGGGGACGATGTGCTCAATTCGCAGAGGGCATGCGAGCTCGACCGTGCGCGCGCCCTCCCAGGAGCTGTTCGCCTGCTCGACGGTCGTAAAGCCCGGCGCCCCCTCATATAGCTTTGCCCCGCTCGCATCCGTTACGCGCAGCTGCACGATGCACGACGCAAGCGTCTCGGCATCGTCGGTAGAGGTAATGGTGATGCGCGGGTCAAGTATGCCCGTGGTGTTGTCCTCGTTGAGCCCTGCCCTCAGCCACACATCCTCAACATGCAGGCGCGGCTTAGCGTAGAGCACTACGGGACGGAAGATGCCAAAGAACCGGAACATATCTTGGTCTTCCAACCATGATGCGCTTGAATGCTGAAAGACTTCGACGGCGAGGCGGTTCATCCCCGGGTGCAGATAGTCGGTAAGGTCAAAGTCGCTCGGGGTGAAGCTGTCCTCGGCATAGCCTACAAAGCGCCCGTTTACCCAGAGATAAAACGCGCGCTCGACGCCCTGGAAAGAGATGCACACGCGCATGTCTTCCCATGCGGGATCAAGTTCGAAGTCGCGCACGTAACAGCCCACGGCGCAGCGACTGGCATCGATAGCGGGCGGACGCAGGTCGGAGATACCGTCCCAAGGGTATTGCGTATTCACATATTGGATTTGGCCGTATCCCTCGAGCTCGATATGAGCGGGCACTTGGATGGTTCCGAAGCTGGAGAGATCAGCGTCCTCGCGCCAAAAGTCGCGCGGTCGTTTGTCGATGGAGGGGGCGTAGGCAAAGCGCCAGCTGCCGTCGAGCGAGAGCGTGCACGTGCGCTGCGCACCACGCCACGTGTGGTCCGAGTGCGCGGGGAGCCGGTTCACCTCAAAGACCTCGGGATCCTGGAGCCAGGCGAGGGTGGGGGACAAAGCGTTCACGGTGCCTCCAATCGGTTGGTTGGTGCCAGTGTAGCGCGCGCGGGCCCATCTTGTGAGTGCCCGCCGTTTACCGCCCGAGCGCGCCGTCTGCCGATGCCGTAGCCGTAGCGCTGCCGACGCGTATGCGGTGTGCTGTAATACGGGGACCGGTAGGGTGGGGGTGGTTTATATGGCCATGGTCAGCAGGAACGGAAAGAGACGTCGCAGGAACCATCGCCGTCCAAACACGCGCACGGTTAGCTCTTACATCGACGAGCCCTTTGGCCTCGTTATGAACTGCCTCTTGGGGTTTTGGCTGTTCTGCACCCTGCCAACGTACTTCCTCACGCAGAGCAAGGAGTACTTCTGGCAGTTCTACGGCCCGATCATTGTGCCGGCTCTTCTTATCATCATCGCGGTATGGATCATCGGGGGTATTGTGAAGTACGGTACCCGAGCGATAGTGGCCGTGCCCGTGCAGATGTGCTACACCATCATTGTTCTACTGGGGCTTATCTGGCAGCTTATCGCAGCAATTGGCGAGGCAATCGGCTTGTCCGTTCCCATGTTCTTTACGGTGAGAACGCCCGGTGCGCCTACTGAGGACGGTCACTGGCACGATGAGCCGCGCGAGGCGTCATCGAGCGGGCTCGGGACCTTCGAACAGACCTATATTGCTTACAAGGGAACCAAAACGCTGTTTGACGACGATGAACCGCATCGTCGCTGAGGCATCGCCTCGTTTGCCGGGAGCCCCATCCGATTGGTGCGCCTTCACAACACGTTCACGACAACGGAGCGAACAAGAAAAGGCGAATCAATAAAACCGCAGGAAACACGAGTATAGATACGCCCGGTGGCGTGTATTTAAGCAAAGTGGTTGACAGGCACCGGCACCGCGTCGTACTATTCTTTCGCTCGCGGAGATGCTTAGCCGTCTGGCAAAAGCGCTTTGCGGGTCTTGCTTCTCTGGGAGTGTGCCCGAGTGGTTAATGGGGACGGGCTGTAAACCCGTTGGCTCTGCCTACCAAGGTTCGAATCCTTGCGCTCCCACCAGCAAGCAAGTGCCTGTATAGCTCAGTCGGTAGAGCACTTCGTTGGTAACGAAGAGGTCACCAGTTCAAGTCTGGTTGCAGGCTCCAGTACGGCGGTGTAGCTCAGTTGGTTAGAGCACACGGTTCATACCCGTGGCGTCACTGGTTCGAATCCAGTCACCGCTACCAAGGTAACACGGTGGCTTTCCCACTCCGGGGGAGCCACTTAGGTTAAGAAGGCATTGTCCCCGCCGGGGACGACCTTTGAAGGAGGAGGGCTAAATGGCCAAGGAAAAGTTCGAGCGCACTAAGCCGCATGTTAACATCGGCACCATCGGCCACGTGGACCACGGTAAGACCACGCTGACCGCCGCCATCACCAAGGTTCTCTCCGAGACCGAGGGCTGCAAGGCCGACTTCACGGCGTTCGAGAACATCGACAAGGCTCCCGAGGAGCGCGAGCGCGGCATCACCATCTCCGTCGCTCACGTCGAGTACGAGACCCAGAACCGTCACTACGCTCACGTTGACTGCCCGGGCCACGCTGACTACATCAAGAACATGATCTCCGGTGCTGCCCAGATGGACGGCGCTATCCTGGTCATCGCCGCCACCGACGGCCCCATGGCTCAGACCCGCGAGCACATCCTGCTCGCCCGTCAGGTCGGCGTTCCCTACATCGTCGTGTTCCTGAACAAGTGCGACATGGTCGACGACGAGGAGCTCATTGACCTCGTCGAGATGGAGACCCGTGAGCTCCTCTCCGAGTACGACTTCCCGGGAGACGACATCCCCGTCGTCCGTGGTTCCGCTCTCGGCGCCCTCAACGGCGAGGAGAAGTGGATGGATTCCGTCCGCGAGCTCATGGCCGCTGTTGACGAGTACATCCCGACCCCCGAGCGTGACGACGCCAAGCCGTTCCTGATGGCCGTCGAGGACACCATGACCATCTCCGGCCGTGGTACCGTTGCTACCGGTCGTGTCGAGCGCGGCGTGCTCAAGCTCAACGAGCCCGTCGAGATCGTCGGCATCAAGGAGACCCAGTCCTCCGTCGCCACCGGCATCGAGATGTTCCGTAAGACCATGGACTTCTGCGAGGCTGGCGACAACGTCGGCATCCTGCTCCGTGGTATCAAGCGTGAGGACATCGAGCGCGGCCAGGTTCTCTGCAAGCCCGGCTCGGTGCACCCGCATACCAAGTTCACCGGCGAGGTCTACGTCCTCACCAAGGAGGAGGGCGGCCGTCACACCCCGTTCTTCGATGGTTACCGTCCGCAGTTCTACTTCCGTACCACTGACGTGACCGGCACCGTCAAGCTCCCCGAGGGCACCGAGATGGCCATGCCTGGTGACCACATCACCATCGAGGGCGACCTCATCCACCCGATCGCCATGGAGGAGGGCCTGCGCTTCGCTATCCGCGAGGGTGGCCACACCGTCGGTTCGGGCGTTGTCTCCACGATCATCGAGTAACTTCGGTTATCCGGTAATCACGAGCTAGCTGCAACCCGGTTCCCTCTCGGGGGAGCCGGGTTGTTTTCTGTCACTGTCGGTAGCACTTGATCGATCTGCAGCCAGGTGAATCTGCGCGTCTAGCTAACGCATCTGCGCGCAAGCTACCTGAGGTTATGTATCGTTTCTGCAGACAGACCGCCCGGCCTACCAGACCGTTGACGTAACATCCTCGAGATGATAATGTAATCCACCGTGCCCGTCCGGGCGGTATTGGAGGTAATAAGTTTCATGCGTACCCTAGTCACCCTTGCATGCACCGAGTGCAAGCGTCGCAACTACACGACGACCAAGAACAAGGCCACCATGCCTGATCGCATGGAGATCAAGAAGTATTGCCCCTGGTGCCACCGTCACACGGTCCACAAGGAGACTCGCTAGTCTTCTAACCATACGCCAGTAGTTCAATTGGTAGAGCATCGGTCTCCAAAACCGAGTGTTGAGGGTTCGAGTCCTTCCTGGCGTGCCAGTAACCAATCCGTAAGCCCCGCTCCTTGGGGCTTACGGTTTTACCATGTTTGAGCGTGTTTTGCCGGAGGTAGCCACTATGGCCAACAAGAAGACTCCTAAGAAGGGAACTGCAGCCGCTGCTCCCTCAAAGGACACTGCCAAGAAGGCCGAGAAGGCAAAGCAGAGCAAGGCTCCGGCCAAGGCGGCTAAGGGCAAGGGCGGCAAGGCCGCTAAGCCCGGTTTCATCGAGCGTACCAAGAAGTACATCTCCTCGGTCCGCACCGAGATGCGCCGCGTCACGTGGCCGACCAAGCAGGAGCTCATCAACTACTCCGTTGCCGTGTGCGTCTCGCTTGTTGTCGTTGGTGTGGTTATCGCCGCGCTCGACTTCGTCATCAGCGAGGGCCTCGTGCTCTTCTCCGGTCTGAGGGGGTAATCCGTGTCTAAGCGTTGGTATGTGGTTCACACCTATTCCGGTTACGAGAAGAGCGTCAAGTCCGACCTCGAGCATCGCATCGAGACCATGGGGATGCAGGATCGCATCTTTGATATCGAGATCCCTATGGAGAGCGTGACCGAGATCAAGGAGGGCGGTAAGCGCGAGACCAAGGACGTCAAGATCTTCCCGGGCTATGTGCTCGTTCGTATGGAGATGGATGACGACGCCTGGACCTGCGTGCGCAACACCCCCGGTGTCACCGGTTTCCTCGGCGCTAACGGCAAGCCCTCTCCGCTTTCGCGCGATGAGTACAACAAGATGATGCGTCGCTCCAAGAAGGGCGATTCTCCCAAGCGCACCGCTGTCGGCCTCGAGGTCGGCACGTCGGTCCGCGTCACCTCCGGCCCGCTCGCCGATTTCGACGGTCAGGTCGCCGAGGTCGATGCGAACGCCGGCAAGGTGAAGGTCACGCTCGTGATCTTCGGGCGTGAGACGCCGGTCGAGCTCGGCTTCGATCAGGTGGCTGTCATCAGCTAATTCGTCCGTTCGCGAGCCTGTGTTCCCCGAGCGGCCGCTCACCGCTCGAGGTGCTTCTAGCACGGGCACGCTGACGATATAGATTTACGTTAGAAGCATTCTTTAAGGAAGGTTCCAAGATGGCTGAGAAGAAGGTTGCAACCGTCATCAAGTTGCAGATCAACGCCGGTCAGGCCAACCCGGCTCCTCCGGTGGGTCCTGCCCTCGGTGCTGCTCAGGTCAACATCATGCAGTTCTGCCAGGCGTTCAACGCCGCTACGCAGGACAAGATGGGCGACGTCATCCCCGTTGAGATCACCGTCTACGAGGATCGTTCGTTCACCTTCATCACCAAGACCCCGCCTGCGGCTCACCTCATCAAGAAGGAGCTCAAGCTCAAGAGCGGCTCCGCTGTGCCCCAGCGCGACAAGGTCGGCCAGCTCACCCAGGAGCAGCTCACCAAGATCGCTGAGATCAAGATGCCGGACCTCAACGCCAACGATATTGAGGCCGCCAAGAAGATCGTCGCTGGTACCGCCCGTTCCATGGGCGTGACCATCGCCGAGTAACACGGTGTAATCGAGGGCGCTCTTGCGGGCGCCCTTGTTAGGCGGTGCGCCACGGTGGCGCACCACGATGTGGGAGGGCGCCTGCCCGTTGACCACAGGAGGTATAACATGGCAAAGCATGGAAAGAACTTCCGCGCTGCGGCCGAGAAGGTCGACAGCCAGAATCTCTACAGCCCGCTCGCGGCTGTGAAGCTCGTCAAGGAGGTCGCTCCGGCCAAGTTTGACGAGACCGTTGAGGCTCACTTCCGTCTGGGCATCGACACCCGTAAGGCTGACCAGAACGTCCGTGGCTCCATCTCGCTGCCCCACGGCACCGGCAAGAGCGTGCGCGTTGCCGTCTTCGCTGAGGGTGAGAAGGCCCGCGAGGCGGAGGAGGCCGGCGCCGATGTCGTCGGTTCCGACGAGCTCGTCGCCCAGATCCAGTCTGGCGAGATCAACTTCGACGCCGCCATCGCGACGCCGAACATGATGGCCAAGGTTGGCCGCATCGGTAAGATCCTCGGCCCCCGTGGCCTCATGCCGAACCCCAAGCTCGGCACCGTGACCATGGACGTTGCCAAGATGGTCTCCGAGCTCAAGGCCGGTCGTGTTGAGTACCGCGCCGACCGCTACGGCATCTGCCACGTGCCGGTGGGCAAGGTCTCCTTCGACGATCAGAAGCTCGTGGAGAACTACGCCGCTCTCTACACCGAGCTCCTGCGCGTGAAGCCCGCTTCCGCCAAGGGCCGCTACGTCAAGAGCATCTCGCTCTCCTCGACCATGGGCCCCGGCGTGAAGGTCGATCCTTCCGTCCAGCGCGACTTCATGGCTGAGTAGTTCGCTGACATACTGAAGCCTTGTTAGGCCCGATTCCGCCGCTGGCGGAGTCGGGCCTTTCGTGTTAGGGTGGCATGATGCTCATCGTAGCCAGACGGGTTGTGCAACGTCACGCCAGCGGGGGAGAGGTGCTATGAGCCAGCGCATGAGAATCGGCTATATTGCCGTCTTTGTGGCGGGTGTTGCGCTTATGTTGGCGCCTGCTTTAACCGATGTGTTCTGGTTTGACGAAGCCTACTCCATTGCGCTTGCTCGCCAGAGCCTGCCCGAAATCTGGCGCATCGGTGCCGAGGACGTACACCCTCTTCTTTACTATGTACTCTTGCATGGCGTACGCGCCCTTTTTGGCGAAAGCGTTATCGCATACCGCCTGTTTAGCGTCGCCGGTATGATTGCCACGGCGTTGCTAGGCCCCACGCTCGTACGACGGGACTTTGGGGCGCGCATAGGGCTCCTCTATAGCGCGCTCGTGTTCTTAACCCCGTATGTCCTCTTTCAAGCGACCGAGATTCGCATGTACAGCTGGGCGATGTTCGCTGTCATGCTGTGCTTCCTTATGACGCTGCGTATCGTGTACGCGCTTCGTCAGAAGCCGGGCGAGAACGTGCCTCTTTCCTGGTGGCTTGTCTTTGGTATTTCGAGCTTTGCGGCGGCGTCGCTGCACTACTATGCGCTGCTTGCTGCATTCATGCTGAACCTTATGGTTCTTGTCGAGCTTGTGCGCGTGCGCGCGCCGCGTCGTGAGGCGCTGCGGTTTGTGGTGAGCGCGGTGCTGCAGGTCGCCTTGTATGCTCCTTGGCTGCTCACCCTCATTGCAAAAATGGGAGATATGACGGGCGGCAGATTCTGGATTGCCCCGCTTAGCGTGAAATCGCTGGTGCAGCTCGTCTTGTATCCGCTCATTACCCCTGCGATGAGCGTAGGGGCTGCGCACCTGTTTGGAGATGAGGCATCCGCCCTGTTGCCGGGTGTTCTTATGGTCGTGACGGTAGTGCTTACCCTTTGTGCGGCGGGATGCCTTCTGGCGGGCAACATCGCGTTGCTAAAGAGCGAGGAGCGCCTTGCGATGGCGCTTCGCCGGGGAGCCGTCCTCTACCTCGGTATCATCGCGCTCGGTGGGGCAGTCTCCCTTGTGCTGGGGACGATGGTGCTCTATTGCCGCTACCTTGTGATTGCATTGCCGCCCCTGATGCTCGCCCTTGCCGTGAGCGTTTGCAAGATGCGGGCGCGCGGAAGATGGCGCATGCTTGCCGGGGCAATGCTCGCGGCATTGGCGCTCTTCCAGACCATATCAGCTGCAGAGCTTGCCTATGACCCGGCGAATAGCGCCGTGCGCGACGCCGTGCTTGACGTTGCGTACAGAGATGATGGCAAGCGCCGCCCCGTCGTCTCCAACGACATCATCGCCTTGGGAACGTTGACCACGCACGAGCTCGTAGACGGTGAGGCGGGGGAAACGGCGCCCGAGCTTGGACCGGAGCTTGTGTATGCAGATGACATATCGGGCTATTGGTCTGCGGCGTACGACTGCTTTGCGCCGGCGCTCACCTGTACCGAGGATACGGAGGCGCTGGCGTCCTCTGCTCCTGACGGTGAGATTGTTTGGCTATCGCGCAACCAAAGGGAGGATAGCGCCGCTGTGAAGGACCTTCTGGAACGCGGGTTTACCGAGGTGGACGTGCAGACCATTTGGAGGCCTTACGAGCGGGATACCTATGTGATTACGCTGTTGAGGGGGCCGGTGTCGCACCAGTAAAGAATGCGACAAGGCGTGAGACGCCAAAGCAGCCCTCAGCTATTTATAAAAAAGTATATCGACAGACATAGTACATCGTGTTACATTATGCGTGAGGAACAGCATCCAAGGAGGTGACGCGATGGCCACACGCGATGCAGTGAGCGACCTTATTCGTGGAAACATCGATGCCATTATCCTGTGCGTGCTCTCGGACGGGGACAGCTATGGGTACGAAATCCTAAAGGAGATCGCCCAGACCAGTCGGGGTGCGTACGAGATGAAGGAGCCCTCGCTTTACACGAGCCTGAAGCGCCTCGAGAGCCAAGGCTTTGTGGAGAGCTACTGGGGCGACGAGACCCAAGGGGCGCGGCGCAAGTACTACCGCGTAACCGATGCGGGTAAGACCGAATTAGCCGCCGCTACCGAGCGCTGGGTGCATGTACGCGAGATTATCGACCGCTTGCTCAAGCAGGACGGGGGAGAGAGATGAACGAGCTGAGGATGTACGTCGAGCATCTCTTTGAGGGCAAGGTCCTCACGGCAGAGATGATCGAGCTGAAAGAGGAGATGTACGGGAACCTCGTTGCGCGCTACGAGGATTATCTGGCGAGCGGCATGGATGCTGCCGAGGCACTCGAGAAGACCAAAGCGAGCATCACGAGCGTTGAGGACGTCCTCGCGGGTGAAGATGCGGGTGAGGCGGTTGGGGGCGGGGGCTCGGCGGCGCGACCCGCCGCGGCTGCTGAACCGACCACGGAGCCGGCGTCGCCGGCTCAGACCGAACCGCCTGCCGCCGAGACCGCGGTGCTGCCTGGTGCTTCCGCCGCACATGCCGCGGGTACACCTGTGCCGCCCCAGACTGAGCCGGAGCTTGCGGACCTCGCCACGCCCGCAATGGGTCGCAAGATTACGAAAAAGGTTCTCATCGCGAGCTTGATCGCCCTTGTATTCGTAGTGTTCGCGCTGTTCTTTGGGCTCTTGGCGGTCGGTTGCGTATCGTTTGGCGTGACCGGTGGCGAGCAGGGGCAGGTTACGACCACCAACACCGTGCAGCGTACCGATAACGGTGCCGCGGACAGCACGGCGGGCACCAGTGCAGCGGGCAACAATGGCGCTGCGGGCAACGGTGACGCCGCGGCCAACGGCAGCGCTGCCGGCAACGCCGGCCAAGGTCAGTCGGCCACGCCTCGTTTCGAGGACCCGGAGGATCAGGTGGAGTACGAGGCTACGAGCGCGCTCGACAGCGCCATCGCCAACCAGACCGCTGCGAGCTTGGCCGAGATGGCGGGTGCTGGAAACACTCCGGCAAATATGGTGCGGTCGCTGCCACTTAGCGAGTATGCGGGTTCCACGGGAGGCGATACCCAGCAGGTGAGGTTCAACGTGCGCTACGACAACGTCTCTGACCTTATTGATGGTGACGCCATTGACCGAGCGCTCCTCTACAACGCCACAGCCCTAATGAGCGCCCACAGCGGCATCCAGCAAGTGACCATCACGGTGCATGAGCAGTACGACAGCGACTACGACACCGATACCTACACGTTTGACCGTGCAACGCTCGAGCATGCCTACAACAACGCCAGCAACGGCGCAATCACGGTGCTCGACAGCTCGCTCTTTGCGAGCGAGGAGGCGTGGCAGGCCGTGCGCGACTACGTGTTTCGTGAGAACTTCTGCGAGCGCCAAGTCGATTTCGCAGAGGTCGAGTAAGTAGATACGTTCTGCCCGGGTTGGGCCGCAGGACGGTAATTCGTAAACGTATCGCATGGGGGCGCCACCTTAGCGTGGCGCCCCAATTGTGCATTAGTTGCAATACATTACGAAGGACTTACCCCTTTTAGCGGAATTGGTGAAGACCGTATGAGCGGGCACCGGTGACGGCATAATACCTCGGACAAGGAAATACGTTATCTAATTGGTATCGTATTGCCGAATGCGCCCAAGGGCGCTGGTGAGAAAGGTCTCGATTATGTCTGAGAATACGGTCATGCACGGTGCGGTTGCTGCTGCCGAGCCGAGCGTTCGCGAGGCGGCGCTTGAGGCGGAGGATGCTCGCCGCGCGCTGGTTGCGGAGCTTGCGGGCCTAGGGGCGACGATGGCCGCCGCCATGGACGCCGATCCGAGCTTTATGCCCTGCGGACAGGCCTTTGGTGTCGTGATTGATGGCTTGGCGGCTGCGGCAGCATCGACGAGTGCCGTGGAGCTCGGTGCACTCTCGGAGGTCGTGCGTGCCCGCAGCGAGCACGTGGCGGTGCACCGCGGCGTCTCGCAGGGAAGCGCCGCCGACGTGCGCCACGCCATGGGCGAGGCGTCGGGGAAGCCGACGATGCGTGCCCATCTGCTTGCCGAGCTCATGGGCATCGCCTTGGCGGCGCAGCGTGGCATGTCGCTCGGTGCCATGTCGGACGAGGTGAACGAGCTGCTCGTCCGGGGGCTCGATGCGCTTTCTTATGGCGAGGATACCGAGTACGTGGTGGAGTGTCTCGCGAACTGCGCGTCGGCATCTGCTCACGCGTTCGCGCTCGTGGCGTAAGCGTCAGGCGTTCTGGGCGATTGCGGAGCGCAAGAGCTGCATAAACGCCTCCATAACAGGGGTTACCCACTTTTGGTCGCGATACAGGAGCTGAATCGCCATACGGGGCAGCTCGAGGGTGGTGCGAAGCTGCACAAGAGATCCGGTTTTCAAGGCGGTTGAGGCGGAGAAGCGCGGCACCAGCGCAACGCCCGCGCCGTCGGCCGCAAGGCGAACGAGCATCTCGGTGCTGCCCGTCTCGATAGTGGGAGTGACAACAATGTCGTGCTCGGCGAGGGCGCGGTCGAAATCGTGCCGGTAGCTCTCGCCTCGTTCTGTCAAAACAAAGGGCAGGCGTGCCAGGCCCTTGGGGTCGATCGCGGTATCGGCCTCGGGAACAAGGCCGGGTGCGGCTGCAAGCACCACCGCTTCGTCACGCAGCGTCTCCCGTGTAAAGCCCGGAAGCGTTATGGGCTGCTCGAAGGTGAGAATAAGATCGAGCTCGCCTCTGCGGCACTTGTCGGCAAGCTCCTCCAGGGCAGATGTCACTACGACGACCTGTGCCGCTGGGTGCTCACGCGCAAATACGGCGAGCACGGGCGGCAACAGCGAGGTGGCGGTTGACTCCACGCTGCCGATGCGAAGCGTGCCGGTCAAGTCCCTCTCGTCGGCAGCGGGGGAGACGGCTGCCGCGGCGGCAGACGCAGCCTCCATGAGAATGTGGGCATGAAAAGCAAAGGTGCGGCCCGCGTCGGTCAGGATGACGCCGCGCGGCACCCGCTCGAAAAGTGCCGCGCCTAGCTCGGCTTCCAGCTGCTTAATCTGCATGGTGACCGCAGATTGGGAATAGCCGAGCTTGACGGCCGCATGCGAGAAGCTGCCCACTTCGGCAACTTTTAAAAAGGTCTCCACTACGCGCAGCTCCATCCCTTGTCCCTTTCCACGGTTCGCACTGTTGCAGACAGATATCAAAAGTATTGATGCAAGTATAGCAAGTATGAAATTTACATATGGACAACTCCCGACGATGATAGTGCCGTACCGCACGAACGCAACGAGGGAGGATGCCCATGTACACCCGCGAGACGCAGATGGAACAAGAGGTCGAGCGCGCCGCCGTGCGCTTTGTATGCGATCTCTTTGAGCGCAACCGCAACCTGTCGGACGGGCCGGTCATCAACGAGCCCGCGCCGGAGCACCTTGCTCGACTCGCCGAGCGCACCATCCCCGCTGAAGGGCGTCCGCTTGAGGAGGTCGTCCGCGAGATGGAGCGCGACGTGATCGGCTACGGCTACAACGCCGACCATGCTCGCTTCATGGGTTTTGTGCCGGGACCGACCTCGGCCATCTCGTGGCTGGGCGATATGATCTCGGCGGGATACAACCGCCATGCGGGAAGTGTTGCCAACTATCCCGCGGGACACGCCGTGGAGGAAGGCCTCATCCGCTGGCTCTGCGACAAGGCGGGATTCCCGGCGGGTGCGAGCGGAACCTTTGTCTCGGGCGGGTCGATGGCAAACTTCACCGCCTGTGTGGCCGCGCGCGACACGGTTCTCGACGAGCGCGATTGGCCGCGCGCGGTGGCGTACGTGTCCGGGCAGACGCACAGCTCGGTCGCTAAGGGCCTGCGCATGATGGGCGTGACCGATGCGCGCATCCGCACCATCGCAGTCGACGACCTGTTCCGCATGAGGACTGACGAACTCGCCCGTGCCATTCATGAGGACCGAGCGGCCGGACTCGCCCCGTTTATGGTCATCGCCACGGCGGGCACCACCAATACGGGGTCGGTCGACCCTCTGCCCGAGATCGCCGCCATCTGCCGGCGCGAGGGCCTGTGGATGCACGTCGACGGAGCTTTTGGTGCAAGCGTGCTTCTCACGCGCTACCGCGATCAGCTTGCGGGCGTGGATCTCGCCGACTCGCTCAGCTGGGACGCGCATAAGTGGCTCTTCCAGACCTATTCGTGCAGCATGTTGCTCGTGCGCGACGAGCGTACGCTGCTCAAGAGCTTCAGCGCGCACCCCGAGTATCTTGCTGACCTGGAAGGCGACGCTGATCTGGTGAATCCCTGGGATCTGGGACCTGAGCTTACCCGCCCCGCTCGCGGGCTCAAGCTGTGGTTCACGTTGCAGGTGATGGGCGCCGACGGCATGGCCGATTGCATCGAGCACGGCTTCGACCTCGCCCGCTGGGCGGAGGACGAGCTGCGTGCCACGCCGGATGTTGAGATTGTTTCGCCCGCGCAGATGGCCATGGTGAACTTCCGCTTCGCACCGGCAGACATGAGCGAGCCCGAGCGCGATGCCCTCAACGCACGCGTCTCCGCGCGCATGCTCGAGAGCGGCTACGCGGGCGTCTTCACCACCGAGCTCGCCGGTAAGAAGATGCTGCGCCTTTGCGCGATCCATCCCCGCACGCATGAGGAGGAGGTGCGCGAGATCGTGCGCAGGCTCGCAGCCTTCGCGGCGGAAGAGCTTGGCGCGTAGGTACGCAAGAGACGTGTTATGAGGCGGCAGAGCGCACGCCGCGCACAAGAAGCGGCGAGAAGGGTATGCGGAGAGGTGTTTGGGGGCGTGCTGCGCCAAAAATGCAGCTATTCAACAATCTGATGCAAACCGTGCGAGTATATAGCTCTGAGCTCCCTTTGCTTATGGGGGATAACCACGGGGTTCTCTGCCAGCGGAATGCGGCGTACGCGCGCGATGCTGTTGAGATTGTTGAATAACTGAAAAAACGGCGCGGCGCATAGAGCTTTATCGCTGCGAAAGGTGCCGCCGCCCCGCCGCACGTTGCTTTCTCGCCAATTGAATGCCGCCGTTGGTAACCGGTTGGAAACACACGCGCCGCTCACGGGATTGTGGGCGGCGCCCCTGCCTGCCTTTGCTACACTTCATACCAATGCAGTGCCGGGAGTCGGCGCTGCCGGCGAAGGGACTCGCGGCACTATGGTTATGGGAGAGAACATCTGGGCAGGTAAGGCCATCTCGGCCGCTGCCGCATGCTCGCTCCTAACCCTAGCGCTACTACGCGCCGATGCGCGCTAGGGTCCTTCCCGTCTGAGCGGTCGCAACCGCACGTTACTTAAGAAGCACCCCGACGCGCATCTACCCAACGCCTTGCAGGGCGTGACGCGCGACGGGGTGCTTTTCCGTTGATAGGGTCTCACAATCACGTCACCTCCTGCATCGCCCGACCCGGCACAACGCCGGAGCGCCCGCGCCCCGGCCAGAGCAACAGGAGGACCGTATGACCCGCAAGATCGCCATCTTTGACACCACGCTTCGTGACGGCGAGCAGTCGCCCGGCGCCAGCATGAACACCGAGGAAAAGCTCATTGTCGCGCGCCAGCTCATCCGCATGAACGTGGATGTTATCGAGGCGGGTTTCCCCATTTCGAGCCCCGGCGACTTCAAGAGCGTCTCCGAAATTGGTCGCCTCGCGGGCGACAAGTGCGTCGTTTGCGGCCTCACGCGTGCCGTCGATAAGGACATCGAGGTTGCGGCGGAGGCGCTCAAGACCGCCAAGCGCCCGCGTATCCACACCGGCCTCGGCGTCTCCCCAAGCCACCTGCGCGACAAGCTTCACCTAACCGAGGACGAGGCCATTGAGCGCGCCATCCGCGCCGTCAAGCTCGCCCGCAACTTTGTGGACGATGTCGAGTTCTACGCCGAGGACGCCGGCCGTGCCGACCAGGACTTCTTGGTGCGCATCATCGAGGCGGCCATCAAGGCGGGCGCCACGGTGGTGAACATCCCCGACACCACGGGCTATAACATGCCGTGGGCGTTCGGTGCGCGCATCGCCGATCTGCGTGCGCGCGTGGACGGCATCGAGGATGCGACCATCTCCGTGCACACCCACAACGACCTCGGCATGGCGACGGCGCTCGCCATCGAGGCCGTGCGCAACGGCGCGACGCAGGTCGAGTGCACCATCAACGGTCTTGGCGAGCGCGCGGGCAACACGGCGCTCGAAGAGGTGGTCATGGCCATCAAGATGCACGGTGCCGAGCTCGATGCGCACACCGACATCGTCACCCAGGAGCTGACGCGTGCCTCCAAGCTCGTGAGCTCGATCACGGGCATGACGGTGCAGGCCAACAAGGCCATCGTTGGCGCCAATGCCTTTGCGCACAGCTCCGGCATCCACCAGGACGGTGTCCTCAAGGCGCGCGACACCTACGAGATCATCGACCCGGCAGACGTGGGTGCCGGCGGCTCGCAGATCATCCTCTCCGCCCGCAGCGGCCATGCAGCGCTGCGCCATCGTATGGCGGAGCTCGGTTATACCTTTGCCGATGATGAGTTTGAGAGCATCTACCAGGCGTTCCTCGAGGTCGCGGATAAGAAGAAGGAAGTATACGACGAGGACCTCGAATCCATCGTGCACGAGCGCGAGCGCGAGACAAAGGCTATCTGGACGCTCGGCGCCGTGCAGGTGTCCTGCGGTTTCCCGCTCACGCCTACGGCGACGCTCACGCTCGTGGGCGAGGACGGCGTCGAGCACACGGTGGCCGCCTTCGGCACTGGTCCTGTCGACGCGGTCTACAAGGCCGTGAACCAGATCGTAAGCGTGGAAAACGACCTTTCCGAGTTTGCCATCAAGGCAATCACGCGTGGTATCGATGCACTGGGCGAGGTCACGGTGCGCGTAACGGCGGGCGACGGTCAGGTCTACACTGGGCGCGGCTCGGACAACGACATCATCGTGTCCTCTACCAAGGCCTACATCAACGCGCTCAACCGCCTCATCTCTGAGCAGCGGCAAGCGTAAGGCCACAAGGGGAGGTCCGGGTTTTCATCCCGTGCTCAAACAGCTTCGCGCTGCGCGCTCAGAACTGCGCGCGGGACGAAACCCCGGACCTCCCTCTGCACGGCTTCCTTTGTTTTCAGATTGCTCGATTGTTTGTTAACGAAGGGGCGGGCCGCACCCATCGTCCCGCGCGCAGTTCCGCAGGCCGCAGGCCGAGGACTGCCTGAGCACGGGATGATGGGTGCGGTCCGACCCGCAGGGATAAAAAGGAGTTGCAATGGCTAGACCTATGACCGTGGCCGAGAAGATCTTGGCTGCACACGCCGGGCTCGATGAGGTGCGCCCCGGCCAGCTCGTAGAGTGCGACCTCGATATCGTGCTCGCCAATGACATCACGGCGCCCATTGCCATCGATGTCTTCCGCGAGCTTGGGGCAACGCAGGTGTTCGACCGCGACCGCGTGTGCCTCGTGCCCGACCACTATGCGCCCAATAAGGACATCAAGAGCGCCGAGCAGACCAAGAAGATGCGCGACTTTGCCCATGAGCAGAAGATCACGCACTATTGGGAGCAGGGCTGCGCGGGCATTGAGCATGCGCTTCTGCCCGAGCAGGGCGTTGTGGTCCCGGGCGACCTCATCATCGGTGCCGACAGCCACACCTGCACCTACGGCGCGCTGGGCGCGTTCTCCACGGGTGTTGGCTCAACCGATGCAGGCGTGGGTCTTGCGACCGGTCGTGCTTGGTTCAAGGTGCCGCCCACCATCAAGTTCGTGATTGACGGCGAGCTCACCGACGGCGCCGCCGCAAAGGACATCATCCTCCACATCATCGGCCTCATCGGCGTTGACGGCGCGCTCTACCAGGCCATGGAGTTCACCGGTTCTACCATCGCGAACCTCTCCATGGAGGGGCGCATGTGCATCTCCAACATGGCGATTGAGGCGGGCGGCAAGGCCGGCATCATGGAAGTCGACGACGTGGCACGTGCGTGGCTGCGCGACCGCTGCGAGCGCGACTATGTTGAGTACCACGCCGATGCAGATGCCGAATACGCCCAGGTGATTCATGTCGACGCGGCGGACATCAAGCCGTGCGTCTCTTGGCCGCACCTGCCCTCCAACACGCATCCTGTGACGGAGAGCCGCGACATCAAGATCGATCAGGCGGTCATCGGCAGCTGCACGAACGGCCGTATGGAGGACATGCGTGCCGCCGCTGAGGTGCTGCGCGGCCGCTGCGTGAACGAGAACGTGCGCTGCATCGTGATTCCCGCCACGCAGGCGGTTTTCAAGCAGTGCATGGCCGAGGGTCTGGCCGATGTCTTCATCGACGCCGGTTGCGTGTTCTCCACGCCCACTTGCGGCCCGTGCCTTGGCGGCTACATGGGTATCCTCGCGGCGGGGGAGCGCTGCGTCTCCACCACCAACCGCAACTTCGTCGGCCGTATGGGCGACCCCACCTCTGAGGTCTACCTCGCGAGCCCGGCTGTTGCCGCCGCCTCTGCCGTGGCGGGCCACATCGCCCTGCCGAGCGACCTGTAAGTCGGACGAGGAGGACCGGATGCATCATCCCGTGCTCAAACAGCTTCGCGCTGCGCGCTCAGAACTGCGCGCGGGACGATGCATCCGGTCCTTTCAATCGCTCGTAGACCGCTCTGTCAATCAAACGTGTTCGCGGCGGGGGTGCGGGAGCATATCCTCCGCGCGCAGTTCCGCAAGCCGCAGGCCGAGGACTGTCTGAGTACGGAGGATATGCTCCCGCACCTCAGCAGACGAACAAGGAGGATCATCCCATGAAGTTCGAAGGTACCGTTTTCCGCTATGGGCGCGACGTGGACACCGATGTCATCATCCCCGCGCGCTACCTCAACAGCTCCGACCACGCGCACCTGGCGGCGCATGCGATGGAGGACCTCGACCCCACCTTTGCCACCCGCGTTCAGCCGGGCGATATCGTGGTCGCGGAGGAGAACTTTGGGTGCGGCTCCAGCCGTGAGCACGCGCCGGTTGCCCTCAAGGCGGCGGGTGTGTCGTGCGTCATCGCCAAGAGCTTCGCGCGCATCTTCTACCGTAACGCCATCAACGTGGGCCTCGCCATCATGGAGTGCCCGGAGGCAGTGGACGCCATCGCCGACGGTGCACGCGTGGCGGTCGACACCGAGACCGGCACCATCACCAACCTCGACACCGGTGCCAGCTTTACGGCTGAGCCCTTCCCGCCCTTCATTGCCGAGATTATTGAGGCGGGTGGTCTGGTGGAGCGCACGCGTCAGAAGCTCGCCGCGCAGGCGGATGCGTAAAGGAGGCGCGCATGGCGCTCGATAACCCCTTTGCATCCGGCCCGTCGTCGATTGATTGGAGTTGCAACGTGAAGAAAACCTATCAGATCTGCTGCCTGCCGGGCGACGGCATTGGTCCCGAGATTATCGCCGAGGGCAAGAAGGTGCTTGCTGCGGTGGGCGCCAAGTACGGCGTGGCGTTTGTCTGCGAGGATGCGCTTATTGGCGGTGCTGCCATCGATGCTGCCGGCAATCCTCTGCCCGATGAGACGCTTGCCTCCGCAAACGCCTCCGATGCGGTGCTTCTCGCCTCGGTGGGCGGTCCCAAGTGGGACACGACCGACCCCGCCGCCCCTCGCCCCGAGCAGGGTCTGTTGAAGATCCGCAAGGAGCTCGGCCTCTACACCAACCTGCGTCCGGTCCAGATCTTCGCCGCGCTCGCCGACGCCTCGACGCTGCGCCCCGAGGTCATCGATGGGGTGGACATGATGATCGTGCGCGAGCTCACGGGCGGGCTCTACTTTGGTCGCCGCGAGCGCTTCTATGACGAGGAGGGCGCTGGCACGGACGGGGCGCCCGGTCAGCGCGCCTACGACACGCTCGAGTACCGCGAGTACGAGATTGAGCGCATCGCGCGACAAGCGTTTGACGCCGCCCGCAAGCGCCGTGGCAAGGTGTCGAGCGTCGACAAGGCCAACGTGCTCGAGACGAGCCGCATGTGGCGCGAGATCGTCCACCGTATCCACGACGCGGAGTACCCGGACGTGGAGCTCGAGGACGTGCTCGTGGACAACGCCGCCATGCAGCTCATCAACCGCCCTGCCACCTTCGATGTGGTGGTGACCGAGAACATGTTCGGCGACATCCTCTCCGACGAGGCCGCCCAGATCACGGGTTCGCTCGGCATGCTCGCCAGCGCGAGCCTGGGCGACGGCGTGGCGCTCTACGAGCCAAGCCACGGATCGGCGCCCGATATTGCGGGACAGGGCATTGCGAACCCCTTGGCGCAAATTCTCTCGGTTGAGATGATGCTGCGCTACAGCTTTGATATGGGAGATGCGGCAGACGACATCCGCCGTGCGGTTACGGCGGTCCTCGACGAGGGTTGGCGCACGCGTGACATCGCCGACGCAGCGACGCCCGCTGAAAAGATCCTCGGCACCACCGCCATAGGCGACAAGGTGGTAGAGCGCCTATAGGCGCGAGTCTCGTTTTCCGCCAGGGCAAACGGGTACACTGTCATCGATCGTCAAAAGAGAGTCGGTGGTGAAAAGCATGATGTATCCGTATATGACACTTGAGGATGGGACAGAGGTGACCCATTCCGAACTATTTCAGGAGAACGGCGTCAACAAGGTTCTTGTTCATTTTGAGCGGCCTACGGCAAACGGCTTCGATTCTGTCCGTTGCGAGCTTCCCTCCTACACGTGGACTGTCTGGGAGGGAAGCTACTCTCCGGAGGAGATAGACGGTTTTGACCGATATGTCCGCAGCAACGCGCACTTGCTGTATCGCTATGCCGCGAATGGAGGGCTTTGCGTTGCCTAGCCTGTTTGTTATTGGCGGATACCGCATATTCTTCTGGTCCAACGAGAACGGCGAGCCGATTCATGTCCACGTTTGCAAGGGCGTGCCTCATGCTGGCGCTACAAAGATTTGGCTCACAAGCAAGGGCGGATGTGTTGTCGCCCAGAATAACAGCGATATTCCGACTCGCGTCTTGAACGAGCTGATGGAGATTATTTCAGCTCAGTTCGAATTCATCTGTGCAAAATGGAGGGCGTTTTATCACGTCGATTCCATTCAGTTTTATTGCTGACGCCATGGCGGGCGGATTCGCCCTGTAGATATTACGGGTTGAGCGAGCCGCCAAAGTAGGGGATAAAGAGCAGAAGCGCCGCGAGGCTCACGATAAACAGAACGATACCCGCCACCTCGATCGCGATTGCCCAACGTGGTCGAGGTGCGCGCCCTGTGAGGCCCGCCGCGGCAAAGATACAGAGGAAAATGCTCACACCGAGGCCCACCATAGAGAGGCCCTCGCAAAAGGCGAGGCGAGGCAGGTCGGCGGCGGCAACGGTGGCGTAGTGATAGCTGTGCAGAAGGGTCACGTCGCCCGTTGCCATCATGTACGCGCCGGGCACGATGCCAAAAAGCGAGCCAACCGCGCCAAGCACGCCGCATACAAGAAGGCGGGTTTGCGGGGTCATGCCGGCGAGCATGCCGGTGCCGCTTCCGGTGATGAGGCCGCCGTTGTGGCGGATAATCGAGGTGAGCATCACGCCAATGCCCGCGACCATGGCCACGATGCCGACGACGCTCGCCCATGCGGGCAGTACGCTCGGCACCATGAGCATGCAGCCCATGCCCGCGGCGACAAGTCCCGCGCCGGTTTCACGCGCGAGCGGGGCGAGCTCGGCAGCGGGGGTCGTGGCGTAGTGGTAGCTGTGCAGCAACCGCGGGTTACCGGTCACCATCTGCCAGATGCCGAGGGCGACGATGCAAAGCCCGATGCCAGCGGCGATGACCGTGCCAATGAGCGATTCCATAGGTGCCGCCTTTCACGATACCGTCTGAAACGTGCCCGAGCGCGTCTGAAGTGCCCGGGTGCGCCAAAGCGTGTCCGCTATTTTAGTCCTCCCGGGCGTGAGGAACGGGAGATTTTCAGGTGGTCGGCGTGCGGTATCACGCTGCGTGCGGTAGGTCCTTTGTCTTGGGGAGCGGTGTATTGTCGGCGAGAATCTCGTCCAGCTCCGCGTCAAGCTCGTCCATATGCTTTACCTGCGGATTCTCAATCAGATGCCCTTGTGCCATGACGTAGAGCGGCTTCCGCAGATTCGTGAGGTCCTCGAGCGGGTTTTCCCGCGTGACGAGGATATCTGCCGAGAGGCCTTCCGCGATGCGTCCGCAGACCTCTCCAAGTCCTAGGACCTGCGCGTTGATTGCGGTGGCGGTATGCAGGGCAAACGCGGGCGAGACCTCGGCATGCTTGGCAAAGTAGGCCACCTCGCGCCACATGTCGTAGTGCGTGACGTACGGGCAGCTCGAGTCGGTGCCGAGCCCCACGGTGATGCCGAGTTCGAGCGCGCGCCGCGCCCCCTCGACAATGCCCGCGCAGACGATGTCGCCGTTCACCTTCTGCACGTCGCTCGAGTGCGTCTTCTCGGCAGGAAGCTTCACAAACGGCAGCGCAGGTGAAATGGTGCAGGTAAGCGTGGGCGTGCGACCCGCGAGCTGCTTGCCCGAGCCGCTTTGGAAGAGCTCTTCGATTTTGGGCGTCATGGGTGCGCCGTGCTCGATGGTATCGACGCCGCCCTCAAGCGCGGCGAGCACGCCGTCGGTACTCTCCACATGCGCCATAACGGGGAGTCCTGCCTCGTGGCTCGCCACACAGGCAGCCTCAATCATGGCGGGCGGCATACGGAGCACACCCGGCTCGCCAACCTTTTCTGCATCAAAGACGCCGCCGGTGATGAAGAGCTTGATGACGTCTGCTCCTGCCTGGGCGAGTGCGCGGACCGCCTTTACGGCATCCTCGGGCGTCTCGCACACCTCGGCAAAAAGACCGGCTCCGTGTCCGCTGGGGACGGTGATGCCGGTGCCGGGCGCCACCACACGCGGTCCTATGAAGCGGCCGGCACTGATCTGGTCTCGGCACCAGATGTCGCCGAGCGCGGGATCGCCCGCGCCGCGCACCGTTGTGACACCGCTTGCGAGCTGTGTGGTGACGGCGGACTTGATGAGCCGGTGGATGAGGGCGCGGCCGAGGGGGTTTGACTGGGCGAGCTTGATGAGCGTGCTCGCATTGCCTGAGCTCACCGGGGTGCCACTTCCAATAAAGTGCGCGTGCAGGTTGATGAGCCCCGGCATAAGATAGGCGCCCGCGAGGTTGATGATGCGCGCACCGGGGGCAAGGCGTTTGGCGTGCGCATAGGCATCGCCGCCAACCGGTGCCTCGGCAATATGCGCGATCGTGCCGTCGCGCACGATAACGATGCTGTCCGGACGAGGCCGCATGTCCGCCGTCCCGTCCAGAACGGTTGCGTTGATAAACGCGAGGTCACGATTCTCTGGCTTCATGGATGCGCCTTTCGCCGTGGTTGCGATGCCCTAAGCATACGCCCCCGCCACGCGCATGCGCCCGGCAATTGCGCTTGCCGGCAGCGAATGCGCCGCGTCCGGGCGCCCTTTGGGTATGATTGACAGGGCTATGGAAATGAGGGGCTGCCGTGCAAGAAGAACGCCTTACCGAAGACTTGGTAAACCGCCTGCTCGAGGCGGCGACTCCCGAGGCGTTTCTTGCCGAGGACGATGCCGTTATCGACCGCTCGCTCGCCGATTATCTGAACGAGCTTCTTCTGGACCGCAAGGTGCGTTTCGATACAAAGTTCAACCGGTCTCGGCTAGCCACCGATTCTGGCGTGAACAGCACCTTTGTATACGACATCTTTGACGGAAAGAGCATGCCGGGTCGCGATAACGCCATCATGCTCGCCTTTGGCCTGCGCTGCGATGTGCGCGAGACGCAGCGCCTGCTCAGGCTCGCGGGCGTTTCTGAGTTGTGGCCAAAGCGCCGGCGCGACGCCATCATCCTCTGGTGCGTGAAGCACAGCATGACGCGCGTTGCCTGCGATGACGAGCTCTACCGCTTGGGCGAGCGCCCGCTGTTTGACCCCAAGGCCTAAGGAGGCGCTGTGGACGAGCGTGCGGTGCGGCGGGCTATGAGCATAGATGATGCGTACGTGGTCGAGCGACGCCTAGCAAAGGGCCCAGACGGCACGACCGAGCTCGTGAGCATAGACGGCGCCGGTCCGTTCGTGCGCCGGCGCATGCCTATCGCTCGTGCGCGCCGTGCGATTTGGGCGGCGCTCGCGGATTGCCAAGACCCGCGCCTGCCGCATGTGAGGGCGAGCTACGAGCTGCCGGACGAGTACGTGGTGGTGCTCGATTATGCGGAGGGTGAGACCCTCGCCGATCTGGTTGCGCGCGAGGGCGCCCTGTCCTGCTCCCGGACGTGCGAGCTTGTTGTTGATCTTTGCGGGGCGCTTTCCGTGCTACATGCGCACGGCCTGGTGCACCGGGATGTAGCGCCCGCTAATATCGTTGGGGGCAAGAGCGACACGCCGGGCGGCGTCGCCGTGCACCTTATCGATTTTGGCAATGCGTGCCTGCCTGCGTTGGAGCAGGAGGAAGAGAACCCGCAGGGCACGTGGGGATTTGCTGCTCCCGAGCAACACGGCTTCACGCAGGTGGACGCCCGGGCCGATTTGTATGCGGTGGGCCGCGTTGCCGCGTTCGCGCTTACCGGGGCATCGCCCGAGGGCAACACCCAGCGCGAGCTCCGTGATCACGTGGCGCATCTGCCTGAGGCGGTCCGCGCCGTTATCGAGCGTGCTTGCGCCTTTGAGCCAAGTGCGCGCTATCAATCTGCCGAGGAGCTTGCCCGTGCGTTTAGCGCCGCCTGCGCGGGCGAGGCCGTGCCCGCGGAGGATGCCGCGAACTCTGACGTGCTCACTAAAGACGCTGTGTCCACAGGTGTTGCGGCTGTCACGTCCCAAGGGGCTGCTGAGGTCCCGCCAACAACATTGCCGCAGCCTTCTGCGCAGGCGGCCCCTTCTGCGGGACAGCGCTGGTCTGCTAAGTGCATCGTTGGCGTGTGCGTGATTGCCCTCGTTGCGGTGGTTGCAATCGCCGCCGTCGCCTTGAACATGAATCAAACTCAGGCAAATCTCATCCCGTCCGAGGGCCTCGAAAAAGATGCGCAGGTGGACGCAGATGCCTCTGCGGTTAGCGATGTCCCTGCGGCAACCGGCGACTCTGCTGCTACCGGCGTGACGGCGGGCGGCTCAACCGATGACGTCGCCCGTGCGCATGCGGCGCTCAAGCTCGTCGAGACCGGTTGGTCTGTCGATGCGAACGGTTACATCAGCTACGCCTTCGCTCTTAAAAACACGAGCGACGACCTCCTTGTTGACTTTCCAGCGGTGACCATAACCGGATACGACGATGCAGGTTCGGTAGTCTCATCCGACACCATGACGCTCTCCGCACTCTATCCCGGGCAGACACAGTACTGCGCGAGTATTGCTGGCAATGGGTCGGGTGCCGATACGGTCGAGTTCAGCATTGGGGCACCTAGCGATTGGGGAGTCGGTCGTACTACGGGGACCGCGAGCTCCTACGAGGTCACCGACGCTATCCTCGCAAGCGACAGGTTTGGCGGCTCGGCCGCTACAGGCAGGGTACGGCTTGCCGCCGTGGGCGATGATATGAAGACCGCCATGGGAAACATCGCCCTGACCGCTCTTGTACGGGACGACGCGGGTTCCATCGTGTCAAGTGGCGAGACGTACATCAATATGATCCCCGAGGGCTCAACGGCATCCTTTGAGATCCCACTCTTCACTCCGGCCACCGCAGGAACGCTCGAGGTCCATGCTCGAACGTGGTAGGGCGGGCGTAGGCCGTCGAGGCGAAGGGCGAACAAACTAGTTGTTATAAGGGCGTGGGTGGCACTTCTCCTCTTTCCGCCATATCTACGAGAACGTCTTCTACAAGGTCAACAAGACCGTGTAGTGCCCCCTCCTGCTGGTCGTCAACGCAGGAGATCGACGGAAACTCTGCGACGGTAGCGATGAAGTTGGAATCCTCCTCCGACCAGGAGACGCGATAGGTATATTCATTCACTTTTCGAGCCATTGTTTGTCTCCTCCCACAGAAATGAGAATCCACTCGATCTGATACCCAATTATTCAGTTGGCAGCTGAAGAATCCGTGCTGCCGATTCGCGAAAATCGCAACGACCTTCTCGAAAGGATGCGCGCGAGCGCATCGAACCCATCGAGAAGGGATGACGATGAGCGATTGGAATGCAGCTATGGGACGCGAACGCAAACGCTGCGACAACGCGGCAGAGGGTGCCTTGCGCCGTATTCTTGCCGCCCGGTTACCGGGCGGTACAGGATGGGGTGGGAAGGAGGTGCCCATGTGGCAACGGTCTGAGGTCGAGCGCCTCACGGGCTTGTCGCGCCATGCGATTCAAGACCTGTGCAATCAAAACACGAGCCGTGACGGCCTGGGGTTTTGGGTCCCTGCGGTGTCCAAGCCGGGCTATGCGCGCTACGACGAGGGCGACCTCCTTGCGTTCTACCTAGTGCGGCAGCTCACGCGCGCCGGTTTTACGCTGGCAGAGGTGGAGCCTGTGGTGTTTGGCATGCTCGAGGACGATGAGTCGTTCGAGCGTGCGCTCGAGACCAAGGAGCGCCGGCTTGTTGCGCAGCGCGATGCGGTGGAGGCAAAGCTCGCGGCTCTTGAGCTTCTGGAGGACGCGGTGCCGAGCGCTCCCGAGAATCGCCTCTACACCATCATGGGCGAGGCGCTCAGCTCCTGCGCGGAAGCAGCGATTGATGTGGCCGCAGAGAAAACTTCGCTCGAGAGTCAAGATGCCGAGCTCTTGCGGCAGAGGTTTATCGCTGCAGTGTTCGAGATGCTCGACGTTATCAAGGGGGACCTCCCCTGTTTTTGGCGGCGACCGAGCGCGCCTCATCGTGATCATGACGAGAAATGTGGCTTAGAGCATGTTGTGCACGCTCTGAATGACCTTCAGCAGGCAGGTGTTCGCCCTGCGGCTCGTTCCTCGCGCGATTTTGTCGTTGCAACAGCCCAGCGTCTAGCGGGCATCGCCTCCCCAAGGCGTTCTGGGTTCGGCGGGGATCATCTTCAACCACGAGCCAAGGCGGCCGTGTACTCCCTCGAAGCGTTTTGTGCCGCGCCCGAGACCGGCGTGCCCATCGAGCTCGTCTTTGGCAACGGATCGTACGGCTTTCTTGCGCAAGCGACGCGCGCCTGCGCTGCAGAAATCGACTAGGGAAAGGATGAAAGAAATGGACCAACACCAAGAAGTGTCCTCGGCAAAGGTGATGCTCATATTGAGAATTGTCATGGTCGCTTTGGCGGCTCTGCTGGTCGGCTGTTTCTTCCTGCCGTGGGGCTCTGCAATCGCGGAGTTTCGTGACGCCGCCGCGCAGATGCCGGAGGCATGGTTCTACGAGCCTGCCGGCCTTACCGCTGCCGACGCCGTCGACCTGTCGCTTATGGAATACGCGGCTTCCTATCAGACGCTCGAGGGGGCGCTTCGCGACGTGTACGTTCCGATCATGTACGCCGCGGTGGCGCTGCCTGCTATTGCGTTGCTGTTTGCGGCGCTTGGCAAGCCTGTTCCTGCATCGATATTCGCTGCGTTAACGCTTGCGGTCACAGCGCTTCTGCATTGGGACTTTGGTGATCGAGGTGTGTTGCCCAACGCATCGCACGATTGGGGCATCGCACCGACGGTCTATATGGTCGCGGCAATCGTGCTCATTGCGCTGGGCATCCCCTCGGCGGTACTCAAACATCACGTGAAGAAGGCAAAGGCAGCATAAGGCTGCGGGGTAAGGAGGAAACATGAGGTCAATGTGGGCAAAGGTTCTGTGTGTGGCACTGGCGGGGTGCATTGGTCTAGCCGGATGTTCTTCAGGAGGTGGAGCAGGCTCAGCGGCAAAAAATGAGAGCGCTGGTCAGGCGGTTGCGCATCAGCCGGTAGAGGTCAAGGCGTCTCCCGATAAGTACACGTGGTACATCAAGGACTACGTTGGGATGAACGCCGCTTCGGTTGGTTATACCGCTCTGGATGGGTCCCGTCGCGACGCATACGGAGCCGGCAACATCAAAATCGTCTATCTCACTGAGGACGGAACCTACTTGGACTACGACCTGAAGTCAGAAGGGGAGGATGACTCCGAGGCAGATGCCGAGGCCATGCTCAAAGACTATATGGTCACAGCTCAGAACATTGCTCCCAACTCTGAGATGAAGTACACATTTATGCTTGATGAGAACGGCGAAGAGTACGACGCCCTTGTTGATGGGCAGAGCTACGACGAGATTGTTCTTGCGGTAGCGCCGGTTGGTGGCAGGGGCTCCTCCGTTCAGCCGACTGAAATACAGGCAGCTCCCGACAAGTACACCCGTTACGTGAAGGATTATGTTGGTCGCAATCTTGCTACCTGCGGCTACCTCTCGCTTGGGGGAACGTATAACGATCACTACGGACAGGGCTATATCCAGTTCGATATCACCGCAGATGATGGGTCATACGTCGACATTAATGACGAGGCGTCGCTGAGAAGTTATAAAGTGACCGGTCAAAGCGTCGCGCCCAACAGCGAGATATCGTTTACGTTCATGACTGACCCCACAACGGGCGAAGAGTACAGTAATCTCGTGGAATCCCAGAGCGTGGAGTCTATCAATCTCACCGTAACGAAGGTTGAGGAAGGCTAGGCGAGCCCCGCTAGAAATCGATGAGGTCGCGCACCTTCACGTCGAGTGCCTGCGCGATGCGAATTAAAACGTCGATGCCAACATCAGCCGTTCCCGTCTCGATCTTCCAGAGATAGGAACGGCTGGTTCCGGTCATAAGGGCGAGCTGGCGCTGCGAGATGCCACGCTCGGCTCGTCTCGACCGTATACGAGAGCCCAAGGCCCGCTTGTCGTGCACGTTATCCATTTCTCTAGCGTACGTGCGGTATGATTCGATGTGGCTCTCTAAAGAGAGCCTAATTAGGGGGGAGGAGTGCTATGGAGCGAGAAATCGATGGCATAACGGATGCTCAGCCTGACGCTATGACGGAGCCTCAGAGCCAAAAGACGCCTGCTGAAGGGTTGGCATGTGAGTCGCATGCGGATGGGGAGGGTAGCGCCGAGCGCGTAGAACAGCTCAAGAACGAGAACCTCAAGGTCCAGCTGGAGATTGAGCGGGAGAGGTCTCGTTCCGCCCAAGCGAGGGCAGAGGAAGAACGCCATCGCCAGAAGGATAAAGAGCGCGAGGACCGCCGAGAGAGGGGCAGGATTAAGCGCGAGGATCGGCGTGAGCGCGCAGAAAGAAACCGGGAAAGAACCGCGCTCGTCGGCAAGGTGGTAGGATCTCTGCCATCTATCGCTAAGCTCGCGATTGTTGCCGGTGTAGTAATAGCTGTGCTTGGGTGCGTTGTTGGCTACAACGTGTATACCACCTCCACTCAGCCAACGGAAATAGTGACTATCTCCACGTTGGAGCGGGTCGTTAACATCAGCGATTTGTCCACAGCACGCTATACGTACAACGGAATTGCCGAGAAAAAAGATGACGAGGGCAATGCGATTTGCCACGTGTATTACGAGGCGTATGTCGATGCCGGTGTTGATATGGCAAAGATATCGTTCGCTATCGACGAGGAAAGCAAGACTGTATATCCGACGTTGCCGGAGATTACCGTTCACGATCCGGTGGTGGACAGCTCCTCAGTGGATTTCTTCGAAGCGAACCCCTCTATCTCATTAGCTGAAGTGATTGAGATATGCAAGAAAGATGCACTTGATGAGGTGCGCAGTTCAGAACAGATTATTCAGACAGCTGAGGAGAACCTTAGGTCGACGGTTGAGGCTCTGCTGACCCCACTAACAAAGCCGGAGGGCTATTCGATTAGCTGGGATGCCCCTAAGCCCGAATCCGAGGAGGCCGACAATGCGGAGAAGTAAACTGTGTGCTCTAAGTACGATTGTTGCGGTACTTAGTATCTGCTGTCTGGCGGCTTGCTCCCAGCCCGAGGAGAAGCCTAAGCCCGAACCGGATTTTTCCAATGCGGAGTATATCGCTGATCTTGCAACCCTTGAGTGCTACTCGCACAATGTGGCAAAACTGAGCGAGGCGGGTTCTTGGTTTTTCAATATGGGCTACCGCAAACTCTGGTACGAGTACGACGGTACAGTCCGAGTTGGTGTAGATGCAAAACAGGTCGTTATCTCTCAGCCTGACGAGAACAACGTTGTTTCAATAACCGTGCCGCAGGCCCAAGTCGTAGGACAGCCCGACGTTGACGAGGACTCCATCGTGGAGACCGTGTCGGAGAAAGCGTTCTTCTTCGATTCAGATTTCTCCACTAAAGCGAAGCAGGAGGCACTTGTTGACGCGCAGCAGGAAATGCTCGAGTCAATCTCAAACAATGACACGCTCATGGCCCAGGCGAGGCAACGGGCAAAAGACCTCTTGGAGGAGTACGTCATAAACGTTGGAGAAGTGCTAGGCGAAACGTACACCGTCAAGTGGGTCGATGTCGAGTAGGTAATACGCCTTCATCATTTCACTCTCGTTTTAGTTGCATCTAAAACGAGAGTGAAATGAAGGGAGAGAAGACGGGTGTTAGTCCCCCCCGGGGGGATGTGTGCAGCATTCTTTTCGATTGGAAAGATGGGGCAATTCGCGCGACAAAGAGCCTCGATATCGTGGTGCTGATCGGTGAGGAATCGATTGGTCTTTTCGCAAGATTTGCGGCGCTCTATCATGGGTTACACCAATCGCTATTTGTAAGCAACTTCCTCTAAACTTGTCGCATGGGAAGGGAGGCGAAGTTCGCTTTCCTTGTGAAGCCAGAAGGGGAAGCGAGTGTAGGGGGCGCTTATGTACGAGGACGAGAACCGCGATTTGGGCCCGGCGGCAGAGTATGCCGAGGCAACGTATGTTGCAGAGCTCGCTGCAGGTCCCGATCCTATGGCATTTATGGTTCGCTACAAGTTTGTGGTGATTGCCATCTTGGTGGTTGTTGCGCTCGTTTCGGCATTGCCCCTGCGTGCCGTTTTCACCACGCCCGACACCTACGCTCCCACCATCGCGACCATCGACGAGAAGAAGGCGACGGTGCTCGGTCTCACCGCTGCCGCTGCGGGCGCCTCAGCGGCAATCACGGCCATCCCCGATGACGTGGGAACCCCTGTTGCAGACAAGTTGATGGACCTCTGCTCCAACTTTACGATTGTGCTTGTGGCCCTCTACCTCGAGAAATATCTGCTCACCATCTTTGGCTTCACCACGTTTGCCGTGCTCATCCCCGTGGCGTGCGCCCTCTTTGCGGCGTCGCTGCTGTTCTTTCGCAGCCGCGGCGGTGCGGTGTGCGCACACATCGCGCGCAAGCTTCTGGCGCTCGGCGTTGTGCTCATGCTTGCAGTGCCGGTCAGCGTTTTTGTGACCGATATGATCGACACCACCTATGAGACGTCTGCCGAGATCACGGGCGAGCAGACGGACGAGGCCTCCGAGACGGATGCGGAGGAGGGCGACGGCAACGTGCTCGATTACCTTCTGAGCATCCCTGGCGCCGTGGTAGACGGGTTAACGTCGGTTTCCGAAGAGCTTCTCAACCAGGTGAATCGCCTCATCGAGTGGTTTGCCGTCATGGTGGTCACCTCGTGTGTGATTCCCATCCTCGTGCTCGTCTTCTTCCTCTGGATGGCAAATCTCATCTTGGGGATCAACATCGACGTTACCATGAACGCGCTCAAAGCGCGGGGGAGCCGGCTCAAGCAGATGCCGGCTAAGGCCATGAGGCCTTCGCGTAAGGGATAGACTGCGCGAGGAGCAGGCAAGTGCCGCCGCTCACTATAGACAAACAAATGTTCGTATAGTAAAGTTGGTCCAAACAATCTCATACATCAAAACTGAATACCACAATACGCTATAAATGTAGTAACTTAGAGGTAGATGAGTCGCCGAATTGAAGAGCGAGGAGGGCAAGGACTGATGGGGACGACGTTTAGGGAATACAAGAAAGCGCATCCCGTTGATGATGCCCTTATGGAGGAGGCTCGCAAGGCGACCGACGAAAAGATTCGTCTTTTTGAGTTGCGTGAGGTGCGAAAGGCATGCGGGCTGACGCAAACGGAGCTGGCGACCTGCTTGGGAATAGGGCAGAAACGCATCTCTGCCGTTGAGAACGGCAAGCTTGACAACCTCAAGATTGATACGCTGCGACGTTACATCGCGGGTCTTGGTGGTACGTTGGAGATTTCCGCCCACCTACCGCAGGGGGATATCCGTCTTTCGTAAGCCGTCGTACGGATGTTGAACGGAGGAGGTCGTCGGGCCGCGATGGACCGCTCGCGGTCAGTATAACGGGCGGATGAGATGGGTTTTACTTCTGTGCGCTGCGCTTGCGGTCGAGAGCGTATGTGACGCCCGTGAGCATCCACGCAACGAGGGAGAACGCCGCGCCCACAAGGCCTACCTGAGCGAGACCCATTCCGCCAACCACGGCGCCGCCCACCGCGGTGCCAAAGGCGATGCCGGTATTGAATGCGGTGGGTTCGAGTGAGCTTGCGAGCGTGAGCGCTTTGGGGTGCCAGCGCCGTGCGGCCTTCATAAAGACAGAGATGCAGGGCACCGACACGATATACATGGTGAGGGCAAGAGCAAGTATCGCGGCGATGGCGGGTGCGGTCGCGCTGCCCAAAAGCCAGATGAGGGCAAGCATGGCCGCCTGGACAGGGAAGCTCGCCATAAGTGCGCGGAGCCCAAAGCGTGCATCTGCCCAACCCGAGATAAGGTTTGAGAAGAAGCACATCACGCCATACGCCATGAGGACGGTGCTGGCGCCAAGGGCGTCGAGCCCCACGACCTCCTCCAGATAAGGCGTGATGTAACCGTAGAGCACATACACCGATCCCACGCCAAAGACGAAGATGAGCGCGCCGGTTATGACCTGCGGCTCGGTAAGGAGCGACGCCTGCTCGCCCATGGTGGCGGGCTCGTCGGTCGCGCCGGAGCGCGGCAGCGCCGCCAGAAGCGCAAGCGATGTGGCGAGCGCAAGCACAAGTGAGGCAACCATGACGAGGTGCCAGTCAAACGCGTGGGCGATCATCTTGCCCGCCGAGGTGATGAGGACCATCGCCACAGAGAACGCGGCGTAAACCACCGAGATGGTCATGGAGGTGCGCTCGACGCCCACCAGCTCGGGAATGTAGGTGACGCCGAGCGCGAGCAAAGCTCCCGAGACGGCGCCCAGAAGCACGCGCGACGCAAGCAGGATCTCGAACGTGGGGGCGAACGTCATGACAAGGTTCGCCAGACAGAAGAGAACGGTGTAGACCACAAGCAGCGGAAACCTGCGGAAACGCCCGGTGGTGATGGCAAGCGTGGGCGTGAGCACGGCATAGGCGACCGAGAAGAAGCTGATGAGCTCGCCCACGCGCGAGAGGCTCACCCCGAAGGAGGCGGCGAGCTCGCTCTCGATGCCGATGACCACGAATTCCGAGCAACCGAGCGAAAAGCCGAGCGCCACGAGCAGGGCGACGCAGAGGCGCGCGCGTGCGGGGGAGGGGGATTCGATAATGGTGCGGGTGGCGCTCATGGGGTCCTTTCGAATGGTGTGCTCGGCTGTATGACCTTGCGAAGTGTAGCGCATCTAGTTACGGCGGAGGCGCCGGGGAGAAAAGGTGGTTTTACGCACTTAAACCTGCCGTTGAGTTTGCTGGGGAGACGCGCGTTGCATGGGATAATTCAACTATCTGTGTCACGCTGCTTCGTCAGCGCGTTTTACCAAAGGAGATGCCATGTACCAAGAGTACGCCATCTGGATGGGTGTGGGCGCGGAGCCCGACAACAGGCACGTGAATCTGCTGCTCAACCAGGCGAACCGCCACGGCCTTATCGCCGGTGCCTCTGGTACGGGCAAGACCGTTACGCTCAAGGTTATGGCCGAGGGCTTCTCCAAGGCGGGCGTCCCGGTGTTCATGGCCGACGTCAAGGGCGACATCACCGGCATGGCGCAGGCGGGCAAGGACTCCGAGGACATGCAGGAGCGTATCAAGCGTTTTGGCATCGAGGGCTTCACCTACGAGGGCTGCCCCGTGCGCATCTGGGACATGCTCGATGGCGAAGGCCTGCCGGTGCGTATCACCATCTCCGACATGGGCCCGTCGCTGCTCTCGCGCCTGCTCGAGCTCACCGAGGTGCAGGAGGGCGTGCTCGACATCGTTTTCCGCATCGCCGATGACAAGAACCTCCTTCTGATCGACCTCAAGGACCTGCGCGCCATGCTGAGCTTTGTGGCCGAGCACGCCGACGAGTACGAGACCACCTACGGCAAGGTCTCCGCCCAGTCGGTCGGCGCGATCCTGCGCACCCTCATCGCCGTGGAGGACCAGGGCGGCGACGTCTTCTTTGGCGAGCCGGCGCTCGAGCTCGACGACTGGTTCCAGTGCGCCGAGAACGGCCAAGGTTACGTCAACATCCTGAACGCCGCAAAGCTCATCCAGAGCCCGCAGATCTACGCCATGTTCCTCCTGTGGATGCTCTCCGAGCTCTTTGACACCCTGCCCGAGGAGGGCGACCTCGACAAGCCCAAGTTCGTCTTCTTCTTTGACGAGGCACACCTT
This sequence comes from uncultured Collinsella sp., assembly GCA_949285915.1. Lineage (GTDB taxonomy): Bacteria > Actinomycetota > Coriobacteriia > Coriobacteriales > Coriobacteriaceae > Coprousia. The sequence goes on from CASDZW010000010.1 coordinate 50,224, forward strand.
CTGTTCAACGATATGCCGACCGAGCTCCTCGACAAGATTGTGCAGGTGGTGAAGCTCATCCGTTCCAAGGGCGTGGGCGTGTACTTCATCACGCAGAGCCCCTCCGACATTCCCGACGAGGTTCTGGCGCAGCTCTCCAACCGCATCCAACACGGTCTGCGCGCCTACACGCCCGCCGAGCAGAAGGCGGTGCGCGCCGCGGCGCAGTCGTTCCGCGAGAACCCAGCCTTCAAGAGCGAGGACGTCATTCTCGAGCTCGGCACCGGCGAGGCGCTCGTTTCCTTCCTGAACGAGGACGGCCAGCCCGAGATCGTCGAGCGCGCCAAGATCCTCCCGCCGCAGTGCCTTATGGCCGCCGCGTCTGACGACGTGATGAAGGAGGCTCTTTCCGCGCAGGATGAGCTCATGAAGAAGTACGGCGAGGCCGTCGATCGCGAGAGCGCCGAGGAGCAGATCGAGGAGCTCGAGGAGGAAGAGGAGAAGGCCGCCAAGGAGGAAGAGGAGCGCAAGAAGCGCCAGGAAGAAAAGGCCATGAAGGAGAAGGCCAAGGCAAAGGCCGCCGAGAAGGCCGCGATTCGCGCCGAGGAGCGCAAGATCCGCCAGCGCGAGAAGCAGCAGGAGCAGATGATGAAGGGCATCGGCAAGATTGCGAGCCAGGTGCTGGGTTCCTTTGGTCGCGAGGCCACGCGTCAGATCACACGCAACCTGTTTGGTGGGCGTCGCCGCTAGTTTTGGGCGCGTTGCGGTGTTTGGCGCGCGGCTCAAGTCGTTTATGAGCGTAATCGCGTGCCGGCCACGTTGTTACGAGTGTCGCTAAACAAGTTTATCAGCGAAAACCCGCCCTGTACCATGTGGGGTACAGGGCGGGTTCTCAGTTTTACGCTCATGAGCGACTTGAGTGTTCCGACATCCTCTAAGACGGAGCGTTGCGCCGGTGAAGGGCGCGGGGCGGTGCGCGGCGTCTTAAGCGACGAGCTCGGCCCACTCGGGGTGACGCTCGAACCAGTCCACGGCATACGAGCACGTGGGGCGCGCCTTGCGATGGGTCTCTTTTAGCTCGCGTGCCGCCTGCTCGAGAAGCATGCTCGCGATGCCCTGTCCGCGGAGCGACTCGTCCACAAACGTGTGGTTGATCTCCACGGTGCCCGGCTCGCGGTCGGGGAAGGTGACCTCGGCCAGGGTGGTGCCGTCGGGGGCGACGTAGCGGATGGCGTGGGAGTGGACCTCAATCTGGTTTTCGGGGGCCTTCTTAGTCATGGCTCGCCTTTCTGTTGGTTCGCGCCTAGGGCGCGCGGCTTTACGCGTGGTGCATCCATCGTGTACCCACGGCAGCGCGCGAGTCACATCGCATTCGCTTTGCAACGCATCGGTAACAGAGGGGTTACGCCCGGGAAACGCGAGCGGTACCATGAGGCGGTAAACGGTATCTGCGGGCAGCGCAATCGATTCGGCAGGTTGGTGTCCATGACTTCGACACGCAAGGCGTACGTTCAGCCAACTCATATCCAGGTGCGCGGCGCACGCGTGCATAACCTAAAGAACATCGATGTGGATATCCCCCTCGGTTGCCTCACGGGGATCGCGGGCGTGTCGGGGTCGGGCAAAAGCTCGCTTGCGCTCGGCACGCTCTACGCCGAGGGCAGCCGCCGCTATCTCGATGCGCTTTCTACCTACACGCGGCGCCGTATTGCGAGCGTGGGCCGTGCGACGGTTGACGAGGTACTCCACGTGCCCGCCGCGCTCGCGCTGCGCCAGCGTCCCGGCATACCCGGCGTCCACTCCACATTTGGCACCTCGACCGAGCTTCTCAACTACCTGCGCCTCATGTTCTCGCGCCTCGGCAGCCACCAGTGCCCGCATTGCGGCGCGCACGTTCCACCGAGCATGGACGTCGCGCTTATGATTCCCACTCGCTGCCCGGAGTGTGGCCAGGAGTTCATGGGGCCGGGTGCCGAGGACCTCGCTTTTAACAGCGGAGGCGCCTGCCCTACGTGTGGCGGCACGGGTATCGTGCGCACGGTGGACGAGTCGACGCTTGTGCCCGACGAGTCGCTTTCCATTGAGGAGGGCGCTGTTGCATCGTGGCAACAACTCATGTGGAAGCTCATGCGCGACATCGCGCGCGAGATGGGCGTCCGCACCGATGTGCCCTTCTCGGAGCTCACGCCCCGCGAACGAGAGATTGTCTTCCACGGCCCCGCCGAGAAGCACCACATGTTCTATCAGAGCTCCAAGACCGGTGACGTGGGCGAGATGGACTTCACCTACTTCAACGCGGTCTATACGGTCGAGAACGCCCTCTCCAAGGTGAAAGACGAGAAGGGCCTGGCGCGCCTAGCGAAATTCCTCAAAGAGGAGGTGTGCCCAGACTGCGGCGGCACGCGTCTTTCTGCGCGCGCTCGGGGCTCCATCATCGACGGCATGAACCTGGGCGATGTGGCGCGCATGACGCTCGACGAGCTTGAGGTGTGGGTGGGGACCGTGCCCGCGCTCATGCCCGAGGCAATGGTGCCCATGGCGCGCGCCATCGTGGCCGAGATGGCCGAGCCCATTTGCCGCCTGAAGCAGCTCGGCCTCGGCTACCTCGCCCTCGACCGCGCGAGTTCCACCCTCTCTACCGGCGAGCGCCAGCGCGTGCAGCTTGCCCGCGCCGTGCGTAACCGCACGTGTGGCGTGCTCTACGTGCTCGATGAGCCCTCCATTGGCCTGCACCCCTCCAATGTAGAGGGACTGCTCGGCGTGGTGGACGACCTTTTGGGCGATGGCAACTCGGTGGTGCTCGTCGACCACGATGTGCGGGTTCTGCGCCATGCCGATCATCTGGTGGAGATTGGTCCCGGCTCGGGCGAGGCCGGCGGGCGCGTGATTGCCGAGGGCAGTGTGGCCGACGTGGTGGCACATCCCGCCACGCGCATAGGGCCGTTTCTCTCGGGCGAGCGGCGCGTTTGCGTGCGCACGCGCACGGCGGCGGATGCGGTGTTTGCCGAGGGGTCCATCGACCTTGAGACGGGTGCCATCCATACCGTGAAGCCCCTTGACGTGCGGATCCCGCGCGGGCGCCTCACCGCGGTGACGGGCGTGTCGGGCTCGGGCAAGACCACGCTCGTGCTCGAGAGCCTCATCCCTGCGCTCAAGGCATCCATCGCGGGCGAGGCGCTGCCCGGGCACGTGAAGCGTGTCGAGGCGGCGGGTATCCGCCGCGCGAACCTCATCGACGCTACGCCTATTGGCGCCAACGTTCGCTCGACGGTAGCCACCTATTCGGGCGTGCTCGACGATTTGCGCCGCGTCTTTGCAAAGCTGCCCGAGGCGCGCGAACGCGGCCTCAAGGCGGGGGCGTTCTCCTACAACACCGGGTCGCTCCGCTGCCCCACGTGCGACGGAACCGGGCAGATCTCGCTTGATGTACAGTTTCTGCCCGATGTGGACATCCCATGCCCGGACTGCGGCGGGGCGCGCTTTGGACGCGACGCCTACGCCATCAAGCTCGGCGGCGACCTAAGCCTGCCGGAGCTTCTCTCCTATACGGTGGACCAGGCGCGCGAGGCGCTCGCCGAGACGGGCCTGCGCTCGGCGCTCGGCAAGCTCAAGATCCTTTCCGAGCTGGGGCTTGGTTACCTCACGCTCGGCGAGGCGACGCCGGTGCTCTCGGGCGGCGAGGCACAGCGCCTCAAGCTTGCAAGCGAACTCACGCGCGACCAGGCAGACGCTCTCTTTGTGTTTGACGAACCCACCATTGGCCTGCATCCGCTCGACGTGGAGGTGCTGCTCGGCGTGCTCGAGCGCCTGATTGACCATGGGGCGACGATTGTGGTTATCGAGCACGACCTCGACATGATTGCCAATGCCGACTACGTGATCGACCTCGGTCCCGGCGGCGGCGAGGCGGGCGGACGCATCGTTGCCGCGGGCACGCCCGATCAGGTCGCGCGCGAGCCCGAGAGCGTGACGGGCCGCTACATTGCTGAGGAGTTATATGGCGAGGGCTGGTGCGGCGCCTCAGTTCCGCTATCCTAGGTGGGCAACGAATCGACCGACCCGGCCCTGCCCGACGGGGCCTGTAAGGGGGACCCATGATTAAAGAGATCGTGCGCGACCGTGACTTTTTGAGCAAGCCTGCCGAGGAAGCCACCGCTGCCGACACCGAGGTCATCCAGGACCTGCGCGACACGCTCGAGTCGCTCGATGACGCCGTGTGCCTCGCGGCGAACCAGATTGGCTCCACCAAGGCCGTTATTGCCTACCGCGACGGCGACCGTATCGCTGTCATGCTCAATCCCAAGATCAAGCGCGGCGCGCAGCCTTACAAGACGCAGGAGAGCTGCCTGTCGCTCGACGACCTCTCTGAGGTCCGTCGTTTCCAGATGATCACGGTTTCCTACCAGGTGCTTTCCGGCGAGAACCTGGTCTCGCGCACCAAGCGCCTGAATGGCTGGACGGCCGAGGTCGTGCAGCACGCCATCGATCACTGCGCGGGCAAGCTGGTCTAAGGAGCGAGCATGGAGGGTCGCGAGCAATCGGGGGTGGAGCGTCGCCTTAGCCGTCTGCGCGTTGCGGTTATCGCCCTCGGCGTCGTGTCGGCTCTGTCGCTTGTCGCCGTGGGGGTGCTGGCCTGGCAGGTCATGTCACTGCGCGGCACGCTCGACGCATACGACCAGGTGGTGAGCGCCGTCGGTGAGCAGGGCGGCATGCTGGGCGATGACGCGCTAAGCGGCGGCGCACACGACGCACCGGATGGCTCGCACGCATCTAGTGCCACCTCGGACGGGGCGGACGAGGATGCCAATGACAAGGGCGGCGTCGACCCCGATGATCTGCGCGCGGCAGATCTTCTCGATATCATTGGGGAGAGCTGGGCAAACGCGCAGCGCATTCTCGACTCGTACGGTGTCGATCAAGCGGACCTTGTCATCAACACCGATGACGGCGGCATGGTGTGGAACCCTGCCAACTGGACGGTCACACTCGTGACCGACTTGGACGAGCCCGGTCGCGTTGCGGTCTATCTCCGCCACGACTCCTGGGGCCTGTTCTAGGGCGCGCATGCCCGCGTCTTGGGCATCTCGTGCAACAACGGGCCCTCGCAGCAAGCGCTATCAACAAGGAAGCCCCGCGCTACCATCTGGTGCGCGGGGCTTCCTGCGTTTTTATGCGGGGCGCTTGGCGCCCGTGAAAAGCGCGGGGGTCTTACTTCTTGCCGAAGAGACCGCCGATGCCCTCCATGATGTTGCCAAGCGGGTTCTCGCCGCCGCCGAGGAGGTCGCCAAGGCCGCCGAGCTTAGAGAGGTCGAGAGCGGAGAGATCGATGTTGGAGAGGTCGATGCCGCCGTCAGCGATGCGCTCCTTCACGCCGTCGATGATCTGGCTGAGGTCGCCCTCGCCGAGGGTCTGGCCGGTGATGTCCTCGATGGCACCCTTGGGATCGGAGAGGATGTCGCCGATCTTCTCGGGGGCGTCGCCAACGTGCTGCATAATCTGGTCGATGATTGCCTGGATGTCCATGGGGCTCCTTTCAGGGGTCCTAGTACCTGTTGCTATAAAGCGACCCCATTGTAACCGTCTTCCTTGCGTTAATTTGTGCACGGCGCCCGCGCTCGACCTCCGGCCTTCTATAATGGCCAGGTAGAGAAATCCTTGCGAGAAAGGTGCCTATGGGCGGTTTCTTTGGGGCGGCTTCGCGCCGTGACGTGGTGCTTGACGTATTCTTTGGTGTCGACTACCACTCGCATCTGGGCACGCGTCGGGCGGGCATGGTGTTCTGCGAGGGGACCGGTGGGTTTCAAAAAGAAATTCACTCCATCGAGAACACGCCGTTTCGTTCGCGCTTTGATAAAGACCTCGAGCGCTTCCATGGCACAAGCGGCATCGGTTGCATCAGCGATACCGACCCCCAGCCGCTGCTGGTCCGTTCGCACCACGGCACGTTTGCCATCACCACGGTAGGCATCATCAACAATGCCGACGAGCTGATCGACGCGTACTTCGAACGCGGCGGCGCCCAGTTTATGGCGATGAGCTCCGGCGCGGTCAACGGCACTGAGCTTGTGGCAGCGCTCATCAACCAGAAAGACGACCTCGTTGAGGGCATCGCCTACGCCCAGAGCGTTATCGACGGCTCGCTTACCCTGCTTGTGATGACCGAGGACGGCACCATCTACGCGGCGCGTGACCGCATGGGCCGCCTGCCGGTGCTCATCGGCCGCGACGCGGCGGGGGAGGGCTACTGCATCTCGTTTGAGAGCTTTGTCTACCACAAGCTCGGCTACGAGGATGCCTACGAGCTCGGCTCGGGCGAGATCGTGCGCATCACCGCTGACGGTTTTGAGACGCTCGTTCCCGCGGGCGATCAGATGAAGATCTGTGCGTTCCTCTGGGTGTACTACGGTTACCCCAACTCCAACTACGAGGGCGTGAACGTTGAGGTCATGCGCTACCGCAACGGCCACATCATGGCGCGCGACGAGCGCGAGGCCGGCACGCTCCCCGAGGTCGACTACGTTGCGGGCGTGCCCGATTCGGGCCTGCCGCACGCAATCGGCTATGCCAACGAGAGCGGCGCCACCTTTGCGCGTCCGTTCATCAAGTACACGCCCACCTGGTCGCGTTCGTTCATGCCCACCAACCAGGAGGTCCGCGATCGCATCGCCGAGATGAAGCAGATTCCCGTGCCCGAGCTCATCGACGGCAAGAAGCTGCTTCTGATCGACGACTCCATCGTGCGCGGCACGCAGCTCGGCAACACGGTCGATTTCCTGTACAACGCAGGCGCGACCGAGGTTCACATGCGCTCTGCCTGCCCGCCGATCATGTTCAGCTGCAAGTACCTCTCGTTCTCGCGCGGTAAGTCCGACCAGGACCTCATCGCTCGCCGCGTGGTGCGCGAGCTCGAGGGCCCCGAGGGCGACAAGCACCTCGACGAGTACGCCGACAGCACGACCGAACGCGGCCAGTGCATGCTGAAGAAGATCTGCGAGCAGCTGGGCTTTGACAGCCTCGGCTACCAGAGCCTTCCGGGCATGCTCGAGGCGATTGGCATCGACCCCACAAAGGTCTGCACCTACTGCTGGGACGGCCGCGAGTAAAGCTGGGGTCTGTACGCCGCTTGTCACTGCGTCTGAAGCGCCGCGTCCTGTAAAAATGCAGCTATTCAACAATCTGACCGCCGACCCTCGAGTAGAGGGCGGCGGTCGGCGCGTAAGCGCGCAGCTACGGGAGGCTGAATCCTGCCCAGCGCTTCGCTTGGGCGGTCGAGATTATTGAATAGTTGATTTTTCTTCTTGTGTCGCCTGCATTCAGCCGCCCGTCGCTGTGTGTTTGGCGCTCGTTGTCACAGCCCGGGCGCACTGCCCCTTATGCAGCGGGCATTCGTCGCTGCGTTTCCGGCAAGAATCGAAGCAATGAACCCGGTAATGCACCCGAGAAAACGCCCGCGGAAGAACCGCAGGTGGGAAGCCTGCATAAACCGAAGTAATGAACCCCGCGTGGTGAAAAGCGCCGAATCGCGCATTACTGGGTTCACTACTTCGGTTTTCGTCTGAAACACCTGCCCGGGTTCATTACTTCGTTTTATGCATGACACGTGGCGGCGAGCTCCCGAGATGCGAGCGCAGGCTCAATGGAGTTGCAAAATTGAACCCCTGTGTTTCGAAAACGTGCTATACTCGCTTGAAATTGAACTTTGAACCATTATTCTGAACCAACAAGGATCAAATACGAAGGGAGTTCAATTTCAGTAAGCGTGTTCTAGGCGCGCTTCTGAGGTGCGTTTATCCGAGCGCCGCCGGAGGCGGTGCTGCTCAAGAGGAGGCCAAATGCCGCACGAACTGTTTGCCGAGCGTCTGGGCGTAGCGATGGCTGCCTCCGGCCTCAACCAAGCGGGCCTCATCCGTGCGGCGGCATCTCACGGGCGCAAGCTTGGCAAAAGCCAGGTAAGCCAATATGTAAGTGGCAAGACGCTTCCGCGCCGCGATGTCATGGCGCTTCTTGCCGACGTCCTTGAGGTGGACGCGGCGTGGCTCGCTGGTGGCGCTGGCGGCACCGCGGGTATCGACGCGCCCGCAGCGGCCCAGTCGGCGGGCGCAGTCCAGATCGCCGACGTTCCCGGCTTCCCGGACGCGGCGCGGTCTGCGCGCGCTGAGGCAGCTCCCCCCGGACGAGCTTCCGGGCGGCTTGAGACCGCCCCGCCAAACGGCGATGTCCGTCACGGGAACGAGAAAGAGAGCGCCGCGGGCAGGAAGAGCCCGACGCCTACGCAAGGGAGCAGAAGCATGCGCGATTTCAAGAAGTCCAACAAGCTCGATAACGTTCTGTACGATGTGCGCGGTCCGGTGGCCGACGAGGCTGCCCGCATGGAGGATGAGGGCCTGCGCATCTTGAAGCTCAACATCGGTAACCCGGCGCCGTTTGGTTTCCGCACGCCCGACGAGGTCGTGACCGACATGCGCCAGCAGCTGCCCGAGTGCGAGGGTTATTCCGACTCCAAGGGCCTCTTCTCCGCGCGCAAGGCGATCATGCAGTACGCCCAGCTGAAACACATCCCCAACGTCTCCATGGACGGCATCTACACGGGCAACGGCGTCTCGGAGCTCATCCAGCTCTGCATGAACGCGCTGCTCGACACCGGTGATGAGATCCTCATCCCGAGCCCCGACTATCCGCTGTGGACCGCCTGCGCCACCCTCGCCGGCGGCACGCCCGTGCACTACGTGTGCGACGAAGAGGCCGAGTGGAACCCCGACCTGGCGGACATGGAGTCCAAGATCACGAGCAACACCAAGGCTATCGTCATCATCAACCCCAACAACCCCACCGGTGCGGTCTACCCGCGCGAGGTGCTTGAGGAGATTGTTGAGATTGCCCGTCGGCACCAGCTCATGATTTTCTCGGACGAGATTTACGACCGCCTCTGCATGGATGGCATCAAGCACATTTCCATCGCCGCGCTCGCGCCCGATCTGCCCTGCGTGACGTTCTCCGGCCTCTCCAAGAGCCACATGATCGCGGGCTACCGTATCGGCTGGATGATTCTTTCGGGCAACAAGCGCTGCATGAAGGATTTCATCTACGGCATCAACATGCTCTCCAACATGCGTCTGTGCTCGAACGTTCCCGCGCAGTCCATCGTCCAGACCGCTCTTGGCGGCTACCAGAGCGTGGAGCGCTACGTGGAGCCGGGCGGCCGCATCTACGAGCAGCGCGAGTTTGTCTACAAGGCGCTGAACGAGATTCCGGGCATCACCGCCGTCAAGCCCAAGGCTGCGTTCTACATCTTCCCCAAGATGGATGTCGAGCGCTTCAACATCACCGATGACGAGCAGTTTGCCCTCGACCTGCTGCACGAGAAGCGCATCCTTATCACCCGTGGTGGCGGTTTCAACTGGGCAAAACCCGATCACTTCCGCATCGTGTACCTGCCGCGCATGGAGGTGCTGCGTGAGGCCCTCGCCGACCTTGCCGATTTCTTTGCGCACTACCGTCAGGCTTAAGGCAACAATACGCGCTCGTGAGGCGCCCGGCGCGCAACGGCGGACATGACCGTCGAGGCGTGCCGGGCGCTTTTGCTGGCGGGCGCCTCTGCTGGCGGGCGCCCGATACGCCGTTCGCCCGGCCCCACGGACCGCTCACGGAGCGCGCGCCGGACAAGCCTTGTAGTTTGCTTGATGATTGGCGCCCCCT
>CASDZW010000011.1 GCA_949285915.1 uncultured Collinsella sp.
CACGATTGGCGAAAGTGCGTTTGCGCGAGTGGCGGGTTTGCGTTTGCGCGGATGGCGCGATGCGTTTGCGCGAGTGGTTGGTTTTACATTAGCGGTATCGCCCTGTGCCGCGAGCTCCGCGGGCTCGGGGTGGATTGCATCGTCGGCGCGGTCTCCAAGATGCAGCGGCCCGCGGCGGACAGGCGGAAGAAGAACGACCGCCGCGACGCGGCCTTCCTGGCGAGGCTCCTCGCCACGCGCAACGTCACCGAGGTCTGGGTGCCGCCCCTCGAGGTCGAGGCCGCCCGCGACCTGTCCCGCGCGCTCGACGCCGCGCGGGACGACCTGCAGCGCGACCGCCAGCGCCTGTCCAAGTTCCTGCTCAAGCGCGGGCACGCCTTCGACGAGGCCGACGCGCTCGGCAGGAGGAGGGGCGCCTGGACCCGGGCGTACTGGAGATGGGTCGAGGGCCTCAGGCCCGCCGAGCCGGCGGCCGCGGCCGCCTTCGACCACTACGTGACCTGCGTCCGCTGCTCCGAGTCCGACAAGCGCGCCCTCGAGAAGATGGTCGCGGCGGAGGCGGCGCGCGAGCGCTGGCGCCCCTTGGTCGAGGGGCTCTCGTGCATCAAGGGGGTCGACACCGCCACGGCGTTCTGCCTCGCCAGCGAGGCCGGGTGCTTCAGCCGCTTTCCCGCGGCGGGCGCCTACGCGTCCTGGCTGGGCCTCACGCCGTCGGAGCACTCGAGCGGCGAGAGGGAGGCCCGGGGCGGCATCACCAAGACGGGCAACGCCTCCTCGAGGCGCGCCCTCGTGGAGGCGGCGTGGCACTTCAAGACGTGCTCCCCGAGGCCCAAGGCGCCGCCGGCCGGGTCGGACGTGCCGCCCGCCCTGAAGCGGCGCTGCGACGAGGCGACGGCCCGGCTCTGCCGCAGGCACGAGGCGCTGCGCGCCGCCGGCAAGAAGCCGTGCGTGGCCAACGTGGCGGTGGCGCGCGAGCTCGCGTGCTGGGTCTGGGAGAGAGGGTGCAGGGCGGAGGGCACGATCTCGTGACCGCCCGCGGATAGCCTTCCCGCCGGGAGGGCCCGCGCCTCGACGCATCGCCGGGACCGGCTCACGCCTTTTTGTATGGGCAGCCCGAGGGCCGCGCCCGAGAAAAAAGACTCAAGGCATTCGGTCGAGGGTCCCGGACGGAGAGTCGAAGTGCGGTGGCGCGCGGCGACATACCGAACCGCTGTGCCGCGCCAACGAGCCCGCGGATATTAGCTTGCCAGGCGAGCGACGACTAACGAGCATCCGCGCGGGCCCGACCGGCTGGAATAAGCGCAGGTCCGGAAAGGAGTTTCCGGACCTGTCGCGTCGTGCCGCTTGACAATGGCTTTCTCATATTACAAAGAGCCCGGCTGGCACCGGGCTCTAAGCAAAAGTGCCGCGTCGCCCGCCCTAGCTTTAACGTCCGGGCTCCGCTGCACTCTTATTGTACACCGCAGGCGCATAGCCTATACCGGGGGAGACAATTTCTTCAAGTTAGCGGGATGGGGCAAAGCCCGGGGTGCAAAGAGATGCATTATTCTGCCGCCCCCATCCACTTTTCACCCGGCTGACGTGCTGTCCGCTCCGGCTGGTATGATGGAAGACGTCCGTAGCGGAACGTTTCCGCGGCGGGGCGCCCGTAACGTTGACGGAAGGCGAGGCGAGCCCATGGGCCGAAGAACGCGCACCATTGCAAAGCAGCTCGGCCGCATGCGCTTGGGGCTGGTGCTCCTCGTCTGCTTTGTGGCGCTCACCCTCGCCGGCGGCGCGATTCTGCGCCAAACGCTCCTCCAAAACGCGCACGAGTCCAACACGGCTCTCTCGCGATACTACGCCGCCGAGACCAACAGCTCTCTCACCATGTACCGTTCGCTCCTTGAGTTTGGCACCGAGTCGCTCGACGTGCGTATGGAGCGCGGCGAGTCGTGGACCGAGCTCGAGGAATGGGTGGAGATGTACTGCGAGCGCCTGCGTTCGGTGGTGGGGGACGATGCCATCAACGTCTACGGTGTGATTGATGGCACGCCGCTTACCGTGGGCGATTGGGGCGAGCTTGTCGCGCAGGACGGCGTTGCGGACGACGCGGCAGAGAGCTCTGTCGCCGAAGACGCCGGTGCCGCGACTGACGCCGCAGCCGACAGCACGACCGACAGCGCCACCGATGCCGTCACCGGCGCGACGCCGGACATCGACATGTCTACCCGCGCGTGGTACCGCGAGGCGATGGCCTCCCCCGGCGAGACCATCTTTACCGACGTGTACGAAGACGCCCTCACCGGCCAGAACATCGTTACGGTGGCGCGCGCCTGCCGGGCGGGCAACGCGGTGCTCGCCTTTGACCTCTACCCCGAGAACTTTGTTTTCCAATACCAGCAGCAGGACCTGCCCGAGGGCGCGTCGTTCTTTTTGTGCGACAGCGCCGGCAACCTGCTCTACCGCGAGACCTCGCTCACCAACGAGCACGGGATCGACGATTACATCCGCGGCCTGGTGGGGTGCATCGAGGCGGGCGAGCTCAAGGGGGCGGACGCCTACATCATCGACCTCGACGGTCGCGAGCGCGTGGTGGACTATGCCCAGCTCGACAACGGCTGGTACTCCATTGTGACGGCCCCGCGCGAGGTGATCCTGGGCAGCCTCGACACCGTGAACGTGCTTTTTGGCTGCATGGTGGCGGCCTTTGCCGTGGGCCTTGGTATCCTTGCTGTGCGCGACCTGCGCCGCGCGCGCACTATGGAGCGCACCAACGAGACGGTGCGCGTGCTCGGCAACAGCTACTATGCCATTTACCTCGTCAATTACGAAGAGGGCACCTACGAGATGATCAAGGGGTCCGACTACGTACGCCGGCGCATTGCCAAGAAGGGGCCGTACGCGGACCTGCTGCGTACAGCGGCTGAGGTGATTGAGCGCGACACCTTTGAGGAGTTTGAAGAGAGCTTCTCTGCCGAGAGCATCCGCCAGCTGGTGGCGGGGCGCGTGCGCGACTACGGCGGCGACTTTATGCGCCGTTTTGGGGACGAGTATCGTTGGGTCAACGTGCGCGTGCTCTACGACGAGTCGCTCGACCCCGAGGAAGTTGTGCTTTGCTTCCGCGAGGTCGACCAAGAAAAACAGCGCCAACTGCAGGAGCGCGAGTACCTTAAAGAGGCCCTCGAGAGCTCCAAGCAAAGCATTCAGACGCGCCAGGCGTTCTTTAACAACATGAGCCACGACATGCGCACGCCGCTGAACGGTATCATCGGCCTGACCGAGCTTGCGCGCCAGCACGCAGACGATCCTGCGGTTACGACGGACTACCTGGAGCGCATCGACCGGTCGGGCAAGCAGCTGCTGGCGCTCATTAACGATATTCTGGACATCTCGCGTATGGAGCAGGGGTCGGTGGCGCTCAACAACGAGCAGATGGACCTCGTGCAGGTGCTCGGCGACTGCGCCGTGCCCTTCCAGCTGCAGGCGGAGCGCGAGGGCAAGACCTTTGACCTTGCGTTTGACGTGCGCGACCGCACCGTGATGGGCGACGCGCTGCGCCTGAGCCAGGTGCTCAACAACCTGCTCTCCAACGCTATCAAGTACACCAACTCGGGCGATGCGGTACATGTGCGTGCCGAGCAGCTCGCCGGCGACGCTACCTCCGCCGGTGCGGCGGGCGCGGTGGCGAGTTACCGCATAACCGTGGCGGACACGGGCATTGGTATGACGGAGGAGTTTTTGGGCCACCTCTTTGACCTGTACGCCCGCGAACAGCGCTTTGGTACGCAGCAGACGGTGGGCACGGGCCTGGGTATGCCCATCACTAAGAATCTGGTCGAGCAGATGGGCGGCACGTTGGAGGTTACGAGCGAGGTTGATCGCGGAAGTGCGTTTACCGTGACGATTCCGTTTGCGAGGGCGGCCGAAGGCGCGAGCGGGGCGGGTACTGCCACCGGCGCCGCTGCCGCCGACGCCGCTGCCGCCGGAACGGGCGCTGTCGCCGCGCCCGGTACAGAAACCTCACGGCCGGTTGCCTCGGCAACACCTGCCGTGGCAGCGCCGGCGCCCACGGCCGAGGAGCTGCTCGCGTCGCTTGCCGGCAAGCGCATCCTCATTGCGGAGGACAACGCGGTCAACATGGAGATTGCGACCGAGATGCTCGGCATGGCGGGCCTTGAGACGGAGCAGGCCTGGAACGGGCGCGAGGCGCTCGACACCTTTGCCGCAAGCGCGCCCGACCACTTTGACGCCGTGCTCCTCGACATGAAAATGCCCGAGATGGACGGCTGCGCCGCGGCCCGCGCCATCCGCGCGCTCGATCGACCGGACGCGCGCACGGTGCCGCTTATTGCCGTGACCGCCAACGCCTTTGCCGAGGACATTGTGGCCACCACGGCCGCGGGCATGGACGCGCACATCTCCAAGCCCATCGACTTCCACCTGCTTTGCCAGACGCTCGCCGAGCTTATTGCGGCGCGGGGAGGCGGTGCGGCATGACCGATACCCTGCGGTTTTTAAAGCGGAGCGCCGTGGCGCTGCTGGTGCTTACCATCGCGGTTTTTGCGGGCGTGAGTCTTTACTCGTTTAACCGCAGCGACCAGGCAATCAACGACGTGAGCCGCGTGTTTATGGAGCAGATGAGCGCGCAGATTCGTCTGAACTTTCACTCGGAGCTCGCGCGCTACGGGGCGGAGCTCAAGAGCTGCTCGTACTACACGCGCTCGCTCAACCTGCCGGTGGGTGCCGAGGCCTCGCGCGACGCGTTTATTGCCGAGGCGCGCGACAGCGGTTTTAGCTACGTGGCGCTCTATGACGCGGCGGGCGCGGCCGACGTGCTCGCGGGGCCGGCGCTTGCGCTCGACGACTGGGATACGTTTGCGGCCGCGGTTGCCGAGGGGCGCGAATTTGTGACCGCCGGCACCACCGACGCGGGCGAGCCCATCATCGTCTTTGGCATCCCCGCGGTGCGGCCGATGGCCACGGGGGAGGAGAGCGTGCTGCTTGCCATGGGCGTGGAGCCCGCGCGCATTACCGAGGCGCTCTCGCTCGATATCTCGGCCACCGACGTCTACTCGTTCATCATCCGCAAAGACGGCGGCTTTGTGCTCGACAGTATGGATACGGGCGAGAGCTCGTACTTTGACTATCTGGAGAACCAGGCAACGTTTACCGGCGTTTCTGAGGAGGAGGCCAGGCGCCGCATCCAGCAGGTCATGAACGGCGGCGGCGACACGTACTTTGTGGTGCGCGCCGCGGGGCCGCTTGCGGTGACGTACCTTTCGCCCATTGAGGGGACGCAGTGGTACCTTGTCTCGACCATGCCCTACGAGTTGTTGCAGGGACCGATCGACGCGGTTTCGTTCTCGCGCGCCCTTGTGGCGGTGGGCGGCTGCGTAGTCATTTTGGCTGCGGTGCTCTGGATTTTTGCGCGCTACCGGCGCCTCAGCCAGGCGCATATGGCCGAGCTCGCCCGCGCGCGCGAGGAGGCCGACGCCGCGAGCCGCGCCAAAAGCGAGTTCCTCTCCAACATGAGCCACGACATCCGCACCCCCATGAACGCGATTGCGGGCATGACCTCCATCGCGCGGGCGCACGCCGACGCGCCCGAGGTGGTGGCCGACTGCCTGAAGAAGATCGACCTGGCGAGCCGCCACCTGCTTGGCCTTATCAACGACGTGCTCGACATGTCCAAGATCGAGAGCGGACGGCTTACCCTCAACATTGCCGAGGTGTCGCTGCCCGAGCTGCTGGAGAACATCGTGGCGATTGTGCAGCCGCAGGTACATGCCAAGCGGCAGCACTTTGACGTGACCGTGCGCGACATTGCCGTCGAGCGCGTGTGCGCCGATGGCACGCGCCTAAACCAGGTCCTCATGAACCTGCTCTCCAACGCGCTCAAGTTCACGCCCGCAGGTGGGAGTATCGCGCTTTCGCTTGCGGAGGAGCCGCTCGACGGCGCGCTTGCTGTGGACGAGGGTGGCGCTGCCGCCGCCGCGGACGGTGCCGCGGACGGTGCGCCCGCGCGTGTGCGTGTGCACATTTGGGTGCGCGACACGGGCATTGGCATGTCCGAGGAGTTTCGCGAGCGGATCTTTGAATCCTTTGAGCGCGAGGACACGGCGAGTGTGCGCAAGATCGAGGGCACGGGACTCGGCATGGCCATCACCAAGCGCATCGTGGACGAGATGGGCGGCCGCATTGAGGTCGAGAGCGAGCAGGGCCGCGGCACAACGTTCCACGTGGTGCTCGACCTGGCCGCCGCGCCGGGGGAGGACGCGCCCCGCGCGCCGCTGCCCGCATGGAACGTGCTTGTGGTTGACGATGACGCTGAGCTTGTGGAGAGCACTGTGGCGGAACTAGGCGAGCTGGGGCTTACCGCCGAGGGCGCGCTCACCGGTGACGAGGCGCTCGACAAGCTCCGCGAGCGCCGCGCTTGCGACCGCGCTTTTGATGTGGCGCTCATCGACTGGCAGATGCCGGGGATGGACGGCGTGGCGCTTGCCCGCGCGATTCGCGCCGAGGTGGGCTCCGAGGTGCCGCTCATCATGGTGTCCGCCTACGACTGGGCAGAGATTGAGGCCGAGGCGCGCGCCGCCGGCGTGGATGGCTTTGTGGCAAAGCCGCTCTTCCGCTCGACGCTCTGCCGGGCACTCGCCCGCTTTGCCGCGCCGGAGAGCGCTAACGAGGAGGCCGAGCCCGCGGTGGCGGACCTTGCCGGACGCCGCGTGCTTCTTGCCGAGGACAACGAGCTTAACTGGGAGGTCGCGCGCGAGCTGCTGGGCGCCTTTGGGCTTGAGCTCGAGCGCGTGGAGAACGGCGAGGACTGCGTCGCGCGGTTTGCCGCCTCTGCTGTGGGCGACTTTGACGCGATCCTGATGGATATCCGCATGCCGATTATGGACGGCTACGAGGCGGCGCGGCGCATCCGCGCGCTTGACCGTGCCGACGCGCGGCGCATCCCCATTGTGGCCATGACGGCAGATGCCTTTGACGACGACCGCGAACGCGCTCTTGCCGCGGGTATGAACGCGCACGTGGCAAAGCCCATCGACGTGCGCGAGGTACTGCGCACGCTCGCGCGCTGCCTGGCGGAAAGCGGGGCCGCGGCCGGCCCTGCATATTATGAACCCGTCCCCAAATCTGCCAAATCTGCCCCCACCGAGGGAGGTGACGCCTTGTGAGAAGTACCGATACGCCCCGCGCCCGCCTTGCTGCGTTGGCGGCGCGGCGACGGGCGTTCTACACCGCCGACTGGGAGCGCGTGACCGAGCGAAATCTGCGTAACGTGAAGGCGGCATGCGAGATTGCGGCTATGATTTCGCTTCTGTTCACGCCTATCGCCCGCTTGGTCGCCCCTTCGTGGCAGCCCACGGTGGCGCATATAGCGCTCGCCCCGGTCGCGCTGGTGCTCGGCCTGTGCGTGATATTTGCTGGCAAACAACTTGCGTCCCGTCCGCGAGCGGCCGCTGCCTTCTGCTTGGCGGTCGAGGCTGTGCTTTTGGCCTGCGTCGTTTTGCTCGACACGGTCTTTTCTGGCGGGCGCCCGGGCATTCTTACCCAGCCGGTGGGCATTGGCCTTGGCGTGCTCATCGTCACGCCGTGGGGTTTGCCGCTTTGGGTGCTTGGCGCTGCGGACGCGGCCTTTATTGCGCTTTCTGTAACAGAAAAGGTGCCGGATATCGCCGCGGCGGACGCTTTTTCGGTCTGCGTGGGTTACGTGGTGGCGATCGCTGTTGCTGAGCTCGCCCTCGCTTTGCGCCTACAGGATTTTGAGGCGCGCGAGCGCTACCGCGAGCTCTCGGAGCGCGATGCCCTAACCGGACTTCTCAACCGCGGCGCGCTTGCAACCTTTACGGCGCGCCTCTTTGCGGGTGCGGGCGATGGCGCTGCACGCGGCGCAGGGTCCAGCCCGACGCTCGCCCCGGCGCAGGGTGTATGCGTTATGATGCTCGACCTTGACGACTTCAAGCAGGTAAACGACCAGCGCGGACACGACGCCGGCGACGACCTTTTGCGCCTCATGGGTGATATCCTCCGCACGTCTTTCCGCACCTCGGACGCCGTGGTTCGCTACGGCGGCGACGAGTTCATGGTCGTGGCGCCCGGTCTCACCGACGAGCGCGTGGCCTGCGCAAAGGTTGAGCGCGTGTGCACCGAGCTTCGCGAACGCGGCAGTCGTCTGGTGGACATGCGCGTCTCGTGCAGCGCAGGTGTGGTGGTCGCGCCCCAGGGCGCCGCGAGCTTTGAAGAGCTTCTGCGCGAGGCGGACCAAGCGCTTTACGAGGTGAAAGGTTCCGGCAAGGGCGGGTATGCCTATAGGGTGCACGCGCCACGCCCGCCGCAGGCGGAGCGCCGCGGGAACCACGGGGGAGGCGAGAGCGTTGCCTAGCAGTGAGAATATCACCGACGTGCGCCGTGACGGCGCGAGCGGAGACCTCGGCACTATACTCATCGTCGATGACGATGCCATCAGCCGCATCATCCTTTCGGAGCTCTTCAAGGACACCTACCGGGTCGTGGAGGCGGAAAACGGCGAGGAATGCCTCGACGCCATCGCGCGCGAGGGCGATGCCGTCGTTGCAGTGCTCCTCGACGTGATGATGCCGCGCCTGAACGGCATGGAGGTGCTGGAGCGCCTTGCGACGGACGGGTACACCAAGCGCGTTCCGGTGTTTCTCATCACCGCCGAGCGCACCTCGCAGGTGATGGAGGACGCGTACCGCCTTGGTGTGATGGATTTTATTGCCAAGCCGATCATCCCCTTCGTGGTCACGCGACGTGTGAACTCGGTCATCGAGCTCTTTGAAAGCCGAAAGCGCCTCTCTTCGACCGTGGAGGACCAGCGCCAGCAGCTGCTCGAGCGCGCGGAGCAGATCATCGAGCTCAACGTCGGCATGATCGAGGCGCTCTCTACCGCAATCGAGTTTCGCGACGGTGAGAGCGGCGACCACGTGCGCCGCATCCACGACATCACGCATCTTATGCTTTCGCGCACGCCGTTTGGCGCGGGCCTCAGCGAGGAGGACATCGACGACATCTCGCTTGCCGCTATCATGCATGACGTGGGCAAGATTGCCATCCCCGACGCCATCCTCTGCAAGCCTGGGCGCCTCACGCCCGAGGAGTTCGAGATTATGAAGACGCACACCGTACAGGGTGCGGACCTGCTTGAGCGGATACCTCAGATGCACAACCTCGGTGCGTATCGCTACGCGGTCGACATCGCGCGCCACCACCATGAACGCTGGGACGGCCGGGGATACCCCGACGGCCTTGCGGGCGACGAGATAAGCATCTGGGCGCAGGTGGTCTCGCTTGCCGACGTGTACGATGCGCTGACCAACAAGCGCGTGTACAAGGCGGCGTTCACGCGCGGGGAGTCGCTGCGCATGATTGCCGATGGCGAGTGCGGGACCTTCAATCCAGAGCTCTTGTCCTGCTTCTTTGAGATTGAGCCGGAGATTGTGAAGCTGTACGAATAGGCGCAACGCGGATTGCTGCTGCGCCGGAAGGGATAGTCATGGATCTTGCCGTTTTGGATGCCGCCGGATTGGATACGGCAGATGCGCTTGGTCGTCTGATGGGAAGTGAGGCGCTGCTTGGGCGTCTGCTGGGAACGTTTCTGGTCGATGAGAACATGGATCGCCTTGAGGCGGCGGCTACGGCCGACGATGCGACGGCGGGTCTTGAGGCGGCTCACGCGCTCAAAGGCGTGAGCGGAAACTTGTCCATGACCAAGCTCTATGAGCTTACCGCGCGCCAATGTGAGCTCATCCGCGCCGACGATTGGCCGGCCGCACGGGCCCTCGTGCCCGAGGTGCGCGCGGTCTACGACCGTCTGGTCGCCGCAATCGATGCCTGCGGACGCTGATTTGCCGGCTACTGGTCAAAGACCCCCGCAGAATAATAAACGACCCCCTGTAGGAACTATGGCGTACCGTCGAATGGCGGGGTCAGTAGGGCGCCAAACCCGATTCATACGCCAACAGAGCGGCCGAAAGGCCGCTCTTTCTCTCTTGAGGGGGCGGATTGATCTCAAAGCAGGGGGTTCTTTATTATTCTGCAGGGGTCTTTGACCATCTGAGCCGTGTGCACATGATGTAGGTGTAGGGCTCATGGTAATGGCATTAGATAAATCGTTTGGATTTGAGGCAGTCTATTGCGTGAAGAATGAGGTGGCAAGAAAGCCGATACCTATTTCTAAATGCGCGGTTAGATGGCTATAAAGCTTGGTCAGATATCTGTCAGACCATCTTGCCTTATCTCGTACCAGGGTGAATATCTTCAAAGATATACGCCTTCTGGAATGCCGTATCGTAGGGCTATGAGTATTTGCGTGTACGGCATATCAGCTCTTGAGCTGTATCGGTCGAGTGGGAGGTTGCTTCCAGATTTGCTCGACGCCCCGCGGGTGAGGCGGCTCGCGGGTTGCTGCATCCCGCCTCGCGGGTTCTTGGAAGATGATATGGCGCGCGCAGGCGTAAAAACCAAGCCGTACCACGTGTTGGTCGACACACCCGAAGCGTGGCGCGAGCGCGATGACCTGGTATGTCACAAACTCACGGGAAGCGTTGCAGGCGCTACGTTTATCCAGGTGTCGCGCGACCTCTACGTGGTTTCCCCGGAGCTCATGTTCGTGGAGCTGGCGGCATCGGGGGAGTTTGACCTGCTCGATCTTGTGGAAATTGGCTACGAGCTCTGCGGGACGTACGTGCTCGACTCCTCGTGGGACGGCTATACCACAACCGATCGGCAGATGACCTCCGTGCGGAATCTCAATCGCATGGCAAAGGCGTGGAGTCCGCGCCACGGCGCTCGTTTGGCGCTCGACGCCCTGCGGCATATCCATGATGAGGCGCATTCGCCCATGGAGACCATCGTGGCGATTTTGCTGTCGTACGAGCGGCGCCGCGGTGGGCTGGGGCTCGGCCCCATGGTCTTGAACGCTCGCGTGGACACGCCGGATGGGCCGCGCTACGTGGATATCCTGTTTCCCGAGGCCAAGGTGGGCATCGAATACAAGGGCAGGCGCTATCACGCCGTCGAGCAGTCGGCGCGCGACGACCGCCGCCAGAACGCGCTTGTGGGGATGGGTTACGCCATCATCAACGTATGGTACGAGGATATCGTTGAGGAGCATCTGTTCGAGCGGCTGGTCCAGAGCATTTTCCGCGCGCTCGGGCGGCGCTACCGCGTGCGAAGCGATGCCTTCGCTGCGCGGCAGCACCTGTTGCGCATGCGTCTACTCCCGCGGTTCCGTCGGCTGCAGGGTGGTGACGCAGGCGTTTCCGGCTGATCGGGCGCACAGGCGCCCGCCGCGGGCGCGAGCCTAGAGCCCTTCCGCGTCGAGACGAATCGCCAGCGCCTCTTGGTGGATGGCGTACTGCAAGGCGACTGCGCGGTCGATGGTGCCGTCCTTCACAAGAGCGAACAGGCTCTGGTCCATGGTGCGCATGCCGGCGTCGCCGTTTGCGGCGATGACGGAGTCGATCTGGTGCGTCTTGCCCTCGCGGATGAGGTTGCGGATGGCGGTGTTGGTGGTCATGATCTCAAACACCGGCACCACGCCGCCCGCGCGCGCCGGCACGAGCTGCTGGCTCACGATGGCCTGCAGGACCTGCGAGAGCTGCAGGCGGATCTGGCGCTGCTGACCGACGGGGAACGCGTCGACGATGCGGTCGACGGTGCCCGCGGCGCCGGTGGTGTGGAGCGTCGAGAAGATGAGCTGCGCCATCTCGGCCGCGGTGACAGCGGTGGCGATGGTCTCGGGGTCGCGCATCTCGCCGAGCAGGATGACGTCGGGCGCCTCGCGCATGGCAGAGCGCAGCGCCTCGGCGTAGGTGGCGACGTCGGTGGGGACTTCGCGCTGGGTCACGATGCAGGTACCGTGGCGGTGCACGTACTCGATGGGGTCCTCCATGGTGATGATGTGACCCGCGCGCTCGTGGTTGAGCTTGTCGATAAGGCAGGCGAGGGTGGTGGACTTGCCGGCGCCGGCGGGGCCGGTCACGAGCACAAGTCCGCGCGAGAGCTCGGCCTGGCGCAGCACCTCAGCGGGGATGTGGTACGCGGCGGGGTCGGGCAGGCCAAAGGGGATGACGCGGATGACCGCGGCGAGCGAGCCACGCTGGCGGAAGATGTTCGCGCGGAAGCGGCCGATGCCCGGCAGCGCGAAGGAGAAATCCTCGTCGTGGTTGCCGCTCGCGAGGAAGCCCTCGGCATCGCGCCCGGCGGCGGCGTAGATGGCGCGCACGGCCTTCTCGGTGTCGGCGGGCATGAGCGCGCCGTCGTCCGCGCGGACCTGAACGCCGCCCTTGCGATAGGTGAGCGGCAGGCCCGCGATGATGAAGACGTCCGAGGCGCCGACCTCGATCATCTTGTTCAAAAACTCAGCTACGTTCATGTCATGCTCCCATCCAAAGCGTGTCCGATGTGTCTTCGGTCCAGGTGGTCGAGGGTTTCCAGTATGAAATCGAAAGCTCACTGTCATCGGTGACGGCAAGCCCGATGGCAAGGGTGCGCCCGCTCGGGGCGTCGATGCGAACGGAGATGGCGCTGCCGTTTGCCTGCGCTTGCAGCGTGTGGCCGTCGGCAGCTGCGGCGTTTGCTGCGCGGGCGGCTAGGTTGTCGAGCTCTCCGGCGAGGGCAGCAGCGGCTTCTGCCGGGCCGAGCCCCGTGGCGCGCGCGGAGGCGAGGACGGCATCCGCCTCGGCGAGGAAGGCCTGGCCGAGGCGCTCGTTGGCGTAGTCGTCCGAGGTGAAGGAGGCCTGACGCTCGGCGAGGGCGGCGTCTGCGCGCGCGGTGGTGAGCGCGAGCGTTGCCATGACGGCGAGGCAGATCACAATCACCAGGGTGAAGATGCTGATGGGACCCATGCGGACCGACCCAGTCGCAGCGGGCTCGGGCTTACGCGCCATCGCGCTCACCTCCCTGTGTCGTGGATTCGGCAGCAGATTCTTCCGCTGGCAGGTAGCGCGCCGTCTCGAGCGTGTAGAGCGGCTCGGCGTCCGCGGCGTGTCCGGCGGCGTCGGCATCCGCGGTGGCAGCGTCGGTGCCCGCTGCGGCGTCGGTAGCGCCCGCGGTGCCGGTGCCTGCTGCGGCAACGCCAGTGCCCGTGGCATCGGCGTCGCAAACCGTTATGGTCGCGTGCCAGAGCGTTCCCGCGCCCGTTGCCTGCGGCTCAAGTTCGATAGCAAGCTCGTAGGTAGTGCCCGTTTGTGCGCCGATCACGACCTGCGTGGCGGGTGCGGCGTCCGCGGAGAACGTGTCCGCCGCGGCAATGCCCTCGGCAGCGTTTTGCGCGATAGCGACCGCCTCGGAGAGGCGTGCGGCGCGGTCCGCCTCGGCGCGCGAGCTCGCAAACAGGCTAAAGAGCACCGCGAGGGACGCGGCAAGAAAGGCGAGCAGCACAAGCGCCTCCACCAAAAAGGCCGCTCCGTGCCACAAGGGCTGGCGATCGCGCATCATGCCGCACCTCCCTTGTTGGCCACGCCGAGCGCCCCACTGGATCGCAGGGCGATAAACGTGGTCGTGTCGTCGCAGGTAACGCGCAGCGCGCCCGCGTCCTCGTCAAGCTCGACCGCAAAGGCGGACGCTGCTACAAGGGGCTCGGCGTGCGCGGGGTCGTAGGTGGTGCCGGCGGGCACGTACTCCTCCACAAGCTCGCCGTCGTAGAGGTACAGGCGCGTCTCGAACGTGCCGGAATCGAGGCGCTCTGTGAGCACGAGGCTCTGCCCGCCGCCCGGGGCGGTGCCGAGCGACACGGCCGCCTCCGCGTCCTTGGAACGCACGACGTTGGTCACCAGCGCCCCGGCGAGGCGCGCCTTCTCGGTTGCTAAGCCGGTTGCGTGAATGTGCCGGTAGACGCCCACGCCCGTAGCAAGCGCGAGCAGAAGCGCGCAGACGAACACCAAAAACAGGATCGAGGTGAAGAGGTGCGCGCTGCGGGCGCGCGTGCGCGGGGCAAGGTGCCCGTCGCCTGTGGTGCTGCGGGTGCGTGTGCCCCGGGCGCGGCCCGCACGCTGGGCGAGGGCTGTGCCCCGCGCGCTGCTCTCGTTGCGTATGGTGTTGCGCGCGCTCATCGGGGCACCACCACAACGCTCGGCGTGACGTTCGACGCAAACGCCTCATACGTAACCGCGTAGTCGCGGTGGTTGACTGCAAGCCCGTAGTGCTCCTCGAGGTACTCGATGGTGGAGGGGTAGGATCCCTCGACGGCGCAGCATTGCGCGGCGGCCTCGAGCACCGCCTCGCGCACGCTGGCGCACCCCTGCTCGAGCGTCTGGCGCCGCGCCGCGCCCCAGCCGATGGCGCAGCCGAGCACAAGCACGAGCGCAACGAGCGCCGCCGCTATCGCAAGGCGCCGCCGCCGGCGCCGGAGTCTTGCGGTTTGGTCGTGATACATCGCCCCACCGCCTTAGCCGATCGAGCCCATGATGCCCACAAGTGGCAGCATGATGGCAATAAGCGTTGCCCCCACAGCCACGGTCAAAAAGGCCGCAAGCACAGGCTCCGTGCTGTTTACCACGCGGTCTATCTGGGCGATGGCATCGTCAAAAAACGTTGTCGCCAAGCGGTCGAGCACTTCGTCGATCTGGCCGGCGCGCGTGCCCACCGTGAGCATGCGCGCGTAGACGGGCTCAAAGACCTCGGCCTCGGTGATGGCCTGCGCGAGGCTGCGGCCGCGGTCGAGGTCGCTCATGGCGGCGTGCGCGCGGCCGAGGCGCTCCCGCAGTGCCGCGTGGTCGACGGTCTCAATCGAGCGCGCCATGGCTTTGTCGGTATCGAGGCCCGCCGCGGTGTAGGCGGCAAGTGCGGACGAGAAGCGGGAGAGCGCGAGCTGGTACATCGCATCGCGCGTGAAGGGCGTGCGCTCAAACAGGCGCACGAGGCGCTCCTGCCCGCGCGGGGTGCGGCTGGTGGCGAGCGCGGCCAGCGCGGCGAGCGTGAGTACAAAGGTCACGGCGAGCGCGGCCCACCCAATGCCAATGGCCACGGCGACCACGGCAGACGAGCCGGCCGTAAGGGAGCCGGCGAGGCCCTCGTACACGTCGATAAAGACGGGCAGGATCGCCCAGACCGTCACGGCAAGGATCACCGTCATCACGCACAGCAGCGCTGCGGGGTAGCCCACGGCGCTCCGCACCTTGGAGAAGACGCGGTCCTCCTCGTCGTAATAGACGGCGAGGTTGCGCAGGACGTTTTCCAGGCGACCAGAGGTCTCGCCCACCTCAACCATATGGACGGCGTGCGCGGGGAAGGCGCCGCAGGCGCGCAGGGCGTCTGCCAGGCGCGCACCGCCGGCGAGCGCGGGGTAGAGCTCGTCGCACACCTGCTTGAACGAGGCGTCGGCGAGGTTGGCGCCGAGCATGTGGACCGCCTCGTCGAGCTGTATGCCCGCCCCGAGCATGAGCGCGATGTCCTCGCAAAAGACGCTTACCGCGCTCGCCGGCAGGGGCGCACGCCGCGTCTGGTTTGTCTGCCTCTCCATCTTCTCGCCCTTCTCGCGCTAGTAGGTGTATCGATCGGTGTAGCCGCTGCCGTCGCCCACGGTATCGCCCGCGCCCGCCGCCGCAAACGTGATGTCCACGCGGGTCCAGGTGTTGGGGTCGATCCGGATGGCAACGCTGGTCCAGCTGCCGTTTATGTAGACCATGTTCCAGGCGTGATAGACGCCGTCGGGGGCAACGTAGCCCGTGATGATCTTGGTGGGGATGCCAAGACTGCGCAGCATCGCCGCGGCAAGCGACGCGTAGTCAAAGCAGATGCCGCTTTTGGCCTCGAGCGTGGCGTCGGGGTCGGGCACGTAACCCGTGGTGCCGCTTACCTGTGCGGCCTTGTCGTAGTCGTAGGTGATGTTCTCGACAAGCCACGCGTAGACGCTGCGCATGACGTCGCCCTCGTTGGCGGCGTCAGCGGCAAGGTCGCGAGCGAGCGCCACGCAGGCGCTGTCGTCGTTGTAGGTGCAGAAAAGGTTGGGGCGCAGGTAAGGCTCAAACTCGCTCGTGAGCGTGACGGTGGCGTCTGCGCGGGCGATCTCCACATAGTTGTTGCCGCTCGTGTTTTGCATGACGCGGAAGGCGTACGCGCCATCACCCATGTTGAGGGGCACCACGATGGGTGTCCCGTCGCCGGGGAGGTCGTAGTTGTAGCTCATCTCTCCGCAGACAATCTGCAGCTTGAGGCGGCTGGCGTTTTGGGCAGAGGCTGCCACGTAGCCCTCGGCAAGATGCGAGGTGTCGATACTCGCCCCAGCGGAGGTGGTTGCGGACGCTGCGTCAAAGGTGGCCTGCGTGATGGACGCCGGCTCCTCAAAAGCGGGGCCGCTAGTCTCGCCGTCGGTGGCTCCCGCGGTCGCGCCGCCCCCGCCCCCGTTGCCCGTGGAGGCGCCCCCGCCGCAGGCGGAGAGCGTAAGTGCGAGGCCCATGGCGCAGGCGATGGCCAAGCGGGCGGAGAGCGTGGCGAGCCGGCGAAGCGCCTGCTTGGGCGAGGTGCGCGGTCGCCGCTTTTCGCGCGCGCTGGGGGAGAGCTCCGGTATGTAGCGCGCGTCTGTCACGTGACCTGCCTATCGTTTGCCGTGTTGCTCGCTATTATACCGTTCGCCCCTCCCCCTAAACTGCATCATCGCAACCTCGCGACAGCGCGATGGCGCGCATGTCGTATCTATGGTTTATTTTCGAATTTAGTGCGGTGGTTATCCGGCATCTCTGCGCGCTTGTTTCTTGAAATGGGCTTGCTGAGCTGCGGGGTTAGAAAATGCTGAAATAACTTTCAGGCCTTGGTTAGTTTCGTGCGGAACCGCTGAGGCAATCTGTTTGACCTTCTTCTTACGCTGCTAGAAGGAAGGAGGCAAGAACATATGTATAATAGCAATATAAAAGCCATATCTTTCGCGTGGGACGAGTCAAAGGAGAGAGCCAACCGCATCAAACACGGGGTATCGTTTAATGAGGCGGCAACTTCGTTTCTTGATGAATATGCCCGCGTGATATTTGATGAAGAGCATTCGTTCGATGAGAGCCGTTACGTTCTTTTGGGATTGAGCTCGTCCGCGCGTCTATTGGTGGTCTGTCATTGCTTCCACGAGCATGACAGCGTGATTCGTATCATTTCGGCACGATGCGCGACAAAGCGCGAGGAGCTGGAGTATAGGAGGTTTCGTCGTGAAGGATGAGTACGACTTTTCTGCATCTGTCCCCAATCCGTATGCGAAGCGCTTGAAGAAATCTACGACCATTCGTCTTAGCGTCGAGGCTCTGGATTACTTCAAGGGGCTGTCGGGGGAGACGGGCATTCCCTACCAGAATCTAATCGACCTGTATTTGGTGCAGTGCGCGCGTGACAAGAAGAGGCTCACGTTTTCTTGAGGCGTTCGGGCGGGCGCGCTTCAACGGGTCGTGAAAAAGCGACCCGACCTGCCCACGTGCGTACGCCGCCGCGGCAGCGTGCCGTATCATTATGACGTTTGGGCGGTTTACGGCGCGGCCGTCCGGCGCACCATCCCAACGCGTCTGTGTGAGGCACCATGCTTAAGCTCGCCCGCCGCTTTTTTGGCAGGTTCCGCCTGAACCTCATCATAGGTCCCCTCTGCAAGCTCATCGAGGTCGTCTTTGACGTGCTCACGCCCATTGTGGTCGCCCTTATGATCGACGAGGGTGTCAGCCGCCACAGCCTGCCGACCGTTCTGTTCTACGGCGGCGTGCTGGGCATCTTTGCGCTCGTAGGCATCGCGTTTGCCCTCGTGTGCCAGAAGATGGCGAGCCGCGCCTCGCAGGGCATCGGCACCGAGATTCGCGCTACCCTCTACCAGCACATCAACGAGCTCTCCTACACCGAGCTCGACCATTTTGGCACCCCCTCGCTTATCACCCGCATCACAAACGACGTCAACCAGGTGCAGCTTGCGGTGGCGCTCGCCATCCGTCAGCTCATCCGCTGGCCGTTGCTCGCAGTGGGGTCCATGATCGCGGCGCTCGCCATCGACTGGCGCCTCGGTCTCATCTTCCTCATCTCCACCCCCATCATCGCCGGCGTCTTTTGGTTTGTTATGGCTCGCTGCGTACCGTTCTTTAAGGAGTTGCAGGCGCGCCTCGACCACATTGCCCTGCTCACGCGCGAGGGGCTCTCGGGCGTGCGCGTTATCCGCGCCTTCGCGCGCGAGGCACACGAGCGCGAGCGCTTCCGCCGCGCGGCCGACGATCAGGCTTCCGTGGCCATCGCTGTGGGCAAGCTGTCGTCGCTTTTGAACCCGGTGACCTTTCTTGTGATGAACCTCGCCGTCTGCGCCATTCTCTGGCAGGGCGGCGGTCTGGTCGACACGGGGGAGCTCAGCCAGGGCGAGGTCATGGCGTTTGTGAACTACATGACCCAGACGCTGCTTTCCATCGTGTACGTTGCCAACCTCGTGGTGGTCTTTACCAAGGCGAGCGCCTCGGCTTCGCGCATCAACGAGGTGCTCGACTGCGCGCCCACCATCGTCGACGCGGCGGACGCGGCAGCCCCGGTGCTTGCGGGCCCCGCTGCGGACGCGACGGCCCCGGTGCTTGCGGGCTCCGCCGCGGTGCCGTCGCTTCGTATGGCAGGTGCCGCTTTCACCTACCCCGGCGCCATGCGCGCCGCCGTTGCCGGTGCCGACTTCTCGCTCATGCCGGGGCAAACCTTGGGCATCATCGGCGGTACCGGGTCGGGCAAGTCCACGCTCGTGAACCTCATCCCGCGCCTGTACGACACAACCGAGGGTACGGTCGAGCTCTTTGGTCGCGACGTGCGCACCTGGCCGCTCGCCGAGCTCAGGCGCGCGGTGGGCATCGTCCCGCAGAAGGCGAGCCTGGTCTCGGGCACCATCCGCTCAAACCTCACCTGGCGCGATGCCAACGCCTCAGACGACGAGCTCTGGCGCGCGCTTGAGATTGCCCAGGCAGCCGACTTTGTGCGCGCGAACCCCAAGGGGCTCGATGCGCCGGTTGAGGCGGCGGGCAAGAACTTCTCCGGCGGCCAGCGGCAGCGCCTCACCATCGCGCGCGCCCTGGTGGGCGATCCGGCTATCCTCATTTTGGACGACTCCGCCTCGGCGCTCGACTTCAAGACCGATGCGGCGCTTCGCCACGCCATCCACGTCCGCTCGCGCGAGGGCGCGGCGGCGGGTAGTATGCTCCTCACCACGGTTATCGTGAGCCAGCGCATCTCGTCGGTGCGCGAGGCCGACCTCATCTGCGTCATGCGCCGCGGCCAGGTGGTGGGCCTGGGCACGCATGACGAGCTTATGCGCGCGTGCACGGTCTACCAGGAGATTTTCTACTCGCAGTTCAAGCGCGAGGAGGCCGAGGGCACCACCCCGTCCACGCCCCCGTCCGCCCCGTTTGCTTCGAGCAACACTAAGGAGGTGGCCGAGAATGCCTAACCCCTATGCTTCCACCGGCTCGGTGGCAACCGTTACCTCGAGCATCGCCGGCGGCGCCGACGACCTTACCGGCGGCGGCCCGGGCTCGGCGCCCAAGCTCTCCACGGGCACGGTCCTCGCCCGCCTCGCCGCCTATGTGCGCCCGCACGCAGGACTGTTTGTGCTGTCGTTCGTCTCGGCTGCGGTGTCGGTCATTTTGCAGCTCTATGTGCCGATCCAGATCGGCCGCGCCATCGACATCATCATCGGCCCCGGCCAGGTCGACTTCGAGGCGCTGCTTGTGCTCGCGACGCAGCTAGCCGCCGTGGTTGCCGGCGCTTCCGTTACCCAGTGGATTCAGGGTTACTGCATCAACCGCCTCTCGTACCGCGCGGTGCGCGACATGCGCGTCGAGACGAGCGAGAAGATCGGCCGCATGCCGCTGTCCTTCATCGACGCGCACCCGCACGGCGACCTCATCAGCCGCGTGGTAAACGACGTCGATCTTCACGAACCTCTTCACGGGTGTCGTCACCATTGTGGGTACGCTCGTGTTCATGCTCACGGTCTCGGTCCCCATGGCCATCGTGGTCGTGCTCGTCACGCCGCTGTCCATCGTGGCGGCGGGGCTCATCGCCAAGCTCTCCAACAAGAGCTTCGCCGCGCAGCAGCGCATCCAGGGCGAGCTCGGCGCGCACGTAGAGGAGTACGTTGGCCAGCAGAAGCTCGTGGCGGCCTTTGGCTTTGCGCCGCGCGCCGAGGAGCGCTTTGGTTCTCTCAACGGCGAGCTCTACACCGCCGGCGAGCGCGCGCAGTTCCTAAGCTCGCTCTCCAACCCCGGCACGCGCTTTATCAACAACATCATCTACGCGGTGGTGGGCGTGCTTGGTTGCTCGTGCGTCATCACCGGCTGGCCCGCGACTCTCACGGTGGGTGGCGTCCAGACGTTCCTCTCCTACGCCAATCAGTACACCAAGCCGTTTAACGAGGTCACAAGCGTTATCACGCAAATCCAGACGGCGTTTGCCTCGGCCCGCCGCGTGTTTGCGCTCGTTGATGCGGCGGAGGAGACGCCCGACGCGCCTACCGCGATTGAGCTCACCGACCCGCAGGGCGATGTCCAAATCGAGCACGTCGACTTCTCCTACGTGCCGGACCGCCCGCTTCTGCGCGACATTTGCGTGCACGCCCGCCCCGGCATGCGCTTTGCGCTCGTGGGTCCCACGGGCTGCGGCAAGACGACCCTCATCAATTTGCTACTGCGCTTCTACGATGTTAACGCCGGGCAGATTCTGCTCGACGGGCACGACATTCGCCAGCTCACGCGCAAGAGCCTGCGCGCGGCCTTTGGCATGGTGCTGCAGGAGACGTGGCTGTTTGAGGGCACGGTGGCAGACAACATTGCCTACGGCCGCCCGGACGCCACGCGCGAGCAGGTCATCGCCGCCGCCGAGCGCGCACACGCCGACTCGTTCATCCGCGCGCTGCCGCAGGGCTACGACACGGTGATCGGCGAGGACGGTGGCACGTTCTCGCAGGGCCAGAAGCAACTTCTGTGCATCGCGCGCATCATGCTCACCGACCCGGCGATCCTTTTGCTCGACGAGGCCACAAGCTCCATCGACACCCGCACCGAGCTGCAGGTCCAGGAGGCCTTTGACCAGCTCATGAGCGGGCGCACGAGCTTTATCGTGGCGCACCGCCTGAGCACGATCAGAAACGCCGACTGCATCCTCATGATGCGCGACGGCCAGATCATCGAGCGCGGCACGCACGACGAGCTCGTCGCCCGCGGCGGCGCCTACGCCGAGCTCTACAACGCCCAGTTCGCGGAGTAGGGGAGCGGCGGCTGACGCCCCTATTGGCGATACAGCCTCCGGTAAACGCTGAGAGCGCCCTCATGTGATGCCTCGGGGTCATGTTCGAGAAGCTTTTGGTCCTTGATAAAGATGATGCGGTCGGCAAGCGCATCAACGTTGTCGAGGATGTGCGAGCTCATCACAATCGCGGTTCCCCTGTGGGCAAGTGCCCGCAGGATGTCCGAATTTATCTGCACGTTGGTGGGGTCGAGCGCGTTCATAGGTTCATCGAGCAGCAGGTAGGGTGCCTCTGTGAGATAGGCGATGGCAAGGGCCAGTTGCTGCTTCATGCCTTGCGACAACGTCCGCACCCGCTTGCGGGCAAAAGCTGCCACGCCGGTTTTTTCGGCCACCGTTTTGATGTCGAGCGTGCTCATCCAAAGACGCTGAGCCATCTTGAGGTGATCTTGAGCGGTGAGGCCGGGATAGAGCAAAGTCGCGTCGCCGGGGGCGTAGAAGATAGCACGACGAAGCGCGACGCCGTCTCGTGGGGTAATGCCGTCTACGGCGAGCGAGCCAGATGCACGTCCGTCTCCGCAGCCGGCGATAGCTTTGAGCAGCGTAGTTTTGCCGTGCCCATTGGGTGCTACCAGGCCGGTAATGGAGCCGGGCTGAATGCTAAGCGAGACGTGGTCGAGCAACGGTTTGTGCCGGTACCCGAGGGAATAATTTGTCAAGGTCAGCATGGTAAACCCCTCTCTTAGCTACTAATTCGGTTGGTGGCGTAATGGGAGCCGCGGGCGTCCGATGTGAGCCGCCGGCGTTTATCGTGGGCAATGATGGCGCCAACGAGCGCCGCCGCGCAGGACGCGCCTAGGCAGAGCGCGATAAGGAGCATGGCGTGCTGCGCAATCGCTTCGCCCGCTGTAAGGACACTGTGCCCTGTTGTGGTGACAGGGTAAGACGCAGTTCCAAGGCCGTTGCGCGCAAGCGCGATAGACGCTGCAGCCGCCCAGCTCGTTGCAAGCGTTATGGCACTTATCCAGAGTGTTGTGAGAGCTGTTGCACTCGCACTTGCGAGCTTGGAGGTAGGCGCCTGCCGCATGAACCCACGTCGGCACAGTAGCGTTCCCACAACCCCAAAACACAGAGGGCATGCTGCCCATGCTGCCGGAGGGATGAGGCGCGTGAGCTCGCCCGCGAGCGCAAGGGCGGGCAGGTCTGAGCTTCTGAGGTAGAGCGCTGCGTCCGAGGAGTGCGCCAGCTGGGAAAAGAACGCGGCGCGTCTCTCGGCCTCGGCTAGCTCATAAGGGCCTTGGGCAACAAGAGTGCCCTGTCTGTATTGGTCTGCTAACCATGCTTCGTACGATGCGGCATTTATTGCAAACGCCTGGTCATCGGGTGCGTACGCTGCGTCGCGGAGGTACCCTCCCTGCTCCTCGAGAGCTTTGGCGTCTCCCTCGAGAATGCCCTTCGCACGATTGCGTGCGTGTTGCTGCATTTGAGCTCGGTACGCTTCCTGCGCATAGCTGTCTCGACCAAGGTTAAAGGGCGCGAGCGCGGGCAGAGCACAGCAGATGACGGTGATGCAGGCAATGGCAGGAACAGCGGCGCTTCCGCGTAGCATGATGCGGAACGTGTTGCGGAGGAGCTGTAGCCGTTGTGGCGTTGTGCGGGCAAAGTGCCTCAAGCTTTGTGCCCGTTCGGCTTTTACGCTTGCATTGTTTGCGCGATCATCACCATTTTTGGAGCTGCCTTGGTGCCGCAGTCTCCATTTTGCCGTGACTATGTGAGCGAAAAGACTCGCGCCGAGACAGATTGCGCCAAAAGTTCCCAGTACACAGAGCCCCTGTGTTGAGTTGACGTTCGATATAGTAACGGCATTTTGGTACAGATTGATGAAGTAGTTGAGCGCACCGGTTGCTTTGGGGGTGTAGAGGTACGTGCTGGGAAGTAGCGCAGCGACGTCGGCCGCAGGGCCAAAGAACTCGTAGTATTCCGGTAGAAGCGGTATGAGCGCTACAGCGATGGGCGCTGCTGCGGCAGGTATCGTGTGATGTGTGATGTGTACCGCGAGCTCCGCTAAGCTGGCGAGTGCGAAGGCGCCCACAATACAGAGTGCAGTTGTCTCTAACAGAACCGTTGCGCTATCGGTGAAAACGGGGGCGTTCGCTCTAAAGAATGCAATGGGATATCCCGGCTCGCCCAGTCCGTTACGTGCGAGCGCTACCGCAACGGTTGGGAGCATGGCAAGCGCGATTGCCGAGCAGCTCGCCACGGTCGCAACCGCAACGTTGATTATGGTTGCAAGGCTGCTTGGAAGCGGCGTCATAGTCATCAGCCGCGCGCGGCTGCGCCACGATACGATGCGGACCGTTACAGCAAGAACCGGAGCGGTAAGCAGGAGGTAAGCCTCACGGCCCATAGGTATCGAGCTGTACGTAAGGGGTGAGGTAGGTAGAAGCTGCTCCAGAGCGTTGCTTAGAACGGGGAGCCGTAGGTTGCCTTGCCAATAGAATGTGAGAAGGGTGAGCGCGGGCATGTCAGACGTTGCGCGGTAGATGCGCGGGTCGTCCAAGCTGGCAAGCTCCTCGAGGAAGCGCGCCTCGAGCTCATATTCCTCTGCCGAGGTGCCTACGAGGCGCCTGGCACGCGCGTCCTGTTCGTTTTGGCGCGCCATGCGGGCGAGGACTTCGATCAGCTCACGGTCGCTTGAGGCGCTGAGCAGGTCTTTCGCCAGCGCTGCCATGGTACGTGACCTGTCTTTGAGGGCGTCTTCCGCGGGTGAGTGGGAAGGTGAGGCGAGCCATTCCTGGTCCGCGTCGAATTGCTCCAAGGTAAGACGGGCATTTTCTTCGAGGAGCTTATGATCGTACGGACTGTAGACCGTCTGACCGGGCGGAAGAGCGAGGCAGAAACAAAGAATGGCGCCTATGGTCAGAACAAGAGCCCATAAGGTTTTGGTTTTGAGGGTAAGGCGCAAAAGCTCTTGGGCATAGCGAGCGGCAAGGCGTGCTGTGGTGACATGTCTGGGCGCTCGCCGCGCGTGCGCCGGAGTGCGTTTGACGGATAGTCGGGTCATTCAGATCATCTCTCTTTCATGCTGGGGTGACAGGGCCGTGCTGACACGGTGGTGGAACGCCCGAGCATGCGGGGGAGATGATCGCGCGGGCCCGGTTGACGGGCTCGGCGGTGGTGCGTTGGGCTGCCGGCGGGCCGTGCGCGAGGGGGTCGCCGGGGAGGCGCGAGATGTGTCCGCCTTGCGGCTCGCGGGCATGGCGCCAGGTAATGATCAGCTGGTGCAGGTGGAAGGTGAAGCCGGCGATGCGAGGCGGCGCGGTGCGCCAACGCTCGGCGCGGCGGGCGAGTGCGCGGGCCGCAACGGCGAAGGCCGCGCATAGGAGCATGGCGCCAGCAAGTGCGCTTATGCCGGCTGAGGCTGAGAGATTGCCAAAACCGTTTTTTGGTATAGCGCCGATATAGGGTTGGTACGCCCCTGTTGCACGGCTGGGATCGAGATAGGTTGTGGGGAGACGCGACGCAATTGCACGGACAGGACTCAAGATGTCGAAGTACCAGGGCTGCACGGCGAGCAGCACCCCTGCCGATGTGATGATTCCTGCGGGCACACGGGAGTGAAAAACCCTGTGCGAGGCTATGGCGAAGGTCGCGACAAGCGCGGCAATGCCCGCCAACAGGAGCGCGCGTTCCCCTACGACCGCGCCGACGGTGGTTGCTACTATCGTTCCGTCTCCCGCTAGATAGATAACGGGCTGGGCTGCCTCACCGGGCCCGTTGCGGAAAAACATGATAGCGGCTGCCGGTGCGGTAACGGCGAAGGCTGCCAGCACCCCTGCGGTCGTACTGCGCAGCCAGCCCTTCCTCAAGTTGAGCGTAAACACTCGCGAAGGTGTCGCCGTAAGCGCGGCGATGATGATGGGAACAATCCAGAGAAGAAAATCGAGCGATCCGTCGTAGCCCATCGTTCCGTCCGTGGGAAGAAACGGTGCGAGAAGGGGGAGAAGTGCGCCTATATTGCTTGCGAGGTAGACGAGCGTAGGCATCGTTTGGGGCAGCAGGTAGGTGCGCGGTTGCTCGAGTTCGGCAAGCCCTTCTGCCTGCAGCGCCTGCGCCTGATAGTAGCGCGCGTCTCCTGTATTGCCTGTATCTGCAGCCATGCCGTCGTAGTAGGCGGCAAGCGCGCGGTAATACCTCGTCGCATCCGTTGCCGCCACGGCAGCTCGCAGAAGCTCTGCCCGGTCTTTCGTCTCGCGTTGCGCGCGTGCCATGCCGGGGGTGAGGCCCGCTCGCTCCTCTTCGTGCTCAAAGTACGAAAGAGTCGTGCACTCGGTGGCAAGCTGCTCTTCGAGCATCTGATACTCATAGGTCGCCCGAAATGCATATGCGGAAGACGCGCTCGAATTAACAGGTGCCGTGCGCATGGTCGGCAGGGCAACAAGCAGCGCCGCAACGAAGGTGACCGCGGCAAGCGCGCGGTGGCGGGCAACTACGCGGGCTATGCGATGAAAACCCGAGTGCATGGGCGGTCCCCTCAACCAAAGATGCCTTCATCGTACCCGCTCAGGGGCCCTCTGATGCGGCGGGCGCGCCCGCACCTGCGCGGAGTTTGTCTGTTGGTGCTTGGCGGGAGGTCCGGGTGCGGTTGCAATCCCGCCGTATGGGTACAACGCTTGCAGCACAGAAGACAAAGGACGCGATGCGGCGCGACGGCGCGCTTGGAGAGGGGCAGATCATGAGCTACGCGATTGTTTGGGCAAGCAAGGGCGGCAACACGGCTAAGGTGGGCGAAGAGCTCGCGCGTTCGCTTGCGGCGGCTGGCGCAGAGCTTGCTTATGCGGGCGCCCTTCCGTCCGCGGGCGCGCCCGAGGAGGCTCAGGTCCTTGCAGCGGATACCGTGCTTGCAGGTTCATGGACCGATAAGGGCGATTGCGACCCGGCGCTTGCCGAACTTCTCGCCAAGCTCGACGGCAAGCGCGTGTTCCTGTTTGGCACGGCGGGCTTTGGCGGCGACCCGGCGTATTTTGAGCGGATCCTCGGCAACTTCAAAAAGCATTTGCCTGCCGGCGCGGAGCTTCTGGGAGGGGCGATGTGCCAGGGCAAGATGGGTGCCGGTATCCGCCGCCGCTATGAGGCCATGCTTGCCGAGAATCCCGAGGACGCCCGCGCCCAAGCGATGATTGCCAACTTCGACGCGGCGCTCGCGCATCCTACCGACGATGACCTCGCCCAGATTGTGACCGCGGCGCGCGAGGCTCTTGGCCTCTAGTCTGTAAGGGCTTCATCAAGCGGTTGACGGCCCGTCCAGCGTCGGCCGAGGGCTACGATATACTCGAACGATACGCCGAATATCTTGGTGTTATCTGGCCTTGAGGGAGAGAGCATGTCCGCTGCCGCGCACACATCGGTGCCGCTTCGCCTGGGCGGGGCGCATAACGTGCGCGACCTAGGCGGTTTCTCCTTTACGGACCCCGACGGCGCTACGGGCACCACGGCAAAGGGCGTTTTCCTCCGCTCTGGCTCGCTTACGCGCCTCACCAAGCGCGACCGTGCGACGCTGCGCGCCTACGGGCTCGTGCGCGTTATCGATGTGCGCAGCAACTTTGAGCTCAAGATCTTTCCCGATCCGTACGACCGGCGCCCCGAGCCCGGCGTTGACTACCGTCACGTGCCCATGCTGGACCAGCTCAACTCCAACGGGTTCCAGGGGCTTTTGCCCGAGAGCATGTTTGCCGTCTACCGCGACCTTCTTGACGAGGGGCAGGAAGGTTTTCGCCTGCTTGTGGGCGCGCTCGATGTCGAGACAGGGTGCGTGCTCTTTCACTGCCGCGTGGGCAAGGACCGCACGGGCGTGATCGCGATGCTTCTGCTCGACCTTGCCGGCGTGGCCCCGCGCGACATCATCGCGGATTACGCGGCGAGCGAGCGCTACATGGGCGGCTTTTTGCGCATACAGCGCGTGGGCGCCTCGCTGCTCGCGCGGCGCATCGTGCCCAAGTGCCTGTTTGAGGCAAACCCGTCCGAGATGGAGCGAACGCTTACCTACCTGTACGAGCGCTACGGCAACGCCCGCCGCTTTTTGGTGGACGCCTGCGGTTGCGACGCCGCGACCGTCGAACGTATTTGCCGTCGCTTGCAGGGCCGCGCGGTGTGCTGAAGGCAGAATATCAGTTATTCAACAATCTAGGGGATGATAGCGAAGTAGCCGCCACTACCGCTTGCCCCGTACCTGCGTGTTTTGTTGCATGGCGGCAGGGAATACTCGCAGGCCCCGACGTAGATTGTTGAATAACTGAAAAACTGCTATTTGATTTTGGTCGTGCCCGGCGCGAGGTTGGGGTCCGTCTCGTTCGCGGCGCCTTGAAGCGTCTTGGTAAAGATACCGTCGCCGTGCCCAAAGAGCTTAAGGTACTGAATCATCGACAGGTCGTAGCGCGCGTTCACCGCGGCGTCGCCCGCCTCGGTGGTGGTCTCGTCTGCGTTGGTGCCCGTGAGGTACCACGTGCCGCGCGCGTCGCAGAAGCCGGTGGTGTTGATGGCCGGCATGCTTTCGCGGGCGGTGAGCTGCGCCTTCTCGTAATCGGTGAGGGGTGCGCCAATGAGCTGCTTCATAAGGGCGCCGAGGTAGTTGATCGAGGTGTCGATGTTCTCGCTCGTCTGGCTGTTGCCTGCGACATCGTAGTTTGCCCAGATGACGTAGTCGGTCTGCCAGAGGCGCTCGGCATGGGTGGCCTCGTCCTCGCCGGTAAACCAGGTGTCGTTGTACTTATCGGGAAAGAACGGCTGGTGGTCGCCAAAGAACACCACGACCACCTTGCGGTCGAGCTGGCTGAGCTTGGCGAGGAACTGCTCGAGCGCGCGGTCGGATTCCTGAATGAGCGCGAGGTACTCGTTGACCTCGGCGTCATACTCGCCGTCGATAAGGTAATTCGTCTGCTTATCGCTCGGCAGAAGCCCCGTCTCGTAGCCGGAGTGGTTTTGCATGGTCACGTCGAAGATGAACTGCGGATCGCTGTTCTCGTCGAGCATTTGGAGGATCTTGTCGTAGGTGGCCTCGTCGGTCACCATGCCGCGGAGTTTGTCGGCGCCCTCAAAGTCCTCGATGGTGAGGAACTCGTCAAACCCAAAGTCATGGTAGACGTTCTCGCGGTTCCAGTTGGTGCCGTGGTTGGGGTGCATCGCGGTGGTGGTGTAGCCGAGCTCGCTGAACTGCTCGGCGAGGTTCTCGGTCTGCGTGAGGTTGTAGGTCGAGTACGGATACACGCCGTTGCCGAGGTAGGCCATGGAGTTGCCGGTGAGGAACTCAAACTCGGTGTTGCAGGTGCCGCCGCCGTACGCAGAGACGTAGAGCGTGCCGCGCGCCACGGCGTCGGAGATGCTCTTGAAGTACGTGGGGCCCTCGTAGTCGGCGTGCAGGTTCTGGTAGATGGAGAGGTCGGAGAAGGTCTCGTTCATGATGGCGATGACCGTGGGCTTCTCCTCGTCAAACTGCGCGGTGGCCTGGGTGCGCGCATCGCTTGTGCCGGCGCCCTCGTCATAGCTGGCAGCGTAGCTGTCAAGCAGCTCCTCGGCCTCGGAGGCGGAGTAGTCGCGCGGTTTGGGCGGGATGATGGTCTGGGCGCTCGTGATGAACGAGGGGATGTAGCCCTGGCGGTAGAAGCTCTCGAGCGGGCGCCAGGTGTAGATCTGGATACCGAGGGTGTTGTAGTAATCGATGAGCGTCACGTGTGCGGTGATGCCGCCGAGGCAGAGCACGCCCACAAGCAGGTTGATAAGGAGCGCGCGGCGGGTGCGGCGAGCGCGCTCGGGGCGCCAGAGGCCGGCGATGATGAGCGCGAGCACGCCGAG
The DNA here is from genome assembly GCA_949285915.1 of uncultured Collinsella sp. GTDB lineage: Bacteria > Actinomycetota > Coriobacteriia > Coriobacteriales > Coriobacteriaceae > Coprousia. Next base: position 29,026 of record CASDZW010000011.1, read on the forward strand.
CGCGGCGAACGCGATGCCGTAGATGCAGTACGGCGAGAGCAGGTACGTGTAGCCGGCGCTCACGGCGGCGGCGGTGCTTAGGGCAAAGAGGTCGCCGGGTTGGATGGGCATCGACTTGAAAAGGATGACAAAGTACTCGGCGATGCCGAGGATGCAGAGCGCAAGCGCGAGCACGGCGGGGGCGGTGGCGCGGCGCTGGAAGAGGAAGAACAGGCCGGCGAGCGCTGCGGTGACGAGTGCCCACTCGAGCAGCAGGCAGAGGGGATACATCCAGAAGATGTCGTGGTTGCTGGGAATCTCGAGGCCGAGCGTGGCAAACACGCCGGCCACCAGCAAGGCGATGACGCTTGCACGCACAGGATGGGGGAAGCGGCCGCCCTCGGCGGTGAGGGCGCGGACGCGCACAGCCAGGTGCGGGCGAGCGAAGCAGCATACGGCGGTGAGCGTGAGCACGATGTTGCCAAAAAGTGCGGAGACGGGGTCGTTCTCTACGAGCCCGAGCGTGGCCCAGATGCCGATGAAGAGCTGAATGGCGCAGATGAAGACGCCCCAGGCGATACCGCTCTTGCGGAAGAGCGCGGGCTGCGCCATCGCGGCGTTGCCCTCTGCGGTGGGCGCGGCGCCGTTGGTGCCGGCGGGCGTGGCGGTGCTGGCGGTGCCAGCGATAGCGCCAGCAAAGCGAGTGTTGGCGAGGATGCCGAGCGCGATGCTCGCGACCAGGCCAATATATGAGATGACGGCTACGATCATGGTGACCTTCCATCTCCGGCGGCGCGGCTACGTGCGCGTTTGCCGGCGCCTAACCGAATGCTTACAAACCAACTGCTTATCGTATCCTTCGCGTGTCAAGAAAATGTCGACATGCGGGTTGTCCGCCGAAAAGCTATAACGCCTAAGATAAACGCAAGAAAGATCACAAAACCGCCGCGGCCTCTGGGCGTTCGCGGCGCGGTGCGAGGAGGTTTCCATGACCAACATTGATGCGCTGCCCCAAGCTGTTGCCAACAATGCAACGCTGGACCTTATCTGCCGGAGGTCCTCGACCCGGGTGTTTGCGGATACGCCGGTCGATGAGACCCAGCGGCAGGCGGTGCTCCATGCGGCAACGCGTGCGCCCTCGGGCGGCGCCATGATGATGTACTCGATTATCGACATCCGCCGGCGCGAGACCATCGAGCGGCTCGCGGTTCTCTGCGACAACCAGCCCTTTATTGCCAAGGCGCCATGGGTGCTGGTGTTTGTGGTCGACTATGCGAAGTGGATGGACCTCTTTGCCGAGCTGGACTGTGCGGATGCCGAGGGCGCCCGTCCGCGCCCGCCGCAGCGCGGCGAGCTTGCCATCGCCGCGCAGGACGCGGTTGCGGCGGCTCAGACCGCGGTGATCGCCGCGGAGGCGGTGGGCCTGGGGAGTTGCTACATTGGAGATGTGGTTGAGCATGCCGAAGAGGTGGCGACGCTTCTTAGCCTGCCGCCCTATACGCTGCCACTCTCTATGTTGGTCTTGGGCGCCCCCGCCAAGGAGCGCCCCGCTACGCCCCACCCAACGGTCAACATCGTGATGGAGGAGCGCTATCGCCGCGCCGATGCGAGGATGCGCGCCGCGCAGATTGCCGAGATGGACGCCATGTTTCGCCCGCACGCCGCAGAGCCCGGCGCCCGCGTGCGCGACATCTACCAGCGCAAACACACGAGCGACTTTATGGCCGAGATGGACCGGTCGCTCGCGCTTTGGTATCAAAACTGGATGGGCGAGGCGCCGCTTCTGTAAGCTGCACCTCGCCCGCGTCAAACCCGTATGCGCTCAAGCGCTTGGGGGTATGTGGTCACGCCTTAGGCGTATGTGGCCTAGCCCTAGGTGGATGCGGCCACGCCCTTAGGCGTATGTGATCAAGCCCTTAGGGGCGGTCGTTCGGCCCAATGCGGCGCATACGCTGCACCTCTTTGAACTTGGTGAACATGGGCACGTACTCGATGGAGACGCTGGAGTTCTCCAGGCCGTACCAGCGCGCCGGCGAACCCGCCCAGCGGCGGATTGCGTACTTGAGCGCGATGGCGGTGCGCTCGTGATGGTCCACGTCGCTCTCGGGCGAGAGAGTTTTGCGCAGCATGAAGAACATGAACGAACCCACGGGGCCCGGCTTCTTGTAGACCGAGTACTCGTGCACCTGCGCGGGCAGCTCGCCGGTGGCGGAGAGGTCCTGAACCACCTGACGGAGGTAGGCGTTAACGCGCTGCGGCACCTTGTAGCCAAGGTAGAGGTGCACGCGGTAGACGTAGTCGGTGTCAAAGTTCTCGACCGAGTACGCAAAGGTGTGCGGCTCGTCCATCGTCTGGATGTTGATGAACCACCAGGCCTTGGCGCGCTTGGGGTGCTTGTCCAGGATCGAGTAGAGGATGTCGCGGTCGAGGAAGTCGGTGTTGGTGCCGTTGGTGAGGTAGACCAGGTTGTCGCTCACGAGGTCGTAGGTGGTGTCGTGGCGCAGACGGTCGAGCTGGTCGAGGTAGTTCTTGATGGGCAGAAGCGTGGCCTGACGGCGCTCGACGGCGGTGCCGGCGTACCAGCAGAGCATGATCGCCATAATGAGCGCAGCCATAAGTAGGGTGAAGTAGCCGCCATGGAAGAACTTGGTGAGCGAGGAGATGAGGAACGAGCCCTCAAGCAGCGCAAAGAACACCACAAAGATCCAGGGGAACACCTTCACGCGGCGAAGCTTGTGCAGATAGAAGAAGAGCAGAAGCGTTGTGCAGAGCATGGTGATGGTGATGGCCAGACCGTAGGCGGCCTCCATGTGCGCGGAGCTCTGGAAGAGCAGCACCACGATGACGCAGCCGATCCACAGCACGTAGTTGACCATGGGGATATAGAGCTGGCCCTTGGTCTCGGCAGGATAGAAGGTCTGCATGTGCGGCATGAGGTCGAGGCGGATTGCCTCGGAAACCAGGCTGAAAGCGCCGGTGATGAGCGCCTGCGAGGCGATGATGGCCGCCGCGGTGGAGAGCAGAACGGCAAACGGACGGATGCCCGGGTCGAGCATCTGGAAGAACGGGTTCAGGTCCTCGATGGCGAGGAGCTCGGAGTTGCCCGCGTTGGAGAGCAGCCACGCACCCTGGCCGAGGTAGGAGAACAGCAGGCAGATCTTGACGAAGGGCCAGGTGGCGTAGATGTTGCCGCGGCCGACATGACCCATATCGGAGTAGAGCGCCTCGGCACCGGTGGTGGCAAGGAAGCAGCTGCCCAGGATCATAAAGCCCGCGTAGTTGTTGGGCGAGAGCAAGAACTGAATGCCGTAGAGCGGGTTGATCGCCAAAAAGACGATGGGGTTGTCGACCACGTGCATGAGGCCCATGACGCCGAGGAAGATGAACCAGAGCGTCATCACGGGGCCAAAGGCGCGGCCGATCTTGCTCGTGCCGGCGCGCTGCACCACAAAGAGCAGGCAGATGATGGCGAGCGTGATGGCGACGACGTTCATCTGGTTATCGCCGATGACCTGGTAGACCTCGGGGATGGTGCGCAGGCCCTCGATGGCCGTCGTCACGGTGACGGCGGGGGTGAGGATACCGTCGGCGAGCAGCGCCGAGCCGCCGAGCATGGCGGGGATGATGAGCCACTTGCCAAAGCGACGCACGATCGAGTAGAGCGCGAAGATGCCGCCCTCGCCGTGGTTATCGGCCTTGAGTGAAATCAGCACGTACTTGACGGTGGTAAGCAGCGTCACCGTCCAAATGACGAGCGACAGCGCGCCGAGCACGAACTCCTGGTTCACGCTCATGATGCCGCCGTTGCCGGCGACGAGTGCCTTGGTGACGTACATGGGCGACGTTCCGATGTCGCCGTAGACAACACCCAAGGTGACGAGCATTGCGCCGATGCTCACCGGGATAGCGGGATGCGCCCCGCTTGCGGCTTTATCGGTGCCCTTTGCGGTTGCCGATAGGTCGCCGGTAGATTGTTTGCTCATGGAAGAAAGCTCCTCTAAGACGCCTGCGATGCCGTCCGCCCGCACGCGGGCGAGCCCGGTGCAAAGCAGACGATGGCCGAGGTGCCCCACGAGGAGCATGCTCGGCCTGATGATGGGCATTATAGCTATAGTGAACCCACTACGCTAGAGCTTCTACCTGCTGTTCCGTACGTTGCGGACGAGGTAACAGCGGTGGATGCGGGCGTTGCGCGAGAAGTCCTCGGGAATCGTCTCGGCGGAGATGTCCTCAAGCGCGACCCCGCGGCGCTCGAGCTCGCGGACGTTGGGCCTAAAGGTGCGCAGGTTGCAGCTAAAGATTGCCTCGCCGTCGTCGGTCAGCAGGCCCGCCACGCCGCAGAGGAGCTCCACGTGGTCGCGCTGCACATCCCAGGTGCGCTGACCCATCTTGCTCGAGTTGGAGAAGGTCGGCGGGTCGCAGAAGATAAGGTCCCAACGGTTGTCCGGGTTTTTGCGCATCTGGCGGATCCACGCCAGCACGTCGGCACGCACAAAATGGTGCTCGGGGCCGGTGAAGCTGTTGCGCACCATGTTGCGCTCCGCCCAGTCGAGGTAGGTGTTGGAGAGATCGACGGTTACCGTCTCCTCCACGCCTGCATCGGCGGCGTAGCAGGTAGCCGTGCCCGTGTAGGCAAAGAGGTTCAAAAACCAGCGGCGCCCGCGCGCGTGCTCGCGCACAAGGCCGCGCGTCACGCGATGGTCGAGGAAGATGCCGGTGTCGAGGTAGTCGTCGAAGTTCACCTCAAAGGTGAGGCCGCCCTCGCGGATAAGGGGGTGGGCGAGCGCCTCGCCTGCCGCCGCCGCGCCGCTTGCGGGCGCTTTGCTGCCTGCGGCCGATCCGGTTGAAGCCGCGCCAGCTTTGTCGACGGTCGAGGTCACGGCGCGGGAGCCACTTGCACGACCAAGGCCGCTGTGGCGCGGGTCGGCCTCGCCGGCGAGGGCGTACTGCGAGCCGCCGCGCGCCCTCAGGCGCTCGCGGGCGTGCACGTGGTCGGCAGGCACATCGAGCACGCGCGGCGCAATGGCAAGAATATCGGCCATGCGAGCGTGGGCGAGCGCCGGGTCGACCGTCTTGGGCGCGGCGTACTCGGCGATAACGAGCCAACGGCCCGGTGTCTCGGGCGCGCCCTCGTACAGATCGATGGCGGCGGCGTAATCGGGGAGGTCGGCGTCGTAGACGCGGTAGCAGGTGACGCCTTCGCGCGCTGCCCAGCGGCGGCGCAGGCGCGCGACCTTGATGAGGCGCCGGGCAAACTGCTCGGACTCGGGCACGAGCACGGGTATGGGCTTGCCTTGGCCCACGTCGACGGTGGCCTGCGGCTTTTGATAGTCGGTCATACGTGCTCCTTACCCTATGGGGACGGCTACCCATGGTAAAGCACCGGCCGCCCTTTGCCGCGCCTCATGCAAAAACCGAAGTAATGAACCCGGCCATCGCTTCATGCAAAAAGTGAGGTAGTGAACCCGAAAATGCGCGATTCGGCGCCTTTCGGGGCCTCGGGTTCACTACCTCGATTTTTGCAGGCTCTCTACCAGCGGTTCTTTCGCCGGCTTTTTCTCGGGTTCACCACCGGGTTCATTACTTCGATTCTTGCATGAAACACAGCGGGGCCTCACTACCTTGATTCTTGCATGAAACGTTTTAGCGGATTTCCGGGTGCGTCGCCGGACCTACATTGCCCCAGGGCGCAGGGCTCACGAGTTCACGTGGCGCCGCTGGTTTCAGCGGCCAGTGGCCGACCGTCCGCGGTCATCTACCTGCACCCGCACCAGGTGCACAGACGTTACTTGACCCATCAATTGTTAAGAACCCGTACAATATTACAACCTAATGATTTGGTACCTTGATAGTTGCGGATGAGGGGAGTAGACTTCTCCCGTCAAATCAAGTTGGGAGTACAGAGGGGAGGAACGTATGTGTGACAAGCAAGAACAGAACGCGGACGACAACACCGCTTCGGCGGAGCAGCCCGTCGACGAGTCGGCGCAGGCTGCCGACGACCTTGCGCGCGAGCTGCTGCATGGTCTCGGCTTCTGCGGGCACTATCTCCATTTCCGCAACGGAGGTATGTCCGGGCGAGCGCCTATCATCTGCCTCATCGCCAAGCGCGGTGGCCAGATGTCGCAGCAGGAGCTCGGCGCCAGCTTTGAGCTCAAGCCGGGGTCGCTCTCGGAGGTGCTCAACAAGATGGAGACCTGCGGCCTCATCGAGCGCAAGCGCAACCCCGAGGACCGCCGCCAGCTCACGGTCCGGCTCACCGACGCGGGCTTTGAGCAGGCGCGCCTTGAGCAGGAAGGTCGTACCAAGTTTCGTGCCGAGGCGTTCACGTGCCTCGACGACGCCGAGAAGCTCCAGCTTCTCGACATGCTTAAGCGCATTCGTACCAGATGGGAGGAACTAGATGCTTAAAACCCTGATGGCAAGCATCCGCGAGTACCGGAAGGCGGCCATCGCGACCCCGATCATCGTGTCCGGCGAGGTGGTGATGGAGGTGGCGATTCCGTTCGTGACCGCCCAGCTCATCAACACCATTCAGGCCGGCGCCGGGGTGCACGAGATGCTGCCCTACGCGGGATTCCTGATTGCCATGGCGCTCGCCTCGCTTGCTTTTGGTATCGGCGCGGGCATCACCTGCTCCGAGGCCAGCTGCGGCTTTGCCAAGAACCTGCGCCACGACGTCTTTGCCGCCGTGCAGCGCTTCAGCTTCGCCAATATCGACCAGTTCTCGAGCTCCTCGCTCGTGACCCGCCTCACGACGGACATCACGAACGTCCAGCTCGCTTACATGATGGTCATCCGCACCGCCATCCGTTGCCCGATGCTGCTGCTCGCCGGCATCATCATGGGCTTCATCATGGGCGGTCCCATGGCCATCGTGTATGTGATTGTCGTGCCGCTTCTGGGCTTTGGCCTCTTCAAGGTCGTGCGGACCGTGCACCCGATCTTCCGCGCGGTCTTCCATAAGTACGACGCCCTGAACGAGTCCATCGAGGAGAACGTCACCGGCATGCGCGACGTCAAGAGCTACGTGCGCCAGGAGTATGAGAAGGAGAAGTTCGGCCGCGCCGCTCAGGACGTCTGCCGCGACTTCACCCGTGCCGAGAAGATCCTCGCCTTCAACGCGCCGATGATGAACCTCGCCGTGTTCACGGTCTTTGCCGTGGTCATCCAGTTCGGCAGCTACCTCATCGTCTCCACCAGGGGCGTGGCGCTGAACGTCGGCCAGTTCTCGGCGCTCACCACCTACGGCTTCATGATCTTGATGGCCCTCATGATGGTGTCGATGGTCTTTGCCATGATCACCATGGCGCAGGAGTCTGCCGAGCGTATCGTTGAGGTTATCGAGACCGAGCCTACCATCAAGAACCCGGAGAATCCGGTGACGGAGATGGCGGATGGCTCCATCGACTTTGACCACGTGACGTTCAAGTATTCCGAGAAGGCCGAGAACGCGGCGCTGACCGACATCGACCTGCATATTCGCTCCGGCGAGACCATCGGCATCATGGGCGGCACCGGTTCGGCTAAGACCTCGCTCGTGAACCTCATCAGCCGTCTGTACGACGTGACCGAGGGTTCCGTCAAGGTCGGCGGCGTGGACGTGCGCGACTACGACCTCGACTACCTCCGCAACAGCGTCGCCGTGGTGTTGCAGAAAAACGTGCTCTTCTCGGGCACCATCAAGGAGAACCTGCGTTGGGGCGACCCGAACGCCTCCTACGACGAGCTCGTGGAGGTCTGCAAGCTCGCTCAGGCGGACGAGTTCATCCAGGGCTTCCCGCAGAAGTACGACACCTACATCGAGCAGGGCGGCACCAACGTCTCCGGCGGTCAGAAGCAGCGTCTGTGCATTGCGCGCGCCCTGCTGAAGCGCCCGAAGGTCCTCATTCTCGACGACTCCACGAGCGCCGTCGACACCAAGACCGACGCGCTTATCCGCGAGGGTCTGGCGAGCTACCTGCCCGACACGACCAAGATCATCATCGCGCAGCGTACGAGCTCCGTTGAGCACGCCGACCGCATCCTCGTGCTTGACAACGGCCGCATCGCCGGCCTCGGTAGCCACGCCGAGCTCATGGAGAGCTGCGAGATCTACCGCGAGACCTACATCTCGCAGAACCGTACCGGTGAGGAGGACGCGGAGGCAGATGCCGCCGCCGAGCCCGCGCCGCACGTTGAGCACGCCCTGGAAGGAGGTGTCGCCGATGAGCAGTAAGACCGAGTTCACCGAGAAGGACTTTGAGGCCGAGGTCGAGCGCGTGAGCGCCGCCTCCGGCAACGACAACTCCTACCCGGCGCCCCAGAAGCGCGACCCGCGCTACGTGGATGAGAACGATACGCGCCAAAACGTCGCCGGCCGCCGTGCTATGCCCCAGAAGAAGGGTATGGGCGTCCAGCTCAAGACGCTCGTCCGCGTTATCAAGACCCTGTTCTCCTTCTATCCCAAGATGCTACCGCTCGTGCTGGTGTTCATCGTCATCTCCGGTATCCTGGGCACGCTGCCTGCGACCTTTATGCAGCGCGCGCTCGAGATCGTGACCGCCGTGTGGCAGACGGGCGACTGGGCGAGCGTGTCCGGCCAGATCACCACGCTCACGCTCACGCTTATTGGCATGTACGCCATCATCCTCGTGCTGAACTTCAGCTACACCCGTATGATGGCCATCATCACGCAGGGCTCGCTCGAGAAGTTCCGCGAGAAGCTCTTCGACCACATGCAGGACCTGCCGATCAGCTACTTCGACACGCATCAGCGTGGCGACATCATGAGCCACTACACCAACGACATCGACACGCTGCGTCAGATGATTGGTCAGTCGCTGCCCAACATCACGCTCACCATCGTCACCATCTGCTCGGTGACCTGCGTCATGCTCTACTACAGCGTGTGGATGTTCCTCGTGGTTATTGCCGGCGTGCTCTTTATGGCCTACATGACCAAGACGCTCGGCGGCCGCTCCGCCAAGAACTTTGTTGCGCAGCAGAAGGAGATCGGCGTTGTCGAGGGCCACGTCGAGGAGATCATGAACGGTCAGCGCGTGGTGAAGGTCTTCTGCCACGAGGACGCCGCCCAGGAGGACTTCGACGTCCGCAACGAGGCGCTCTTCCGCGCGTCGCGTGCCGCGAACCTCTACTCCAACACGCTCGGCCCCATCCTTATGAACCTCGGCAACCTGCTCTACGTGGTCGTGGCGCTTATGGGCGGTGTCTTTATTGCCTATCAGGTGCCCAACCTTTCGTTCTCGGGCCTGCCGCTTACCATTGCGGTGGCGGTGCCGTTCTTGAACATGACCAAGCAGTTTGCCGGCCAGATTGGTCAGATCTCGCAGCAGATCAACGCTGTGGTCATGGGCCTCGCTGGCGCCGAGCGCCTCTTCGAGCTGCTCGACGAGGAGCCCGAGCATGACGAGGGCTACGTGACGCTTGTCAACACCAAGATGGAGAATGGCAAGATCGTCGAGACCGACAAGCGCACCGGCCGTTGGGCGTGGAAGTGGCCGCATCATACCGGTGAGACCGAGCTTGTGCCGCTCGAGGGCGACGTGCGCCTCTTTGACGTGGACTTTGGCTACAAGCCGGGCCACACGGTGCTGCACGACATCTCCGTTTGGGCAAAGCCTGGCCAGAAGATCGCGTTCGTGGGTGCTACCGGTGCCGGTAAGACCACCATCACGAACCTGATCAACCGCTTCTACGACATTCAGGACGGTAAGATCCGCTACGACGGCATCAACGTCACCAAGATCAAGAAGGACGACCTGCGCCGCTCGCTCGGCATGGTACTGCAGGACGTGAACCTGTTCACGGGCACCGTTATGGACAACATCCGCTACGGTCGCCTCGACGCAAGCGATGAGGAGTGCATCGCCGCCGCCAAGCTCGCTGGCGCGCACGGCTTCATCGAGCGTCTGCCGCAGGGCTACCAGACGATGCTCACCGACAACGGTTCGAATCTGTCGCAGGGCCAGCGCCAGCTGCTCTCGATCAGCCGTGCCGCGGTTGCCGACCCGCCCGTTATGATTCTGGACGAGGCGACGTCGTCGATCGACACGCGCACCGAGGCAATCGTGCAGCGCGGCATGGACGCCCTCATGAACGGGCGCACCACGTTCGTGATTGCGCACCGTCTGTCGACTGTCCGCAACTCCGATGCCATCATCGTGCTCGACCACGGTCGCATCATCGAGCGCGGCAGCCACGATGAACTCATCGCCAAGCGCGGTACGTACTACCAGCTCTACACCGGAGCCTTCGAGTTGGAGTAGCCGCGCGAACCGACGAACTGTTCGTTACAACGAGCCCCGTCGCAGGTGCCAGTGCCTGCGGCGGGGTTTTATGTTGTCAGGCCCTGACAGCTCGAGAGGGCCCGAATCGTTCCTTTGCAGTAGCCCAAGTCGCTCATGAGCGTAAAGAGCGCGGGACTTTCGGGACACTTTATCTAGCTAAAGCAACTATCTGGGAAAACGTAGGCGTGTTTCCCTGAAAACAAGAGCAGCGATAACCAGGGCACCGTTTTTACGCTCATAAGCGACTTGAGCCCTGGAGCGGTGTGGTGCGGGGCGACTGGTGCGCGGCAACCGTCTGCGGATGAGCCGCCGCCCGTGCCCGCCGCAACGGATAAGATAGGTTCAGAAGACCGGCGCGGGCCGGTTTACTATCGGTATGGTCGGGTTTGACGGGAAGACCCGTCGCCATCTGCGAAAGGGGCATTGATGTCTAGCGTCGTCACTATCCAGAAGGGCGGGCTCGCCGCCAAGATCAACTCCATGGGCGCCGAGCTCCAGAGCCTCGCGCTCGACGGGCACGAGTATCTCTGGCAGGCGGACCCGGCGTTTTGGGGCAAGCACGCGCCGGTGTTGTTCCCCATTGTGGGTTCCATCCGCAATGACGTTGCCGAGTCTGCCGAGGGTCCGTGCCATATGGGTCGCCACGGCGTGGCGCGCATCAACGAGCATGAGGTGGTATCGACTTCCGATGACGGTTCGAGCGTAACTTTTGAGCTTGTGGCGAACGACGAGACGCGCGCACAGTACCCCTACGACTTCAAGCTCAACATGACGTATGCCATCACGGGTGACGCCACGCTCACGCAGACCTTCCGCGTCGAGAACGCGGGCAACGTTGACCTTCCGTTCTCGGTGGGCGGACACCCGGCGTTCAACATTCCGGTCGAGGGCACCGACGAGGCGTACGAGGACTACGAGTTCCGTTTTGCCGAGGCGTGGACGGCCGATTGCCCCAAGCTCGTCGAGGGTGGTCTTGCCACGTACGAGGATACGTTCCGCACGGTTGACGGCTCCGATACGCTGCCGCTCACGCGCGACATCTTCCGCTACGACACGATGATTCTCGATCACGTGCCCGGCAACACCCTCTCCCTCGTGGGCACCAAGTCGGGCCACGGGATCCGCGTCGACTTCTCCGGTTTTGACTTTGTGGGCGTGTGGGCGGCCCCGGGCGCGCCGTTTGTGGCGCTCGAGCCCTGGACGGGCACGACCACGCTCGATACCGAGGACGACGTGCTCGAGCACAAGCACGACATCACCATTCTCGAGCCCGGCGGGGTTTTCGAGCGTTCCTTCGACATCACGCTGCTGTAAGGAATCCTTGCCGCACGGGCGGCGCAAAAGAGCGATTTGGGCGAGGCGGTGCGCTTCTGGCGTGCCGCCTTTGCCATGCCGGCGAGCCCGCTGATGGCGATTCTGCAGGATAGGGGTACCGCCGCTTGCCCTTTTTCCCGGTCTGGGTATGATTAGGTGCCGGAAGAAAGGATGCGCATGTATATCAGGTTCGACATGCTCTAGCTGGGCCGTCGCTTTGCCGCCATAGCGCGGCGCCTCACGTTGTACCCTCCGCGCCCCAGGGCGCTCACCTGCAAAGGAACCATCATGCGCGACAAGCTGGAAAAACTCATCGCTGCCTACGAGGAGCTCGAGAAGAAGCTCTCCGACCCCTCGATTGCCTCCGACATAAAGGAATTCACGCGCCTCAACAAGGAGTACGCGCATCAGACGCCGCTGGTAGCGGCCGCGCGCGAGTACCTGAGCGCCCTCGACGACATCGAGGCCGCCAAGGAGATGCTGCGCGACACCTCCGACGCCGACGAGAAGGCGATGCTTCAGGAGGACATCTCCGAGAACGAGGCAAAGCTTCCTCAGCTCGAAGAGGACATCAAGTTCATGCTCATCCCGGGCGACCCCAACGACGAGAAGAACACCATCGTCGAGATCCGCTCCGCCGCGGGCGGCGACGAGGCGGCAATCTTCGCCGGTGACCTCTTCAAGATGTACCAGCACTTCTGCGAGGCGCAGGGCTGGAAGCTCGAGGTGCTCGACTCGAGTCCGTCCGAGGCCGGCGGTTTCAAGTCCATCGAGTTCAAGGTCAACGGCGACAAGGTCTACTCGGTCATGAAGTACGAGAGCGGCGTGCACCGCGTGCAGCGCGTTCCCAAGACCGAGAGCCAGGGCCGCATCCAGACCTCGACCGCTACGGTAGCGGTGCTGCCCGAGGCGGACGAGATCGACATCAAGATCGACCAGTCCGACCTGCGCATCGACACCTACTGCGCGTCGGGCCCCGGCGGCCAGTGCGTTAACACCACCTACTCGGCGGTGCGCATCACCCACCTGCCCACCAACACCGTGGTACAGTCCCAGGAGCAGCGCTCCCAGATCCAGAACCGCGAGGTCTGCATGCAGATGCTGCGCGCCCGCCTCTACGAGATGGAGCTTGAGAAGCAGCAGGCCGAGCTTGGTGCCGAGCGCCAGAGCCAGATCGGCCACGGAAACCGCTCCGAGAAGATCCGCACCTACAACCAGCCGCAGGACCGCGTGACCGACCATCGCATCGGTTTCAACTCCACCTACAACGGCGTGCTTTTGGGCGACCAGCTGGGTACCGTCATCGACGCGCTTGCCGCGGCCGACCGCGCCGAGAAGCTGGCCCAGGCGGTCTAAGGCGCACCATCAAACCAACTGCGTGCGACGGGCACCTACGGGTGCCCGTTTCTATGCCGGTTTTATGGAACCTCAAAGCGCCCTTTGCCGCCCGCGTCGGCGCAGGGGCGTAAAAAACACCCACGCTGAGCTGGGCGGTTAGAATTCGTACAATCTCAGTTGGCGAATGGTTTGCCCGGTGCAAGAGGCGTGCTGATTTCTGTTTGAGGTGCGCGCTAACGTGAGAAGCGCGACGGTCCTTCCGGGAGCGCCTGCAGTAGAATCTCCACCGAGCCGACGATGAGGGGAAGCCATGGGCACGACAGAACAAATGGTTGGACAGAACGCGGGGCAGGCCGCAGCGCCGGAACCGCCGCAAAAAGAGGTCTGGACCATCGAGCGTTGCCTCAGGTGGTCCACGGGCTATCTTGAGCGCCATGGCGAGGAGCGTCCGCGCCTGGCGGCTGAGTGGCTGATCTGCGCCGCGGCGCATCGCAAGCGCATCGATCTCTATCTCAATTTTGACCAGCCCCTGTCCGAGGCCGAGCTCGCTGCGGTCCGCAATGGCTTGAAGCGCCGTGCGGCGGGGGAGCCTCTGCAGTACATCACGGGCGAAACCTCATTCCGCCAGCTCGACGTCCTCTGCGAGCCTGGCGTGCTCATCCCGCGTCCCGAGACGGAGCTGCTGGTTGACTTTGTGCTCGAGTACCTCGACCACGCGGTTCTTGCCGGCGGGTCGTCCGTCGCGCGTCGCGAGCGTGTTGAGCTTCCCTGGAACGCCGAGGTTGCCCAAGCGCGCGAGCAAGAGCTCGCCGCTCTTGCCGCAAAGGCGCAAAGCGATGACGAGTCAACGGAGGCGGAGGAGGACGCTGCAGACGGTGTAGCGACGCCGGACGAGGTGGCCCCTGCTGATGCCACAGCTGTTGAAGGCGATCTCGAGGTGTCGGATCCTGAGCCCGTAGCGCCGCCGGTTGCACATGTGCTCGAGGTGGGGTGCGGCACGGGTTGCATCTCGCTCTCACTTGCCACCGAGAGGCCGGACGCAGTTCGCTGCGTTGCTACCGATATCGAGCCGCGCGCTATCGCGCTCGCGCGTCGCAACCGCGAGCGCGCCGGGCTTGCGGACGGTGCCGTTGATATCCGTGGGGGAGATTTGGTATCGCCCGTTCGCGCTGAGGAGTACGGTACCTTCGACGTGCTCGTTTCGAACCCACCCTATGTGCCGACCAAGGTGGTAGATACGCTCCCGCGGGAGGTCGCTGCCTTTGAGCCGCACCTTGCACTCGATGGCGGGGCGGACGGGCTCGACATCTTCCGGCGCCTGCTCGATGTTGCGCCGGCGCTGCTCAAGCCGGGAGCGCTGTTTGCCGTCGAGCTGTTCGAGACGGCCGCGGAGCCCGCTGCGGAGCTCTGCCGCGCCGCCGGATTCACCGACGTACGCGTTGCCTCCGATATGACGGGAAGGCCCCGCTTCGTGCTCGCGCACCGCGCCTAGCCAGAGCCTCGGCAACTTTAGCCCGACCGTTCGCCGGCCGTGAGCGGTCGGGCGACACATTTCCTACGCATCTTCTCCTTTTGCCGAGCCGCGCGGCCCGTTGGCGTGCGTTATTGACAATGTGTCCCTAAAGCGCGGTCTCGCGTGCGACAATACAGCGGAAAACGTCAGCAAGCTATCGGGCGACGCGGAACGGCCGTCGCCCGAGCGATTTTTAAAGGGAGCAGGCGACGCAACGATGACCCAGGTGTTCCGCACCGCAGCAGATGAGGACCTAACGGAGTCCGCCGCAATCGCGCAGGCGGCGCGTGTCCTCATGGCGGGCGGACTTGCGCTCATCCCTACAGAAACCGTGTACGGTCTTGCCGTCGCGGTGTCCGCATTCACCTACTCCTCCGCTGACGCTACGGAGCCCTTGGTTAACGGCTGTCCCGTTCCTGCCGAGGAAACCGGTTATCGTCGCATCTTTGACCTCAAGCAGCGCGAGCTCGCGCAGACCGTGCCCTGGCTTGTGGACGGTGCGGACGCTCTCGAGCGCTATGGTCACGACGTCGATCCCGGTGCACAGGCCCTCGCCCGTGCGTTCTGGCCAGGTGCGCTCACCCTTATCGTCCCTGCCCGTGATGATGTGCCGGCGTTTATGCGCGCGGCGGACGGAACGGTCGCGCTGCGCTCGTCGGCCTCTCCGGTGGTAGCCGCGCTCATCGAGGCTTGCGGCAGCCCGCTTGCCTGCACGAGCGCAAATACCCACGGCGCCCCCGCGCCTGCCTCGTTCTCCGCGGTAGAGCAACGCATTCTCGATGGCGTCGATATCGCCATCGACGCGGGCGCGACGCCCTGCCAGGACGCGTCGACCATCGTCTCTTTCCCCGGGGGAGAGCCGCAGATCATACGGCAGGGCGCGCTCTCCGCGGCAGATATCAAGCGTGTGCTCGAGGAGCCTTGCGGCCCCGAGCGCGCGACGTCCCTGCGAAAAGGGTGATCGTGCATGCCTCTCTCACTTAAAGACCTCGGGCTGGTCGACGCGGCGTTTCGCTTCGGCGGCTCCTACATCATGTCACTCGATGCGGGCACCACGTCGGTGCGCGCCGTTATTGTGGACGAGTTTGGCGGGGTCGTCGCTCAGGCGTCGCGCCCCCTCGGCATGCACTACCCCCATCCCGGTTGGGTCGAGCAGGACCCCACCGAGATCTTGGCATCCATGATCTCGGTCATTGTCGAGGCCCAGTTCAAAAGCGGTATCCATTCCGAGGACATCGCCGCGGTGGGCATCTCCAACCAGCGCGAGACGTGCATCGTCTGGGACCGCGAGAGCGGCCAGCCCGTTTACAACGCCATCGGCTGGCAGTGCCGCCGCACGGCGGACGCCGCTCGGACGCTTTCCGACCCGGACACCGCGGCCATGATCCGCTCCAAGACGGGCCTCACGCCCGACGCCTACTTCTCCGCTACAAAGCTCGCCTGGATCCTCGACAACGTTGCGGGCGCGCGCGAGATGGCAGACGCCGGCAAGCTCGTCTTTGGTACGGTCGACACCTGGCTCATCTACAACCTCACGGGCGGTGCGGTCATCGCCACCGACTACACCAACGCGAGCCGCACGATGCTCTTTAACATCCGCACGCTCGATTGGGATGACGAGCTGCTTGCGCTCTTTGGTATTCCGCGCGCCATGATGCCAGAGCTCAAGTGGAGCTCCGACGACTACGGGCATGTCTCGCACGAGATCATGAGTCATCGGCCGCCCATTACCGGTGTGGCGGGCGACCAGCAGGCGTCGCTCTTTGGCCATTGTTGCTTCCGTCCGGGCGAGGCCAAGAACACCTATGGCACGGGCTGCTTCTTGCTGATGAACACGGGCGATGAGGTCGTTGAATCCAGCGAGGGGCTCGTGGCAACCGTGGGCATCGCCGAAGGCGGACGCGTGAGTTACGCGCTCGAGGGTTCGATTTTCCATGCGGGGTCGGTCATGCGCTGGCTGCGCGATGGGCTCGGCATCATCGACGACGTCCAATCGACCGCGGAGGTTGCGCGCTCCTGTGCGACAAACGACGGTTGCTACCTCGTGCCGGCGTTCAGCGGTCTCGGCGCCCCTTGGTGGGATGCCGACGCGCGCGGGCTCATCTGCGGGCTCACGGCCGCCTCGACGCGCTCGACCATCGTGCGCGCCGCATGCGAGTCACTCGCCTACCAAGTCTATGATGTGCTGCGCGCCATGGAGCGTGCCGCCGGCTGCGAGCTCAGCGAGCTGCGTGTCGATGGTGGTGCCTCGCGCAACGATTTCATCATGCAGTTCCAGGCGGACCTGTTGAAGATTCCCGTCGTGCAGTCGGAGTCCGTCGAGACGACGGCTATAGGCGCGGCGTACCTCGCGGGGCTTTTCGTTGGGTATTGGGAGGACCGCGAGGAGCTGCTCTCCAACTGCGCCGTTGCAGAGCGTTTCTCTCCGGCACTTGGAGATGAGGCGGAGGAGCTGCGCCGGCGCAACCTACACGGCTGGCACGATGCCGTCAAGCGCTCCCGCTCAACCGTCGCCTAACACAGCGCGCTGCCCGATGCCGGACATTGCCTGACGGCCTGCCTCTCCTGATGCCGAGCGTTGCCTAGCGCCGCGCAACCTTAGTCTCCGCCCGTCGTGCTTGCTTGCAGGTGCCGGGCGAGCATCTCTCCCTCCTCGGCAACTGAGGTGCCAACGATAGGGTACGAGCCCGTTTCCTGGGGCGTTTCGAGTGCGTATTCGCGGTCGACAACAATAATCCCGCGCGCCTCCGGGGCGTTCTCCAGCAGGCGGGCGAGCTCTGCCCCGGCCGCCTCTATGGTAGGACATGCCCGCTCCAGGGCGTGCGCGGTCCCCGGAAGCTGCCGCTCAATGGCAGCGGCAATGGTCAGACGGTTGAGCTCGCTTGCCGTGACGATGGCGCAGCAGATGCGCTCGGGCGTGGTATCGGTATCGATAAGAGGCAGAATCTGCAGCACAAACTGCACGATGAGGTCGTCGTTTTCTCCCGCTCCCGCCGGTGCAAACGTTTGAGACCACGCCTTCACGATCTCTCGGCACGCATCGAGCACGGGGCGCCGTGCGTCGGGAATAGGGCGGTCTTGCGTGAAGGCTGTTGCGGCCGCCCCCAGGCGGATAAAGAGAAAGAGCCTCCGCAGTGCCGCGCGGAAGAGCTCCGTTTCGCAGGCCTTTTTGCCAAAGTGCGCGCGCATGCGCTTCTCGAGGTCGCGGTAGGAGGCATCTCCGTCTGCCCAGAGGGCGAGCGCATCGGTTGAGCTGATGCGGTTTTTGGCGGAAACGCAGGCAGACATAGCGGCCATAAAGAGCGCCTCCTGGTGTCCAAAACGTCGACCATCCACCTCCGTATCCTCTTCAAAAAACGTAACCTCCGGCATGTCCGCCACCGCGTCAAGAAAACCCTGGTCAAGCGGGTGCCCGCCGCGCTCAAGGGTAAGCCCGGTCGAGGCTCGCAAAAATGACCGGTCAAGATCAGTAAGGGTAAAGCCCAGCCTGCTCTCAAGCGCGGCAATCATGCGGTTCACGCCGGGTAGATGCGCCTCAAGCACCGGGGGCCGGAATCCGAGCGCCGTTCTCACCAAAATGCTGATATAGCGCAGCGCGAGCTCGCTCGCGTCAAGCGAGCTGCGCCTCACGGTACCGCCCGCTGCTTCCAAAAAGGCCGCTGCCTTGCGGTTGAGCGCGTAAGCGGCAGAGACAGAGAGGCCGCGCCGTCTCGCAAAGGTGGCGACATCCACCTTTCCCGTTAGATACTCGTTGCAAAGAAGCAGCAGGTTGGACTCGCGGTATACGTGCTGTATGAGTTCGAGCAGCGTGGTTGCGCGGTCAAAGCGCACAAGGACGGTGCCGTGCCTGCGCTCATGCGCGCGCACGTAGGGAGAGAGCAGCGCCCGCAGCGCATCGATGTCAGAAAGCGCGGTGTTGCGGTCGACGCCAAGCTCGCTCGCCAGCGTGCTTATATGCTGTTCTGGCTGGTAGTAGAAACGCTCGGTCAAGACGACGTGGCGTGCCACGTTGCGCTCCAAATACCGGTCGAGTTCCACGGCAACCTCCATTCCAGATTATTCACAAAACAAAGTATAAATGAATGAAAACGCGATACGCACGACCCGGCGCCCGGTGGGAAGATGAGGCCATCAGCCAAGCTCCCAAGGTAAGGAGTGCATCGTGAAGACCGCCCTGGAAGAAGCCGCCCGCATCGAAGACCAGATCATCGCGTGGCGCCGTCATATCCACACAAACCCCGAGAAGGGCTTTGACCTTCCCGCGACGCAGGCGTACGTGGCCGAGGAGCTCGCTCGCATGGGTATTGAGGCCAAGCCCTGCGGTGGCGAGATTCCTTCTGAGGTGGTGGAGAAGTACGAGCGCGCCGGTTTTGGGCGCATGGAGCACGCGACCGGCCTTGTTGCGACCATCGGCCAGGGCTCGCCTTGCATCCTGCTGCGTGCCGACTACGACGCTCTTCCGCTCACCGAGCTCGCCGACGTTCCTTATAAGTCCCAGTGCGAGGGCCTCATGCACGCCTGTGGCCACGATTCGCATGCGGCAATGCTTCTGGGCGCTGCCAAGATCCTGAAGGAGCACGAGGCGGAGCTAAAGGGCACCGTCAAGCTCATGTTCCAGCCGGGCGAGGAGATGGGCTGCGGCTCCAAGCTCATGATCGACGACGGCCTGCTCGAGAACCCGCATGTCGACGCCGCGTTTGCGCTTCACGTCATGCCCGACCTCGAGCGCGGCCGCTTCTTCTTTGCGCCCGACGTTGCGAGCGCCTCGATGGACACGTTCATCATCCAGATCCAGGGCAAGGGCGGTCACAGCTCCATGCCCAACCAGACCATCGACGCCTCTATGATCGCCACGCAGCTCTACACGCAGCTGAACCTCCTTATGACGCGTGAGGCAGACCCGCGCAGCATGGTGACCTTCTCTATTGGAGCCGTCCAGGCGGGCACCGTGACCAACATCATTCCCGATAGCGCCGTTCTCCAGGGCAACATGCGCACGCTCTCGCGCGCGGACCGCGATCATTTGGTGGAGCGCATCCCCGAGATGGTCGACGGTATCGTGCGCGCCTGGCGCGGTACCTACCACATCGATTTCTTCAGCACGCCGACTACCAACAACGACGCCGACTTCATTCGAGAGGTCACCCCGTCGGTTGCCGACGTGGTGGGTCAGGACAACGTCATCTCCTGCCCGCCGCTCTCCGGCACCGAGGACTTCTCCTACGTGAGCCAGGCGGTCCCGTCGCTCTTTATGCAGCTCGGCACCGGCGGCGAGTATCCGGTGCACAACCCCAACATGACGCTCGACGAGTCGCTCTTCAAGCTGGGGTGCGCGGCGCACGTCAGCGTTGCCATGGACTGGCTCGCCTCCCACGCGGCCTAAGGCCACCGGTACTGAAACGCCCGGGTGCGGTGTCGCCCCCAGCCCGGGCGCTTGGCGGCCATGCGGCCGCTCGAATAGGAAAGAGAGGAAACAATGGGAAAGCTCAAGGGTAAAGAGGTAGCGATCTTTCTGACGCTCTTCTTCATCGGTCTGGTGGCCAATCTCGACAAGTCGCTGATCGGCGTTGCCGCAACGGCCATCCGCGGTGAGTACGGGTACTCCGCGACGGAGTTCGCCAACATCACCAACCTCTATTACGCGAGCAACATCGTAATGACGCTCGTCTCCGGCTGGATCGTCGACCGCTTTGGCTATAAGCCGTTCATGGTCACGGCCCTTACCATCCTCACGGTGGCCTCGCTCACCTTCGGCCTCTCCGGCATGCTCGCCGCCGGCGCCGGCGGAGCGGTGGGTGTGCTTACCGGCCTTCTGGCCTCGCGCTTCTTCATCGGCATCGGTCAGACGGGCTACACCAACGGCGTGTCCAAGGTCATTGTCGAGAACTTCCAGCCCGAGGTTCGTCAGACCGTGCAGTCCGTGGTCGTCGCCACGGCCGGCCTGGGCGCCCTGCTTGCCTACACCGTGTTCACGGGTCTTGTGGGCATGGGCTGGCAGATTGCCTACTACGTGCTCTCCGCACTCTTCTTGATCGCGCTTGTGCTCATGGTGGTCATCGTCCCCAAGAAGTACACCCCGCCTGCGGGCAGCGTGTCGCTCTTCACCGCTTGGAAGCACAAGAACTCGCTCGTCCTCGGCTTCGCGCTTCTGTGCAACAACATGGTGGGCGTGGTCTCGCTCGCCTGGCTGCCCTCTTACCTGCAGAGCATCGAGGTCATCAAGGCCGAGATGGCCGTGAACCCGGGTCTTACCAACATGATCCTTATCGGGTACGCCATCGTGATGGGCGTCGCCATGGTCGCCTCCAACTTCATCATCAAGGCTTGGTTCCGCGGTAAGGAGAAGATCTTCGCGGTCATCTGCAGCGCTATCGGCGCCGTGCTCCTCTACATGATGACCACCTCGCAGGAGCTTATGGCCATCGTCGCTTTCCTCTACAGCTCCACGTTCTTGCTCATGCTCGTCTTCAGCGCCATCGTCGCTTTGCCCTACGCGCCGCTTGCCAACGAGGACGGCACCATCGTGCCCGTCTCGATGATCGCTTCCTCCTACGCGGTCATCAACATCATGGCGTTCCTCGGCGCCATCATCGGCAACACCGTTGTGGCGGGTATTGCCGACGCCATGGGCTTCTCGGTTGGCTTTGCTGCGCTCGCCATTCCGTTTCTGCTCTCTGGCCTGGCGCTCTTCCTGCTGCCCAAGACCAAGTAGCACACCTCTTCTGACGTAGCGCGTCTCTCGCGCCAGACATGCCATGAGCGCCTCCCGGCAGCTGGGACGGACCCCTGCCGGGAGGCGCTCGCTTTAACCCGCCTGTCAGCCCGGCGGCGCAAACGCGCGTTATTCAGTAATATAGGAAGCGACGTATTTTACCCATTCGTTTGAGAGGACGAAGCATGCGTATCGCCATCGGCGCCGACCACGGCGGGTTCGAGCAGAAGCAGGAGCTTAAGGCCTATATCGCCAACGAGCTCGGCTGCGAGGTCGAGGACATGGGATGCGACTCCACCGAGAGCGTCGACTATCCCGATTACGCCGCGCCTGTGGCGCGCGCGGTGGCCGAGGGCTCTGCCGACTTTGGCGTGCTTGTCTGCGGCACGGGTATTGGCATGGCCATTGCGGCGGACAAGATCGACGGCGTGCGCGCCTCTTCGATCACCTCGCCCGCGTTTGCTGAGCTTTTCCGTCAGCACAACAACGGCAACGTCGTGTGCCTCTCCGGTCGCTTCGTCGACCTCGACGTCAACAAAAAGATCGTAAAGACATTCCTCACGACTGCCTTTGAGGGAGGCCGTCACGAGGGCCGTATCGCCAAAATCACGGCGCTCGAGGGCTAAGGCTTTTCAAACCGGGGCAATCGTCACGTAAAAAGCACCGCTGAACAGGCAAGATGACGCGTCTGTGTCACGTCATGGTTTCATCTGTTGACTTTTCGGTGGGGCTGGCTAGAGTATTCGGAACGAGATTCGAATCACTTGTTTGCGCGGGTGGTTCGAGCAGGGAGGTGCAAGATGTTGTCTGCCCTTGATTGGCCGGGCAGCACCGTGCACATCGTCATCGGGGCTCTCGTGGGTCTGGTCGCCTTCGTCCCCTTGGCAGCGGCGCTCGCACCGGTGCTTAAGGGTACGAACCGGGTGAACATGGTGGCGGGGATGCTGGCAATCGGCGTCTCGTTCGCTGTGCTCCTCGTGGGCGTCTTTGCCGCCCACCTCCTCGACCGCGGCGGTTTGGTGCCGTTTGCGGTGGGGGAGATGTGCGGGTTCGTGGGAGCGCTGGTCGTCATTCCCACCGTCTTGGTGGTTATGCTCGGCAGATGACGGTCCGGCCTTGTGCCGGCTGGAAGAAAAGGTGGAACTTTGGAAGCGTTCGCAAAGCTTTCGGGTGAGATCCAAGAGCTCGTTGCCGAGTTTTCCTCGGCACCCGTGGCGGGCGACCTCACATTTGGCCTCACGCAGTACTCGTTTTGGCTGCTTGTTGCCGCGGTGGTGCTCGCCGTCGTCATGGTCCTCTTCGTCAAGAAGCAGACGCTCGTACCGCACGGCTTTTTTGTCAACGGCGTCGAGTACCTCGTTGAGTACGTGCAAAACGACGTGGCCAAGGGTGTTGTCGGTACCGAGTGGCGCCGTCACTTCCCGTTCCTCGCCACGATCTTCTTCTTCATCCTCATCAACAACTTCATCGGCCTCATCCCAGGCATGAAGCCGGGTACGGGCGCCATCGGCTGCACGGCCGCGCTCGCGCTCGTCACCTTTGTGTACTTCATCTACTTCGGATGCAAGAAGCACGGCTTCATTGGGTATTGGAAGAGCTTGGCACCCGCGGGCGTGGCCTTCCCCATGAACGTGTTCGTGTGGGTTATCGAGGTTTTCTCGCTGCTGCTCCGCCCGATCACGCTTGCCATCCGTCTGTTCTGCAACATGTTCGCCGGTCATATCGTCATGGGCTCGTTCTCCATCATGGCGGCGCTCTTTGCGGAGCCTCTTCTTGAGCACTTCAGCGCCATGAACGCGCTCGGGGCACTCCCGAGCGTCGCATGGCTCGCCATCCTGCTTGTTATCTATGCGGTCGAGCTCATCGTCGCGTTTGTGCAGGCGTACGTGTTCACGGTGCTTGCCGCCGTGTACATCCAGATCGCTGAGGCCGAGGGGCACTAGCCGCCCGGCCCGCTTTACAGGTCACCACGGGCCCGCTCCCCGGACCCGGGTAGATAGTTGGTACTTAGCGCCACAGGCTACTTAGCGCCAAGGCGCACGTCAAAGGAGGAATCGTGGGAGTTATCGGTTACGGTCTCGGTGTTATCGGTGCCGGTCTTGCTATTGGCCTTGCTGCCTTCGGTGCCACGAGCGCCATGGCTCGCCAGCCCGAGATCCAGGGTCGCGCCTTCACCGTCTTCATTCTGGCGTCCGCGTTTACCGAGGCACTCGGCCTCATCGGCTTCGTCGTGACGCTCATCGCCTAAGGGAAGCTCGCTGAGTCTCATCTGAGTTAAGGAGCTGACCTTATGAAGCACAACGTCTATGTGATGGGCCTCGCCGGTGTTGCGGCCGCCCTCGCGCTGCCCCGCCCGGCGTTTGCCGAGGAGGCCGCCGGCGGTGCGGACATCCTCATCCCCAAGATGGCGGAGTTCATCCCGGCGCTCATCGCGTTTCTGATCATCCTCATCGTGCTCGCCAAGATGGCGTGGCCGCAGATTCTCGCCACCATGGAGGAGCGCGAGAAGCGCATCGCCGATAGCCTTGACGAGGCCGAGAAGACCCGCCAGAAGGCAATCGCCGACCGCAAGGCGTCCGACGACATCGTGACCGACGCGCGCCGTCAGGCGGCCGAGATCGTGCTCGCCGCCCGCCAGGACGCGGAGGCCGAGCGTTCGCGCATCCTTGCCGCCGCGCACGCCGAGGCGGAGGACATCCTCGCCAAGGCGCACACGTCTGCGGAGGAGGAGCGCCGCTCCATCTACGCCGATGCCGCCGCCTCCATCGCAGACCTCTCGGTCTCGGTGGCCTCCAAGATCGTCGCCAAGACGCTCGACGAGGACGGCGAGCAGCGTCGCCTCATCGAGCGCTACATCGAGGAAGCGGGTAGCCTGAATGCCGACTAGCCGGAAGCAGGAGCGCGTTCTCGAGACCTATGCTCGCACGCTCATCGAGGCGGGCAAGGGCCAGGGGCGCGTGTTCAAGAACCGCGCTGACCTGGAGACCCTCGCCTCTGCGTCGCCCGAGCTTCTGGGCGTGCTCGCCACGATGGCCGAGCGCGGGCAGCTCGATCTTCTCTCTGAGGTCGCGGCGACCTATCACGCCATGACCGAGGAGGACGAGGACGTGGTGGGCGTCAAGGTCACCACGGCCGTGCCGCTCGACGACGACCTGCGCGCCAAGATTTCTGCGCGCGTGCGCGAGCGTCTGGGCCGCGAGGTCTTCCTCATCGAGAACGTCGATCCGTCTATCATCGGCGGCCTTGTGATCGAGGCGCGCGGCCAGCGCCGCGACATCTCGGTCAAGACGCAGCTGCGCGCTGCGCGCGAGGCCCTCGATTCCACCACTGCCACTATCGGAGGGGAGGCAGCCCATGAGTGAGATCATTGATGCCGCGAGCATCACTAAGATCTTGGCCGAGCGTCTGAACACGCTTGACGCCGCGATCGATACGCAGGAGGTCTCGCATGTCGACGAGGTCGGAGACGGCATCGCGCGTGTTTCGGGCCTTATGAGCGCCATGGCAGGCGAGCTTCTCGAGTTCAAGAGCGAGGAGACGGGCGAGCGCGTTTACGGCCTTGCCCAGAACCTCGAGCGCGATGAGGTCGGCGCGGTGCTCTTTGGCAACGTTGCCGCCATCAAAGAGGGCGACGAGTGCCGCACCACCGGCCGCATCATGGATATCCCGGTCGGCCGCGGTATGCTCGGTCGCGTGGTGAACCCGCTCGGCCAGCCCATCGACGGCCTGGGCGAGATTCGCACCACGCACCGTCGTCCCATCGAGTTCAGGGCGCCCGGCGTTATCGATCGTACCCCGGTGTGCGAGCCCGTGCAGACGGGCATCCTCGCCATCGACTCCATGATTCCTATCGGCCGCGGCCAGCGCGAGCTCATCATCGGCGACCGCAAGGCCGGTAAGACCGCCATCGCAATCGATACGATCATCAACCAGCGCGGCAAGAACATGATCTGCATCTACGTCGCCATCGGCCAGAAGGCCTCCACAGTGGCGGGTATCCGCGCGGCGCTCGAGGCGCACCACGCCCTCGACTACACGGTCATCGTTTCCGCGACGGCCGCTGAGTCCGCGCCTATGCAGTACATCGCCCCCATGGCGGGTGCCGCTATCGGCGAGTTCTTTATGTACAACGGTGCCGACGGCAAGCCGGCGAGCGCCGAGAACCCGGGCGGACACGTGCTCGTCATCTACGACGACCTCTCCAAGCAGGCCGTTGCCTACCGTCAGATGTCGCTGACGCTGCGTCGTCCGCCGGGACGCGAGGCCTACCCCGGCGACATCTTCTACCTGCACAGCCGCCTGCTCGAGCGTGCCTGCAAGCTTTCTGAGGAGCTCGGCAGCGGCTCTATGACGGCCCTGCCGCTCATCGAGACGCAGGACGGCGACGTGTCGGCCTACATCCCCACCAACGTGATTTCGATCACCGACGGTCAGATCTACCTGCAGAGCGACCTGTTCCTGCAGGGCCAGCGCCCGGCCGTTGACGTGGGTATCTCGGTTTCGCGCGTGGGCGGCGCCGCACAGGTGAAGTCCATGAAGCAGGTCGCGGGCAACCTCCGCCTCGACCTCGCCTCCTATCAGGAGCTCGCGGGCTTTGCTCAGTTTGGCTCCGACCTCGACGCGCAGACCCAAAAGCAGCTCACGCACGGTTCGCACATGATGGAGCTCTTGAAGCAGGCGCGCTACTACCATCTCGACGTGGCCGAGCAGGTCGCCGTGCTCTTTGCCGGCAACCAGGGCTACTTCGACGATCTGGCCATCTCGCAGGTCCTCGAGTTCCGCGACGGGCTCGTGACCTATCTCAAGAGCAGCTACGGCAAGATCTTGGAGCGCCTGCGCACCGAGAAGATCGCCGGCGACCTCGAGAGCGACCTCGACCGCGCCATCGCCGACTACAAGCGCGACTTCGCCGCTAAGCACGTGGCGGCAAGCGACGCGGACGCCTCCGCGGATCAGGAGGCGTAGAGACGCTATGGCCAACCTTCGCGAGATCAAGAAGCGCATCACCTCGACGACGAGCATGAAGCAGATCACCCGCACGATGGAGATGGTCTCTACGGCCAAGATCCGTCGTGCGCTGGAACGCGCCTATGCGGCCGAGCCGTATAAGGACGCGCTGACCGACGTCATGCTCACCGTGGCGCAGGACGCCGAGGCTGCGGGCGACGCCCCGCTCTTGGCCCGTCACGATGCCGAGCGGCGTGTTCTTGTGGTCGCTATCGCGAGCGACCGCGGTCTTGCGGGCGGCTTCAACGTGGGCGTTGCACGCGAGGCCGAGAAGATCATGCACGCTTGCGCCGAGAAGGGTGAGGAGGTCGAACTCATCACCTGCGGCCGCAAACCGACCGAGTACTTCAGCCGTCGCGCCAACGTGGTCATGCACTTTGAGGGAAGCTCTGCCGAGCCGACGCTCGAGCAGGCCCGCATGATTGCAAGCTACATCACGCACGGCTACACCTCGGGCGACTTCGACCGCGTGGAGGTCATCTACCACCACGCCAAGAACCGCGTCGACCAGGTCTTGCGCGTAGAGCACCTGCTGCCGCTCGACACCGAGATGGTGGCGCTTGCGCGCGGCCCGCGCAAGAACGAGGACGAAGCCCCGACGCGCATCTCGTCGAGCTTTGCCTTCGTGCC
The DNA here is from genome assembly GCA_949285915.1 of uncultured Collinsella sp. Lineage (GTDB taxonomy): Bacteria > Actinomycetota > Coriobacteriia > Coriobacteriales > Coriobacteriaceae > Coprousia. The sequence goes on from CASDZW010000011.1 coordinate 55,808, forward strand.
CTCTGCAGAGGTGGTGCTCGGCAACCTCGTCTCGTCCTACGTCCTTACCGTCATTCACCAGGCGCTGATCGACTCCGCCGCCTCCGAGCAGGGCGCTCGCCGCAAGGCCATGCACTCCGCCACGGACAACGCCACCGCGATCATCGCGACCCTCACCCGCACCTACAACCGCGTGCGCCAGGCATCCATCACGACCGAGATCAACGAGATCGTGGGCGGCGCCAACGCATTGGAGGAATAGCAATGGCTCAGAGCTACGATTTGAACGACATCAAAGACGCCGTCGAGCGCCATACGGCGGGCGAGGGGCATATCGTCCGTATCGTCGGCCCGGTTGTCGACGTCAAGTTCGAGGGGCAGGTCCCCGCGATCTACAACGCGCTCACCGTCGAGGCGGACACGCCCATGGGCCATGTGTCGACGATCCTCGAGGTCGAGAGCCAGCTGCCGGGCGGCGTGGTGCGTACCGTTGCGATGAGCTCCACCGACGGCCTCATCCGCGGCATCGCCGCTACCGACACGGGCGGCCCCATGACCATGCCCGTGGGCCCCGGTACGCTCGGGCGCATCTGGAACGTGCTCGGCAAGCCGGTCGACGGCAAGGAGATGCCCGAGGTGGAGGACTACTATCCCATCCACCATCCGGCGCCCTCCTTTGACGAGCTCACCACCCAGACCGAGATTTTTGAGACGGGCATCAAGGCGATCGACCTGCTCGAGCCCTACATCCGCGGCGGCAAGACCGGCCTGTTTGGCGGCGCCGGCGTGGGCAAGACGGTGCTCATCCAGGAGCTCATCAACAACCTCGCCCTCGAGCACAACGGCACGTCGGTCTTCACCGGCGTGGGCGAGCGCACCCGTGAGGGCACCGACCTGTACCTCGAGATGAAGGAATCGGGCGTTATCGACAAGACCTGCCTGGTCTACGGTCAGATGAACGAGCCTCCCGGAGCGCGTCTGCGCGTGGGCCTTGCCGGCCTCACGGCGGCAGAGTACTTCCGCGACCGCGGTCAGGACGTGCTGCTCTTTATCGACAACATCTTCCGCTTCTCTCAGGCGGGCTCTGAGGTTTCGGCCCTGCTCGGCCGTATGCCTTCTGCCGTTGGTTACCAGCCGACGCTCGCCACCGAGATGGGCGACCTTCAGGAGCGCATCACCTCGACCAAGACCGGCTCGATCACCTCGGTCCAGGCGGTCTACGTCCCCGCGGACGACCTTACCGACCCCGCTCCGGCAACGACCTTCACCCACCTCGACGCCCAGACGGTTCTGTCTCGTAACATCGCGAGCCTCGGCCTCTACCCGGCCATCGACCCGCTCGCGTCCTCCTCTGATGCCCTCGACCCCTCTGTTGTGGGCGAGGAGCACTACCGCGTTGCCGTCAAGGTCCAGGAGATCCTGCAGGAGTACTCCGACCTCCAGGACATCATCGCGATCCTGGGTATGGACGAGCTTTCCGAGGAGCAGCGCCTGACCGTGAACCGCGCGCGCAAGCTGCAGCAGTTCCTGTCGCAGTCCTTCCACGTGGCCGAGAAGTTCACCGGCAACCAGGGCGTGTACCTGCACATTGAGGACACCGTGCGCAGCTTTGCCGCCATTGTGGACGGCGAGTGCGACGACCTGCCCGAGCAGGCCTTCCGCTACGCCGGCACCATCGACGACGTGCGCGAGCGTGCCGCCAAGATGGAAGCGGGTGCATAACCGATGCGCATCCGTATCGCTTGCCCGGAATCGAATGCCTACGAGGGGGAAGCTGCCTTTGTGGCGCTTCCCTCTACCGACGGCGAGATGGGCGTGCTCCCGGGGCATGCGAGCGAGATCTGCACCGTTGAGGCCGGTATCGTGCGCGTATGCGACCGGGCGATGGGGACGGTCGACCACCGTTTTGCCGTTGCCGGCGGCTACGCCGAGATCACCGCAGATGAGGTGGTCGTGCTTGCCCAGCGCGCCTGCGACCTCGACGCTATCGACGCCGACGCCATCCGCGCGGAGCTCCAAGGTTTTGAAGACCAGCTGAGTAATTTGTCGCAAGATGATGCACGCCGCGCCTATCTTTATAATGAGATGGCGTGGCGCAAGCTCCTGCTTGCTGCCTAGCTGCCCGGGCCCTGCCGGGCCGGAATCGATTCTAGCTGGTAGATGGGGTAGGAACTTGGACATCATCCGCGTTCAGGGCGGGCATGCGCTTACGGGCAGCGTGCACGTCTCGGGTGCTAAGAACTCGGCACTCAAACTCATGGCCGCGACGCTTCTGGCGCCGGGCGTGACCACGCTTACCAACGTTCCCAATATTTCCGACGTGCACGTCATGGGCAAGGTCCTAAAGGGCCTGGGCTGCACGATCGAGGTTGTTGACGAGCACACGCTCACCATCGACACCTCGGGCGCTAACTCTTGGGAAGCTCCCTACGAGCTCGTTGCCAAGATGCGCGCCTCCACCGCGGTTATGGGTCCTCTGCTCGGCCGCTTTGGTCGTGCCAAGATCGCCATGCCGGGCGGTTGCAACCTCGGCGCCCGCAAGATCGACATGCACATCCTCGGTCTCGAGGCGCTCGGCGTCTCCTTTGACACGAGCCACGGCTACATCTTTGCCGACGCGCACGAGGGCATGTCGGGCACAACGGTGACTCTCGAGTTTGCGAGCGTCGGCGCGACGGAGAACCTCATCATGGCGGCGGTCCGTGCCAAGGGCACGACGGTTATTGATAACGCCGCGCGCGAGCCCGAGATCGTCGACCTCGCCAACATGTTGAACGAGATGGGCGCCAAGATCACCGGCGCCGGCACGCCCGTGGTGGAGATCGAGGGCGTGGACGAGCTGCATCCCGTCGAGCATCGGGTGATCGGCGACCGTATCGAGGCCGGCACCTTTATTGTCGCCGGTGCGCTTGCGGCCGATGAGGACGGCATCGAGGTTACGGGCTTCAATCCGCATCACCTCGGCATGGTGCTCAAGAAGATGGAGCTGATGGGCATCCGTCTTGAGCGTGGCGTCGACGGGGTGCGCGTGTGGCGCGCCGACCGCATCGCGCCAGTGGATATCCAGACCCTGCCGTTCCCGGGATTCCCCACCGACATGCAGGCCCAGGTCATGGTGCTTTCTGCCATGGCGGACGGCAGCTCGGTGATCACCGAGAACATCTTTGAGAATCGCTTTATGTTTGCCTCCGAGCTCGTACGCATGGGGGCCGATATTCGTATCGAGAGCCATCACGCCATCGTGCACGGCGTGAAGTCGCTCTCGGGTGCCCAGGTGGTCTCGCCTGACCTGCGCGGTGGCGCCGCGCTCGTGGTGGCGGGGCTTATCGCCGAGGGCGAGACCGACGTCTCTGCGATCCATCACATCGATCGCGGCTACGAGCGGTTCTGCGACAAGTTGGTCGGCTTGGGCGCCTCGGTCGAGCGCGTTCAGGTGCCCGACCTTGCCGAAGACTAAGTTAGGTTGCCTATGAGTATCCGCAAGAAGCCCGTTCAGCAGGCGCGCCGTCCTACCTCGGGCGCCGCGAGCCGTATCTATAGCCGTGAGAACGTCGGCCGTTACGCCGAGCGCGCGCGCCAGCGCCGCCGCGGGCGCGCGGTGCGCCGCGGCATCCTTGTGGGCATTTTGAGCGTGCTTCTGGTTGGCGTCGTTGCCGCGGGCGCGTGGGTCACGAGCCTTATGTCGCGCTTGAACGACGGCGAGGTCATCACGAGCGAGCTCAAGGCGATACTCTTCGATTCCGACGTTGCGCGCGAACCGTTCTACATGCTTCTTCTGGGCACCGACGGCCGTCCTGGCGAAGAGACCTACCGCACCGACTCCATCATCCTCGCCCGCATCGACCCCACCGAGAAGCAGGTTACGCTCATCTCCATCCCGCGTGATACCCGCTACGTGTACCAAGGCTCGACCGTTAAGATCAACGCGGTGTTTAGCTACGGCGGCGCCGATGACATGGTCGAGGCGGTGAACGACCTCTGCGGTGTGGAGATCTCTGAATACGCCGAGATTAACTTCGATGGCATGAAGGCGCTCGTGGACGCGGTCGGCGGCATCGATATCTACGTACCTGAGGGCGACGAGGTCGACGACCCCGAGGCAGGTCCCGTCACCATCGAGTCCGGTCAGCAGCACATGGACGGTGAGGCGGCGCTGACCTTCAGCCGTGCGCGCCACCAGTTTGCCGACGGCGACTACACGCGCATGCGCCATCAGCGCATGGTACTCGGCGCGCTCGCAGAGAAGATTTTGAACAACCTCGACATCGCCTCCGTGCCCGCGCTCATGAACCAGCTCGCGGACATGGTGAAGACCTCGCTTCAGGTCCCGGACATCGTGTCGCTCATCAACGCGATGCGCGGCATGGATGTCAACAGCATGTACTCTGCCAACATCCCCTCGTGGGCGGGCGAAGACACCTACATCAACGGCCAGAGCTTTGTCTTTGTGTATGAGGACAAGCTCGAGGAGATGATGGAGCGCGTCGACGCCGGCGAGGACCCGCAGGGCCCGCAGACCATGGGCCAGGGCGGTGATACCGGCGGTACCGTTGGCGACCTCTACGAGAACAGCAACGAGGACTGGCGCTACGGTACGGCGACCACCACGAGCTCGGTGGATGAAGAGGACCTTGCCGAGGACGGCGAGACCGCGACTATCGAGTAACAGCGGTAGATTAGTCGCGTGATAGAACGCCCCGGATGCGGACAAAGCGTCTGCATCCGGGGCGTTCTTTCTTCTCGAGACCGCTCTTGGGCAGTGCGCGAGAGATGACGCTCTGGCGAAAAATCAGGTATTCAATAATCTGAGATGCGCTTTCGAAGTAGAGCGTTCGATCAAGATGCCTTTTCCTGTGGTTTTAGTTGACCAAAACTGGTGGCTACTTCAATGAGCGCGCTTAGATTATTGAATACCTGAAATTCTGTGCGGCGCTAGGCGAAGCGCGCCACAAGCGCCTCGAGGACGTCGACCATCTTCTCGAGCGAGCTCACCGGAATGAACTCATTCACGCCGTGGCAGCAGTACCCACCCGTGGAGAGGTTGGGGCAGGGAAGGCCGCGGAACGAGAGCTGCGCGCCGTCGGTGCCGCCGCGGATGGGGAGCACGCGCGGCTCCACGCCTGCAGCCGTGAACGCCTCCTTGGCAAGCTCGATAAGCTCGGGGTAGTCGGCAACGATCTCTGCCATATTGCGGTACTGCTGCTTAATCTCCACCGTGACGCGCTCGCTTCCGAGCTCTGCATTAATAAAGGCGGCCGTGCGCTCGATGAGGGCGATCTTTGCGTCGAACTTGGCCGCGTCGTGGTCGCGCACGATGTAGCGTGCCGTGGCGTGCTCGCAGGTAGCCGAGACACCCTCGAGATGGATAAAGCCCTCATAGCCCTCGGTATGTTCGGGGCGGGCGTGCTCGGGCAGAAGCGCATGGAAGTGCGCAAAGAGGTTGCCCGCGTTCACCATCTTGTCCTTGGCGTCGCCGGGGTGGATGGAGTAGCCGCGGAAGCGCACCGTTGCCTCGGCGGCGTTGAAGCACTCCCACTCAAGCTCGCCGATGGGGCCGCCGTCGACGGTGTAGGCGTACGTGCAGCCAAAGCCCTCGATATCAAGAAGCTCTGCACCATGGCCGATCTCCTCGTCGGGACAGAAGCAGATGCCGAGGCGCGGGTGCGCAAGCTCGGGATGGGCGGTTAGGCGCGCGACGAGCGCCATAATCTCGGCGATGCCCGCCTTGTCGTCGGCACCGAGCAGGGTCGTGCCATCGGTCACCACAAGGTCCTCGCCCACGAGCGCGTCGAGCGCGGGGAGCTTGTCGGGCGCGATTGAGACGGTGCGCCCGACACCCTCGCCGCAGACAAGGGGACCTCCCTCGTAGTGCACGATATGCGGGTTCACATTGGTGCCGCTCACCACCTCGGTGGTGTCGAGGTGGGCGATGAGGCCGAGCGCGGGGCGCTCCTCGGCGCCGGCGCTGGCCGGTACGTGCGCGATGACATAGGCGTTATCGGTCACGTGCACGCCCTCGCACCCGAGCTCGGTAAGCTCGTCGGCAAGCACGCGCGCGAGGTCGAATTGCTTGTCGGTTGAGGGGACGCGGTCGGCGTGCTCGTCGGACGAGGTGGTGTCGATGCGGACGTAGCGCATAAAGCGCGTAAGAACATCGGAGTGTGCGGTTTCGGACATCTCGATCCCTTCGCTTGTGTGGTCGGACCCTCCCACTCTAGCACGCGCGGCGCGTTGGGGTAGAATCAGCTGAACACCACTGGGCCCGTCGCCGTTTTTGCTTCTGTCCAACGGCGCCGGCGCGACTCCCAAGGAGGCGGGCGCATGGCAGCGACCGAACAAGGCCAAGATCTTCACCTCACCATGGCAAACGAGGACTATCTCGAGTGCATGGTGCGCATCGAGCAGGAGGAGGGTGCCGAGGGCGGCGTCCGCTCCGTCGACATCGCCTCGCGTCTTGAGGTCTCCAAGGCCTCGGTTAACAAGGCGGTCTCGGTGCTCAAGGCTCAAGGTCTTGTTGAGCAGGCGCATTACGGCAAGGTCATGCTCACGCCCCGCGGGCGCGAGATCGGTGAGGCGGTGTGGTACCGCCACCGCCTGCTGCGCACCTTCCTCATCAAGGAGCTCGGGGTTCCCTTTGAGCGTGCGGACGAGGAGGCCTGCCAGATGGAGCACGCCGTCTCTGAGGACACCATGAACCGCTGGCTCACCTACCTTGAGGGCCAAAACATCATGGTTGGCGAGGAGTAGAGACCTTGCCGGATTCGACCGCCTACTATAACCGCACGGGCGCGCAGGAGCTGCGCGAGCGCCTTGCGTCTGAGGTGCTGCTTGCACAGGGCCCCATGGGAACAGTGCTTATGGGCGAGTCGGGCGCGGCGGATGTGCCAGCGGCGTTCTGGAACCTCGCCGAGCCACAGACCGTGCAGACGATTCACCGTCTGTACGAGGCATCGGGCGCGCAGGTCCTCATCACCAATACGTTTCAGGCCTCTGAGCCGGCGCTTGCGCGCGATTTGATTGTGCCTGCCATGCCCGAGGTCAATCGCGCCGCCACAGACAACGCGCGTGTGGCGCGCCCGCAGGTGCTGCTTGGGTCGGTCGGCCCCTGCGGCCTTGCGTGGATGCGGCGCGACACGCCCGAGTTTCGCGCTTGCCGCGCCGCCGATCGCGAGCAGGCAGAGGCCCTGCTCGTTGCGGGCGTAGACGGTATTTTGCTCGAGACGTTCACGTCCATCCGCGATCTGGAGCCGGCGCTTGCGGGGGTGTGTGATGCGGCGGACGGTATGCCCGTTCTAGTGAGTTTTACAATCGATGACGAGGGAAATCTTTTGGGAGATGGCCTCACGATCGAGGGCGCGGTGCTCTGGGCAGAGAAGCGCGGGGCCGAGGCGGTTGGCGTCAACTGCTGCTCGATTGCGGCGGCAACGAAGGCGCTGCCGCGCATGGTTGCCGCAGCGCGTACGCCGGTTATGGTCAGGCCTAACGCCGGCATACCGGTGCGTAACGAGGACGGTGCCCTTGCCTGGCCCGACGGCCCCGAGGCGTTCGGTCGTGCCGTCAACGACTGGGTTGCCGCCGGGGCTCACCTCGTAGGTGCGTGCTGCGGGGCGACGCCGCAGACGACGGCGGCCATGGCGGACGCCCTCGCATAGACGGCGGCGTCTCGCATATCGGACCACATTCACAATCTTGAGAAAAACGGCGCGGCGGCGGAAGCGTAAAAACTTCCGCCGCCGCACCTTGTGGCAGACGAGGGGGACGGGCTGCCCGGCTCGGGGCGACGTCGAGCGCAAACGATGTTAGAGCTCCCCAAGCGTGGTGCCGTGGACCTCAGATACCCCAAGGGCCTCGGCTACCTCAACGGCGTTGGCGTGCGTGATGCCGCCGCCGGGGAGGATGGTGATGCGCCCGTTCGCGTAGGCAATAAGGCGGGCGAGGTGATCGATGTTGCCCATAATCGGCGTGCCGGCGGCGCCGCCGTGGGTGAGGATGCGCTCGACACCGAGCTCGGCAAGTACGTCGATGGCCTCGCGCTGGCGCTCCTCAGAAAGCTCGTCAAAGGCCATGTGGAAGGTCACCTGCACAGGCTCCCCTTCACCGTCGGCGCCCTTAGCAGCGCGGACGAGGGCGCGGGTCATGGCACGGTCGATGGCAAACTCACCGGTCGCATCGTCGCGCACGAGGCAGCCAAAGACAACGCCCGTCACGCCCTCGGCGCGCTCGACGGCAATGTCATCTGCCATCATCTGCTGCTCGGCGGCGGTGTAGACAAAGTCGCCGCCACGCGGACGCGCCATGGCCATCACGGCCACGTTATGCTCGCGCGCAAAGGCAACGGCGGCTCGCACAACGCCTACGCTGGGGCTCGTGCCGCCAACGGCCAGGTTGTCGCAGAGCTCGATGCGCCCGGCGCCCGCTGCGACAGCGGCCGGCACGCGCTCCATGTTCTCTGCGCAGAACTCTCTCAGCAGTGCCATGGTTCCTCCCACCACGATGGATCGCGCCGCGCACGGGCGCGGACGCGCCGATCAGAATCGGTCCTTAGCCCATCATAGAGGCCTTAGCGCCGCCGCCGTGCCCTCAAACGTTCGCGATTTCTGCCACACCAGCCGGCAGTTGGCCTGATTGACTTGCCCCTCACCTGCCGATAGCCTGTATCGATAGTGGGAACAATAGGAGCGGTATGTCTCGGCGCTGCGCCGGGCATCCGGAGGACTCTCTGTGGTACAACGGGGCGCGCGCCCCCGAGAGAAAGGATAAAGCATGCACCGTCTAGGAATTTCCCTCTACCCTGAGCACTCGACTCAGGAGAAGGACTTCGCGTACATGGAGCTTGCCGCCAAGTACGGCTTCTCCCGCATCTTCACCTGCTTGCTCTCGGTGGAGAAGGGTGCCGAGGAGACGGTGGCCGAGTTTGGCGGCTTCATGAAGCGCGCCCACGAGCTGGGCTACACCGTTGCGGTCGACACGAATCCGCATGTGTTTGAGCGCCTGGGTGCCACGGCGACGAACCTCAAGCCCTTTGCCGACATGGGCGTTGACATCATCCGCCTCGACGGCCATCTGGGCGACGAGGGCGACATCATGCTCACCCGCAATCGCGAGGGCATCAAGGTTGAGTTCAACGGCAGCGGCAACCTCGGCCTCGACCTGCTTGTCGAGCGCGGTGCCGACAAGCGCAACATGGTCACCTGCGCGAACTTCTTCCCCGAGCCCTGGACGGGCATGAGCGAAGAGCGCTTTGTCGAGCTCTCCCGCAAGTACCATAAGGCCGGCTTCCAGACGGCTGCCTTTGTCTCGAGCCAGCAGCCCGAGACCTTTGGCCCCTGGCCCGTCTTTGCCGGTCTTCCCACCTGCGAGGATGACCGCCGTCGCCCCATTGACCTGCAGGTGCGCCACCTCGTGGGCACGGGTCTTATCGACGACATCATCATCGGCAACGCCTTTGCGAGCGAGGACGAGCTTGCTGCCATGGCGGCAGTCGATACCAGCCGCGTTACCATGCGCATCGATCTTGACCCCGGCATCACCGAGGGCGAGCGCGAGGTTCTGTGGGGCTTCAACCACAACGAGCGCGGCGACTGCTCTGAGTACCTCATCCGTTCGAGCTGGCCGCGCTTCATCTTCCGCGAGCGCGAGATCGCCCCGCGCGAGGCGCCCGAGACCTTCCACAAGGGCGACGTCCTCGTGGTGAACGACAACATGGCGCACTATCGTGGCGAGCTCCACATCGCCCGCCGCGACATGCCCAACGACGGCACGCGCAACCTCCTCGGCCGCATCCCCGCCGAGGAGCTGTTCCTGCTCGATTACATCCTGCCGGAGCACCCCTTCGCCTTCATCAAGGCGTAGCGTCACAACATACGCCATTTGACGCACATGCGGGCGTCGCTCAGCCATACGGCCGGGCGGCGCCCTTTTTACCGAGGCTCTGGCGAGGGCGCTAGGCGCCCCGTCCAGAGTCCCGTCCGTACGTTTGTGCAGGGCGGCAGTAATTCGTGCAGAGTCACTGCCGCCTCTACCGGCACGGGACGCCCGTCCGTATCGCCGCCATCGCAGATAGTATGGTGGCGAGGGAGGAATGAGGGTATGCAAGATACCAATCTGGTGCGCTACATCATGAAGCACGACGGCATTGCGCCGGCGGAGCTTGCCGTGCACCTCGGCGTCAAGGAGCGCGCGATGCGTGACCGCATCCGCCACGCCAATGACTCCATGCACGATCGCGGCATCATCGTCTACGACCGTGCGCGCCAGCGCTACGTGGTCGATATCCTCGATAGCGAGGGCTTTGAGGCATGGCTCAGCGGTTCGGCGGCGCGCGACGCGTTTGACCGCCTGCCCTCCACGCCCGAGGAGCGCGTGGCCTATCTGCTGCAGGACCTGCTCTCTCGCACCGACTGGATCACGCTCGAGGACCTGGCGAGCCTGCTGTTTGTATCGCGCTCCACCATCTCGAGCGACTTGCGTCGCGTGGAGCAGACCCTCGACGAATTCCATCTGCATATCGAGAAGCGCCCGCGCCACGGCATCCGCGTGGCCGGCTCCGAGATGGACCGTCGCCTTTGCCTTGCAAACATCGCCGTCGAGGCGCGCCTTGCCGATGACGAGCTTGGCGACGCTGACTACCACGCCATGCTCGACGCCGTGGAGCACCGGGTGACTGAGGTCCTCGATCGCGAGCAGTACAAGATCAACCCGGTGTCGCACCAGAACCTCGTCGTGCACATTGCCATCGCCATCACGCGCATCCGCAAGAACTGCTACGTCCCCATGGACGCGGCAAACCTCGAGCACGTGCGCGATACGGCGGAGTACGCCGTTGCCGACGCGGTCGCCCGCGCCATCGAGAGCACCTTTACCGTCGACCTGCCCGAGGAAGAGGTCGCCTACATTGCCATCCACCTTGCGAGCAAGCACCTCATAGAGGGTGACGGCTCATCGAGCGGAGAGGGGGCCAAAAACCTCGAGATTACCGACGAGGCTTGGAACCTCGCCGCCGAGATGCTCGACGTCGTCTGGCGCGCCTTCCGTTTTGACTTCCGCGATGACGCGGAGCTGCGCATGAACCTCGCGCGCCACCTCATGCCGCTCGAGGTCCGCCTCAAGTACGGCATGGTCTACGACAACCCGCTGCTTCCCGACATCAAGGCGCGCTATCCGCTGCCGTTTTCCATGGCAACTGACGCGCTCGGCGTGCTTGGCGAGCGCCACGATACGGCGGTGTCGGATGCCGAGATTGGCTACGTGGCCCTCTTCTTTGCGCTTGCGCTCGAGCGTCGCCACACGGGGCACGCCAAAAAGCACGTGCTGGTGGTGTGCGCTTCCGGCGCAGGCAGCGCCCGGTTGCTTGCCTACCGCCTGCAGGAGGAGTTCAGCTCCGACTTTGAGTGCGTGGACACCTGCGATGCCTCCGATTTCAACACGCGCGACCTCACCGATATCGATTACATCTTCACCACGGTGCCCCTCGAGCGCGCTGTCGAGCAGCCCGTCGTCCACATCAGCCTCTTTTTGGATGAGACGAGCCGCCGCGACGTAAAGCGCGCCCTCAAGCAGGACAGCGACGCCAACATCAAATCGTATTTCTCACGCGACCTGTTCTTCCCGCACTGTGCGCTCACCACGCACGAGGAGATTATCGACTTCCTCTGCGAGCGCTGTGCCGCCTACGACGAGCTGCCCGAGAACTTTGAGGCGCTCGTGTGGCAGCGCGAGCGTGCGGCCAACACGTCGTTTGGCAACCTGGTGGCGCTTCCGCATCCCTATGAGGCCGTGAGCAGCAAGACCTTTGTGGCCGTGGCGCTCACCGACACGCCCGTCGACTGGGGCGGCACACCCGTTCAAGCGGTATTCATGGTCTGCGTCGCGCGCGACGCGGGCGCGGACCTTGAGGCGTTTTATCGCGCCATGACCGGTCTTTTGACCAAACAGCAGGCAATTCAGGAACTGATCGACGACATGCGGTTCGAGGTGCTCCTGAGCGAACTGGAAGGAGAATAAATGGACGAGTTGGTACGGACGAGTTTCCAGATCATTGCCGCCGTGGGCGGTGCGCGAAGCTCCTATGTCGAGGCGGTCGCCGCGGCGAAGGCGGGCGATTTTAAGCGCGCCGACGAGCTCATGAAGGCCGGTGACGAAAGCTTCTTGGGCGGGCACGACGCCCACACCTCGCTTATCCAGCGCGAGGCCGCCGGTGACCCGGTGAACATGACCCTCATGATCACCCACGCCGAGGACCAGCTTATGGCTGCCGAGAGCTTCAAGATCGTGGCCGCCGAGCTTATCGACGTCTACCGTCGCATGGAGAAGGACGCGTAAGGGTCCAGATTGCTGCTCCCCGCGCGGTATGGGTCCGCGCGGTTACGTCACGCGGCCGCAAGGCCGCAGAGAAAGGAAGGGACTATGGCAGACAAGAAGAAGATCTACCTGTTCTGCAGCGCCGGCATGTCCACGAGCATGCTCGCCCAGAACATGCAGCAGGTGGGCGACGCCCACAATCTGCCGGTCGAGGTTCGCGCCTATCCCATCGGCAAGGTCGATGAGATCGCCGCGTCCGAGCATCCGGCCTGCGTCCTTCTGGGCCCGCAGGTCCACCATCAGTACGAGGCCACCAAGGCACGCATCGAGGGCACCTACGACATCCCCGTCGGCATCCTCGACCAGCAGGCCTACGGTCTTATGGACGGCGAGGCGTCGCTCAAGTACGCCGTCAAGCTCATCAAGACCTACAAGAAGTAAGCAGATAGATTTTTAGGTTACTAAGGAGGCTTCCCGTGTTCGAGAAACTCGAGAAAGTCCTTATGCCCCTGGCCGAGGCCATCGGCAACAACAAGTACCTCGTCTCCATTCGAGACGGCTTTTTGATCTCGACCCCGCTGCTCATCGCGGGCTCGATCTTCCTCGTTATCGCCAACCTGCCTATCCCGGGCTTCTCCGAGTGGGTGGCGAGCATTCCCATCGCCGACGGCACGCTGGCGACCTACCTCTCCAAGCCGTCTGACGCCACGTTCTCGCTGATGGCTATCTTTGCGACCTTTGGCATTGCCTACAGCTACGCCAACCAGGTCAAGAGCGACTCGCTCTTCTGCGCGGCGGCCGCCCTCATGGCATGGTTCCTCATCATGCCCTACACCGTGACCGGTTCGGTCGAGGTCGGCGGCGAGGCCGTTGACGTCGCGCTCTCCGGCATCCCGCTGGGCTGGGTCGGCGCCAAGGGCATCTTCGTGGGTATCTTCTGCGCCTTCGGTGCCACCGCCATCTACACCTGGGTCAAGAACCGCGGCTGGGTCATCAAGATGCCCGCCGGCGTTCCGCCCACCGTCACCGAGTCCTTCTCGTCCCTCCTCATCCCGATTACGATGACGATGACGATCTTCTTCTTCATCAACGTCGTCTTCGGCCTCTTTGGCACCAACGTGTTCGACATCGTCTTCCAGTTCCTGCAGACTCCGCTGCTCGGCCTGGGTGACACGCTCGGCGCTATGGTTGTTGCCTATCTCTTCCTGCACGCCTTCTGGTTCTTCGGCATCAACGGTGGCTCTGTCGTGGGCGCCGTCTTCAACCCGATCCTCCAGACGCTCGCGGCCGAGAACCTCGAGTTCTTCCGCACCGGTGTTGGCGAGGGCCACATCATCTGCCAGCAGTTCCAGGACCTCTTCGCCACCTTCGGCGGCTGCGGCTCCACGCTTTCGCTGCTCATCGCCATGGTGCTCTTCTGCAAGTCCGCGCGCATCAAGCAGCTTTCCCGCCTTGCCTTCGTGCCCGGCATCTTCAACATCAACGAGCCGATCGTGTTCGGTCTGCCGATCGTTATGAATCCGGTCATCATCATCCCGTTCATCCTCGTGCCGACGCTGAACATCGTCATCTCCTACTTCGCTATGGACCTGGGCATCGTCCCCATCTGCTCTGGCGTCCAGGTGCCCTGGACGATGCCGCTCGGCATCTCGGGCCTCATCGCCACCAACTGGGCCGGCGGCGTCCTGCAGATCCTGCTTCTGATCATGGGCGTGTTCATCTACCTGCCCTTCATCAAGACCATCGACAACCAGTACTTGCGCGATGAGGAGCAGGCTGCGCTCGAGGCCGAGACCGCGGTTGAGGACGACATTGACCTCGACGACCTCTCGTTCGACGATCTGTAAGAGCTAAACGCCGGGGACATACCCCAGCGAGCATGCGAACGCACCGCATCGCCGCCCGTGCCCCGTTGGCGATGCCGCGGGGCACGGGCGCATCTGGTATAAGGGACGGGGCCGGCACGCACTGCCGGCGCCCGCCGGGCGACCTAAAGTTTGAGGAGGAAGCCATGTGGGGAATCATCGCGACCTGGAGAATGGCGCGCGAGGGCGTCGAGGCGGCGGGCGACATGCTCGCCGGCGGCGGCAGTGCCGGTGACGCCATCGAGCGTGCGATCCGCGAGGTCGAGGATTTTCCGTACTACAAGTCGGTTGGCTACGGCGGCCTGCCCAACGAGGAGATGGAAGTCGAGCTCGACGCTGCCTTTATGAACGGCGATACGCTCGAGTTTGGCGCCGTTGGTGCGCTCAAGAACTTTGCGAACCCCGTGAGCGTTGCGCGTGCCCTTGCTACCGGTGACGCCAACAACCTGCTGGTGGGAACCGGTGCCGAGAAGTTTGCGGACAAGGCGGGCTTTGAGCGCAAGAATATGCTCACCGACCGCGCCAAGATCATGTACGCCAAGCGCGTTGCCGAGGAGGGCGGCCGCATGCCCGACGCGGTGCGCACCCTCGGCGAGCCCGAGGCCGAGCAGGAGACCGCACGCGGTGCCATGCCCGGTCGCGAGGCCGAGCCGCCGCGCGCCGGCATCGACCAGGAGGGGACCGACCCCTGCGGCCACGATACCGTGGGCATGGTCTGCCTCGACACGGCGGGAACCATGACCGCCGCCACCTCCACGAGCGGGCTCTTTATGAAGCGCCCCGGCCGCGTGGGCGACTCGTCCATCCCGGGAGCCGGCTTCTACGTTGACTCCGCCTGGGGCGGCTCCGCCTCGACGGGCCTTGGCGAAGACGTCATGAAGGGCTGCGTGGGCTACGAGATCGTCCGCCTTATGGGCGAGAGCATGCACCCGCAGCAGGCCTGCGAGAAGGCGATCTTTGCCTTTAGCAAGAAGCTCGAGGAGCGCCGCGGCCATGCGGGCGACATCTCGTTTGTTGCCATGGACGCTCAGGGCCGCTGGGGCGCCGCCTCCAACATCGAGGGTTTCTCGTTTGTGGTGGAGACCGAAACCGAGCCTGCCTGCGTCTATCTGGCGCACCCGCAGCCGGATGGAACCTGCACCCACGAGGTCGCGAGTCAGGAGTGGCAGGACGCCTACATGGCCTCGCGTATGGCCCCGGTTACCTTGGATTAGAGGTGTCTCACATGAGTCGAGACGAAGAGACTTCGATCGATGCCGAGCTCGAGGGGCGCATCCTCTCTGAGGTCGATGCCGTGTCCGATGACATGATCGAGGCGATCCGCGCCATCGTGCGCCAAAAGAGCGTTGAGGACACCCCGGCGCCCGGCGCTCCGTTTGGCACCGGCGTGCGCGCCGCCCTCGACCAGACGCTCGCCCTTTGCCGCGAGCTGGGGTTCGAGACGGTAAACGTCGATGGCTACATGGGCTACGCCCTCTGGCGCGCCGAGGCCGCAGAAGGCGAGGAGCCGCTTCCCGGCTACGTCTGCGCGCTCGGCCACCTCGACGTCGTGCCCGAGGGCACGACGGGGTGGAAGGTCGACCCGTACAGCGCCGACCTTACCGACGGCCGCATTACAAGCCGCGGCGTGCTCGATAACAAGGGCCCCATCTACGCGTGCCTCTACGCGCTCTGGGCGCTCAAGCGCCTGGGCCTTGCACCCCGCCGCGATGTGCGCATCATCTTTGGCTGCAACGAGGAGACGGGTTTTCGTGACCTGCGCTACTACCTCGAGCACGAGCCCGCGCCCGTTATGGGCTTCACGCCCGACTGCAAGTACCCTGTCGTCTACGCCGAGCGTGGCCGCATGGGTGTGCGCCTGACCGGGCCGAGCCTGCGCGGAGGGCGCACCGACGATGTGCTTGGGCGCTTCTTCTCGTTCATGAACGAGTTTGTTTTGAACGCCAAGCCCACAGGCGAGCGTTTTGGCATCGACCGCACCGACCCGGAGTTTGGTGTGACCGAGGTCCGCAACTACAAGCTCGATCTCGTTGCCGATGCGCCTGCGGTGGAGTTTGCCATCAGCTACCCCGCCTCGCTTACGGCCGACGAGATTCGCGCCAAGCTCAGCGATGTTGCAGCCGAGCAGGGGCTCGCCTTTGAAGTCACGGGCAACTACGACCCTGTGCGTTTTGAGAAGGACTGCCGCCTCGTACGGACCCTCGTCTATACCTATGAGCACGTTACGGGATCGGACGGGTCGCCTGTGACCACCACCGGGGGCACCTACGCCAAGCTCATGCCCAACATCGTGCCCTTTGGGCCGTCGTTCCCGGGGCAGAAGGGCATTGGCCACCAGCCCAACGAATGGATGGACGTCTCCGATATCATTATCAACGCCAAAATCTACGCGCTGTCGCTCTATCTGCTGTCACACTAAGCGGCCGAGGGCGCGCAGACACCGACCAACGATCCGATGGGATGGACCATGAGCTCTAAGAAGCACAAGAAGAAGCAGCACTCTACGGCAGCCTCCGCGCCTGCAGGCGCGCCCGCCGCCGAGGCTCCTGCATCGCGCGGTATCGCCTCGCGTATTGCCGGCATTGCCGCCCATGCGGGAGCGCCCGCTCCGGTGGCACGCCGCTTCTTTGCGTACCTTATCGATTGGTACGTGGGTGCTCTTTGCTCCGCGGTCCCCATCTCGCTCGTTGCGGCCAAGCTCACGGGCGACATTACCAATCAGTACCTCGTCGACTTTCCCTCGCCCTACGGGCTGATCGCCGGTGCCGGTGCGCTTCTGTGCGCGTTTCTCTACTACATAGCCATCCCGCTTCTTGTCTGGCCTGGCCAGACGCCCGGCAAGCGCCTGTGCGGTATCCGCATCGAGCTTGCCGACGGCGGCCCCGTTGACTTCCCGCACCTGGCGCTCCGCCAGATTGTGGGCGTGGTGATCCTCGAGGGCGTTATCGCCAACGCGAGCGGCATCTGGCACCAGATGGCGACCATCGTCACGGGTATCAACATCGTTCACCCGCTTATGTATGTGGGTTTTGCCATCACCGCTGTGAGCTGCGGCATGATTCTCATCCGCAAAGACCACCGCTGCCTGCACGACTTTATCGGGGGTACGCGGGTCGCTCTTGTGGAGAAAGGGGAGCCCGCCGCGTAGGCAGCCCGCCGCGTAGGCCCGCTTCCAACCGTTGCCAACGCCCCGCCTTGCGGGGCATAGGAAAGGAACCGTCATGAAAATCGTTATGATCTACGACCAGATTCAGTCCGGCCTTGGCGCCAAGGACGACCGCAACCTTCCGCTCGGCATCTTGAAGGAGCCGGTTGGTCCCACGATTATGATGGAGAACCTGCTCAAGCAGGTGGACGGCAAGGTTGTGGCCACGCTGTACTGCGGCTGGGGCACCTACGGCGACAATCCCGACGAGGTCGCTCGCAAGCTCGTTGCCATGTGCCACAAGATTAACCCCGATGTTGTCATGTGCGGACCGACCTTCAGCTACGTGGAGTACGCCGAGATGGCCTGCCGCGTTGCCGCGGATATTGAGGCCGCGGGCAAGATCCACGCCCTCGCTGCGGTGAGCCAGGAGAACGCCGACGTTATCGAGCGCTATCGTGACAAGATCGCCATCGTCCGCACGCCCAGGAAGGGCGGCACCGGTCTTAACGAGGCCCTCAAGAACATGTGCCTCGTCGCCAAGGGCCTTGTGGACGGCACCGACATCACCGATCTCAAGCAGAAGGCATGCTTCTAATATGAGTGAGTCGGAGGAGAAAGGGTCGATTGCGCGCGCCGAGGCGCATGCCCGTGCGGCCGAGCGCCGGCGCGATGCGCGCAACCGCGCCGTCATGCATGCGCGGCAGGAGCGCGAGGAGCGCCGGGCGGCTGTTATGCAGCAGCTCGAGGAGGTTGTGGCCGAGCAGGGCCAAGAGCCCCCGCTGTTTACGTTCCCCGAGGTCAAGATTGATTTCAAGGCTGAGGCCAAGCGCTTAAAGAACCTGAGGCGCTTCATGCTCATCCGCCGTGCGATGACGCTTGCCGCCGTGGTGTGCTCGGCGTTTATCCAGGCCTACACTATGCAGGCCTTCGTCTACCCGGCAAACCTGCTCTCGAGCGGCTTCACGGGCGTGGCCATCCTCATCGAGCGCATCACGGGCCTGTTTGGCGTGCATTTCTCCACCTCGCTCGGCATGATCGCCCTCAACATCCCCGTAGCGATCCTTTGCTGGAAGAGCATCAGCCGGCGATTCGTGATCTTCTCCATGCTGCAGGTGTTTCTCGCGAGTTTCTTCTTGCGCGTGCTGACGTTCGAGCCCATCCTCGACGACCTTATGCTGCAGGTGGTCTTTGGCGGCTTCCTCTACGGATTTGCCATTGCGGTGGCGCTGCGCGGCGGTGCGAGTACGGCGGGAACGGACTTTATCTCGCTTATGGTCTCCAACAAGACCGGGCAGTCCATCTGGGGGCTTGTCTTTGCGGGCAACTGCGTGGTGCTTTGCATCTTTGGCGCGATGTTTGGCTGGGAGGCGGCGGCCTACTCGATCATCTTCCAGTTCATCTCCACCAAGGCAATCGAGATGTTCTATCACCGCTACGATCGCGTGACCCTGCAGATCGTGACCCAGCGCCCCGAGCAGATTCTGGATGCGTACAACGACATCCACAAGCACGGCTCGTCGGTTATGGAGGTCATGGGCGGGCGCAGCCGCAAGCGCTACTGGCTTATCAACACCGTGGTCTCGTCATACGAGGTGGACGATATCATGCACCTGGTGCGCGTGCAGGACGGCGGCGCGGTCGTGAACGTCTTTAGGACCGAGGACTTCTTCGGTAACTTCTACCGCGCACCCATCGACTGACGCTACCGCGCCCTGTCGGCGAAGCAGAGTTTACCAGCTCTTGAGGCCGCTCAGGAGCTGGTAAACACGGTTTTGGCGAAATGGCCCCGTCGGGCAAAGGCCCCGTCCGGCAAAAGTGCCTTGCCGGGCAACAGCACCCCGTCGCTTCTTGGTGGAGGCGGCGGGGTGCTTCTGTTTGTGGAGGGTGGCTGGGTTCGTTTCTCGGACGACGCTAAAGGGTATACCTCTCACGTATGAATTGGCCGCAGCCGAACGCGAGAGGTGTCTTTCTGGTGGCGACGATGATCAGCTTTGGGACCGATGGGTGGCGCGCCCGCTTGGACGGCGACTTCACCGAGGAAAACGTGGTGCGCATCGCCGACGCGGCGGGGGCACTTTGGGCGCAAACGACGCCCGGTGCCATCGTCTACGTGGGGTTTGACACCCGTCCCGGTGCCGAGCGCTACGCGGTGCTGGCGGGAGAGGTCCTCGCCGCACACGGAATCGTTGCCAAGGTTTCGACAAAGCCCTCGCCCATGCCCGCCATATCGTGGGCGGTTGCAAGCGATATTCGCTCCTGCGGCGGTCTTATGGTCACCGGTTCGCACAATCCGCCCGACTACCTTGGCATCAAGTTCTGCCTCGCCGGGGGCGCCACGCTCACGCAGGACGTGACCGATGCCCTCGAGGCGGCGATTGACCCCGATGCTACGTCTGCGCGCGGGCCGATTGCGCGCGAGGATTTTGTGACGCCGTATCTTGACCATCTGTGCGAGGCGGTGGATGCCGAGGCCATTGCGCGCGCCCATCTGCGCGTGGTGTACGACCCGCTGTACGGCGCGGCCCGTGGGCTGGTGCCTGACGTCTTGGGCGCCCTCGGCGTATCGGTGATTGAGATTCACGGTCACGACGATGCGGATACCGCAGACATCCACCCCGACCCTATCGAGCCTTGGATTGACGACTGCGAGCAGGCGGTTGTGGCCCACGGCGCGTGCGCGGGCCTTATTAGTGACGGCGACGCGGACCGTGCGGGCGCGGTGGACGAGCGCGGGCGCTATGTTGCCCCGTATAAGATCATTGCCCTTTTGGCCGAGCATCTGGTGAACCATCATGGCCTTACCGGACGCGTGGTTGTTAATCAGTCGACCTCGGTTATCGCGCGGCGCGTGGCCGCGGCACTTGGCTGCCGCGTGAGCGTAAAGCCCGTCGGCTTCAAATATATATATGAAGAGATGCGCAAGGGAGACGTCCTCATCGGTGGGGAAGAGGCGGGCGGCATAGGCATCCCCGCGTACTGCCCCGAGCGTGACGGCATCCTGGCAAACCTCTTGCTTTGCGAGTTGATGGCAATCAGCGGCAAGACGCTGGGCGAGCTGGTGGATGATCTGGAGCGCCGTTTTGGGGCGACGAGCTATGCGAGACGGGACCTTCGCCTCGAAAACGAGGTAATAGAGATGTTCCGCACGTTCCTGCCCGGGCTTAACCCCCAGAACGTGGCAGGCAAAACGCCGGTGCGCGTGAGCCATATGGACGGATTGCGTCTGGAGTTTGAGGACGAGAGCTGGCTGTTGTTGCGCCCGAGCGGCACAGAGCCGGTGGTGCGCGTGTGTGCCGAGGCCCCTACGGTAGAGCTGCGCGACGCCCTTTTAGATGCGGGCAGCGAGCTCGCGCGTGGGGACTTGTGAGGGCCAAAACCACGCTCCCTGTAGTGCAAACCGCCCGTGTGGACCGCTCACCTTCGGCGAACGGTAGATATTAGTAGATAAGCGTTTCCAAAACACTATATATAGGGGCTGTTTCAACGCTCAGCTCAGTAGTTGTGGAGGAACTGTGAACCTCTGAATCCCCCTTGCGCGGGGGCCCCGGGGCTGGCAATATATCTCCTTGCCGCGCGGCCCGGTGAGAGCCGGACGAGCCGCGGCGGGCACCTTGAGAACCGGATATCGCGGGGAGGCGGA
>CASDZW010000012.1 GCA_949285915.1 uncultured Collinsella sp.
GGGCTCCCCGCATCCCCTCCAGAGATTTCGCGAAGCGCATCTCTGGAGGGGATGCGGGGAGCCCCTTCCGATAAATCTCTCACAGCGGCGTTGACCTGCAAATTTCAATATGTAGACGCTATGAACACGCCCGGAGGCGTGTATACTAATCAATCGTGCCTTCATAGGGAGGATTCTGCCGATACAAAGTGCCTGCTTAAATGGGTTGCGCGGGCGCCGAGTGAGGAGAACCGCAAACTATGGGACACGCTCGTAAGGAGTGGTCCGCTGGGGGTGAGCGCAAGGGGCGCCCACATGGTCCCAAGACCACAGAGGGTTAGGATCATTGAATGATCAGCATGATTCTCGGCCGTAAGATCGGGATGACCCAGGTGTGGGATGACGACGATAACGTCGTGCCCGTCACCGTCATCCAGGCAGGCCCCTGCGCCGTCTCGCAGGTTAAAACTCAGGCGACCGACGGCTACGATGCCGTCCAGATCGGTTTCGGCAACATCAAGGCCAAGCGCGTGAACAAGCCCATGAAGGGCCACTTCGACAAGGCCGGCGTCGAGCCCGTTCGCTACCTCCGCGAGGTCCGCGTCGAGAACGGCGAGGAGCACAAGGTCGGCGAGACCGTCACTGTCGCTGACTTTGCCGATGTCGCCAAGGTCGACGTTATCGGTACTTCCAAGGGTAAGGGTTTCCAGGGTCGTATTAAGCGCTGGGGTCAGCGCCGCGGTCCTATGACCCATGGTTCGCACTTCAAGCGTCACCCCGGCTCCATCGGCCAGTGCGCCTACCCCGCGCGCGTCCTCAAGGGCGTTAAGATGGCCGGTCACATGGGTAACGAGCGCGTGACCGTGAAGAACCTCTCCGTTGTCCGCATCGATGCCGAGCAGAACCTCATGCTCGTCAAGGGCGCTGTCCCTGGCGGCAAGAACGCTCTGGTCGCCATCCGTATGGCGTAAACGCTATCGACAGTACGTAAGCCACGTCATACCAAGGAGAACACAGAAAATGGCTAAGTTTGAAGTCAAGAACAGCGAGGGCAAGAAGGTCACCGAGACCGAGCTCGCTGCTGAGGTGTACGGCATCGAGCCGAACATCCACGTCATGCATCACATCGTGAAGTGCCAGCAGGCCTGCTGGCGCGCCGGTACCCAGTCGGCCAAGGGCCGCTCTGAGGTCTCCGGTGGCGGCAAGAAGCCTTGGCGCCAGAAGGGCACCGGTCGTGCTCGTCAGGGCTCCATCCGTGCCGCCCAGTGGCGTCACGGTGGCGTCGTCTTCGCCCCGAAGCCCCGTTCCTACGCTAAGCGTATGAACAACAAAGAGGTCAAGCTCGCTATGCGCTCCGCGCTCTCCGCGAAGGTCCGCGACAACGAGCTCGTGCTCGTCGACGACTACGGCTTCGAGAAGCCGTCCACCAAGGCCGCCGTCGCGCTCCTCAAGAACCTCGGCCTCGGGGGCAAGCGTCTTACGATCATCGTTCGCGAGGACGATATCAACGCCTACCTGTCCTTCCGCAACATCCCGCGTACGTTCATCATCACGCCGGATGAGGCCAACACCTACGACATCCTCAACAACGGCGCCATCCTCATGCCCGCCGACGTTGCCGCTCACTTTGGGGAGGTGCTTGCTTAAATGGACGCCCACAGCATCATCATCCGCCCCATCGTTTCCGAGCGCTCTTACGATCTGATGGAGCAGAACAAGTACACGTTCGAGGTCGCTCGCGGCGCGAACAAGTACCAGATCAAGGACGCCATCGAGGAGCTCTTCTCGGTGAAGGTCGAGTCCGTCAACACCATCAACGTGAAGCCGAAGAAGAAGCGCGTGCGCTACATCGCCGGCTATACGCGTCAGTGGAAGAAGGCCGTCGTCACCCTCAAAGAGGGCGAGACGATCGAGATCTTCGGCAACCAGGCCTAGAAGATCGCTTGTAAGGTTCTCAGCCTCCCGAAAGGGAGGCAGAGAGTTGAGGTTCCGGGCACATAACATAGAGCCGCCCGGTACCGTGGTAATCCGGTGTCACCGCACCCCGGGGGAAACCCCGAATCCCTGATGCGGTGGCGAGCGGATAGAGATGAAAGGGATAGGTAATGGCTGTAAAGCACCTTAAGCCGACCAGCGCGGGCCGCCGCTGGCAGACGATCTCTGACTTTGCCGAGATCACCTGCACCACGCCCGAGAAGTCGCTTCTCGAGCCGCTGCCCAAGAAGGCCGGCCGCAACAACAACGGCCGCATCACTGTGCGTCATCAGGGTGGTGGCGTGAAGCGCCGCTACCGTCGCATCGATTTCAAGCGCAACAAGGACGGCGTGCCGGCCAAGGTCGCTACCATCGAGTACGACCCCAACCGCTCCGCCCGCATCGCCCTTCTCCACTATGTGGACGGCGAGAAGCGCTACATCCTCGCCCCCAAGGGCCTGACCGTGGGCGACACCGTCGTCTCCGGTGAGGGCGCCGACATCAAGCCGGGTAACGCCCTTCCGCTTTCCGAGATCCCCGTGGGTACGCTCATCCACGCGATCGAGTTCCAGCCCGGCAAGGGCGCTGCCATCGCCCGTTCGGCCGGCACCGCCTGCCAGCTCATGGGCAAGGAGGGCAAGTACGCCATCCTCCGTATGCCGAGCTCCGAGATGCGCCGCGTGCTCATCACCTGCCGCGCCACCGTGGGTGAGGTCGGCAACGCCGATCACGCCAACATCGTCATCGGCAAGGCCGGTCGTAAGCGTCACATGAACGTGCGCCCGACGGTCCGTGGTACGGTCATGAACCCGGTCGACCACCCGCACGGCGGTGGCGAGGGCAAGAACCACACCTCTGGTCGTCCCTCTGTTACCCCGTGGGGCAAGCCGACGAAGGGCTATCGTACGCGCAAGAAGAAGAAGACGTCGAATAGCCTCATCATCCGTCGTCGCAAGAAGTAGTCGATACCGAGAATTAGGAGATAACGACTTATGAGCAGAAGTCTCAAAAAGGGGCCGTTCGTAGAAGCTCGCCTGCTCTCGCGTATCATCGCGATGAACGAGGCTGGCAAGAAGGACGTCGTGAAGACCTGGTCGCGCGCTTCCACCATCTTCCCTGAGATGGTCGGTCACACGATCGCTGTTCACGACGGCCGCAAGCACGTCCCCGTGTACGTCACCGAGTCCATGGTTGGTCACAAGCTCGGTGAGTTCGCGCCCACCCGTACGTTCCGTGGCCACAAGGCCAAGTAGGGGGTTTCTAATCTATGGCAACTAAAGCTACCGATACCGAGACCCGCGAGGTTCGCGCCGTCGCCAAGTACGTGCGCGTGTCTCCGTCCAAGGCTCGCCTCGTGGTCGACCTCATCCGCCGCAAGTCCGTGGCCCAGGCCTTCGACATCCTTCACTTCTGCGAGCGCGCTGTCGCCGTGGACGTGGAGAAGGTTCTGCGCTCCGCTGTGGCCAACGCCGAGCACAACAACGGCATGCGCGCCGACGACCTCGTGGTCGCTGCCGCCTATGTCGACGAGGGCCCGACGCTCAAGCGCATCCGCCCGCGCGCCAAGGGTTCCGCTTCGCGCATCCTTAAGCGCATGAGCCACATCACCATCGTCGTCGCTCCTCGAAAGGAGGCGTAAAGCGCCATGGGTCAGAAAGTCTATCCCACCGGCTTCCGTCTTGGCATCACCGAGAACTGGCGCTCCCGCTGGTTCGCTGACAAGGACTATGCCAAGACTCTTGGCAACGACCTTGAGATCCGCAAGTTCGTCGCCAAGCGCCTCGCTCGCGCTGCCGTCTCCCGCGTGGAGATCGAACGTGCCGGCGACAAGGTGAAGGTCATCATCTACACCGCCCGTCCGGGCATCGTCATCGGCAAGAAGGGCTCCGAGATCGACACCCTCCGCGGTGAGCTCGAGCGCGTCGCCGGTGTCACCAAGGGCCAGCTCTCGGTCGACGTCATCGAGATCAAGCGCCCCGAGCTCGACGCCAACCTCGTTGCTCAGTCCATCGCTGAGCAGCTCGAGGGCCGTGTCGCCTTCCGTCGTGCTATGCGCAAGGCCGTTCAGTCCGCTTCCAAGGCGGGCGCCAAGGGCATCCGTATCCAGTGCTCCGGTCGTCTCGGCGGCGCCGAGATGGGTCGTCGCGAGTGGTACCGCGAGGGTCGCGTGCCGCTGCACACCCTGCGCGCCAAGATCGACTACGGCACGTCCGTTGCGCACACCACCATGGGTGCCTGCGGCGTGAAGGTCTGGATCTACCTGGGCGAGAAGCTCCCCGGCCAGCCCGTTCCCAACCCTGCGCTCGAGGGCGAGCGTCGCCCCCGTCGCCGTAACTCCGAGAGGAGGGGTCAGTAGTGCTTGCCCCTAAGCGTGTTCTTCACCGTAAGGTGCAGCGTGGCTCCATGAAGGGCCAGGCCAAGGGTAACACCGTGCTGCATTTCGGTGACTACGGTCTCAAGGCTCTCGAGGCCCACTGGATCACCAACCGTCAGATCGAGGCCGCCCGTGTCGCCATGACCCGCTATATGCGTCGTGGTGGTCGCGTCTACATCACCATCTTCCCCGACAAGCCCATCACCAAGAAGCCGGCGGAGACCCGCATGGGTTCTGGTAAGGGTAACCCGGAGGAGTGGGTTGCCGTCGTCAAGCCGGGCCGCATCATGTTCGAGATCTCGGGTGTCTCCGAGGAGATCGCCCGCGAGGCCCTGCGCCTTGCGCAGCACAAGCTGCCCATCAAGACCAAGATCGTTACCCGCGCTAATCAGGACGGGGAGGAGAACTAATGAAGCCCGCAGAGATTCGTGAGCTCTCTGACGATCAGCTCGCAGAAAAGCTGAAGGAAACCCGAGCCGAGCTCTTCAACCTTCGCTTCCAGATGGCCACCAGCCAGCTGGACAACACCGCCCGCGTCAAGACCGTGAAGAAGGACATCGCCCGTATCCTCACGGAGCAGCGCGCCCGCGAAATCGCAGCGGAGAAGGCCGCTGCGACCGAGTAGATCTCAAGGAGAGAACATGAGTGACACTACGCGCAACCAGCGCAAGGTCCGTCAGGGCGTCGTCGTCTCCATCTCGGGCAACAAGACCATCGTTGTCCAGACCACGGAGCGCAAGCGTCACCCCAAGTACGGCAAGATGATGACCACCACCAAGAAGCTTCACGCTCATGACGAGGAGTGCACGGCCGGTGTCGGCGACAAGGTTCGCGTCATGGAGACCCGTCCTCTGTCCAAGATGAAGCGTTGGCGCTTGGTCGAGATCATCGAGCGCGCCAAGTAAGCTTTTCGCTACGTTCATGCCGGTGACGTGCACCGCGAGTGTGCGAGCGCACCTCTCACCGGCCTAAGTTCGGAGGAACTACCATGATTCAAATGCAAACCGTGCTGAACGTCGCCGATAACTCCGGTGCGCGCAAGGTGCGCTGCATCAAGGTGCTCGGTGGCTCCAAGCGCCGCTATGCAGGCATTGGCGACGTGTTCGTCGCTTCCGTCATCGAGGCGACCCCTGGCGCGAACGTCAAGAAGAAGGACGTCGTGAAGTGCGTCGTCGTCCGTACGGTCAAGGAGATTCGCCGCAAGGACGGCTCCTACATCCGCTTCGACGACAACGCTGCCGTCGTCATCAACAACGACGGTTCGCCCGTCGGCACCCGTATCTTCGGGCCCGTGGCGCGTGAGCTCCGCGACAAGAAGTACATGAAGATCGTCTCGCTTGCTCCCGAGACCCTGTAACAGAAAGGAGAGAGCAGCTATGGGTATGTCCATCAAGAAGGGCGACACCGTCAAGATTCTCTCCGGCAAGGATCGCGGCAAGCAGGGTGTTGTGCTCCGCGCCTATCCGGCTGAGGGCAAGATCAAGGTCGAGGGCGTTGCCATCGTGAAGAAGGCCGTCCGCGCCAACCAGCAGAACCAGACCGGCGGCATCGTGCCGCAGGAGGCCAAGTTTGACGCCTCCAACGCCATGCTCGTCTGCCCCAAGTGCGGCCAGGCGACCCGCGTCGGTCACAAGCAGGGCGAGCTTGACGGTCACCGCACCGCCATCCGCATCTGCAAGAAGTGCGGCGCCGAGTTCTAATTCGGCTTTCGTACGATGTGGTACCAAGACCCCGGCTGCATGTGATTGCGGCCGGGGTCTTTTTGAAAGGAGTTTCATGGCCAAGCATGAGAGAGAGGTTATCGGCGTCGACGACCGCGTGTCGGTCGCGCGTGCGATCCCGCTCGGCATCCAGCACATGATGAGCATGTTCGGCTCGACGGTGCTCGTTCCGGTTCTGACCGGGCTCGACCCCAACGTCGCGATTATGTGCTCGGGCATCGGCACCATTTGCTATCTCCTGGTGACGGGCAACAAGATTCCGAGCTACCTCGGCAGCTCGTTTGCCTTCATCAGCCCCATTCTTGCCGTGGGCGCCACGCAGGGCCTCGACGCCGCCATGTCCGGTGTTGTGGTCGCCGGTATGGTGTTCCTTGCGGTGGCGGGCATCATCCGCCTTGTGGGTACCGGCTGGCTCGATCGCCTGCTGCCGCCGGTCCTCGTCGCCTCGGTTATGGTCGTCATTGGTGTCGGCCTGTCCGCTACGGCAGTCGATATGGCGTTCATGACCGACCTTGCTGATGGCTCTACGGTGTTCTTTGGACTTGGCGCCATCGTGGCGGCTATCACGCTCGTTGCCGCGGTTGTGTTCTCGAGCATGGGCGGCATCTTTGGCACCATCCCGGTGCTGCTTGCCATTATCGTCGGTTACGTGGTGTCGCTGCCGCTCGGGCTCGTCGACTTTGCGCCGGTGCTCGACGCTGCCTGGATCGGCCTGCCCAACATCTCGGCTCCGCGCTTTGATATGGGCGCCATCGCGCTTGTGGCACCGGTCGCCGTCGTTGTGGTGATCGAGCATATCGGCCACCTCTTGGCCGTTGGCGAGATCGTGGGTAAGGACTACCGCCAGATGCTCCCGCGCTCGCTTGCCGGCGACGGTATCTCGACGATGATTTCCGGCTTCCTCGGTGGTCCTCCCACGACCACCTATGCGGAGAACATCGGCGTCATGAGCGTTACGCGCGTGTACTCGACGCAGATCTTCTGGTATGCGGGCGGCTTTGCGCTTGTAATCGGCGGTTTCTGCCCCAAGCTCGCCGCGCTCATCCAGTCGATTCCCGGTCCTGTCATGGGCGGCGTGTGCCTTTTGCTCTTTGGCCTCATCGCCTCGAACGGCCTGCGCATGCTCGTGTCCAACAAGGTCGACTTCGACGTGAACCGCAACCTCATGATTGCGTCTGTCGTCATTATCGTTGGTGTTGGTATGGAGACGAGCGGCATCTCGATCCCCGTGGGCGATTACACTCTGCCGGGCATGGCCACCTCGGCCCTTGCCGGCATCCTGCTCAACCTCATCCTGCCCGGTGCCAAGAGCGAAAGCGAAGCATAGCGCTTAGTTGGGACTTCGCATCGATGCGAGCGCCCGCGCACGGAGGAGCTCTCCGTGCGCGGGTGCTTTCTGTTGGCGAAAGGGCCACAGGTTAGTTTGAAGCGTCAGTGCGGAGTGCCGCAGCGCGAAACCGGCGGGGGAGTGGCGAGCAGATGTCGACGGACTCGCCCGTAACCGGATCGCGGAAGGAGAGCTTTGCCGCATGCAGCATGAGCCCTTTGGGATGCGGGCGCCCGTAGAGCTCGTCGCCCACGATGGGGTGGCCGGCGTGGCTTAGGTGTACGCGAATCTGGTGTTTGCGACCGGTTTCGATGCGCACGTCCAAAAGGGCGGTCGACGCATGCTGCTCTAGGAGACGGGCATGAGTTGTTGCGGATTTTCCCGTGCGTGAGACACGCATCTTGCGCGCGTCGTGCCGATCGCGGCCGATAGGCCAGGTGTAGGTTTGCGCCGCTCGCGGGTACCGGCCCACCACAAGCGCACGGTAGTGTTTCTCGACGGCATGCTCGGCAATGAGCCGATCGTAGGTACCCTGCGTCTTCTTGGAAAGCGAGAACAGAACAATGCCCGAGGTGTCGCGGTCGAGCCGTTGCAGGCACTGGAGGTCGCGGGCGGCGCTTTGAGCGGCGTCCGTACCCTCGGCAAGAAGGAGCTTGTGCACGGCGTCGGTGAGCGTCGGTGCTCCCGTGCCGTCACCGTGCACAATGATGCCCTGAGGCTTGTCGACGGCGATGAGGGTATCGCTTCGGTAAAGCACGCGCAGACTCGAGGTGCCGCTCATGGTTAGTCGACTCCCACAAACAGGCACCCGGCGAAGGAGCCGGATTCGCGCGGTGCGGGGCGACGTCCGCTTTGCGCTGCGTCGAGGGCGCGGCGCACGCGGGTAATCTGATAAGCGAGCTCGTCGGCATCGAGCAACGTTCCGTCGACCAGAAGACGCTCCACGCCCGCCTGGATCAGCTGGGGAATCTGGGGCGTGAGGTCTACGGGGCGATTGGTGTAGAGACGCGAGCGCCCATGGATGTCGGTCGTAACGGGGAAGTCCTTGCCATCGATGTTGTGCAGATGCAGCGCTCGACGGCGCAGGCGGCACTGGGAGCAGTCGTAGCAGCAGGCATCAGCAACCTGCAGAATGCAATGTTGGCTGGTCATCACGCGCGGGCGCCCGTAGACCATGATGCCCGCGGTGGCGGGGGAGCCAGGGACAAGCTCCTCAATCTCGGCGAGGGTGAGCTCGGGCGAGAGCCAAAAGCCAGCGATGCCCCGCTTGGCAAGATAGTCACGGCAAAGCGTGTTGTGGATGGGAATGCAGGATCGCGCCTCGGGTGCCGCTCCACATGCGACGGCGTGGGCAAGCTCCGATATGTTGCCGACGGCAACGGGGGCACCCTGCTGAACCCAGCGGTCGAGGCGCTCGCGGTCGGCAGCGCGGCACACCTCGTCGAGCACGGGGACGATACCGAGCTCAGCTGCGCGGGCAGGCTCGATGCCCGCTCCATCGAGAGCGTCGCTCGTGACGTAGATACGCGTTGAGCCGGCATTGCGGGCGGATTCGACCATCTCCCACGTGCTAGCAAGCGCGCAAACCTCGGGCGCGTTGAGGCGCGGTACCGTGTCGTTGGCGCGGTCGCTCACTTGGACGAGTGCGGCTGTTTCGCGCGGAATGTCGATGCCGCTGACGTTCTCCGCGAGTGCCCGGTTGGGTGCGAGAATGCTCTGCTCAAGGGCGGCGCAGGCATCGGTGCGCACACGGTGCACGGCGGAGAAGCCCATGCCGCAGCCCTCGTCGAGCTCGATATCGAACGATATCGCCTCAAACGGCGAGGCGCCCATGCGACCGACATGCTCTATAAGGTCCTCGGACGTGACGGCGCGGCTGCGGGCGGCCTCGACGGTGAATCCGTGGGCAACACCGCGCAGCGAGGGGTCGTCGTCGCACCACAGCTCGACCGTAAAGGGCTTGCCGAGCCGAGCAACAACGCGCGCATGTACGTCGCGCTTGCGCGGGACGGGTCGTTTGAGCGCCGCTGCGGCGACGTCGAGCGCGCGCTGGCTGCGGATGAGGCGCACGCGGCAGCCGGCGGGCATGGGCCGGGCTACCTCAACCTCTATGACAGAACCGGCATCGGCGTCGGCGCGCACGAGGCCGGTGAGGAAGCGGTCAGGTTCGCTGTCGTGGCGAAGCTCCAGCAGGTCACCATTGCCGACCGGTTCATCGAGCCGGATGCGCGCCATGCCGCGCGCGCCGCGTGCAGCGTCGCGCATGAACTCCCCCTTGGTGCGAGCGCGCCGCGGCGTGAAGCCAACGACCTCGCCCACCATCTGACCGCGGTTGTTGGAGCGTTCGTAGCTCATCATGTCGTCGTCCGAGCGCCCGTCTTGGTAGGCGTGCGTGAAGTCGCGGTTAAAGGCGCGCTTAAGCTGGCGGGCGCGGTCGGCCCGCTCGGTGGGGGAGGCGTCGTGCCCGGCAAGGACGTCGTCGAGCGCGTGGCGGTAGGCGTCGGTTACGGCGTAGACGTAGTCTGGGGCCTTCATGCGGCCCTCGAGCTTGAGGGCGTGCACTCCCGCATCTAGGAGCGCGTCGAGCATTTCGGAGGTGTTGGTGTCGCGCGGGCAGAGCGCGCGCTCGCGCCCGGCGGGGGAAAGGACGCGCCCCTCGTCATCTATGAGCTCGTAGGGGAGTCTGCAGGGCTGCGCGCACATGCCGCGATTGGCGGAGCGACCCGCACAGGCAAAGCTCGAGAGCAGGCAGACACCGGAATAGGAGAAGCAGATCGAGCCGTGGGCAAAGGCCTCAAGGTCGATATCGGGGACCGCATTGTGGATCTGTGCGATTTCGGCAACGGAAAGCTCGCGCGAGAGCGTCACACGGTCGGCGCCGGCGTCGCGGCACCAGCGCGTGCCGCGCGCATCGTGGATGTTGGCTTGTGTGGAGATATGGGTCTCCACGTTGGGCATAAGGGCGCGCACGGCGGCAAAGAGCCCCCAGTCCTGGATGATGAAAGCGTCCGCGCCGAGCTGCGTGCAGCGTTGGATGAGCCCGAGCGCCTCGACGAGCTCGGACTGCTTGATGACGATATTGACCGTCACATAGACGCGTGCGCCGGCCAGGTGCGCCGCGCGACATGCCGCCTCAAACGAATCGTTGTCAAAGTTCTCTGCCTTGCGTCGCGCATTGAATGACCCCATGCCGCAGTAGATGGCGTTTGCCCCGGCAGCAAGCGCAGCGGCAAAGGGGTCGGGGCCGCCTGCGGGGGCGAGGAGCTCGGGCTGCGCGGCGTGCGCGCTCGATGGAGGGAGTGCGTGGGTATCGGTTGCGGTCACAGGTTACTTCCTTGTCATGGGGTGTTTCTCGACATGGTAACAGCAAAACAGGTCCGTTTTAGGAACGCAGACAGCAAAGTGCCAGCATCACATGGGATTAGTACGGCAGCAACCTGGATTTTGGCGTGACTATGTGTGATCCGGACATGAAAAAGCCCCTCCGCACGGGGTGCGAAGGGGCAGGGGGCGCGCTTGGGCGCACGTGTTTGTGAAAGAAGGTGCTAGCGCACGACCTTGACCACGGGGGTACCGGCGGTGACGGTGGTCTCGGGCTCGACCGCAAGCTCAACGCTGGCGAACTCAGCGGTGTTGGAGACAGCGAGGACGACGCAGTCGGGATAGCCGGCCTCCTTAATGACGTTGCGATCCATCTTGATGACGGGATCGCCCGCCTTGACGGTGTCACCCTGCTTGACGTAGCCAGTGAAGCCCTTGCCCTGAAGGTTCACAGTGTCGACGCCAATGTGAACGAGGACCTCGACGCCGTCGTCGGTGGAGAGACCCACGGCATGACCCATGGTGACGGTCACCGTGCCGGAGACAGGGGCGTAGACAATGTCGTCCTCGGGCCAGACGGCACAACCCTTACCGAGCACCTCGCCGGAGAAGACGGGGTCGGGCACGTCGGTCATAGCGATGACGCGGCCGTTGGCCGGGGCGCAGAGCGTGTCGGGCGCAGCGGTGGCGGAGACGGAAGCGGGCTTTGCGGGGGCCGCGGGCTCCTTCTTCTTGAACATGTCGAACAGACCCATGGGTTTCTCCTTTGCGATTGGAAGGGGTTGTGGGTGATAGTCCCAACTGGTACCAAGATATTATATCCTCGTGCGACATTACGTAAGCACGTGACCTTTTCCTATCGCCGAGCGGTAGCCAGCTGGGGAGGGGCGTGCATATTGCGGATGCCCTTACCGCGCTCATTTCTATGGAGAAATGGTGACGCGCATTGTGGGCGTGCGGGAATCGCGAATTGTGGAAATCGCCCACAACCCGAGTTTGTCTCGCATTTTCTTGCGCAAACGCGTATCATACCGACTCGTATTGCCCGGCTCCTGCCGGCCATTCGGCGTGCCGCGAGTGACTCCTCGCGCGCATTGCTGCGGCAGGAGGCACGAGGACAACCCAGTGTATGAGCAGGGAAAACCTACTCTGCCAAGAGGCCAAGCCCCGTGCTTAAAACCCCAGAAGGAGTTTAGAGATGGCTGAAGAGAAGTACGTCCCGCGTCTTAAGACCAAGTACCTCAACGAGGTCAAGCCTGCTATGCAGGAGAAGTTCCAGTACAAGAACGTCATGGAGATCCCCAAGTTCGAGAAGATCGTCGTGAACATGGGTGTTGGCGAGGCCGCCACGGACTCCAAGGCCATCGACGGTGCCGTGCGCGACCTGCGCGCCATCACTGGCCAGCAGCCGATGATCACCCGCGCCCGTAAGTCCATCGCGTCCTTCCGCCTCCGTGCCGGTATGCCCATCGGCGCCAAGGTCACCCTCCGCGGCGACCGCATGTGGGAGTTCTTCGATCGCCTCACCGCTGTGGCGATTCCGCGTATCCGCGACTTCCGCGGCATCTCGCCCAAGAGCTTCGACGGCCGTGGCAACTTCTCCATGGGCGTGACCGAGCAGCTCATCTTCCCCGAGATTGATTTCGATTCCGTCGACCACACCCGTGGTATGGACATCACCATCGTCACCACCGCGAAGACCGACGAAGAGGCCAAGGCCCTTCTCGACGCCTTCGGTTTCCCGTTCAAGAAGTAGTCAAATGCATCCGGCTCCGTCGCTTAGCGCGGCGGGGCCGGAGCCAGGTATGCATTGTTAGGAGGTAATCAGTGGCTAAGACATCGATGATCGTCAAGCAGCAGCGCAAGCAGAAGTTCTCGACGCGTGAGTACACGCGTTGCCAGCGTTGCGGCCGTCCGCACTCGGTCTACCGTAAGTTCGGCCTGTGCCGTGTCTGCTTCCGCGAGCTTGCGCTCAAGGGCGAGCTTCCCGGCATCAAGAAGGCCAGCTGGTAGGTCACGTGCCAGCGCCTGTGGGGTGATCTAACACCGCTCAGGCAGGGAAGAGCGCGCGTCATTCAGGCTCTGAGGCCACGGGTCCCAGAGAACCGTACGCGCGAGTTCATCAAGAACGAAGGAGAATCTGCATGAACCTCACTGACCCGATCGCAGACATGCTCACGCGTATTCGCAACGCGAACTCTGCGAACAAGGCCACGGTCTCGATGCCGAGCAGCAAGAAGCTCGTCGAGATCGCCCGCGTCATTTACGAGGAGGGTTACATCGAGGGCTACACCGTCGAGGATACCGAGCCCTCCAAGACCCTCACCATCACCCTTAAGTACGGTCCCAAGAAGCAGAAGGTCATCAACGGCATTCGTCGTATCTCCAAGCCCGGCCTGCGCAAGTACGCCGGCGTGGCTGACCTTCCCCGCGTCCGCGGCGGTCTTGGTACTGCCATCGTTTCCACCTCGAGCGGCGTCATGTGCGACCGTGACTGCCGTAAGAAGGGCGTGGGCGGCGAGATCGTCGCTTACGTCTGGTAAACGATTCGGCGCGTAGAAGGAAAGGAGAACACCGTGTCCCGTATCGGTAAGAAGCCTGTCCAGATTCCCGCCGGAGTCGAAGTGGCAGTCGACGGTAACCACATCACCGTCAAGGGCTCGAAGGGCACCCTCGAGCTCGATATGTACGAGAAGCTCACCATCGAGATTGAGGACAACGTCCTGACCGTCGTTCGTCCGGACGATGAGCGCGAGACCCGTGCCCGCCACGGCCTCACCCGCGCCCTCATCCACAACATGGTCGTGGGCGTTTCCGAGGGCTACAGCCGCGGCCTCGAGCTCGCCGGCGTTGGCTACCGTGTCCAGCTCAAGGGCAAGGACCTCGAGCTTTCTCTCGGTTACTCGCACCCCGTGATCTACAACGCCCCCGAGGGCATCACCTTCGAGGTGCCCGACAACACGCACATCAACGTGAAGGGCATCGATAAGCAGCAGGTCGGCCAGGTCGCCGCCGAGATCCGCGGCAAGCGTCCCCCCGAGCCCTACAAGGGCAAGGGCATCCACTACGTGGGTGAGCACATCCGCCGCAAGCTCGGTAAGGCTGCCAAGTAGCCTCCGCGCGCTATCAGATAAGTCCGGCACCCCGTTAGGTGCCGGCACGATCCTTCTGAAGGAGATTGAACGATGGATAAGAACAAAGCGAAGCTCGCGGGCCTCAAGCGCCGTCAGCGTCGCGTGCGCGGCAAGATCTTCGGCACGCCGGAGCGTCCGCGTCTGCGCGTCGTGCGCACCAATGCCAACATCTACGCAATGATCGTCGACGACACCAAGGGCAACACCCTCGTCTCCGCCTCCACGCTCGAGGCCGAGTTCAAGGGCACCCACACCTCCAACAAGGAGGCTGCTGCCAAGGTGGGCGAGCTCATCGGTAAGCGCGCCGTCGAGGCTGGCATCAAGCAGGTCACGTTCGACCGCGGTGGCCGTATCTACCACGGCCGCGTGAAGGCCCTCGCCGACGGCGCCCGCGCCGCCGGTCTCGAGTTCTAGGAGGTTAGAAGCACATGGCTCGTAATCGAGATAACAAGCAGCGCGAGGCCTCCGAGTTCGAGGAGCGCGTCGTCTTCATCAACCGTGTTTCCAAGACCGTCAAGGGCGGTCGCCGCATGTCCCTCGTCGCGCTCGTTGTCGTAGGCGACGGCAAGGGCAACGTGGGCCTGGGCATGGGCAAGTCGGCCGAGGTGCCGCTGGCCATCTCCAAGGCCTCGCTCGACGCCAAGAAGCACATGTTCCACGTGCCCGTGACCGAGACCGGCACCATTCCGCATGAGGTCGAGGGTCACTTTGGCGCTGGCAAGATCATCATCAAGCCCGCTATCGAGGGTACCGGCGTTATCGCCGGCGGCGCTGTGCGCCCCCTCTTCGAGCTGGCCGGCATCAAGAACGTCCTCTCCAAGTCGCTCGGCACCGACAACGGCCTCAACATCATCAAGGCCGCTGCCGAGGGCCTCAAGGAGCTCTCGAGCCCCGAGGAGGTTGCGGAGCGCCGCGGCCTCACCGTCGCTCAGATGTTCGTCGGTGGTAAGGAGCAGTAACGATGGCTGACACCATTAAGATCAAGCAGGTCCGCAGCACCAACGGCTGCAAGAAGGACCAGGTTAGGACCGTTCACGCGCTCGGCCTCAAGAAGATCAACCACACGCGCGAGATTTCCGACAACGAGTCGGTTCGCGGCATGATCTTCAAGGTCAAGCACCTTGTTGAGATTGTAGAGGAGTAGCACATGCAGCTTCACGATCTTACTCCCGCACCGGGTTCCACCCATCGCCGCAAGCGCATCGGCCGCGGCAACTCCTCTGGTCACGGCACCACTGCGGGCCGCGGCCAGAAGGGCCAGCTCTCCCGCTCCGGTGGCGGTAAGGGCGCCGGCTTCGAGGGTGGCCAGACCCCGCTTGCGATGCGTCTGCCCAAGCTTCCCGGCTTCCGCAACCCCCGTCGCATTGAGTTCAAGGCCATCAACATCGCCCGCCTCGACGAGAAGTTCGAGGACGGCGCGGTGATCGACGGCGCTGCTCTCAAGGCTGCCGGCATCATCAAGAAGGAATTCGAGCCGGTCAAGGTTCTTGGTGAGGGCGAGACCACCAAGAAGTTCACCGTCAAGGTCGACAAGGTTTCGGCTGCGGCCAAGGCCAAGATCGAGGCGGCTGGAGGGTCGGTCGAGCTCCCGTGCTAGACGCCCTGAAGAACGCTTTTCGCATCAAGGACCTGCGCGAGAAGATTCTCTTCACCATAGCGATGCTCGTGCTGTACCGCATCGGTGCGCACGTGCCTGTGCCCGGCATCCCCTTCGGGGAGATGGTGGACCTGTTCAGCGGCGACAACTCTGTCGCCGCTGGCGCTATGTCGCTGCTGAATCTCTTCTCCGGCGGTGCGCTTAGCTATGTCTCGGTCTTCTCGCTCGGCATCATGCCCTACATCACGAGCTCGATCATCCTTCAGATGCTCCAGAGCGTGGTTCCGAGCCTGCACGAGCTTGCCCGTGAGGGCGAGGTCGGTCAGACCAAGATCACTCAGTATTCTCGCTATCTGACGCTTGCGCTCGCCCTTTTGAACTCCATCGGGTACCTGTTCCTGTTCAAGGGCTACGGCATCAACTTCAATGGTGCCGGCGCTCCCGAGATCATCTTCGACATCATGATCGTGGGCACGCTCACCGCGGGCGCCATGCTCATCATGTGGATCGGTGAGCTCATCACCCAGCGCGGTATCGGCAACGGCATGTCGCTCATCATCTTCGCCAACATCATGGCGGGGCTGCCGGCGGCTATCATCTCCTCGGCTTCCGAGGGCACGATGGGTATCGTCGTCACCGTGGTGATCTTCGTGATCATCCTCTGCGTCATCCCGCTGATCGTGTACCTGGAGCGCGGCCAGCGCCGTATCCCGGTGAGCTACGCCAAGCGCGTGGTTGGCCGTCGCATGATGGGTGGTCAGACCACCTATCTGCCGATCAAGGTGAACACCGCGGGCGTTGTGCCGATCATCTTTGCTAGCGCCCTTCTCTACTTCCCGGCCCAGCTCGCCGTGTTCTTCCCCGGCGTCGGTTGGGTTCAGGCTGTGGCGGGCGCCCTTGCGAGCGGCTGGATCAACTGGATTCTTAACGTTGTTCTGATTGTGTTCTTCGCGTACTTCTACACGAGCATGGTCTTCAACCCCGATGAGACGGCTGACAACCTGAAGAAGCAGGGTGGCTTCATCCCCGGCGTTCGTCCGGGCAAGGCCACGGCCGCCTACATCAAGAACGCCCTTAACAAGATCACCCTGCCGAGCGCGATCTTCCTGGCACTTATTGCCATCGTGCCGTCTGTGGTGTTCTCGTTCACGGGCAACCAGCTCATCCAGTCCTTCGGCGGTACGTCGGTCCTCATTATGGTCGGCGTTGTGCTCGACACCCTTGCAAAGGTGGAGAGCCAGCTGAAGATGTATGATTATGACGGGTTCTTCAAGTAGCAACACGGCTTGAGAGGAGTCAGCCATGAACATTGTATTGCTGGGAGCTCCGGGCGCGGGCAAGGGTACCGTCGCTCAGGAACTCGTTGCAGAGTTCGGTTTTGCCCACATCTCGACCGGTGACCTTCTGCGCGCTGCCGTCAAGAGCGGCAGCGACCTTGGCGTCAAGGCCAAGAGCTACATGGATGCCGGCGAGCTTGTCCCCGACCAGCTCGTGATCGATCTGGTGAAAGAGCGCCTTGCCGCCGACGATGCCCAGAAGGGCTTCATTCTGGACGGCTTCCCGCGCAACACCGTTCAGGCGGTCACCCTCGACTCTGAGCTCGGCGCCATGGGCAATCCGCTCGATGCGGCGCTCCTTATCGATGTCGACGCGAAGGTCATTATCGACCGTCTCTCGGCTCGCCGCGCCTGCCGCGCCTGCGGCTACACCGGCACCGCTGCTGACGAGGTCTGCCCCAAGTGCGGTGGCGAGATGTATCAGCGCGACGACGACAAGCCCGAGACGATCGCCAACCGCCTCGATGTGTACGAGAAGAATACGAGCCCACTTGTAGAGTACTATCGCGGCCAGGGCCGTCTCGATGTGGTCGACGGCGTCGGCACCATCGAGGAAGTCCATGATCGTGTGAAGGAAGCTCTCCATCTATGATCAAAATTAAGTCTGCACAAGATATCGAGCAGATGAAGAAGGCCGGAGCGCTGTCTAAGATGGCGCTCCGGCACGTTGGTGCCATGGTGCGTCCTGGCGTCTCGACCTTCGAGCTCGATCAGCTCGCCGAGCAGATTATCCGTATGCACGGCGGCATCCCCACGTTCAAGGGTTACGGCGGATTCCCCGGCTCCATCTGCGCGTCGCTGAACGATGCGGTGGTGCATGGCATCCCTAATCCCGACATCATCCTGCGCGACGGTGACATCATCTCGATCGATACGGGTGCGACCGTTGACGGTTGGGTGGGCGATAACGCTTGGACCTTCTATGTGGGCAACCCCTCGCAGGAGGTCAAGGCCCTTTGCGAGGTCACGCTCGACTGTCTGAAGGAGGGCATTGCCCAGGCTGTTCCGGGTAACCGCATCGGCGACATCGGCCATGCCATCCAGAGCCTGGCCGAGCGTCACGGCTATGGCGTGCTCCGCGAGTACGTGGGTCACGGGGTAGGACGTGTCATGCACGAGGACCCCAACGTTCCCAACTGGGGCAAGAAAGGTCGCGGCGTGAAGCTCGAGGCCGGTATGGTCATTGCCATCGAGCCCATGATCACGCTCGGTACCTACCATGTGAGCGTGGGGCCGGACGGCTGGCTTGTCACCACCGACGACGGTCTGCCCGCCGCGCATTACGAGAACACCATTGCTATCACCAATGACGGCCCGGTCATCCTCACGCAGGACGCCCAGGGCGCCTGGTGCTCCATGCAGGGCGGTGTGATGTAACGCCATCGCTTGGCTTGGCCGGCGGATAACGGTGAATATCCGTAAGCGCTGAGGCTTATATGGCTCAATCTGAAAGGAGGCCCTGCTGGGCCTCCTTCGCTTATGCGAGGGTTTTACAATGTGCAAAATATTTCACATTGCCCGAAAGAAGAACGCCCATTAGATCATCGTCCGTTGTCGCGAAGAATTCCTATCCCGCTTTCGTCGTAACGTTCCCTATACCATTTCTTACAACATTGATAGTCAAGGTATAACAGCGTGCGCTTCTGCGCATCGTGCTCATCTACTCCAAGGAGCAGGCGAGCCTCCAGATAGAGGCGGTTGCAGTTAGAGGCGATGTAACACGTGTTGGCCTCCACAATGAGAAAAAACTTCTGAAGGTCTCCGGGACTTGTGTCACGGTAGATTGATGAATTCCTCTCAGAGTGGGGGAAACAAATAGATGCAGCTTCATGTCGGCTATGGATAGATGGTGCGCATCGTTGCTGACAGCATACAAGGCATTCTGCCTGTACATGTTTAAGGAGCAGGCTGTTAGAGTGGCGTCTTCCGGGTCGCTCGTTTCGAAGAGGTCGTAGAGATTGGCCAGCTGACGCGAGAGCTCGTCGAAGTCCAGTCGGTGCATTGTGGTCCAATCGACACAGATGAAGCGACTTCCAGTGTTCTTCGGGAACGCCTATCTGTATAGGAGACGTTGCGAGCGAAGAAAATTGTGGAGTCGATACGAAAAATCCACGATAGCGTGCGCGAGTACGCTATCATACGCTGTTGCTGTATGTTTCGCGAGAGAAAGATGTGCTTGTGAAGAAGGAAGATGCCATCGAGCTTGAGGGTACGGTCACTGAGCCGCTCCCCAACGCTATGTTCCGCGTCGAGCTTGAGAACGGGGCCTCTGTGCTGTGCTCCATCTCGGGCAAGATTCGCATGAACTACATCCGCATCCTTCCCGGCGACCGTGTGGTCGTGGAGATTTCTCCCTATGACCTCACGCGCGGGCGCATCACCTATCGCTATAAATAGCAGCCCGTATCGGGCGGGGAGGGGAGCGCTCAAGCCCCAAGCTGCTCGACACACTCATCAGCCGGTTATTCACGTCTGCGGCTGGACGAGTAGATAGTAGGTATACGTTTGAGCACAACTGAGAGGATCGCATCATGAAGGTACGTCCTTCCGTCAAGAAGATGTGCGACAAGTGCAAGATCATTAGGCGCCATGGCAAGGTGCTCGTAATCTGCGAGAACCCGCGCCACAAGCAGCGTCAGGGTTAAAGAGAGGAGCATACGTTGGCCCGTATCAGCGGTGTCGACCTTCCGCGCGAGAAGCGCGTCGAGATTGGTCTGACCTACATTTACGGCATCGGCCGCACCACCGCCAGCAAGATCTGCGCGGAGACGAACATCAACCCGGATACCCGTGTCAAGGACCTCACCGAGGAGGAAGTTGACACCATCCGCAAGTACATCGATGAGGCCGGTCTCATGATCGAGGGCGACCTTCGTCGTGAGCACAACCAGAACATCAAGCGCCTCATGGACATCGGCTGCAACCGTGGTCTGCGTCACCGTAAGGGCCTCCCGGTCCGCGGTCAGCGCACCCACACCAACGCTCGCACCCGCAAGGGTCCGAAGCGCCAGATCGGTGCCCGT
Organism: uncultured Collinsella sp.; assembly: GCA_949285915.1. Lineage (GTDB taxonomy): Bacteria > Actinomycetota > Coriobacteriia > Coriobacteriales > Coriobacteriaceae > Coprousia. The sequence goes on from CASDZW010000012.1 coordinate 19,788, forward strand.
AAGAAGAAGTAAGGAGAGCGCTTAGATGGCTACGGCAAAGAACAAGCGCGCTGCGCAGACCCGCATCAAGCGCGCCGATCGCAAGAACATTTCGGTGGGACAGGCTCACATCCGCTCCACCTTCAACAACACGATTGTTTCGATCACCGATCCCCAGGGCAACGTCATTGCCTGGAAGTCCGCCGGTCAGGTCGGCTTCAAGGGCTCGCGTAAGAGCACCCCGTTTGCCGCTCAGATGGCTGCCGAGGCTTGCGCCAAGGCCGCTATGGAGCACGGCATGCACAAGGTTGCCGTCTTCGTGAAGGGCCCCGGCTCCGGTCGTGAGACCGCTATCCGCTCGCTCCAGGCCGCTGGCCTCGAGGTGTCGAGCATCCAGGACAAGACCCCCATCCCGCACAACGGCTGCCGCCCCAAGAAGCGTCGCCGCGTGTAACTCTGAAAGGATCGCTTAACCATGGCAATTGACAGGACTCCTGTTATCAAGCGCTGCCGCCAGCTCGGGATCGATCCCGTGGAGCTCGGCTACAGCAGCAAGAAGGAATCGATTCGCCAGCCCAAGCGCCGTCGCAAGGAATCTGAGTACGGCATGCAGCTGCGCGAGAAGCAGAAGGCTAAGTTCATCTACGGTGTGCTCGAGAAGCAGTTCCATCACTACTACGAGCGCGCTCTTCGTATGGAAGGCGTCACGGGTGAGAACCTCATGACCCTTCTCGAGCGTCGTCTTGACAACGTCGTGTTCCGTCTTGGCTTCGCCCGTACCCGCAAGGAGGCCCGCCAGACGGTCCGCCACGGTCACTTCACCGTGAACGGCCGCCGCGTCGACATCCCCTCCTTCCTCGTCAAGCCCGGTGACGTTGTCGCCGTCGGCGAGAAGTACCGCGACCTCCTCCCCATCAAGGAGGCCCTCATCCAGTCCGAGCGCTTCGAGGTCCCCGGTTGGCTTGAGGTCGATATCGAGAAGCTGAGCGGCAACGTGCTGTCGCTGCCCACCCGCGAGCAGATCAGCACCGATATCCAAGAGCAGCTCATCGTCGAGCTCTACTCTAAGTAGTCTAGTCCCTTATCCGATTAGGCTGCTGAGGCTGGAGGTTAGTACATGTCAGAATTCATTAGGCCTCAGGTTCAGGTCGAGGAGATCAACGAGACCTCCGCGCGCGTTTCCGTTGAGCCGCTCGAGCGCGGCTATGGCGACACGCTCGGTAACTCGCTGCGTCGTGTCCTGCTCTCGTCTCTCGAGGGCGCTGCGGTGGAGGCCATCCAGATCGATGGCGCTCAGCACGAGTTCACGACCATCCCCAACATGGTTGAGGATGTCACCGACATTGTTCTGAACGTGAAGGGCCTGGTGTTCGAGGCTCTCGGTACCACCGAGGAGGGCACCGCGACTATCTCGGTCGACGGTCCCTGCGAGGTCGTCGGTGGCGATTTCGCGCTGCCTTCCGACTTTGAGCTCGTGAACCCCGATCACCACATCGCCACCCTCACCGAGGGCGGTCACCTCACCATGAGCATGCGCATCGGCTACGGCCGCGGCTACGTCTCCTACGAGAACAACAAGCGCGACAATGACCCCATTGGTGTCATCCATGTCGATTCGCTCTTCTCGCCGGTTCGTCGCTGCGCCAAGCTCGTCGAGGCCTGCCGCGTGGGTCAGCACACCGACTACGACCGTCTGGTTCTCGAGATCGAGACCAACGGTGCGGTGAGCCCGCGTGACGCGGTGGTGCAGGCGGCCAACATCATCAACCAGCACATGACCGCCTTCATGAACCTTGCCGAGACCCCCGAGGTCGAGGAGGAGGTTTCGATTTTCGCCCCCGAGGTGACCAGCGATAACGCCGAGCTTGACAAGCAGATCGAGGACCTGGACCTCTCCGTCCGCTCCTACAACTGCCTCAAGCGCGCGAGCATCCATTCGGTGCGCCAGCTCGTCGAGTTCTCCGAGAACGACCTGCTGAACATCCGCAACTTCGGTGTGAAGTCGATCGAGGAAGTCAAGGACAAGCTTCAGTCCATGGGGCTCAGCCTCAAGGACTAACGCTATCGCGTATCAGAGGAGAAACCGACCATGCGTCACAACAAGAAGAAGGGTCTGAAGCTCGGCACCGACGCCGCGCACACCCGTGCGATGAAGAAGAGCCTCGCCAAGGCGCTCTTCGAGAACGATCGCATCAAGACCACCGAGACGCGCGCCAAGGCGCTGCGCGGCTACGTTGAGCCCATCATCACCTGGGCCAAGAAGGGCGACCTGCACTCCCGTCGTCTGGCCATCGCCAAGCTCGGCGATAAGAACCTCGTTGCCGAGCTCTTCGACAAGGCCGCTCAGGGCATGTGGGCTGACCGCAACGGTGGTTACACCCGCATCATGAAGCTCGGCCCCCGCAAGGGCGACAACGCTCCGATGGTCATCATCGAGATCGTGTCCGAGCCCGTGGTGAAGAAGGCCCCTAAGGCTGCTCCCGCCAAGAAGGCTGAGGCCCCCAAGAAGGTCGAGAAGGCCGAGGAGGAGGCTCCTGTCGAGGTCGAGGAGACCGTTGAGGCTGAGGCCACCGAGGAGAAGGCCGCCGAGTAACCGGCGTCCGCTCAAGGTTCGCATTGTAAGAGGGGCGCCCCGGGTGCCCCTCTTTTCGTATGTAGTGCAGGTTCTGAGCGCAGGTTTGCTGAGATCATGAGGGGAGGTGGATGGCATGCTGAAACTCGACAACGTCTCGTTTGCCTATGGGGCGGACGAGTCTGTTCTTGCGGACGTTACGCTCTCAATCGCACCTGGTGAAGTTGTTGCGCTGCTTGGCGGCAACGGGTCGGGAAAGTCGACCCTCGGCCGTGTTGCATCGGGCGCGCTGCTTCCTGATGGCGGCGAGGTCTCGGTGGACGGGGTTGTCTTAGCCGAGGGCTCGCGCCGTGACGAGGTCCGCCGGCGCGTGGGTATGGTCGTCCAGAACCCCCAAGACCAGATAGTGTCGACCGTTGTTGCCGATGAGGTGGCGTTTGGCCCCCGTAACCTCGGGTGCGCGGGACGTGAGCTTGATGCGCGCGTTCGGGGCGCACTTGAGGCGGTGGGGCTTTCTGATGCTGCCGACCGGGATGTGAACGGGCTCTCGGGCGGCGAGCAACAGCGCATAGCACTGGCAGGCGTGCTTGCGATGGAGCCTTCCTACCTTGTGCTCGACGAGGCCCTTTCGATGGTCGACAGCGCGGAGCGCCCGCAACTGCGAAGTCTTGTTCGCGCGCTTGCACGGGAGCGAGGCCTCGGTGTGCTTGCCATCACCCATGATCCGGTGGAGGCGCTCGGCGCGGATCGCGCCGTTGTGCTCGAGGCGGGCCGCGTCGCGTGGGAAGGTACGCCGGATTCGCTTGTGCACGACGCCCGTCATCTGTTCGCCCAAACGCTCATCCAGGGGCCCTATCCCGCAGCGCTTGTCGCTGCGGTGGACGCGGGGTATAGCCTCTCGTGCGGAGTGGAGCCCGCCGACATCGCCCGGTGGGCTCAGCCTAGGGGCCAGGGCGCGGCCAAGGCAATCGCGGCGGTCCTTAGGGGCAACGCTGGCGCGCCAGAGCCGCAGGGTGCCGGAGCGGTCCTGCTTGAGGCAAAGGGTGTCTCTGCCGGCTATGAAAAGCGCAACGTGCTGCATAACGTGTCGCTTGCCGTGCGCGCAGGCGAGGTGCTTCTTGTCGCGGGCCCATCGGGCTCGGGGAAGTCAATGCTGGCCACGGTGCTCGCCGGCCTCAAGAAGCCAGCCGCAGGAACGGTACTGCTGCATCCGCGTGCCGAGGATATGGCTGCGGGTCCGCGTCAGCCCGAGCCGGGTGACGTGGCGCTTGCGTTTCAGCATCCAGAGAGTCAGCTCTTTTTGGAGAGTGTGGGGGAGGAGCTCGCCTTCGGCCCTCGCCAGCTGGGGTGTGGTGAGGCCGAGGTTGCCGCGCGCGTGGCAAACGCACGGGAGGCGCTCGCGATTGATGACGAGATGCTCGGCCGTGACCCCTTCATGCTCTCCGGCGGTCAGGCGCGTCGCGTGGCGCTCGCCTGCATGGTGTCGCTGGACGCCTCTGTGCTCGTGCTGGATGAGCCCACCTCGGGACTCGACGCCACGGCGCGCCGGCGCCTCCATGCGCTCGTGCGCAGGCTTGCGAGCGAGGGTCGCGGCATTGTGGTGGTAAGCCACGACCTGGAGGAGTGGGTTGGCATCGCAAACCGTGTGGCGCTCGTTGCAGACGGCGGCATCGCGTGGGAGAGGACGACGCTCGAGCTTAGCGACGATGCGGGCGCCTTCGCCCGTGCGGGGCTCATGCCGCCCGAGGCATGGCGCCTGGCGCGCCTTCTTACGGCTGAGGAGGGCCGGAGTGAGCGTGTGGGCGGCACCGACTCCCATAACGCCCCGTCTGAGCCCTCAGAGGCCCTCTCAGGGCGTCATGCGGGCATGGTCCAGACCATTGACGCGCGCGTTAAGCTCGTGCTGCTGATCGCCGGTATAGTGGGCGTGTTCTGTTCGACGGGTCCTTTGGCACTCGCGTTGTGGTGCGCTGCTGCTTGTGCCCTTGCGCTTGCGGCGGGCATGGGCGCGCGCCGCATGCTTGCTGCCCTTCGTCCGGCGGTGGTCCTCATGGCGTTCATCATCGTGGCGAACCTCGTCTCCTGCGACGGCACGGCAGACGTTGCGCTCGCCGGGGCATGGGGGCTCAATCTTGCAGGGGCGGAGCGTGCGCTGACGGCGGTTGTCCGTATCGCAGTCATGCTCGTCCTCTCGCTCGTGGTATGCGCCACGACGACGCCCACGGCGGTGGCGGATGCCTGCGTGCGCCTGGCGTCTCCGCTTTCCCGCTGGGGTGTCCCTGTAGATGAGGCCGGCATGGTGCTCTCGCTCGCCCTGCGCTTTATCCCGCTCGTCACCGACGAGGTGCACCGGGTGGAGCTCGCCCAGCGCTCCCGCGGCGTACGCTTCGATGCAGGTGGCATGGTGGCGCGCATACGGGTGTGGGGGTCGGTCCTCGTGCCGGTCATGGTGGGGCTGTTCCGCCGGGCCGACCGCATCGGCGCCGCCATGGACGCACGCTGCTACCATGAGGGGGCGCGCTCGGCGCGCGATCCGTTGCCGCTTGCGCCCCGCGACAAAGCAGTGCTCGCCGTCGGCCTTGTCCTTATCGTCCTTATGGCGGCCCTGCCGCACCTGTTTCAGCTTTGATCCGAGAGGAGCGACCCTCGATGTCTACCGTCGCCGGTCTTGATTGCGTGCCTGCACCCGAACTGCCGACCTTGGTGTTTCGCGTCGCCTACGATGGCGCAGCGTACGCGGGCTTTGCCGAGCAACGCGACCAGACGACGGTCGCCGGCGAGCTCAGGCGTGCCCTCGAGACGTTTTTGCGTCGCGAGGTCGACCTCACCTGCGCCGGCAGGACCGATGCGGGGGTGCACGCACTCAGCCAGTACGTGAGCATACCCGTGGCGGACGGGTCCGAGCTCGCCATCACCCAGCGGAGATGGCTGCGCGCCATGGATGCGCTGCTGCCGCGCGACATCTCGATTAGCGCCGTCTTCGAGGCGCCGACGGGCTTCTCCGCCCGTTTCGACGCGCGCTCCCGCACCTACATCTACCGCATCGCCGACCGTCCGGACCGCCCGGTTCTCACCCGCCCGCACGTATGGTGGCACCGCATGCCGCTTGACGAGGGCGCGATGGCCGAAGGCGCGGCGTACCTCATCGGTGAGCATGACTTCAAGAGTTTCTGCAAGGTTGCCTCGGCTATTGGAAAGCCGACCTGCAGAAACGTTATGTCCTGCGGCCTTGCCCGCTCCAACGAGCTTGGCGAGGACGTTTTGGCGTTCACCATCACCGGTAACGCCTTTTTGCACTCCATGGTGCGCACCATCGTGGGCACGCTCGTGGAGGTGGGCATGCACCGGCGAGAGCCCGCGTGGGTGGGCGAGGTCCTTGCCCGCTGCGACCGTGCGGCGGCTGGTCCCACAGCCCCTGCGTGCGGTCTGGTATTTGCCGATGTGGCGTATGACGAGGGGCTTCTCACAAGTGTGGTGTAGCCGTGGTGAACATCTGTGGTTGACGTGCAGTCCCCGCCGCTAAAATCATGCGTCCGCACCCGGTGATACCATGAGCCAGAGCTCATCTGTCATGAATATCCGGGAGGCTCGCAGGTGAACATCCGAGCATCACAGTGCGCCAGCGCATCGATCGTGCTCGCCGTCCGTGACGGCGAGGCGACGCTTACGCGCGCACTCGAGAGCGTGCTCGGCCAGGCCTTCGACCGCGTCCAGCTGGTCGCCGTCGTTATGCCCTCCCGCGACCGTTCGCTCGCCATTTGCGAACGCGAGGCGGAGCGCAACATCCGCCTTGATGTAATCGAGACCGATACCTGTGACGTTTTCGCTGCCTTTGATGAGGGAATTGCCGCCGCACGCGGTGATTACGTTTTGCTCATGCGCCAGGACGACTGGCTTGCCCCACGCGCCCTTGAGCTCATGCTCTCTGCAATCGATGGGGACGGGTGCGATCTTGTGCTGCCCACGCGCGCGTTTGAGAGCTTTGGGCCTCGTGGCGAGCGCTTGAGTCGGACGCGGCGCGTGCCCGAGGTTTCCGTGCAGTCTGCCGAAGCGTTTCATGCCGCAGCCGCCCCGCTGATCGAGTGCGGAGCCCTTGACGATGTGACCGGTAGGCTCCTCAATCGCTCCCGTATCGCCGAGCTCGGGCTCCGCTTAGCGTTCAAGAAAGACGAGACGGATTTCATGGCGTCCTATCTGGAGGGCGCGGAGCGCATCGCGGCGCTTCCCGGGGCGCTCTATCACGCCGGGTGGGCGCGCATTGCCGGTGCCCTCGCCGACCAGGACATCTTTGCGCGCTGTGAGCTCGACCGCAGCGTTTTGCAGGATATGGCAGCGCACTGGGGCATGGCGGACGATGACGAGCTTGCCTCTGCGATTGAGCGGGTTCACCTGCATAGGGTCATCGCCTGCATCCATGAGGTCTGCGAGCGCAAGAGCATCTCGTCCATCGAGCGGACGGCCCGCGTGCGCGATATGGTTGAGGCGGCAAGCACCCGCGAGGCGGTGCGCTCGGTCGTCGCACACCCAGAGACTAAGCGCGACTTTGGCATCATGCTTGCGCCTATCGAGCACCGCAACGTGCTCGCATGCTGCCTCTCTGCGCGCTTCTCGCACCTGGTGGGCTTGGCGCCCGCTCTTCCGCCGCGAAGCGATACGGCTGTGGCGTAAACCTCTGCCCACCTGCATGCCGTCCTGTCCCCCTGCCGTATGTGGGGAGGGGGGAGCGCGTTCTGCCGAGCGGCGGTGCGGACGGCCGTAAATCATTCCAAAACGGTGAATTATTCACTCCTGTGTGATAAAGTGCCCAAACTATGCATAATAGTAGGGGTAATTTGCATACACACCGGAGGTTGCGCTATGGCAAGGAAACGCAACGGCCGACAGGAGGCCATTCGCGAGATCGTGCGAGCCGGAGGCGTGCGCACGCAGCGTACGCTTGTAGAGGAGTTGAGGGGCCGCGGCTTTGATTGCACGCAGGCCACCGTGTCGCGCGATATAGCCGATATGGGGCTGAAGAAGGTTCCCGAGGGCATCTACGCGCTTCCCGAGGACCTCTACCTCAAGCGGATGGTCACCGATATGGTGATTGAGATCGTGCGCACCGAGAAGCTCGTGCTCATCAAGGCGCAACCGGGTATGGCCTCGGGGATTGCCGCAGCGGTCGACGGGGCGGATCTTCCCGACGTGCTTGGGTCGATTGCGGGCGATGATACGATTCTTGTCATCGCTGCTTCCGACGAGGGCGGTGCACGCCTGGAGGCGCTACTCAAGCGCATCTGCGGTATCGAGGAATAGGGAAGAAGAGGGGACCGACCATGATCGCTGCGATGCACATCGCGCTCTTTGCGCTCGTGTTGCTGTTGCCGATTGCGCTTATCGCTCTGCTGGCGTACTACTACCTGCATACGCGCAAGCGCTAACAGTTTGTCCGTTTGCCGCGCCGTTGGGCAGCCCATTTGGTGCATTCGTAACGCCTCGTGTGCAACCAGCACACCCCATGTGCATCCATCACGCTTGGTGTGCATCTAGCACGGTTCATGTGCATCTGGCACGCTTCGCGTGCAACCAGCACGGCTTACCTGTCTTTTAGCGTGCCAAATGCACATGAAGTGTGCCGATTGCACACGGGGCGTGCGGATTGCACACGGAGTGTGACGGATGCACACGCAGCTCTAGGGATGTGCCTTCGAAGGATCAGAGCGGATGACTTTCGGGGCCGAACACGACTGAGTCAAGGCTGCGGCCGGGGTATGCATTGAGATTGTTATGCAGTTGCTGCACGAACAAGCGCTACATGAATTCGCTGCATGAATTGATGCAAAAAAGGACCCGGAGTGACCGGGTCCTTTTTGCGTTCTGGATGCTAAAAACGGCGGCGCTGCGGTGCAGCTTACGATTGAGATTCCCCTTCCGGTGTGGGCTCCGGTTGAGGATCGGGCGTCGGTGTCGTCTCAGGCTTCTCCGGTTCCGGGTCAGGCTCAGGGTCAGGCGTCGGGGTTGGCGTGGGCTCGGGTTCCGGCTCCGGCGTAGGCGTGGTCGGGCTGGTGGGCGAGCTCGGGGTCGTCGGGGGCTGCTCGGGCGAAGCCGGCGACTCAGCGGATTCGGGGGACTCTGCAGACTCCGCCGGAGACTCGCTCTGCTGTGTCGTCGTGGCGCTCGAGCGCATGCCTACGAGCGACTTGCCCTCGCACTTCCACACAGAGTCATCCTTGTAGTTGATCTGCTGGTCGGTCGTGGGGAACTCGGCACGGGGCACGCCCTCAAGAATGGCGTTCAGGGTGTTGCGCGCCATCGGCAGCGTAAAGTCGTTGCCCAGCGCCTCGCGTCCGCCAACATAAATGGGGATGGAGCCCGAGGAGTAACCGGTCCAAACGGCGATGGCGTACTGCGGGGTGTAGCCGCAGAACCACAGGTCGGCCGTGTCGGAGGTGGTGCCCGTCTTGCCGGCGAGCGGCTGGTTGACCGAGAGGCGCGCCGCGGTACCGGTGGCGCCGCTGTGGTTGATAACACCCTCGAGGACCTCGGTAAGGACCTGCGTCACGCTGGTGTCGAGCACCTGCTCGGGCGCATCCTGATGCTCGTAGACAACCTCGCCGTCACGGTTCTCGATCTTGGTGATGGCAACGGCGTCGCGGTGATAGCCGCCCGTGGCAAAGGTGGAGTAGGCCTCGGCCATCTCGAGCGTGGAGATGCTGGTGACGCCGAGCGTGAGCGTGGGGACGTCTTCCATGTCCGCGGTGATACCGAGGTCCTGCGCGGTGGCGATGATGTTCTGGTTGCCCACGGCCTTGGCGACCTGCACGTAGCCCGTGTTGGACGAGAGCTCGGTGGCGCGGGCGAGCGTGATGGTGCCGTAGCTCGAGTTGCCGTAGTTCTGCACGTTGTGTGGCTTGTCCAGACCCTCGGTAAGCGTGTAGGGCGAGTTGCAGTTGATGCGGATGTTGGGGTTCATGCCCTGCTTAAGGGCGGTCGCAAGCGTGAAGGTCTTGAACGAGGAACCCACCTGACGGCCGGTGATGGCGTGGTTGGTGTGATGCTCGTCGGCGTAGTAGTCCTTGCCGCCCACCATGGCGCGGATGTAGCCCGTGCCGTTCTCGATGATGGTCATGCCGGCCTCGAGGCCGTCGAGGTTGTAGCGGTTGAGCTGGTCGACGACCGCGGTCTCGGCAGCAGCCTGGATAGTGGGGTCGATGGTGGTATAGACGGTAAGGCCGCCAGAGAAGATGGCGTCGTAGCTGAACTCCTCGTTCAAGAGGGAGCGCACATAGTCGACAAAGTAGGGCTGGCCCAGGACCTCGACGCCGGTGGAGGAGTTCTCGGTCACGTTGAGCGCAATGGGCTCGGCTTGAGCAGCGTCGTGCTCCTCCTGGGAGATCTTGCCGTTGGAGAGCATGCGGTCGAGAACCGTGTTGCGGCGCTGGAGGGCGAGGTCGGGGTTGACGGTGGGGTCGTAGCGCGACGGCGAGTTGGGCAGACCCACGAGCAGCGCCGCCTCGGCGAGCGTGAGGTCGCTGGCGTTCTTGGAGAAGTAGGTCTCCGAAGCCGCCTGGATACCGTAGGCGCCGTGGCCAAAGTAGATGGTGTTGAGGTACATCATGAGGATCTCTTCTTTAGAGTAGATCTCCTCCATCTTGATGGCGATGTATGCCTCGCGGACCTTGCGCTCGAGCGTGTCGTCAAACTGCTCGTCGGAGAGAATCGTGTTGCGCACGAGCTGCTGCGTGATGGTGGAGGCGCCCTCGTGGCCGCCGGTGAGCTGCACCACCACGGCGCGCATGATGCCGTAGAGGTCGACGCCGTTGTGCTCGTAGAAGCGCTCGTCCTCGGTGGCCACGGTGCCGTCGAGCACGTACTGGGACACCTGGTCGATGTTCACCGAGGTGCGGTTCTGCGCGTAGAGGCTCGCGATCGTGTTGCCCTGGGCGTCGAGAATCGTCGTCGGCTCGCTCGTGAGATACAGGTCGGTGTTGGTGTAGTCGGGCAGGTCCTCCAGCCAGCGACTCACGTTGCCGAGCATGCCGATGCCAAAGGCGATGCCTGCGATAAGCAGAAAACCGATGAACGAAGCCACGATGGCAGGAACGAGATGCGTCCTGGCGTTCGTTCGTATATGACGCTCACGTGGACCCATAGAGACCTCCTGGAGTTTCCCCTAATGGCGCGGGCACCTTGCCCGCATGCCGTAGCGGATTGCGACATACATATGTACTGAACACAATAGCGCAACGCACCTGTGGTCGGTCTCGTGTATTCTTCTTGCAGGCATTTTTTCAGACTGCGTGCATAAGACGACGAGGGGAGGGCGCGCCATGGACGAGGCTTTAGCTGCAGAGGGGACCGCACCAGTGCTGCTGCCGGAGCTGCTTGCACCCGCAGGCTCTGCCGAGGCGCTGCTCGCCGCCATCGCCGCCGGGGCAGACGCCGTCTACGTCGGTCTCGCAGAGCCCGGTCTCGATGCACGCGCCGCAGCTCCCGGGCTCACTTGGGATGAGCTCGAGCGCGCTTGCGCCTACGGTGCAGCGCACGGCGTTTCGGTATATGTGACGCTGAACGCGCTCGTGCGTCCGGGCGAGGAGGCCCGCGCTCTTTCTGCTGCGCGCCGGGCACAGCGCGCAGGTGCTTCTGCCCTCATTGTTGCGGACCTCGGCCTTGTGCGTTTGCTTGCCGAGGAGCTCCCCGACATGGAGCTTCACCTTTCTACGCAGGCAGGCGCCCAGGCAGCGCCGGCGGTCGCCTTTGCCGCGCGCGAGCTTGGCTGCACGCGCGTCACGGTTGCGCGCGAGCTCTCAGCGGCCGAGATTTGCGACATCGTCTCTACGGGCGTTGCGTGCGAGGTGTTCTGCCACGGGGCCATCTGCATCAGCTACTCGGGGGCGTGCTCGCTTTCCGCCGCCGCGCGCGGACGCTCGGCGATGCGGGGCGATTGCACCCAGCCCTGCCGGCAGTCATGGCGCCTCGTCGACATCGCGGGGGAGGACCGCGCGCGGGCGGCAGGGGACAAGCTTCTCTGCCCCAAGGACTTTCTTGGCTTGAGGATGCTGCCCGAGCTCGTTCGCGCCGGCGTTTCTGCCCTCAAAATCGAGGGACGCATGAAGAACCCCGATTACGTCTTCAACGTGGTGGGCGCCTACCGCGCGGCGCTCGATGCGCTCGCTGTGGGCGAGACGTTTGATGTAGACGCCCTTGTGCGGCGCGCGGGCACGTCGTTCAACCGTGGATTCACCGACGCCTATCTGCGCGGTGACGCTGAGGGAACAGGTCGCGACCTCATGAGCTTCGAGCGCTCCTGCAACCAGGGTGTTGAGGTGGGCTTGGTCGTGGCGCGCGCTCGCCACGAGGTGACCGTTGAGCTCGCGGGCCCCGTGCGCCTGGGCGACACGCTCGAGATCCACACGATTCTTCCGGCGGACGCCGGTGCGGGTGTACCGCGCCGCTTCCCGCTCATTCCCTGTACCGTTTCCGGTGAGCCGGGCGAGCGCGTCACGCTGCGCTGCAAGCGGCGCGTTGGGGTGGGGAGTGCCGTCTTTCTTACGGCGAGCGCCGCGGTGCTCGAGGCATCCGCTCGCGCCGTCGATGCGCTGCGGGGCGAGGTCTTTGGCGCTGCTGCCCATGTGGTGGACGACGGATCACGCCGCCTGCCGCCTCGCGCCGGCGAGACACCGCTTGCCACCTCGACAGAAAACGGCGCCCTTTTCGGCGCCGGGGCAGTCTCGGCACCATCGTGTGAGGCGGTTGCCGTTCCTGTGTATGAGATGGCCGACGTTCCTGTTTCAAGCCCGGTGTTTGTCGCAAGCCCCGACGCGGCGTCATCGCTGCTCGCTGAAGGTGACGCCGAGGTTGCGGTCGAGGCATGGCGCCTTCTGGATAACGAGGACGAGTGGGAACCGCTTCTGCCGCATCTGACGGTGCTGCTCGATGCGTGTTGTCGCGCGTCCGACCTCCCACGCACCCGCCGCCTCATGCACGCTGCCCGGCGGGTGATCTGCCGGAACCTCACACAGATCGCCCTCGCCCGAGAAGCTGGCGTTGCCTTTGACGCCGCCGCGCCGCTCTATGCGGAGAATCCCGCGGCGGCCCGCGCGCTTCAGTCGTGGGGCGCCGAGCGCGTCTGGCTGCCCGATGAGCTGCCGGCCGATGATGCGCGCCGTCTCATGGAGGCGATGCCTGCCGCACCGCTCGGCACGCTCGAGCCGGCGGAGCACGAGCTCATGGTTATGGAGCACTGTATCCTTACGGCCGAAGGGCCGTGCGACCACCGGTGCGCTGCGTGCAGCCGTCGCCGCGAGCCGCGTTTTCTTTTGGGAAAGAACGGGGACCGCTTTACCGTGTGCACCGATGCACTCGGTCGCTCGCGCGTGCTTTCCTGTGGCGGCGGTGCACCTCGGACGGCGTCCACATGCACGACGTTGGGCTTGCGCCCGCGAGGGGAGGGCCAATGCAGCTGCTAGCCGCCCTTGCCGGACCCCGGCGCACACTTGCCTCGCTCGCTCGGCGGATTGATCCCGAGACGGCGGTCGCCGTGACCCTCGTCTGCTTGCTCGCCCTCGCCCTCGTTCCCATGGTTGCCATCTCTGCCTTTGACCATAGCTATGCGGACGATTGGCATTACGGCGTCGACGCGCATCTGGCGCTCGAGGCAGGCAAGGGCGTCGCGGGGGCCATCGCTGCGGCGGCTGCCGAGGTGGTCGACACGTTCTTCTCATGGCAGGGAACCTACTCGGCAATCTTTTTTATGGCCCTGCAGCCCGGCGTGTGGAGTGAGGAGCTCTACGGCGTCGGCGCGGTCGCGATCATGGCGGCGCTCGTGGCCTCCACGCTCTATGCGTCATCGGTGCTCGTGCGTGATGTGCTCGGTGGCAGCCGCTCCACGGCCGTCGCTGCGGCGTCGGCCGTCCTTCTGCTGCAGACGCAGCTCATGCCCAGCCCCGTCGAGGGCATCTGGTGGTACAACGCCGCCATCTACTACACGTTTTACCATGCGCTCATGCTCGTGGCGGCGGGGCTCGGCATTCGGCTTTTGCGCGGCGGCACCCGCGTGTGCATCTACACGCCCGCGGGAACGGCGTTGCGCTCCCTTCTTTTGGTCGCGCTCGCGTTTGTTATTGCGGGCGGGAACTTTGTGACCGCGCTGGTTGCGGGGCTTCTGCTCGCCGCGGGCGTTGCGGCGGGAGTGCGCCGCGGCAATCGCCGGGGCCTTCTGCTCCTGCCGGCACTTGCGGTCTTTGTGGCCGGGTTTGCCGCCTCGATGGCAGCGCCGGGAAACGCCATCCGGCAGGAGACGCAGTTTGCGGGCGATGCGCTCGGCGTTGTGGCAACGCTCATCAAAAGCGGGCTTGCGGCGGGGGAGTACCTCGTCCTTTGGACCAACGGTTATCTCTTGCTCATGCTGGCTCTCGTGCTGCCTTTGCTCGTCTGCGCTGCGCGCCGTTCGACGTGTTCGTTCCGCTATCCGGGTTTGGCGCTTACGGGGTCATTCGCCCTGTTTGCGGCGAGCTTTACCCCTACGTTCTACTCTATGGGCTACGTAGGTCCGGGGCGTGTGCAGAATATCCGCTACGACCTCTTCGTGATTCTTGTGCTGGTGTGCGCCACATGGCTTGCGGGCTGGTGGGTCCGCCGGCGCGAGCAGGGGGCAGAGGCAAAAGAGGCGCCCGATGGCGCGGAGGCGGTTCCGGCAGATTCGCCCGCGCCCACCGCGGCGACGCCGCCGCCCCTCTCATACGGTCGCTTTGCCGCAGTGGTTTTTGCGGTGCTTGTGCTCTCGGTCACAGCCCTCGCCCTCGACGAGCGCCATGTCGACGACCTCGTTTCCCTCTCTGCTGCGCGTTCGCTTGTGACGGGTGAGGCGGTTGAGTACGACACGCAGATCCGAGAGCGTATCGAGCGCATCGAGGAGTCGCCCGACGCAGAGGTGGAGGTGCCCTTTATCACGACGGCACCCAAGGTGCTTTTTATGGGGGACATCCGCGACAACATGGATACCTATATCAACTATCGCTTTGCGCAATGGTGGGGCAAGGACGCGATAACGGGGTATCATGCAAGCCTCTAGTCGGCTACACTAGAAAAGTTATGCAATAGAACCAAGCACCGCCGCGTCAGCGTGGCGAGGGTGCTAGACAGCAGGAGGAACACTATGCTCTCTGTTGACGAGCAGATGCGCATCATCACCTCGGGCGCGGCGCAAATCGTACCCGAGGCGGACCTTAGGAAGAAGCTCGAGCGCGGCGTGCCCTTGAACATCAAGCTCGGCGTCGACCCCACCTCGCCCGACCTGCACCTGGGCCACGCGGTGCCGCTGCGCAAGATGCGCCAGTTCCAGGACCTCGGCCACAAGGTCACGCTCATCATTGGCAACGGCACGGCCATGATCGGCGACCCCTCGGGCAAGAACACCACGCGCCCGCAGCTCACGCAGGAAGAGGTCGAGGCCAACGCCGCGACCTACGTTGCGCAGGCCATGAAGATCCTGGACCCCGAAAAGACCACCATCGTTCACAACGGTGACTGGATTTTGTCGCTCGACTTGAAAGGCATGCTCGAGCTCTGCAGCAAGTTCACCGTGGCGCGCATCTTGGAGCGCGACGACTTCACCAAGCGCTACCAGAGCCAGACGCCGATTGCCCTGCACGAGTTCCTCTACCCGGTGATGCAGGCGTTTGACTCGGTGAAGATCAAGGCCGACGTGGAGATGGGCGGCACCGACCAGCTCTTCAACCTGCTCGCCGGCCGCGAGCTCATGGAGAAGATGGGCATGGAGCCGCAGGTTGCGCTCACCATGCCGCTTCTTGAGGGCACCGATGGCGTGCGTAAGATGTCCAAGTCCTACGGCAACTACGTGGGCCTCACCGACGAGCCGGCGGACGCCTTTGGCAAGATCATGTCCATTCCGGACGAGATGATTGGCAAGTACTACCGCCTCGCCTCGACGCTCTCTGTCGACGAGGTCGACGCTATCGACGCCGCGCTTGCCGACGGCTCGGCCGACCCCTACGAGCTCAAACGCGCCCTTGCGGTGAACATCGTCGACGCGTACCACGGTGTGGGCGCGGGCGAGGCTGCGAAGGCGGAGTTCGACCGTGTCTTCAAGGAGGACAAGCTTCCCGAGGACATCGCCGATGTTCATGTTGACCTTACGCCGAACGATCAGGGCCTCGTATACCTTGCGGCCGTGCTTAAGGACGCCGGCCTCGCGCCCTCCGCGGGCGAGGCGCGTCGTCTGATCGACGGCGGCGGCGTCAAGATCGACCAGAAGGCGGTCGCGCCCAAGAGCTACAACGTCGACCCCGCGCTTCTGCACGAAGGCTGCGTCCTGCAGGTGGGCAAGCGCAAGTACGCGCGCCTGGTTTAGGACCAGCCGGGCGCTTCTGCACCGCCCCGCACCCATCGGCGCAATCCGCCCGCTTCACCCGTTTTCGCCAAAACCGTGTTTACCAGCTCTTCAGACGCTCCAGGAGCTGGTAAACACGGTTTCTTTGATTGAGGAGCGAATCTTTGCCGGATTTGCCAGCTCTTGGCAACCGGCAGGGCATTTCGGCGCGCATCGCGCGTTCAGGCTCGGTCTCCCCATGTCCCGATAAACAAAAGAAACCACGCTTTGCGCGTCCCGTTAGGTTCACATGCGCAAAGCGTGGTTTCTTGCGAAAGGGTGATGTTGGGCCGTTTAGAGATCGGCCTCCTTGCGGCACATGCCGTCGAGGATGGCGGCGACGAGCGCCAGCACACCGATGAGGGCAGCTGCCACGGGGACATCGGCGCCCAGACCGGCGGCGAAGATGGTCAACACCGCGAACACCACTACGAGGATAGCGACGAGGCGGTGGCTGCCGAGGCGGCTCGGCTGGTTGGCGCCGTGGATACCCATGACGGCGCAGAAGAAGGTGAGCACGGCACAAACGAGGTAGAGAATGCCGTCGATGTTAGCGACGAGCACGCCGAGGACGCCGGCCTCCTCCTCAGCAAGGTTGCCGGCGAAGAAGCCGAGGCAGCCGAGGAAGACGGCTACGACTGCCATAACGATCTGCAGTAGGCTCACGATCTTGAGAGCTTTGCGGTTGGTGGACATGGTTGACCTCCTTGATGGCGCCGCAGCGCCGAGCGATGTTCGAACAGTATTGTTCCGGCGTGAAAACGCCTGCCCGTTTTCGGGCAATCCTAAAGTATAGGGCGAAAGGCCTTTCGGCTATCAACTATTAATTGACCCTCCTTGATTCGAGTGCATTTCTTCCCAGTCCAGACCATACTATTGGCGTTTGTGAGACATGCGATTATTCCATGGGAGGAAGGATGCAGGACATTTCGAGAAGGGGCTTTATCGGCCTCGCGCTCTCGGGTGCCGTCTGCTTGACGGGGGGACTTGCCGGTTGCACTGGCGGGGCTCCCGCTGGCAGCGGCTCTAGCGCCCAAGCAACTGTTTCGGCCAGCTCGGATACGCTGCGCGTGGGTGTGCGTGCCGACATCGTGGGTTTTGGGTACCTGAACGATCAGACGGGCAAGTACTACGGCCTCGAGATTGACATAGCCAATGACCTTGCGGAACGTCTCGGTTACAAGAGCGTGAGCTTCAGCACGGTCACGCCCGAGAATCGCAAGGATATGCTGCTCGACGGTGATATCGATGCGCTTATTGCGTGCTACTCCATTGCTGAGACGCGCCTCGAGAACTTTGATTTCTCGCCCGCCTACTATGACGACGCCATCGTCGCGGTGGTTGAGAATTCGTCGCTGATTGAGTCGATTGACGATCTTCGTGGTTGCACGTTCGGCTGCATGGGTGGTGCGAACGCGGCACCGTTGCTGAACAACAAGCTGAAAGAGATTGGTTTCTCGGCCGGCACGGACAAGATCTTGGGTGCCGACGACGTCGACGTGAAGTTTGATACCTGGCGTCTTGTTCAGTTCCCTTCTTATCAGGAGCTTTCCGATGCGCTTGAGGAGGGAGCGGTTGACGCCATGGTTCTCGACGGCGCTATCGCAAAGACGTACATGAATGACGAGCGCTCCATTCTCGACGGTTTTAACGTGGACGAGGTCTCTTACGGCGTTGCGACCGTCAAGGGCTCCGAGCTCTCCGCGCGCGTCGCGTCTGCAGTTCAGGACATGCTCGACGACGGCACGATCGATGCGCTCGTCGATAAGTGGGACTAGGGGGCGATTTGTGTGAAGATGTCCAAGAAGCTGACCGTGAAGGTCGGGGCGCTCATCGTTGTCGCGGTTGCGAGCCTCGTCATCATGGCCATCGCGCTCACGGGGATGCAGGGCTCGCTTACCCGCTCGGGTTACACCGAAGAGATCAAACAGGAGGCCGCGGAGTTGCCGGAGCTTCTGGCCGAGGCCGAGACCGAGACCGCCGACAACACCGAGCAATATGACGCCATCTACCAGTCCAAGGCAGCTCAGGTCGCTTTCATGGCGCAGAACGAGACCGGGTTTGAGGCCACCGATGCGAAGATGGCAGAGTATCGGGAGCTGCTCGGAGTCGACAATGTCATGGTGGTGAACCGCTCTGGCGACATCGTCGCCAAGGCGGAGGCTACCGATGCCGACTTCGCCTACGCGCGTTTCAACCAGCTGCGTCAGACCTTCGATACCCACCAGCCTTCCGCTGCGGTTGAGATTGACCTCCCTGAGCAGGATTGGCTCGATCGCTATTACGCCGATCGTATCGATGATGAGACCATGGTCGTGATTGAACAGAATCCTGAGGAGCTTCGCGCACTCGTTGAGCAGTCCGGCTCCATCGCGAGCGTGCTCGGAAACATCACGCTCGGCCAGAATGGCTTTGTTTTCGCCGTCTCCGCTCAGGATTACCTGATTGATTATCATCCCGATGAGAATCTGGTGGGTGCCGATGCCATTGACGCCGGCATCGATGTCGCCGCGCTCGAGGACGGTTCCTTCTCCACCATGACCCTTGACGGCGAGGAGCTGTACTGCGGTGTCACCCTCATCGATGGTACGTACTACATCTGTGCCGTGCCCGAGGCTGACATGGCATCTTCGAGTGCCATTACCGTCGGGGTTATCCTTTTCGCGTTCTTTGTGGTTATTGCCGCGGTGACGCTCTACGGTATTTTTGTCCTGCGTGATGAGGAGTTCCGAGGCGCAGGCAGTGACGTCGCCGACGACGCTGGGAAGGCAGCTTCCGCCCGTCGCATCAACGCGCGCGTCGCCCCGCGTGCCGCGGTTCTCTGCCTGGTAGGCTTCTTCGCAATTCTCGCGGTGTCGTTCTACATGCAGACGCTGTTCGCGCTGTCCTCTCAGTCCCTCACCATGAACGAGCGCGTGGCGGATATCGCAGACACTATCGAGCGCACGGAGAGCGCAGCGGATGAGCTCACGGCACAGTATAACGAGCGCTATCTCTCCAAGGCCGAGGTCGCTGCTTATATCATCGAGCGAAATCCCTCCCTTGCGACGCGCCCCAAGCTGCAGGAGCTCGCCGACGCACTCCAGATTCAGTCGGTCTTTGTGTTCAACACCGCCGGTGAGATGACCGCCACCAACTCCAGCTACACCAACTTCACGCTCTCCGAGGACCCCGAGGATCAAAGCTATGAGTTCCGCAAGCTCCTCCAGGGTGTCGATTCGCTCGTTCAGGAGCCCCAGCCCGACGAAATCTCAGGCGACCTAAAGCAGTACATTGGTGTTACCACCCACAATGACGCCGGCGATTTGACGGGCTTCGTGCAGCTGGGCATCCGCTCCAGTCGTCTGGAGAACATGCTCGCAAGTGTTCAGATCGATCATGTCCTCGACGGCGTCCAGGTGGGCACTGATGGCTTTGCCTTTGCTGTCAATAAGTCTGATGACACCTTTGCCTACTATCCCAATGCCAACACCATTGGCAAGGTCGCAACTGAATGCGGGCTCACTGAGGCTCAGCTGCGCGATGGCTTCTCTGACTACATTACGGTGAATGGCGAGACCTACTACGCCTCCGCGACCGAGACCTCGGACTACTACATCTTCGTCGCTGGTAGCGAAGGCGCTCTCATGGGCGACCGCGTGCCGCTGACGTTGACGACGGGCGCGATTGCGCTCGTATGCCTGCTCGTGGTATTCGGTTTGCTCGTGTGGGATACAGGCGTCGTCGCGGCATCTCCTGCGGAGGAGCGCGCCTCCGACGAGCCGCGCCGTATGATTGAGGTTTCTGTGGGCGACCGTCGCGTGCGCACCGAATCCGCGGCAAGCCGCTGGCTCAACCGCTCGTTCCATTGGGACGAGATGACACCTGAGCAGAAGCTGGGTACCGTGCTCAAGTGCTTCCTGGGGCTGGGCGCTATCCTGGTCGCAATTGCGGTCATCTTCAAGGACTCGATTTTTGAAAAGGGCTCGCTGTTCGCCTATATCCTCGGTGGCGGCTGGGCGCACGGCCTCAACATCTTTGCGATCACCGCATCCATCATGTTCGCGTGCGTCATCTTGACCATCGTCACCATCATTCAGAAGATCCTGCAGATGATCGGTGGCGTGCTCGACGCGCGCGGCCTCACTATCTGCCGCCTAGTGTCGAGCGTAGCCAAATACGGTGCCATGATTGGCATGCTCTACTGGTGCCTGGCGCTGCTCGGCGTCGATACGGCGACGCTCTTGGCTTCGGCGGGTCTCCTCACCTTCGCGGTGTCTCTCGGCGCGCAGGGCATCGTCTCCGATATCATCGCGGGTCTTTTCATTATCTTTGAGGGCGAGTTCCGCGTCGGCGATATCATCCAGGTCAGTGGCAACAAAGGCACCGTGATTGAAATCGGCGTGCGCTCGACGAAGATCAATGACGGTTCCGGCAACATCCTGGTGTTGCGCAACTCGAGTGTCTCCAACGTGGTCAATATGACCAAGGAGCACAGCTACGCTGCGGTCGAGGTTGGTATCGAGTACGGCGAGAGCCTGGAGCGTGTGGAGAATATCCTTTCCGAGGAGCTCCCCAACATCAAGAAGCGTCTGCCCGCCATCATCGACGGCCCGTTCTACAAGGGTGTCACAATGCTTGCGGACAACTCGGTCAACATCAAGATTGTGGCGGAGTGCGCCGAGAAGGATCGCGGCGGTCTTACCAACGACCTGAACCGAGAGATGAAGCTGCTCTTCGACAAACACGACATTTCGATTCCGTATCCGCAGGTCGTCATCAACAAGCCCACGGTATTCAAGAAGGCTACCGAGGCCGAGAAGGCTGCTGCCGACAAGTTCAACGCGGAGCAGAAGGAAGCCATCAAGAATCTGGTGGACGAGGACGAGGATTTCGACGAGTTCAACGACTCCAACCGCCACTAACGCTGCGCCACGCCACACAGTGCGCTAGGATGACGCAGGCAAGGAGGTGCCGGCCCGAAGGCAAGAGGCTTTCGGGCCGGTTTTCTTGAGAGTTGCAGAAGCTTTCTCGGCACGATACCGAATACCTGCGGAAATACGGTATCATGCTTAAGCTACCGGTTACCTGTCCGCGTGCTCGACGCACTGCATTCACTACGGAGGAAACGCCATGTCCGAGTCGGAGAGAACGCCCAACGCAGTTGCGCCGCAGGGCGGCGGTGCATCTCCTTTACCGGAGGCCCCCGCGACTGAGCGCAAGATTCCCCTGATCCTCAAGATCTACGGCTTCCTCTGCATGGCGGACGGCATCATCACGGTGCCGATGGTCTTTATCTTCTTGGGCCTTGTGTGGTGGGCGGCTTTCGCGCGGCCCGACCTCATCTCGATCGGTAGCGACCCGACGCTGCCGATGATTCTCATGGCAATCTCCATCGTGGTGTCGCTCGGCAACGGGATTGCACTCATCATCTTTGGCCATTCGCTTCTTAAGAACCGCCGCCGCAACGCCGCGCGCTGGTCGCACGCGCTTATTGCCACCACGCTCGTTCAGATCATCCTGCGCATCATGCTCGAGGGTATCGGCACCAACCTCATCGCCGACGCCATCCAGCTTGCGATCGTGCTTACCCTCTCCGTCACGGTCGACCCGCAGCTGCGCCACGAGCGCCATATGAAGCAGGTCATGCGCGACCTCACCGACCGCGAGGCGGCGCGCGCCGGAATGCTCGGTCGCGACCTCGAGGGCAAGGGCTACATCGAGCTCAACTTCTTCAACCTGTTCTGGGTCTTCACCGTCTGCTGCGTGCTCGGCCTCATCATCGAGACCATCTACCACATGGTCGTGGTCGACCCGGGCGTCTACCAGGACCGCGCGGGCATGCTCTTTGGCCCGTTCTCGCCCATTTATGGCTTTGGCGCCGTGCTCATGACGGTTGCCCTGAACCGCTTCTACAAGGCGAATCCCGTCATCATCTTTGTGGTCTCCGCCGTGATCGGCGGCCTCTTTGAGGCGGCGGTCAGCTGGTTCATGCAGACCGGCTTTGGTGCGGTTGCCTGGGACTACTCCGGCTCCACCATCTTTGGGCTCTTCCCCGACCCGGTGGCGGTCATATTCCAGGGACGCACCTCAACACTCTTTATGTGCATGTGGGGTGCGCTCGGTTTTGTGTGGATCAAGTTCTGCCTGCCGTGGCTTTTGAAGTTCATCAACATCATCCCCTGGAAGGTCCGCTACAGCTTCACCACGCTCTGCGCGATTCTTATGCTCGTGAACGGCGTCATGACGCTGCAGGCGCTCGACTGCTGGTTCGAGCGACTCTCGGGCACCGCGGGCACCACACCTGTGGAGGAGTTCTACGCCAAGAACTTCGATAACGCCTACATGCAGCACCGCTTTGAGAGCATGACCATCACGCCCGAGAACTCCGGTCGTGTGGACAGCTCTGCCGTGGCAGACGCTGTGGCAGAGCCCGCCGCCGGCTCGTCTGAGGCGGGTGCGGCATGACGGAGCGCAAGCGCCCCCGCTGGGGCCTGAGAATCCTTGCCGCACTCGGCGTGGTGCTCGTCGCCTGCGGCATTGCGCTTGCCGTCGCGGTGCACCATCGCCAGGAGCAGGAGCGCTTGGGGCTCGGCGTGGTCTCCGAGCCCACGGCGCCGCAGGAGCTCGCGGACTCGTCCGCGCGCACGGGCGCCTTCACCACTGATATTGAGTTCACCACCATGGCAACGGGCGCTGCGACCGTCTCTACCGAGGTGGCGTGGGACGATGCGTGGTTCTTCCAGGACCCCGCGGTCTACAACCACGAGCTCGCCACCACCTGCGCAGTGCTCTCTGCCGTTGCCAACTCGGAGTCCGGCTACTATCAGGCCGGTTCGGGCGGCCGCGCCTACATGGAGGAGGCGCTCGCCGCGCTCGGGTTTGAGGATATCTCGACCGCATCCTACCAATACCGCAGCGAGATCTTTGACGAGATTGTCGACGCCCTTACCGGTACCGACGACGTCGTGGCCTACTCGGTGGCGACCAAGCGCCTTGTTGCCGAGGACGGAAGCGAGAAAACGCTCTTCCTCGTCTCCGTGCGCGGCAGCTACGGTTCCGAGTGGCTGAGCGACCTCAACATGGACTTTGACAAGGACTATGCCAACGTCGAGCATGAGGGTTTCATGCGGTCCGCCAACGAGATTGTGGAGGACCTCGCCACGCGTATTACCAACGAGGCCGAGCTCGACGGCACCGACGACATTGCGCTGTTGTTCTGCGGCCACTCCCGCGGTGCCGCGACGGCCAACATCGCCGCCGCCTACGCCGACGAGATGACGACGAGCCTTCGCTCGTTTGCCCCGCTCGAGAGCATCTACTGCTACACCTTTGCGGCGCCCGAGGTGACGCTCTACGAAGACGTGGATGACCCGCTGTTCGACAATATCTTCAACATCCTGAATCCGAGCGATATGGTGCCACGTATGCCGCTTGCGGAGTGGGGCTACGCGCGCTACGGCCATGACCTCATGCTCCCCGGCTACGGTGACGAGGGCTTTGGCGCGGCACACGAGGCGATGTGCGCGACGTTTAAGGAGAACACGGGGGTCGAGAGTCCCTATGTGCCCGAGGACCGCGAGCACGTCGATAAGCTGATCGCCGACCTCGCGCGCGAGGTGCCCACGGTGGACGATCTGTTCTCGCTGGGCGGTGTGGCGTCGCTTGTGCACGACCTTCTCGCCGACATCAACCCCATGCAGGTGCTCTACGGACACTACCCAAGTGTCTACATCGCTTGGATGCAATCGCTCGATACGCTGGTTTAGCGCGCCGGTTCCGTGTGCCCGTGCGCCCGTCTGCGCCTGTGCGGGGGTGCCTCCTTGCGCCCGCGTGTGCCCGTGTGCCATTTGGGTACCATGGCAACAACGGACGTCGACGGAGGGAGCGCCATGGCGGGCACGGCAGAACTTGCGAACATGATCGATGCGGCATGGTCAGCGCGTGGTGGATGGTCGTGTTGCCGTGGCGGATGGCGTCATCGTGGGCGTGCTTTTTGACGACCGCGATGCGGACGTGCCCGACCCCGCTGCGGCGACCGTCGTCGACTGCGAAGGCCGCTACCTCACACCCGGCCTTATCGACGGTCACCTGCATATAGAGAGCTCCAACGTCCGTCCCTCCGAGTACGCCAAGATGGCGCTCGCCCGCGGCACCACGACCGCAATCGCCGACAGCCACGAGATCGCCAACGTCGCCGGCCTCGACGGTCTGGAGTTCATGATCGAAGACGCCCGTCGCGCTCCGCTCGACATCAAGTTCATGATGCCCTCGTGCGTGCCGGCGCTTCCCGACGAGCAGGCGGGTGCCTCCATCACCGCGGCCGATATGCATACGTTCATGGCGGCGCACCCCGGCGACATCTTTGGTTTGGGCGAGATGATGAACATGCCGGGTGTCTTTGCAGCGGATGCCGAGACGCTCGGTCGCATCGACGCCGCTGACCGCACGGTTTCCGGCCTTGTTGACGGCCACGCGCCGCTTGTGGCCGGATGCGACCTCAACGCATACGCTGCCGCGGGCATCATCGCCGATCACGAGTGCACCGGTCCCACCGAGGCGCTCGACAAGCTCTCCCGCGGCATGTACCTCATGCTGCGCGAAGGGACCTGCAGCCACGATCTTGACGCGCTGGCGCCGCTGGTGACGGAAAACCCCGCCCGTGCCCGCCGGTGCTGCTTCGCGACCGATGACCGCGCGCCGTCGGACGCGCTTGCGGAGGGCATGATCGATAACGCCTGCCGTCGTGCGGTCGCCGCGGGGATCGATCCGGTGGTTGCGCTCACGATGGCCACACTCTCGCCGGCGGAGTGCTTCTGCCTCGACCACGGACACGCGCCCGCGCGCGAGCGCCGCGGTGCCATCGCGCCCGGCAAGCGGGCGGACGTGCTTTTATGGGAAGACCTTACCTTTGCGCGCCCACCGCATGCGGTCTTTACCTCAGGCCGGCTCGTGGCGATGGAGGGGCGCTATCTTGGCGAGGTCGCGCCTGCGGCCGAACGCGTCTGCGAGCTGGAGCAGAAGCTCCGCGGCTCGGTGCGCCTGCCCGAGCTCTCGCTCGGCGTCTTTTCCTATCCGTTCCAGCCGGGCGAGGTCGTGATTGACGCCATCCCCGGCAAGGCTATCACCGGTTCTGCGCGTCCCGAGACGGCGGAGGGGCTCCGTCGCATTATGCTTATCGAGCGCTACGGCCGCGGTGTCGCGGCGCAGGCGGCTGGTGCGGACGGTGCAGGTCCCGCGGGAGAGAGCCTTGTAGGCAAGCACATCGGCCGCGGCTGGGTGCGCGGCTTCACCATAACGGGCGGCGCCATCGCTTCGACGGTGGGACACGACTCCCATAACGTCTGCGTGGTGGGCGATAACCCCGCCGACATGCTCGCCGCGGTGCGCGCTGTCGGCCAAGGCGGGTTTGTACTCGTGCGGGACGGCGAGGTTGTGGCCAAGCTCGACCTGCCGCTCGGCGGCCTCATGAGCGACCGTCCGGCAGAGGAGGTCGCTCGGGCCCACGACGCTTTTGTGACCGCGGCGCGCCGCGCCGGGCTGGAGCCGCCACTCGACCCGATCATGGGCATGATCTTCTTGCCGCTTCCGGTTATCCCCGAGCTGCGTATCCGCCCCGAAGGCCTCTTTGACACGGTGCGCTACGAATACGTCTCGTAGCCACCCGCTGCCTATTTCGGGACGGGGTCAAAATATGCAGTCCTGCTAGCGGTGTGTCACAGCGCCGCGCTAAAAAGCATATCCATGATGAAACGCCCGACGCCTGCCTCGTCATTGCTGCCGCAAACGATGTTCGCTGCTTCGCGGACCTCGACCTCAGCATTTGCCACGGCAACTCCCGTTCCCGCCGCCTGGACCATGGAGAGGTCGTTCAGGTTGTCACCAAAAGCGACGGCGTCCTCAACGGGCTCGCCCAAGTGCCGGCAAAGCCAGCGCAGCGCCCCTCCCTTTGAGGCTCCGGCCTCCATGACCTCGATGTTCATGGGGTAGGAGCGGGTGATGTCGATGCCCTCAACTTTGCGTAGGGCACGCAGCAGCTCGTCACGGTCGCGCGGGTCGTGCCAGTACATGGAAACGCGCTCGAGGTCCTGCACGCGCGCGAGCGTCTCGGGCGCCTCCTCGTCCACCGGCGCGCGCGTGTCGCGCATAGACTGCGCCATATACGGGTCGCCGGCAAACTCATCGATACGCTCAAAGAGGTCACGGCGCAGATAGCAGTGCCCGTCCGCAAAGATATCGAACGTGACGTCGCGCCCGCGCGAAAGGTCCCAGCAGGCGAGTGCGTGCTCGCGCGTGAGCGGGGCGGAGTGGATGGTCCGCGCCTCAGCGAGGCGGTCCGCGCCCGTCCCAAGTTCAGAGACCGTGGCCCCGTTGGCGCTCACCGCAAAGTGCACAGCCGGGTGGTCGAGAATCTCGTGCGGGATGCCTGCGAGCGGCCTGCCGGAGCAGGGGACAAACTCCCACCCGCGCGCGGCAAGCGCATCGAGCGCGCGCCAGCAGAGGTCGTCCACATGCTTTTCTGAGTCCAGGAAGGTCCCGTCCAGGTCGGAGAAGAAGATCATCGGGCGGCCTTAGCGCTCGGCGAGCGGCACATAGGTGACATCGTCCAGAACCGCGTTGTATGCGGGACGGATGATGCGATGGGCGCCGTAGAGCTCCTCCATGCGGTGCGCGGCCCAGCCGGCCATGCGCGCCACGGCAAAGAGCGGCGTGAAGAGGATCTCGGGCACGCCGAGGATGCTGTAGATAAAGCCCGTGTACAGGTCGATATTGGCGCAGATGGGCTTGGTCATGCCGCGCACGTCGCGCATGACAGCCGGCGCAATGCGCTCGATACGCTCGATAAGCGCAAACTCCTTGCCAAGGCCCTTCTCCTCGGCGAGCGAACGCGCGTAGCGCTTGCAGATCTGAGCGCGCGGGTCTGAGAGCGTGTAGATGGCGTGCCCCATGCCGTAGATGAGACCGGAGTGGTCGAAAGCCTCGCCCGTCAGGATCTTCGCCAGGTAAGCGGCGACTTCGTCGTCATCGTCCCAATTTGTCACGTGCGCGCGGATGTCGGCGTGCATCTGGGTCACCTTGGCGTTGGCGCCGCCGTGGCGCGGGCCCTTGAGCGAGCCGATGGCGGCGGCGTAGGCGGAGTAGGCGTCGGTTGCGGAGGACGACAGCACGCGGCAGCTGAAGGTTGAGTTGTTACCGCCGCCGTGCTCGGCGTGGAGCATGAGCATGACGTCGAGGAGCATGGCCTCCTCATGGGTGAAGTCGTCTCCGCCGCGCAGTACCTCGAGAATCGCCTCGGCCATCGAGGCGGAGGCGTTGGGCTCGGGTACCTGAACGCGCACGCCGGAGTCCATCGCCTCGTGCGTGATATGGGCGATGGCGGCGATGCGCGGAAGACGTGCGAGCAGCGACAGCGCGACGTCCACCTCGTGCGGAGCGGTGATGTCGTCGGGCGTTTCGTCAAAGGCGTAGAGCATGAGCACGGCGCGCTGCAGCACGTTCATGATGCTGTTGGACTTTGTGGCAAGCGGGAACTCGGAGATGTACTCGTCTTCAAGCAAACGGAGGCTGCCGATGCGCGCGCCGATGCTCTCGAGCTCGTCCGCGCGTGGGAGCTCACCGGTAAGCAGGAGGTAGGCGACCTCCTCGTAGCCAAAGCGGTCCTCTGCCTGGGCGTGGTCGATGATCTCGGCGATATCGTAGCCGCGGATGGTGAGCTTGCCTTCGTCAGGAATGAACTTGCCGTTCTCCTTGCGGTAGCCGTGCACGTCGGCGATGCGCGTGAGGCCGGCGACCACACCCGAGCCATCGGCGTTGCGCAGGCCGCGCTTGACGTCGTGCTCGCGATAGAGTTCCTCGTCATAGGGCATCATGGAGGCGCCGGTGTAGAGGCGCGTTGACGCAGGGGAGATGCGCCTCGACTTAGCGAAGTTCTGGAGATGGCGCTGAGCCGGCGCAATATGGTTATAGAACTGGTCGATCACGGTGCCCCCAATCTAATTGGTTCGCAAGGCGGGCGTGGTGCCGCTATGCCGGCGCGTGCCGGCGGTGCCGCTTAGAGGCGGTACATGAAGTTGAAGACGTCCTCGCGCTGCACCTGGACGCTCACACCGATCTCCTCGCCAGCCGCGGCGAGTTCCTGCGAGAGCTCGGTGAAGTCGAGCGAGCAGGCGCTCGTGTCGGCGAGCATCGTCATAGTAAAGATGTCCTCGATAACGCTTTGGGTGATGTCGCGGATGTCAACGTTGGTCTCGCCGAGCACGCGGGTGATGGCGGCGAGGATGCCCGGGCGGTTTTTGCCGAGGACGGTGATGACGACGCGGGTGGGGGAGAGCTCTGCCATGAGCGGTCCTTTCTGTCGATGGCGCCCTGTGCGGCGGCGCGGTATTTCGAAGCAGTTTACCCATTGTATCGGTCGAACATTTCCGACGCGTGTACGTAAACGCGTCCGTTCATGGAAGTCTCATGGCGCAACACGCTTTTGGGCAGGCAATCTGCGGGTGTGGTATCCTAGGCAAGTTGTGTTTTGCCTTGGTCGGAAACCAAGGCGCCTTATCGTTTCGGTATCAAGCCGAAACACGAAAGGAGTCCCCTGATGAAGCCTGGTATTCATCCCGAGTACATGGAGTGCACGGTGCGCTGCTCCTGCGGCAACACCTTTGTGACCCGTGCTACCGTGCCCGAGATCCGCGTCGAGCTCTGCAACGAGTGCCATCCGTTCTACACCGGCCAGCAGAAGTTCGTCGACACCGGTGGACGCGTTCAGCGCTTCGCCGACAAGTTCGGTGGCGCCGCTCAGGCCGCTCTCGAGCGTGAGGCCGCCAAGAAGGCCGCCCGTGCCGCCGCTGCCGAGGAGGCCGCTGCCAAGAAGGCCGCCGAGCGCGAGGCCAAGGCCGCCGAGAAGGCCAAGCGTGCCGCTGAGTTTGAGAAGAAGGCCGCTGCCGAGGCTGCCAAGAAGGCCGCTGAGGCTCCTGCCGAGGATGCCGTCGAGGCTCCCGCTGAGGCTGCCGCTGAGACCGAGGCTGCCGCTGAGTAACCAGTACGGTTCATAGATTTGTGAAGGCCCTGTCGTGTTGTGCGACAGGGCCTTTTTGCTATCAAGAGCTATGGCAAAGACCGTACCAGCACATTTGCTGATTTACTAACTTTGAGAATCAAAAACAAACGTTTGTCAACTAAAGATAGGCGGATGGAAGCCATTTTGGCGACTCGTTCGTACAAATTGGCGCCTGACCTTATAAAACAAACCCCGAATTATTTTTCTAAGAAGTGCCGTTCACGGATTAGTCGGCCCGCTTGTCTGAAATATGTAGACGTTGCGAAGATGGCAGCATAACATCGTAATGTCACTACGTCTGTGGCGAGAGGACGTGGCTCCGATCCAAGGCATTTCCCCGTTTTGGCAAGAGCACTTTCTTTCACCAGAGACGGACGCGCTCAGTAAGGTCTGCGCTAGGTGCAGATGGCCGAATTGAGCGAGGGCCGCCCTTTCAGCGCCGTGTGGGGTGCCGACCCCAGGGGGTGGCGCGGCGGTCCGCTTTTCGGATAGGGGAGACGGCGAGGCAAACGGAAGGAGATGAAAGAAATGGCAGAAGAGGATACCAGCATGGAGATGATCTCGTTCGGGATCGTTGCTGCGGCCGGTCAGGCTCGCAGCATGGCCATGGAGGCTATCAAGACCGCGCGCGAGGGCGACATCGCTCAGGCTCGTGAGCTCCTCGAGGAGTCCCGTAAGGCGGGTCTCGAGGCTCATGACGAGCAGACGAAGCTGCTCTCCCGTGAGGCTGGCGGCGACCACGTCCCCGTAGACGTGCTGCTCGTCCACTCGCAGGACCACCTGATGACCTCGATGCTTTGCCAGGACCTGGCAGAGGAGCTCATCAACCTGTACGAGGCTGTGGGTAAGCTTTCCTAAGGTAGCTGACCATCGGTCAAAAGGGGTGCGACGCACCCCCGTCAATGAAGAGGGAGATTCAAGATGAAGGTTTTGCTCGTTTGCGCTGCCGGTATGTCCACCAGCATGCTTATGAAGAAGATGGACGAGTACGCTGCTGCCAATGGCATCGATCTCGAGATCAACGCCATGAGCTTCAGCGAGCTCAAGAACCCGGCTGATGCTGGCTATGAGTGCATTCTCATTGGCCCGCAGATCGCCTATCAGAAGGATAAGGTCATCAAGAAGGCCCAGGGCCTGCCGGTCGACGTCATCCCCATGGCGAACTACGGCCGCCAGAACTGCCCGGCCATCTTCGAGCAGCTGAACGGCCTTCTCGGCAAGTAAGCGCTTCGATTGAACCTTGTGCAGATAAAGGCTACGGAGAGGTAAGACGTGTCGAGAAAGCAGGATAGAAAGAAGCGTCGTCAGCGTGCTTTGGAGGATGTCCGTCTGAAGGAGCATCCCGAGCACACGACGAGGTTCTACTACGATGAGCAGCTGGTGCGCGGCGCTCGCGTGACCCGTTTCATGTTTGTGCGCTACATGTCGGCGTTCATCTTCTTCCTGAACCTTTCTTGGTTCATTCTTATTCTCTCAGTCGGTTCCTGGGGCTGCCTTGTTCCTCTGTTCAACGCCCTCACCGCTGGCATCGCTCTTGTTGAGTGCATGGTTAGCGTTGCGCGCGATTATGAGGAGCTCAAGTACGGCGAGAAACTCTACCTCGTCTCGGTCGTGCTTACCGCCCTGGTTGCCGTGTACACCCTCGTGATGGGGCGGGAACTGTTCTTCCCGTTCCTGACGCTGCCGGTGTACGGCGCCGTCTATTGCCTTATCAGCATCGCTGCAGAGCTTTTGGTCCTGCGTCGCCTCAAGAAGATGCGTGACCATACCGACAAGCGCTATGAGCGCTATGCCCGGGTCTCTGCAGAGGCATCCAATGTTTCCTGAGAGGATGTGACTTTACATTGTTCGAATTCCTTGAGAAGTATGTCATGGGCCCGATGACCACGGTCGCCCAGTTCCGTATGGTTCGCGCCATTACCCAGGCCGGTATGTCCACCATCGGTGTCACCATCGTCGGTTCGATGTTCCTGGTTATCAACGTCCTGCCCCAGGCCTTCCCGGTCCTCGAGGGCATCTGGGACGTGTCGTTCAACCAGATCACGAACATCTACATGCTCGCCAACTATGCGACGATCAGCTCCATCTCGCTCTACTTCCTGATCGCCGTTGCGTTCGAGTATGCGCGCATTCTGTCCGAGGAGGATGAGATTGGCATCAAGCCGATCAACGCCGTGCAGATCGCGCTGTTCTCTTACCTCATGCTCATCCCGCAGCTTGAGATGGTCGACGGCGTCATCTCTCTCATGAGCAATCCTGATGCTGGTGTCTTCAACGGTATGGCCACCGCTGCCGGTACCCTTGGCCGCTTCGGCTCCTCCGCGCTCTTCGTGACGTTCATCGTCTCGTTCTACTCCGTGCGCATCTACGCCATCTGCGTCCAGAAGCACATCGTCATCAAGCTTCCCGATGTCGTTCCCGCCGGCGTTGCGAACTCCTTCACCTCGCTCGTCCCGGTCGCGTTCGTCGCTATCGTGAACATGCTCATCCAGGGCGTGCTCTTCGCCTTCGGCACGAACATCTTCGACATCATCGCCATCCCCTTCGGCTTCATCACCTACATCTGCGACACGCTGCCTGGCCTCATCGTCATCCAGCTCCTCATCCACCTGCTCTGGGTCGTGGGTATTCACGGTGCCTCCATCATCGGCTCCTTCTACTCCGCGATCGCTCTTGCGAACATGGCTGAGAACGCCGCCGGTGGCCACATGTTCCTCGCTGGCGACCCGTTCAACCCGTTCGTCTACGCCGGTGGTTCTGGCGCTACGCTCGCCCTCGCCTTCATGCTCTGCTTCATCGCTAAGTCCGAGCAGCTGAAGGCCATCGGTAAGGCCGAGATCGTCCCGGCTCTCTTCAACATCAACGAGCCCATCCTCTTCGGCCTGCCGATCGTGTACAACCCCAACGTCATCGTGCCGTTCATCATGGCGCCCGTCATCTGCGTGATCGCCGCCTACATCGAGTTCCAGGTTGGTCTCATCACCCCGATCATCGCGAGCGCTCCTTGGTGCACGCCTGGCCCGCTGAACGCGTTCCTCGGCACGGGCGGCAGCCTCATCTCCGCTCTTATGTCGTTCGTGAACATCCTTCTCGCCGGCGCCATCTGGTTCCCGTTCTTCAAGCGCTATGACAGCAAGCTCTACGCTGAGGAGCAGGAGAAGCTCGCCGAGGAGTCCGCTGCGTAAGCTTCGGTTCCCGTCTAGGGCCATCGTTGCCTGAATCTCAGGGTCTTATGAGACCCCAGCAGCGATGACAGCGCCCACGGTGGCCCCCTAGGTTCTACCTGAGGGAGGTTGCCGTGGGCGTTTTGCATTTGTTGTGGAAGGCGCGCCAAACGTGGCTTTGCCGTCGTGAGCGCGCCCGCCACCCCGACGCAAGGAGGAATCATCCTATGGCATTTAAAGAGGGCTTTCTGTGGGGCGGCGCCGTTGCGGCGCATCAGCTCGAGGGCGGCTATGACGAGGGCGGCAAGGGTCTCTCGGTAATGGACGTCGCCACCAAGGGCGGCCCGCACACTCGTCGCCGCTACACGGGCGATATCCTGCCCGGTGAGAGCTACCCCAACCACGAGGCCATCGACTTCTATCATCGCTACCACGGCGACATCGAGCTCTTCGCCGAGATGGGCTTCAAGTGCTTCCGCACCTCCATCGCCTGGTCGCGCATCTTCCCCGAGGGCGACGAGCTCGAGCCCAACGAGGAGGGCCTGAAGTTCTACGACGACCTCTTCGACGATCTTCTTGCCCACGGAATCGAGCCGGTCATCACGCTCAGCCACTTTGAGATGCCGCTCATGCTCACCAAGCGCTACGGCGGTTGGCGCAACCGCAAGTGCATCGAGTTCTTCGTGCGCTTTGCCAAAGTCTGCTTCGAGCGCTACAAGGACAAGGTCAAGTATTGGATGACCTTCAACGAGATCAACAACCAGACCAACTACAAGGACGCCTGGTCGCTGCTCACCAACTCCGGCATCATCGTCGAGGAGGGCGAGGACTGCGAGAAGCTCATGTACCAGTCGGTGCACTACGAGCTCGTGGCGAGCGCCCTTGCCATCGAAGAGGGCAAGAAGATCAACCCCGATTTCCAGATCGGCTGCATGATCGCCATGACGCCCATCTATCCGGCAACCTGCAAGCCGGAGGACATCCTCATGGCCCACAAGGCCATGGAGCGTCGCTTCTTCTTTGCGACCGTCCACTGCCGCGGTTACTATCCCGAGTGCATCCAGGCCCTCTGGCGCCGCCGCGGCTTTGACCTCGACATCACCGACGAGGACCTCGCCGCTATCTCCCGCGGCACCGTGGACTACATTGGCTTTTCGTACTACATGTCGTTCTGCACCGAGTGGAACCCCGAGAACCCGCACTTTGACTACGACGAGACGCGCGACCTCATCCGCAACAAGTACGTCAAGGCGAGCGACTGGGGCTGGCAGATCGACCCGGTCGGCCTGCGTTACTCCGTGAACTGGTTCACCGATATGTATCACCTGCCGCTCTTTATCGTGGAGAACGGTCTGGGTGCTTACGACAAGGTCGAGGAGGACGGCTCCATCCACGACGACTATCGTATCGACTACTTCCGTGACCACATCACCCAGATGAAGCTCGCGGTTGAGGAGGACGGCGTCGACCTTATCGGCTACACGCCGTGGGGCTGCATCGACCTTGTGTCCGCCTCCACCG
Source organism: uncultured Collinsella sp. (assembly GCA_949285915.1). Taxonomy (GTDB): domain Bacteria; phylum Actinomycetota; class Coriobacteriia; order Coriobacteriales; family Coriobacteriaceae; genus Coprousia. The sequence goes on from CASDZW010000012.1 coordinate 53,426, forward strand.
GTGAGATGGACAAGCGCTACGGCTTCATCTACGTCGACAAGAACAACAACGACGAGGGTACGCTCGAGCGCTCCAAGAAGGACAGCTTCTACTGGTACAAGAAGGTCATCGCCACCAACGGCGAGGACCTGGCATAGCGGCTCGCCGCTCATCATAGCGCTGCAAGATGGCCCGGGTTCCCGGGCCATCTTCTTATTTGTGCGTGGTTTATCCGTGCGTACACGCAACCTTCGCAACCGAGAGCCGCTTTAGGGATAGAGTAATCGCGTGTGAATCTGACCGTCGGCCGCCCCGCGCGCCGGCGTATGCGTGAAAAGGACCGCCCATGGGTTTCATGACCAAGCTGCTCTCCATTGGCTCGGACAAGGACATCAAGCGTTACCGCAAGATCGTCGACAAGATCAACGAGCTGGAGCCCACGTATCAGGCGATGACCGACGAGGAGCTCGAGGGTCAGACGGCGCTCTTCCGCGAGCGCTACCAAGCGGGCGAGACGCTCGACCAACTTCTGCCCGAGGCCTTTGCCACGGTGCGTGAGGCGAGTGTTCGCACCACGGGGCTTCGCCACTTCGATGTGCAGCTCATTGGTGCCATCGCTCTGCACGAGGGACAGATTGCCGAGATGAAGACGGGTGAAGGTAAGACGCTCGTCTCCACGCTCGCCGGCTACCTGAACGCTATCCCCGGGCGCGGTGTGCACATCGTCACGGTAAACGACTACCTCGCCAAGCGCGACTCCGAGTGGATGGGCCGCATCTACCGTTTCCTCGGCATGACGGTGGGCCTTTTGCAAAACGGTATGCCGCTCACGAGCAAGCGCCCCGCCTACGACGCGGACGTCACCTACGGTACCAACGCCGAGTTTGGCTTCGATTACCTGCGCGACAACATGGTCATGCGTCCCGAGCAGCGCGTGCAGCGCGGTCACGCCTACGCCATCGTCGACGAGGTCGACTCGATCCTGATCGACGAGGCGCGCACGCCGCTTATCATCTCGGGCGCCGGCACGCGCTCGGCGAGCACCTATCGCGACTTTGCCCATGCGGTGCGCGGCCTCAAGCGCGCCGAGGAGGTCCAGCCCGACCCGCTCTCCATGGAGCCCGCGCCCGAGCCCGACGGCGACTTTGTGATGGATGAGGCCAAGCACACCATCGCCGCGACCGAGCAGGGCTTGAAGAAGATCGAGAAGCGCCTTGGCGTGGACGACATCTACGCCGACCTTTCCGGACAGATGGCCAACCACCTCCAGCAGGCGCTCAAAGCCCAGTACATGTTCCATCTGAACAAGCAGTACGTGATCGTGAACGGCGAGGTCAAGATCGTCGACGAGTTCACGGGCCGCATCATGGAGGGCAGGCGCTACTCCGAGGGCCTGCACCAGGCCATCGAGGCCAAGCACGGTCTCATGGTGCGCGAGGAGAACCAGACGCTCGCGACCATCACCCTGCAGAACTACTTCCGCCTCTACGACAAGCTCTCGGGCATGACGGGTACCGCCATGACCGAGGACGCCGAGTTCCGCGAGATCTACAAGCTGCCGGTTCAGGTGATTCCGCCCAACAAGGAGTCCCAGCGCGTCGACCACGACGACCTCATCTACCGCACCATCGACGCCAAGTTCCGTGCGGTGGTGGAGGACGTAGCCGAGCGCCACGCCGCAGGCCAGCCGGTGCTGGTGGGCACCGTGTCCATCGAGAGCTCCGAGCGCCTCTCGCGGCTGCTCGACAAACGCGGTATCGAGCACGAGGTCTTAAACGCCAAGTACCACGAGCGCGAGGCGCAGATTGTGGCGCAGGCCGGCCGCCTGGGCGCGGTCACCATCGCCACGAACATGGCCGGCCGTGGTACGGACATCCTGCTCGGCGGCAACCCCGAGGCGCTCGCCGACGAGGCGACCCGCGCCTACGACTTTGGCATCGACCCCGCGGTGCTCGACCGCGTGCTCGCGCTTTCCGACCATGGCGTGATCGACCCCGACCAGCTCGCCGACGCCGGCGTGGAGGTAGACTCGGACGCGCTCACGCGCATCTCCGAGGTGTACGCGACCGAGCTCGAGCGCGCCCGCAAGGTCTGCGACGACGAGCACAAGCAGGTGGTGGACCTCGGCGGCCTTTGCGTCATCGGCACCGAGCGCCACGAGTCCCGCCGTATCGATAACCAGCTCCGCGGCCGCTCCGGCCGTCAGGGCGACCCCGGTGAGACCCAGTTCTACCTCTCGCTCGAAGACGACCTCATGCGTCTCTTTGGTGGCGAGCGCATGGACAAGATCTCGAGCCTCATGCAGAAGGCCGAGATGGACGACATGCCCATTCAGGCAAAACTCGTCTCCAAGGCCGTCGAGGGCGCCCAGCGCAAGGTCGAGAACATCAACTTCTCCATGCGTAAGAACGTGCTCGAGTACGACGACGTCATGAACAAGCAGCGCCAGGTCATCTACGCCGAGCGTAACAAGATTCTGGACGGCAAAGACCTCTCCGACCACATCGCTGAGGTCATCGAGGACACCGTGGCACGCTGCGTGGGCGAGTTCTGCACAACGGACTCCCGCGAGGGCGAGCGCGATCTCGAGGGCCTGCACGGCTGGGTCGCCGGCCTCACGGGCCGCACGGACGTGCCGCGTTTTGCGGACAAGTCCTTTGACGAGCTCAAGGCCGAGGTCCTCGCCTACGTCAAGCGTTGCTACGACGAGCGCGCCGAGAGCCTGGGCACCGAGCTCATGGCAAAGCTCAACCGCCAGGTTATGCTCCGCGTGATCGACACGCGCTGGATGACCTACCTGCAGGAGATGGATTATCTGAAGCAGGGTATCGGCCTTCGCGGCTTTGGCCAGCGCGACCCGCTCGTGGAGTACAAAGGCGAGGCGTTTGCGGCGTTCCGCACACTCGTCGACACCATGTACGAGGACTACCTGCGCACGGTGCTGCGCATCGAGGTGCGTCGCGCCCCCGCGGCGGCCGAGCGCCAGCCCGAGGAGCCCGCGCTCACGGGTGCCACCTATTCCGGCCCGACCGAGGTGGACGGTGCGCAGGCTGCCGCGTCCTCGACCCTTCGCCAGCAGGCGGCTGCCATGGCGGCGGCTTCCGGCGGCGCTCCCGCGCCGCAGCCCGGTGCCGGCACGGTCAAGACCTACGTCAAGGCCGAGAGCGGCGACCCCTACGCTAACGTGGGCCGCAACGATCCCTGCCCCTGCGGCAGCGGTAAGAAGTTCAAGAACTGCCACGGCAGGAACCGGTAGGCGCCATGGCGGACGCAACCGAGAAGACCGTCGTCACGCCCGAGGAGCTCGACGCTCTGGAGGCGCGTCTCGACGAGGTTGAGAAGTACCTGCATCTGGACGAGAAGCGCGGCCGCGTGGCCGAGCTCGAGCGCGAGAGCGCCGCACCCGGCTTTTGGGACGACGGCGACCGCGCGCGCACCCTCATGGCCGAGCTCTCCTCCGCGCGCGACGACGTGAACGCGGTCGAGGGTGCCCGCATCGCCCTTGGTGATGCGCGCACCGCGCTCGAGTTTGCTTCCGAGTCCGAGCCGGAGGAGGCGGCGGAGTTTGAGGCGGAGGCGACGGCCTCTGCCCGCTCGCTCGCGCACGCCATCGACGAGCTTGAGCTCTCGAGCTGGTTCACCGGCGAGTTTGACCACGGCGACGCAATCCTCACCATCAAGCCCGGCCAAGGCGGCCTTGAGGCGCAGGACTGGACCTTCATGCTCTTTAAGATGTACATGAAGTACTGCGCGCGCCGCGGCTGGAAGATCACCGTAAACGACTGCCCCGCGGCCGAGGTCATTGGCATCGACCGTGCCACCATCACCGTCGAGGGCAAGGACGCCTTTGGCATGCTCCGTGCCGAGGCAGGCGTGCACCGTCTGGTGCGCATCAGCCCCACCGATGCCAAGAAGCGCCGCCAGACCACGTTTGCCGGCGTTGAGGTCATCCCGGTGCTGCCCGATGACATCGACATTGAGATCGCGCCCGACGACATTCGCGTGGACGTGTACCACGCGAGCGGCCCCGGCGGCCAGGGCGTCAACACCACCGACTCCGCTGTGCGCGTGACGCACCTGCCCACGGGCATTGTGGTCACCTGCCAAAACGAGCGCAGCCAGATTCAGAACAAAGCCGCGTGCATGCAGATCTTAAAGGCGCGCCTCTACGAGCTGGAGCTCCAAAAGCGCGAGGACCAGCTGGACGAGATTCGCGGCCCCAAGACTGAGATTGGCTTTGGTAACCAGATTCGCTCCTACGTGCTCTATCCCTACCAGATGGTGAAGGACCTGCGCACCGGTGTGGAGACGGGCAACGTCGAGAGCGTGCTCGACGAGGGCGACCTCGACCCGTTCATCATCGGCTATCACCGCTGGGCTACCGGCAACGCGGAGTAGGGCTGTTCCAGGCACCCCATCTTGCCGTTCAGCTTTGGAGGCATGGTCCAAAGGACCACGCCTCTTCGCTTTTGCAGCAACTTGGCGCGCCTTACAGTTCGGTCGCGCGGCTGGCAAAATCGGCCGCTCCGGACAGCTCACGCCTGAAGTGGGCATCAAATATGCCGAGAGGGGAGCATAGGTCCTTTTTCTACGGTTTCTTGCTACGGTTTTTCATGCGAAATTCCGGCTGTACGCGACCCTTTTTGAATTTGATGCCCATTTCAGGCGTGAAGCTGCATTTTGGGTTGCGCTGAGGTCTTTTGTGCGATTTGGTCGCAACCGCTCGCCGTCGCACGGCGAACCGGGCGGTCCAGTCCTGCGTTCGGGCGACGCTCTCGACTGCCCCGTGGGACGGAGCGGCCCCTTGCGGGGCTGCGGCGGATGCCGAGGGCGTCCGTGCTACAATACCGCCGGCAAATCAAACGACCATGCGCCTGTTAGGGTACGGCGGTGCGCCGCGGCAAGCGGTGACCGTGCGCAGAAAGGACGGGCCATGGTGTCCCGCAGCATCTCCGACCTCATCCGCTCGCAGTTTGTGCGCGACCTGCCGCTTGTGATTTTCGGTTGCGCGATTGCGGCGCTCGCAACGGACATGTTTCTCATCCCACACGGCCTCGCCGCGGGCGGCGTGACCGGTATTGCCACCATCATCAATGAGCTCGCGGCGCGCCAGGGTATAAACCTGCCCGTAGGTATCCAGACCATCATTATGAACGCTGCCATCATGCTTTTGGTGGTGCGTTCGGGCGGGGCGCTCTACGCCATCCAGACGGCGACGGGCTTTGTGCTCTTCGGTATCTTCTGCGATCTCTTCGCACCCTTTGTGGTGCCGCTCGCGCATACCGAGCTTCTGGTGCCCGCGCTTTGGGGCGGCATCATACTGGGTCTGGGCCTTGGCCTCTCCTTCCGCTGCGGCGTGTCGACGGGCGGCTCGGATACCGTTGCGCAGATCATCGCCCGCAAGTTCTCGCTGCCGCTCGGTTCTACCGTCATGGTGATCGACTGCCTCATCTGCGCGGCGTCCGCCCCGGTCTTCTCGGTTGACAACGCCCTTGCCGCGGCACTCTCCATGGTGGTGACCGGCCTTGTGCTCGACCGCGTGGTCGATGGCGGCAACAGCCAGCGCGCTGCCTTCATCATCTCCGAGCGCTACGAGGAGATCTCGCACGACATCCTCTACGGCCTCGAGCGCGGCGTCACCCGTATCCAGGCGCGCGGTGAGTGGACCGGCGAGGAGCGCCCCATGCTCTTTGTCATCCTCGACAAGCGCGAGATTCAGATGCTCAAAGCCGTTGTTGCCGAGCACGACAAGAACGCCATCATGGTCATCTCCGACGTGAACGAGGCGCTCGGCGAGGGCTTTGGCGAACTGGGACAGAGCGTATAGTCGGCTTATGAATGGCACGCCCGCCCAAGCTAGCTCACGTTTTGCCGGTTGCACGCAGGTTGCTCAGGGCTATTTAGAACTACTCAGAACTTCCTAGAGGTGTCTCGACCGTCTTCCTCTCCGCGGTGCTCGGAGATGTGGAGGAAGCGCGTTCGGCCGTCAGTTCAATATCGCGCCTTCCAATAGGCGTTCGCGAGCTCGTGGTACAGAGGCGAGTCGTAGGGGAGGTCGAGCTTGCGGCAGACGATGGGCCCCATGTCCTCGTAGATGACGGGGTCGGTGCTCAGCCCGATGAGTGTTCCCACGTAGTGTTGTCCGTTGTATTCAAAGTTCCGGCTCTCGACCATGGGGTCAGCGGCAACGCTCAGCAACGTGATGAGCCCGAACGCAGCTATCGCAGCTAACCACAAGACCCCGCGACGTACCACGCGTCCCGCGCTTGGACGGACGCCATCGACCGAACGCCCCGTTACGACGATGGTGCGCGCCAGCATAAAGGCAGCAATCCAGCCGGGCATGTAGATTGATATCGCACGGAAGAACATCGTTCCACAGTAACCTCCCGCATCAATGGCGGCGCTGATACAGATCCCGAGTACAAAGATGCCGCCGAACCCCAGGGCGGCTGCGGGGAGGCGCTCCTCGCTAAGGAACGGGATTGTTATCGCCGAGAATGCAACGCAGAGCAGAAATGCGAGCCAAAGCACGGTGGGCCTCCTATTCCAGCTCAGCCAGCAGGTAGTTTGCCAACGCCCGGCAGCAAGCGAGATGAAGCGAATCTGGGCCCGTGCCGGAGAATTGGCTGAGCAGACCCCTGGGCAGACCTTCTGGTGTTCTTTCAAGCGTACCATGCATCCTCGCATATAGAGTGAGTGTCAAATCATCAACATCTTGATTTCTATGCTGAGCTGGGTTGGTGGGGGGGTTGTGGGTACGCTGCACTATGAGGTGGCTTACCGGGCAAGGTGGGAGGTGCGGCATGAGCAATCTGACACGGCGCGCTATGGTGGCAGGTACGGGTTTGGGTGCTTTGGCCCTACTTACAGGGTGCACGGGAGGTGGGCCGGGCGGCTCGGGGTCGGATGCTCCAGCGGGCTCGTGCGGTACTTCTAACGCGACGAAAGCTCAGGACGTGCGCCTCGCGTGGGACGCGCTGCTGTTGGTTGAGCCAAATGCAGAGGGTGAACCTGCTGGGGAGCCACTTTCTCAGATGGCGCTGTACCTGTACGAAAAGACCAGCAACCTTGTAGCTTGGGGTGATGGTGTGCTGGTGGGAGCGGGTGCATCGCTTCTCCACTTCGACCACACGACGGGGGAGGTTCGTACGCGCGTCGAGCTTGCGGCTGACGAAGGCGCCGGCGTTCTGGGCGACATCATGAGCATCGCGGTCGCGGACAGCCAGGCTTATGTTGCGACATCGGGCGGGTACATCTCCTCCATCGACCTTGCGACCGCCGCGCAGCGTTGGGCTACGTTGGTGTGTCCAGCACGTTCCACAGGATGGCTTGCACAGGACGCCGATGGCAGCACCGACGACCTGCCGGGAGCATGGCTCTGTCCCGATGTCGTACTCGCTGATGGTGCCGTTTTCGCTGGCTATTCAAGTTATCAGATGGAGGACGCCTCTACGCTGGCGTGCGTTGAGGCGCCTACAGGTGAGGTACGTTGGACCCGCCAGCTCGAGGGCCGCTTGGACACCGCGGGCGGCATCGGGTACCCCGTAGCGGTCGATGCGGGCCTTCTCCTGCCCATGCCGGATGGCTCTGGTCTCGGTCTGCTGAGCATGCAGACGGGCGAGACGCTCGATTTGCTCGAGACGGACAGCCCCATCTACATGGGCCTCACCATGAGCGACGGGGGCGGGCTGCCGTGTTTCTTCCAGTCCAAGCTCGGTACGCTCTATCGCGTGGATGCGGAGGGTAACGTCCTGGTTGCCGCGAGCGCGCAAGACGCTTGCACGGATTCCGCCAAACGTGTTCCCTCGGGCGCGCGACCGCTTCTGGCGGACGGACACGTGATCGTGAACGCGGCAACCCAGGATGAAGACGCGAAGCGCTTCGACGGGGATTACAATCCGTCGGCAGGGGAGTGCGTGGTCTTTGATGCCGAGACGCTCGAGGTGCTGGAGCGCCACGATGCTCCAGAGATCGAGTCGACGCCCGTGCGTGTGGGTGAGGGGATGTACTACCTTGGCCGTGCCGGCATTTACCGTACAGCGCTCGAAGACGGCGTCCCCAGCGAGCCCGAGCTCGTTTTCAACGCCGAGGGGCGTGACCGCGACGTGTGGGAGCAGCAGCTACTCGCGGCGGACGGCATGCTCTACTTTGTGGGCGGGCCCCACGGCGAGCGGTGGCTGTATGCCATCGGCCCTGCGGATGATGCTTAAGAGAAGGCAAGGTCTTGCAAAAAGGGGAAGGTACCGCGGTTAAGGGGAAACCTCGGGACGTATATTGGAGCTGCCATGGAGAAGGAAAAGCGTTTTAAGGTGTTCGACGTGGTCGCGATTGTCTGCGGGCTTATCGGTGGGGAAGTAGCGGCAATGCTCTTTGCCCCAAACGGCCCCACGATTTCGCGCGTTATTGCTTGGTTAATCGGTGCGGTTGTTGTTACCGCACTGGTAGTTGTTGTCGGGTCGCTGCTTCGTCGCGAGTCGTAGGCTAAGGCCGCATAAGGCAAGTCGAGTCCGTTGCTGTGGCGGCTCAGTGAACGCGTCTCTTGTGCTGCCGGTCTCTCGCGCCGCTGTCCCAAGCGCTTTCTATCGTTTGGTGCGCGTCCAGTACACCGCTGAGAGGCCGAGGACGATGCCAAAGACCAGCGCGCACATTTGGCCGAGCAACATGCCGGAAGCAATGTAGAACACGCATAGGGCGGCCGATAGAACGGCAAGCACCGCACCGACCACTTGGCGTGCACGCTCCGGGAGCCGACCGACCACCAGGACGGCGAGGACGAGGGCGAGCGCGGCGCCGAGGAGATTTGTGGATAGAATCGCCCCGAGGTTGTACGCCTCGTTTGGCGGCTGGAAGTACCAGACGGTCCACCGCACCGCCACCGGCTCGGTGGCATAGGGCACGGCAAGGCAGACGTATCCCCAGGAAAGCGCAATGGTAAAGGCCTGAGCGGTGCGTTTAAGTGAGGTCGGGAGCTTCATGGCAAGCCTCCCTACAGTCGCAACGTAACCTTATCCGGCTCCTACCCAGCGCGATAGAGGCCATGCAACGGTCCATCGAATAATTCGGCGAGCGCGGGGGGGGGTCACCGGCAAACGGTTGCCGTGACGGTTCTGTGAACGCGCCTCACACGCCACTCGCGCGCCACGCATGATGAAACGTTATATCGCGCACTGCGACCATTAAATGTTGGTCGATATGGGATGTGTTTACTAAACATGGCGTCTGAGCTGCTATGATGAGTTGGCTTTTGCCCCAGACCTAACCCAGAGAGGGATGTTCATGGCAACAGATGCACTGAGACAGGCCAGCGCGCGGAGCGACGCGGAGATTGCGCTCATCGCCAACCGCATGCGGCACGACATCATCGAGATGCTGGGGGCTGCGGGCTCCGGCCATCCGGGCGGCTCGCTCTCGGCGACCGACATTATGGCAACGCTGTTCTACTCCGGCCTCCTCGGCATGGACCCGGCCGACCCCAATAACCCCGAGCGTGACCGCTTCATCCTCTCCAAGGGACACGCGGCGCCCGCGCTCTACGCGCTCCTCGTCCAGCTCGGCTACATTCCGCATGACGAGATCACGACGCTTCGCCAGGTTGACAGCCGCCTGCAGGGTCACCCCGACCGCCACGCCTGCCCGGGCGTTGAGGTCTGCACGGGTTCGCTCGGCCAGGGCTTATCGATTGGCTCTGGTATTGCGCTCGGCTTCAAGCTCGATGCCAAGCGTGACGGCTCCGAGCCGCGCCGCGTCTTTGTGCTCCTTGGCGACGGCGAGATGCAGGAGGGCGAGAACTGGGAGGCCGCGATGTTTGCGGGCAACCAGGAGCTCGACAACCTCGTCGCCATCGTCGACCTCAACAACCTGCAGATCGACGGCCACGTGACCGACGTCAACAACATCGAGCCCGTGGCGGACAAGTTCCGCGCCTTTGGTTGGGAGACCATCGCCGTCGACGGTCACGACATCGCGTCTGTTCGCGCGGCGCTCGAGGCCGCTGTCGCGGTGAGTGGCAAGCCCGCCGTCATTGTCGCCAAGACTATCAAGGGCAAGGGCGTCTCGTTCATGGAGGACCAGGTAAGCTGGCATGGCAACGCGCCCTCGCCCGAGCAGACCGAGGTTGCCCTCGCCGAGATCGATGCCGCGTACGAGGCGCTCCTCGCAGCGCAGAAGGAGGCCTAAGACATGGCTAAGGCAACCCGCGCCGCTTTTGGCGAGACGCTTATCAAGCTCGTTGACGAGGGCCAGGACATCATAGCCGTGGACGCTGACCTCTGCGGTTCCACCACCACCGGCGCCTTTGGCAAGGCATATCCTGACCGGCTCGTCGATGTGGGCATCGCCGAGCAGAACATGATCGGTGTGGCGTCCGGCTTGGCGCTCACCGGCCGCACGGTCTTTACCGGCTCGTTTGCCGTCTTTGGTACGGGCCGCTGCTGGGAGCAGATTCGTAACACCGTCTGCGACTCTGACCTCGACGTCAAGATCTGCCCCACGCACGCCGGCATCACCGTTGGCCCCGACGGTGCCACCCATCAGGCGCTCGAGGACATCGCGCTCATGCGGGTGCTTCCCGGCATGCGCGTGCTCGTGCCCGCCGACTATGCGAGCGCCTGCGCGGCGATTCGCGTCGCTGCGTCGACGCCCGGCCCCTTCTACGTGCGCCTGGGTCGCGAGCCTTTGCCTGAGATCTACGAGGACGGCTTCACCTGCGACGTGGCCTTTGCCAACGTGGTGCGCGAGGGCGCCGACATCGCCATCATGGCGTGCGGTGTTGAGGTGGCGCACGCCCTGAAGGCGGCTGAAGAGCTCGCCGCCGAGGGCATCAACGCTGAGGTCGTCGACGTCATGAGCATCCGCCCGCTTGATGATCAGACCCTCATCGCCTCCGCTTCCAAGTGCGGGCGCGTCCTCACGGTGGAGGAGCACAGCATCTATGGCGGTATGGGTTCCGCCGTGGCAGAGCTTCTTTCTGAGAAGTGCCCTGTGCCGGTCACCCGTATGGGCATGACGGGCTTTGGCCAGTCGGGCACCGCCGCCGAGCTTCTTTCCTACTACGGCCTCGACGCCGCGGCGATCGCCGCCCGCGTGCGCGAGCTCTTGGGTAAGTAGGCGCGGCTCGTTTTCGGCCCCGGGGCGCCAGCCCTGGAGTTGGCGTGTTGTCCAATATGCAGTATCTCCGGCACCTGCGCCGGCGTGGCACGGTCGCCTCGCCGGCGCAGGTGCCTGTTTGCAGGTGTCTGTCTTGTCCGCCGCCAGCCATCCTCGCCGAGATTGTGTATACCGAAACTGTCTGCCCGACCGTCTCGTCCAAATTGTGTATACCTAAACTTTGGCAATGCGACATGAGGAATAACAAAGTCGCAGGTAGAGGTGGTGACACTGAAATCGGTACAGTGAAATGCTCGAGTTTCACCGTACACAATCTGTTTCGGTGCACACAATTTTGCGGCGCGCGCGTATCGGGCGCGGGCAGATCCGCTCAACTGACGCGTGATGCCACCCTTCGGTCTGTGCCGCTTGTGTGCAGGCGCTAACACGCTGGTAAAATAGTCCCGTCTGTAATTCAAACGCACGACTTGAAGGAGCGCTTGTGGCCAACCACTTCCGCAAACCCGAAGAGGGGCAGGACGAGGTCAGCACGCCGTCAGCGGAACCCGTCGCAGCTTCGCACTTCGCACTTTCAACCGATTCCGATGCCGTGGCGGACACTGCCGCCGGGGCGTCGACCGCGCCCGCAGATGCGGCCGATTCCGGTTTTTCCGCTCAACCCGCGGTTAACCCCATGGTCGGCGGCGCCGCTGCGCCGGGCCCGGATGACACGGGGGCTTTTCTCGCCAGCGCCGGCGTGAGCATTCCCGCCGCGCTGAACGTGCCCGAGATGACCGCCATCCCCGAGGTGACGGCCGAGCCCGAGCCCGAGATCACGCCCGACCAGGCCGAGGAGATCGCCGACCTCAACGAGGCTCTCGACGACCCCAACTTCACCACGGTCTTTGCACCGGTGGAGTCTGCGCGCAAGCAGGCGCGCGAGGCAGGCGTCGAGCCCGTGATCCTCTTTGAGCACGTCACCAAGGTCTACCCCGCACAGCCCAACAAGCCCGCGCTCGATGACGTCAACATCGAGATCTATCCGGGCGAGTTCGTCTTCCTCGTCGGTCACTCCGGCTCCGGTAAGACGACCCTTCTGCGCACCATGACGCGCGACGTCAAGCCCACCTCGGGCCGCGTGCTCGTGGCGGGTCAGGACCTCATGCGCCTGAAGAATCGCAAGGTCCCGTTCTTCCGTCGCCAGATCGGTACGGTGTTCCAGGACTTCAAGCTTCTGCCCGGCAAGACGGTCTACGAGAACGTCGCCTTCGTACTGCAGTGCATCGGCAAGCCGCGCGGCGTCATCCGCACGCAGGTACCCGAGGTGCTGCGCCTCGTGGGCCTCGCCGACCAGATGGACTCCATGCCCGACCAGCTCTCCGGCGGTGAGCAGCAGCGCGTCTCCGTGGCACGCGCCATGGTCAACCGCCCGCCGCTGCTTATCTGCGACGAGCCCACCGGTAACCTCGACCCGGCGATTTCGCTCGGCATCATGAAGCTGCTCGAGCGCATTAACCGCACGGGCACCACGGTCATCGTGGCGACGCACGACCGCGAGATGGTCGACTCCATGCGCCGTCGCGTTATTTCGCTCGAGGCGGGCCATGTGGTCCGCGACCAAGAGAGGGGAGGCTACGGCAACTATGGCGCCTAGCAATCTCGGCTATTCCCTGCGCGAGGCGGGGAGCCATTTCTTCCGCAACTGGACCTCTTCGCTCGGTGCGGTCTTCACTATCTTCCTGTCGCTTTTCATCATCGGCCTCTTCATCATCGGCTCCGCGATGATCACCTCGGTCATCGGCGACATCGAGCAGACGGTCACCATCACCGCCTTCGTGTCCGACGATGCCTCTGACGAGGACATCCAGGCGTTCCGTGATGAGCTCGAGACATGGGACAACGTCGCCCACATCGACTTCAAGACCAAGGAGGACGCGCTCGAGGATTACCGCGCGACCATGTCCGACCACGCCGAGGCCACCATCAGCGCGCTCGACGGCGAGAACCCGCTGCCGCGCTCCTTTGTCATCCAGATGGAGGACTCCTCGCAGGTGGCAGACACCGCGGAGCGCATCAAGAACGACGAGCTCTTCCGCACGATCGTCGATGACGACGACCCCGAGGTCGACGACGTCGATGCTGACGTGGATGCCGGCGTGATCTGGGGCCAGGAGGAGGTCAGCGTGCTCTTTGAGGTGACTGGCTACATCCGCATCGCTGCCGTGGTGCTCGTGGCGCTTCTCACCTTCATCGCGTTCATCTTCATCAACAACACGATTCGCCTGTCCATCACCGCGCGTCGCCGCGAGATCGCCATCATGCGTCTCGTGGGTGCGTCGAACGGCTTCATCCGCGGGCCCTTCATTACCGAGGGCGTCATCCAGGCAATCCTGGGCGCGTTGCTCGCGGTTGGTGCACTCGAGCTTATGCGCAACATCCTCGTGCCGACGGCACAGGCGGCACTTGGCTCGCTCTTCAACATCACCATCCCGCTCGACATCTACCTGGTTACCTACGCGGCGCTCGCACTCGTGGGCGTGGTCATTGGCCTCTTTGGTTCTGCCATCGCCATGCGCCGCTACCTCAAGGTGTAGCAGAACTCGCAAGCTAACAGGTTACGTTTAGGGGTCGGGGGCTGCGCTCCCGGCCCCTTTTGCAGCTTTGGCACATTTGGGGACGGGGTCAAAATGTGCATCTTCGCCAGTGGACTGTTTGCTGGTCTTATCCCATAAGACTCGCTAGAGGGGAGGTGCGCCGTGGGGCGCCAACGTCGACATAGATCTCATCGCGGGCCGGCGCGCAGCGTTCGTCGCCCGAGCCTTACCGGTACCGTGGTCCTGCGCGAGCACGGTGCCCTGGTGGAGACGGCCGAGGGTTCGTTCAGGTTGGCGGGCCGGTCTCTGCGCGAGGTGATGGGCGGCGACACGGTTGCCGTGAGCCTGCACCGCGGCCAGCGCGGCGAGCGTCGTGCCGTGGTGGAGAGTGTGATCGAGCGCGCCGCCGTGACGGTGGTGGGCACCTATGCCGCCGCTGGCCCGCTCGGGGCGATCCGCCCGCTCGACACGCGCTTGCACGCAGACTTCTTCGTCTTGCCCGGCGACCTCTCTGCGCAAGACGCCCGGGTGGCGGAGGGCGATGTGGTCCTCGCGCGCATTGTCTCTTATCCCACCCGCTACGAATCCGGCGTGGTGACCATCGAGCGGAGGCTCGGCGGCGCGGACGCTCCCGACCTCGGCGTTCAGTGCATTATGGCGCGCTACGACCTTGTGGAAGGCTATCCCGAGGCTGCGGAGCGCGAGGCCGAGGGGCTTGCGCTCGACGTGGAGGCGGCGCTTGCAGATCCGCTGCGCCGCGATTTGCGCGACCGTTTTGTCCTCACCATCGACCCGGTCGACGCGCGAGACTTTGACGACGCCATCTCGCTCGCGCGTACGACCGACGGCGGCTACGCTCTCGGAGTGCACATTGCCGACGTGTCCCACTACGTTGCCTGGGACGGTTCGATCGACCTCGAGGCGCGCCGCCGAGGGACCTCGGTCTATCTTGCCGATCGCGTGCTGCCGATGCTGCCCGAGCGCCTCTCGAACGAGCTCTGCTCGCTGGTGGCTGGCGAGGACCGCTTAGCGTTCACGGTTGATATGGAGCTCGACCGCGCGGGGCATCCGCGTCGCGTGCGCATGTATCCGAGTGTCATTCGCTCGCGCGTCCGTTTGTCCTACGACCAGGCAGATGCGCTGTTGGAGGGCGCCGCTGCGGACCGGGACGACGAGGCGGGCCAGGGCGCCGCTACGGACCGGGACGCCGCTACGGACCGGGGCGCCGCTGCACACCGCTCGGAGCCGCCGTGCCCGCACGGCGGCCTGTCGCTGTCGGAGCAGATTACCCGCGCTGCGGCCGAGGGCGTGGACCTTGCCGCGTTTCTCGCCTTGGCGCACGAGCTCGCCCAGAAGCGCACAGCAATTCGCCTCGCGCGCGGCGCCATCGACTTCGACACCGTCGAGGTGCATGCGCTCATGGGCGAGGACGGTGCGCCGCAGGCGCTCGTCTCGCGCGAGCGCACCGCTGCGACCTCGCTCATCGAGGAGGCGATGCTGCTTGCCAACGAGTGCGTGGCGGAGCGCCTGGCCGTCCTGGATACGCCGTGCGCCTATCGCGTGCACGAGCCGCCTTCGCCCGACCACCTCCACGCCGCGGCGGAGACCTTAAGCGAGCTCGGTGTGATTGACCGCGCTGGGGCCCGCCGGATCGAGGCGGGCGACCAGGCTGCCATGCGGGCCGCGCTTGCGCATGCAGAGCGCACCGGCGCGGGCGAGATTGCCAACGCGCTTCTCCTCCGCGCCATGCAGCGCGCCCTCTACAAGCCCGCCAACGAGGGGCACTATGCCCTCGGTGCTCCCGCGTACTGCCACTTCACAAGTCCCATTCGCCGCTACCCGGACCTCATCGTCCACCGGGTCCTCAAGCAGGTTCTGGCAGCGGAGCAGCTCGGCGCTCGTGAGGCCCGCTCGCGTGCCGCGCATCTTACCGGTAGCGGGCGCGACGCGCTCGAACACGTGCTGCCACAAATATGCCGGGGCGCGAGCGACCGCGAGCGCATGGCGGACGCCGCCGCGCACGCCTCGCAAAAGGTGATGGTGGCGACCTACTACGCCTCGCGCGTGGGTGAGCGCGCGGCGGGGCGCATCGTCTGGATGGACCAGATGGGGCTCTTTGTGCGCCTCGACGGCACGCATGCGGAGGGTCTCGTCCGCCTCTCCGCCGTGGGCGACGAGTGGTTCGATTTTGACGAGCGAACCCTCTCCATCACCGGCGCCTCGACAGGGCGTGTGGTACGCGTGGGCGACCGCGTCATTGTGGAGGTTGCCTCCACCAACGTGCTGCGCGGCCACCTCGATCTCAAGCTCGTGCACGTCATGCGTGCGCTACACTAGGGGCCTGACCGAATGGGAGGACATGCGAACATGGACCAGATGAGGGACCTTCCCTTTACGCTCGACGACCTCGCCCATGCCGAGAACTTCCTCGCGCAGGGTGACATCGACCGCGCCCTGCCGTACCTGCAGGACCTGCGCGATGCTGCCGAGGACTACATAGCAAGCGCCTGCGTCACCACCGACGAGGTGCAGTACTTTAGCTTTGCCGACGAGTTCGAGTGGCTTGCGTACCGCCGCGTCGAGCGCGACCCGCGCCGCCTCGTGCCGGCGCCGCTGCCCTTCGACCGCCTCTACGCCGCCCTCGGCTTTGCCTATATCCGCCAAAACGAGTTCACCCTCGCGCGTGACGCCCTTATGCAGGCGGTGCGCTGGGACCCCATGAACTGCGCGCACCGGCTGAACCTCGCCGGCGTCTTCCGCATGCTCGGCAATGCGCAGGAGTGGGCGTCGCTCTCGCACTCGGTTATCGAGCGGGCGAGCGACCCGGTCTCGGCTGCACGCGCCTACGTGAACCTCGCCTTCTTCTTTATGGACGAGGAGAACGCTGCCGCTGCCGAGGGCTGTGTGCGCGCCGCGCGTCGCCTGGCCGAGGACGACGCCCTTGTTGCGCAGGCGGCGGACCGCATGGCTGCGGAGCATCCCGAGGCTGCCGAGCTCACGGATGCCGAGGCCGCGGGCGCCATGGAGGGCGCGGGCGTTTCCGCCGAGCCCAACGCTGAGATGGCGGTCTGCCTCATCATGTGCGCGACCGATGCGGCCGCCCAGGGCAAGACCGACGAGGCCACGCGCTTCACCATCCGTGCGCGCGACCTGGTGGGCGCGCCTGCTGCCAAGGCCCTCATCCAGCTTGTGCGCGAGGCAGATGCCGAGCTCCGCGCGGAGCGCGAGGGCGCCGCACCTGCTGGCGCAGCCGGTGTTTCCGCGACCGATGACGCTGCGGAGGAGGGGGACCAGGATGCCTAGTCGCCGCGAGCGCAAGACCATCGCCAAGAACCGCTCCGCGCACCACGAGTACGCCATTGAGGAGACGTTTGAGTGCGGTGTGGTGCTGACGGGCACCGAGGTGAAGAGCCTGCGCGAGCGCGCCTGCCAGATCACCGACACCTTTGCCCTCATTCGCGAGGGGGAGTGCTGGCTTGTGGGCGTGCACATCCACCCCTATAGCCATGGGTCCATCTTCAACCGCGACCCCGACCGTCGCCGCAAGCTTTTGCTCCACCGCCGCCAGATCGACTACCTCGACGGCAAGCTTCGCAACCGCGGTTATGCCCTCGTGCCGCTCGAGCTCTACTTTGATACCAACGGCCGCGTCAAGCTCACGCTCGGCCTCGGCCGTGGCAAGAAGCTCTACGATAAGCGCGAGGACATGGCGCGCCGCGACGTGGACCGCGAGATCGCGCGCGCCCTCAAGGAGCGCAGCCGCTAACGGGAAGGGACGTGCCGTATGGGAGGATGTTCGGTTCTTGTTTTGCTGAGCGCCCTGCTTGCGGTGGGTGCGGCGTTTCTCGCCATCTTCCTGGGCGCTCTCGGCCTCTTTCTTGTGGCGGTCGTCCTCACGATCGTGTTTGCCGTGCGCACGCCCCGACGCCGCGCCGCCGGCAAAAAGCTCGGACCGCTTATCGCCATCCCTGTGGTGCTCTACGTCATCAGCGTGCCGGTGCTGGCGCTTTCGCTCACGCAGGTCATCGTGCCTGCTGCGGTGGACTACACCACGGCGAGCTACGCGGACGCCTGCGACGCGGTGCGCCACGACAACCCCGACGAGCTTAAGCGCTGCCTCTCGGCAACCACCTTCCGCTTTGATGAGGACAGGGGCGACACGCCCGAGAACCTGCTTGCGCTCGCGTTCGAGTACCGCGCGGCGCGCGTCGTGGGGCCGCTTCTGGACATGCTCGATAAGCTCGGCTTATCGATAGACGTGAACGCGTCGCTCGACCGCACCGATGCCGCAGGAGATGCCTGGCGCTCTCAGTACCCGCTGCTTTGGGTGTGCGAGGAGGGCAATGCCGAGCTCGAGGCCGTGCAAGCCCTTGTCGAGCGCGGTGCGGATATCAACGTGCGCGACGACGCCACGGGCTGGACGCCTCTTATGTGGGCGTGCTCGGGTGCCTTTGAGGGCTACTGGGATGCGTATAAGGGGGATGACGCCGCTCGCCTTGCTCAGACGGAGGAGGCTCTCGACTACCTGCTCGACTTGGGGGCGGACCCGAGCATCGTAAGTGTGGAGGGCGACACGGCGTGGTCGCTTTTTGAGGTTTACGTGGGGGACCGCACAATCGGGGACCTCTCTGAGGATGCCGCTGCCGAGGCTCTCTCTACCTACGAGCCCCGTCTCAATCCGTAATCTCCGTCTCATCTGCCGGGCCTGGCTCCGTGCGGGTATAAGGGCCTCAACAACCCTTCGATGAGGGGAGAGCCTCATGGATATGACCGCGTTTTTCAAGATGAGCTACGGACTCTACGTAGTGTCCGCTCAGGCAGATGGCGAGCGTGCCGGCTGCCTTGTCAACACGGCGGTGCAGGTCACCGCGGAGCCGCCGCGCATCTCGGTCGCCGTCAACAAAGAGAACGTCACCGCAGGGGTCATCGCCCGCGCGGGTGCCTTTACGGTCACCGCGGTCGACAAGACGGCGGACATGCCCTATATCGGCAACTTTGGATTCCGTACGAGCGACGGGTACGACAAGTTCGAGAAGTACGGTTGCGAGATCTCGGCGGTCGGCAGCCCCTATGCGCCCGAGCACGCCTGCGCGGTCTTTGCCTGCCGCTTGGTAGATACGGTCGACGTGGGGACACATTTCCTCTTTATCGGCGAGGTCGTGGATGCGGAGCGTCTCTCTGAGGAGGAGCCGCTCACTTACAGCTACTACCACAGTGTGCTCAAGGGCAAAACGCCACCTAAAGCGAGCTCGTATCAGGGGTAGGGAAGGGCCGCTTACTCCAGCTTGGCGGTTGCGGCGTGTGGCCGCCCGCATCCCTCTGCAAATGGGTCTTAATTTGTAGCAATTATGAGTTCCGCCGTTTGCCGCTTGCGAGTGATTGAGAACAGGGCGGCGTGGCTATACTAGCGATACCATTCATCGCCTGTGAAAGGACGGTTGTCATGAGTGACGAGAAGAAGACCTACAAGTTCGTCTGCGTTGTCTGCGGCTATGAGGTCGAGGTCGATACGCCCGAGCTCCCCGAGGATTACGTATGCCCCGTCTGCGGCGTTGGTCCCGATCAGTTCGAGCTGGTCGAGGAGTAACTCCAGCTGCATCATCGTCGCGCAACCACAAGCGTGACCCCCAAAGGCACCCCGGCATTGCGTCCGGGGTGCCTTTTTGGTGCCGTGTGGAAGAAACCAAGTTTAGACGCGTTTCGGCCGGTAATTTCACGTTTAAACTTGGTTTCTTCCTATTCGAGGGCTTAGGAAGTTGAGTTTACAGCGAGGTCGCCTCACTGGTCCCGTCATGCGCTAAGAATCGACGCGCTCTTGCGGTAGCGTCCGTCGATACCGATGGTGTCGCGCAGAAGCCGCAGGTAGAATCCAACGAGCATGACCTCGGGTCTGTCGGCGAGGTCTTCGGGGTGGATCATGCCGGGACCGTCGAGAGCGGTGTAGCGCGCCTCGGCGATGTCGTAGAGATACACCTTGCCGACGTGATACCACTTGCCGTCAACCTTGGCGATGCGCTCGGCGATGGTGCCGTCGCGCCAACGCTCAACCGAGCACAGATAGGAGTCGGCCACCTCGTAGCGACGGTCGTCGCAGACGTCAATGAGGGTGCACGTGCCACGCTCGAGGTCTTTACGATGGATCTCAAAGCGCGAGAAGAACTGTGTCCGCTCGATTTGCCTGAGCCGTATGAGCTGGTCCGCGCTCAGGCGACGTCCCGTCTGCTTGTGGTGCGTGACGAACCACGAGAACGGCGAGCGCCCCTCCACGCCGGGAAACTCAAAAAGAAGCCATTCGCTAAAGAGCGGGCTAATCTCCTCGCGCGTGAGGTGGGGTTCTTTGCCAAAAAGGAATGCAGGTTCCACGAAGCCCATGAACATGGCGTTTGCGAGGTCGAGGACCTCCTCCTTGTGCTCTTGCCAGTACATGCCCACGATGTTGACGTCGTGCTCGATAGTTTTCTCGTCTGCCATAAGACCTCCTCGGTGCCGGTGCGCCCGCCTTTTGCGAGTGCGTCCCCCGAGGATATGCGGGCCGTCAAACAGAATGGCGCCGCTCGCTAACGCCGTTTGAACAGTCCCTTGATACGTCTTTGAGCGTTATCTAACCGGCCAGCTCAGAGGGGCCAAAAACGAGGTGCCCCGCCGCGAGGACGCATCCTCGGGCGGGGCGAATATCCATAGATTACGCAGATTGTGGACTGTTTGAGTTGCCAGGGACAGGGACTTCGGGTCGCTACGTCTTGCGGGTGGCGACCCCGGGTTTCAAAAACGCGCGAGCGGGCGTCCCGGCTTGTTAGGACTTGGTCTCCATGCGTGCGTGGCACTTGGGGCAGGTAACGATGATCTTGCCCTTGCCGCGCGGGACCGAGAGCATGGTGCCGCAGTTGGGACACTTGAGAAACGCCTTCTCCTTGCGCTCTTTCCACATCTTCTTGGCAACGCGGGCCTGTCGCTTGAGGTCGCTTGCGGAGGAGCCGGCTGACGACTTGGCGCTACCTGTACTGCGTCCGGTGCTACCGGCGTGCGAGCTGCCGCCGAAGTACTTGCCGATTACGGGGATGCGCGCGGCGAGGCGGCAAAACGCCTCGTTCTCCTCCCGGCGGGCGGAGATGTTTTTGGAGAAGGCGCGCACGAGGGCGAGGACGAGGATCGCGAGCGCAATGTAAGAGGCGGCGCGCACTTGGAACAGGGTGCCGACGAGCGCGAGCACCACGCCGATGCCGCCGAGTGCAGCGGAGAAATCGTCGACGCCGTTGCGGCCGTTCATGAAGTTTTGCATGTAAGACCTGCTCTTTCTGCTTTGGTTAGACTCGTGCATCTTACCCTTGCGCGCCGCATCCATCCGCATGAAGCGCAAAGACGCGCGAATCTGCGCAGGTCATTCACGGGTGTGGAGGGTGGCGCCGCGCGCTTGGCGCCTGTGCAGGTGAACAAGTGCAGGCGCGGCAGCCTCTTAGTATTTGCCGCGCAGGGCGTACCAGCCGTTATGCTCCTCGACCTCAAGCGGCACGCCAAACAGCTCGCTCAACACGTCGTCGCGCATGAGCTCGGCCTTGGGACCATCAGCAAAGATCTCGGCATCCTTGATGAGAAGGACACGGTCGATAGCGGGGATGATGTCCTCGGGGTAGTGGGTGACGAGTACCACGGAGCGCCCCTCGGCGGCGAGAAGGCTCATGGTCTCGCGCACGTGGTACATGCCTTCGGGGTCAAGGCCCGTGCAGGGTTCGTCGAAGATGAGGATCTTTGGGTCGCTCATGAGCTCGCGCGCCACAAGCACGCGGCGCACCTGGCCGGTTGAGAGGGTCATGACGTCGCGGTCGGCAAGGTCGGCAATGCCCAGGCGGTCGAGGGCCTCGATTGCGCGCGGGCGGGCAGACGCGGGCACGTCGACATGCTTGGGGAGCCCCAGCGTGCCAAAGATGCCGCCCATCACGATCTGATCGACGGGCAAATGGACGCGCACCTGGTCGTGCATGGTGGCGGACACGATGCCGAGCGCCTGCTTGATGTCGGAGAGGAGCGGGCGCGCCTGGCCGCGGAAGCGCACGGGCGGCTCGTCGCGATGGAGGGGGAAGACCTCGCGCGTGAGGAGCTGGATGAAGGTGGACTTGCCGGCGCCGTTGGGGCCGAGCAGGGCCACATGCTCGCCCTCGGCAAGGTCGAAATTGCCTACGGAGAGAATGGTGCGGCCAGCGCGAACCACCTCGGCATCGCGAATCTGAAAGAGCGGCTGCGTATTCGTTGCGTTCCGCGCGTCTGTTGCGTTCTGTGCGCTGGGTGCACCCTGCGTCTCGTCCATAACGTACCCCCGTTGCTGCTGTTGCGTTTGTAACTGTACTACGGCTGCGTGCCGCCTCGCCTGTGCCCGCCGCGGATTGTTTCCAACCGTTTTCGCCTCGGATGCGTCCGCATGCCGCTAAGAGGGCGGGCTCTGCTATGATGCTACTTTATCTAACCAAAGTATTTCATCGCTGTTTGCGCCCCTTGCTTGTGCGCAGACGGCCAGGGGAGGGGTCGCCATGCCCGAGATGCTTACGCTCGACGCCTTTGAGGAGGCCTCGCAGAAGGTAAAAGAGGTCACGCAGGAGACCAAGCTCGTCGAGAGCCCGTATTTCTCCGCGCAGTGCGGCAACCGCGTATGGCTCAAACCCGAGAACATGCAGCGCACGGGCGCTTACAAGGTGCGCGGTGCGTACTACAAGATCTCGACGATGGAATCCGATGAGCTCGAGCGCGGCATCGTCACGGCAAGTGCCGGTAACCATGCGCAGGGCGTGGCCTTTGCCGCCACGCGCGCCGGCGCCCGCTCGGTGGTGGTCATGCCCACGACCACGCCCCTTATCAAGGTGGAGCGCACCAAGGGCTACGGCGCCGAGGTCCTGCTCTCGGGCGATGTGTACGACGAGTCGTGCGATTTTGCCCTTGAGCTCGCCGAGCGCGAGGGCATGACTTTTATCCATCCCTTCAACGACCCCGTGGTGGCGACCGGTCAGGGCACCATCGCGATGGAGATCGTGCAGGAGTTGCCGCTCGTCGACACCATTCTCGTGCCCGTGGGCGGCGGCGGGCTCTCCTGCGGCGTGGCGACGTTTGCCAAGCTCTACAACCCCAAGATCCGCGTCATCGGTGTGGAACCGGCGGGCGCGCCGAGCCTCACGGCCGCGCTCGAGGCGGGCAGCCCCGTGAAGCTTCCTGGCGCGAACACCATCGCTGACGGCACCGCGGTGCTCGAGGTGGGCGACAAGGTCTTCCCGTACCTCCAAAAGAACCTCGACGAC
Organism: uncultured Collinsella sp.; assembly: GCA_949285915.1. GTDB lineage: Bacteria > Actinomycetota > Coriobacteriia > Coriobacteriales > Coriobacteriaceae > Coprousia. The sequence goes on from CASDZW010000012.1 coordinate 76,368, forward strand.
GTTATCGCCGTGCCGGACGACGAGCTCATCGTGGCATTCCTCGACATGGTGGAAAACCACAAGATGATTGTCGAGAACTCGGGTCTGCTCACGGTGGCGGCGCTCAAGCATCTGGCGCCCGAGAACCGCCGCGTGGTGTCGATTCTTTCCGGCGGCAACATGGACGTCATCACCATGAGCTCGGTGGTGCAACACGGCCTCATCCAGCGCGGGCGCATCTTCACGGTAAGCGTGCTGCTGCCGGACCGTCCGGGCATGCTCGTGAAGGTAGCCTCCGCCATCGCCGATGAGAACGGCAACGTCATCAAGCTCGAGCACAACCAGTTTGTCTCGACCAACCGCAACGCCGCTGTGGAGCTGCGCGTCACCATCGAGGCGTTTGGCGAGAACCACAAGCGCCAGATCGTCGAGGCGCTCGAGCGCGCCGGCTTTACCCCCACGGTGGTCCAGACCGCGCTGTAGCTTCCTTACTAGGACTTCTTTCCCGAGCGCGTGCGGCGCATCACGCCGCGTGCGCTTGTAGGTCCCGCGGCTCGGCTGCTGCGGGACGCACTGTACGCATGTCCCCGGTACGCGCGATTGTCCAACATCGCGTTCGGCGGCAGAATTGTGTGCAGTGAAAGATTGTGTGCGCTGAAACTATTTCCACGAACAGATGGCTCGAAAGCGGCAAGTCTTCTACCTGTGGGTTTGTGAACGATTGTGTGATGGGCTTTCTTGCATAGGGCTCATGTTGTCAGTTTCACCGCACACAATTTGTTTCACTGCACACAATCTTGTGCTGCATGCGAAATTGTTCCGAGTGCATGTGATGTCGCGGGCCGCATGCGCCGGGGACGCATCATGCACGACATGTTGCGTATGCAGCCTTTCCAGTGCTGCTCATATAAGATAGAAATCGTGATATAAGGCAATAGAGTCTGATATAGATTTGCTCGTGCCTCCGCTATGCTCGTCTCGCAACGTCATGAGGAGGACGAACCAGATGCTCTGTATATCCCTGTATCCCGATAAGACGACCCTTCAAGAAGATGAGGCGTATCTCGAGCTTGCCCGCAGCCTGGGATATGGCCGTGTATTCACCTCGTTTTTGCAGATAAATCCCGAGGACCCTCGGCGCAGCGTTATGCGTATCAGGGAATCGTGTTCCTTGGCGAGGGAGAAGGGTTTCGAGGTCACCCTCGATATCCATCCGCTTGTGTTCGACTATATCCATGCCGAGCCTACGGACCTTCGCTACTTCTACGAGATGGGCGTTACCACTGTGCGTCTCGATGCGGGGTTCAACGGGAGAACCGAGGCGGCGATGACGCACAACCCGTGGGGGATTGGTATCGAGCTCAACATGAGCAACGACAATCCCATGCTCGACCTTGTGGAGGCGTACGGTGCAGACGCGCAGCGTCTTTCGGGGTCGTGCAATTTCTATCCCCAGCGTTATACGGGCATGCCCCTCGACGCATTCCGAAGCGTTGCCGAGCGCTATCGTTCGCATCATATGCGCTCGGCAGCGTTCATTACCTCACAGGCCGCAAGCGTCTCTCCTTGGCCCGTCTGCGAAGGCAACTGCACGCTTGAGATGCATCGCGATTTGCCCATAAGGCTGCAGGCGCGTCATCTCAAGATGCTTAATCTCGTGGACGATTGGATTGTAGGCAACGCCTATGCGCCTGAGACAGAGCTTGCTGCGGTTGCGGAGGAGTATCGCCGCGACCGACCTGTTGTTGGGGTGGTGTTGGATGCCGAGGCGAGTGAGGCCGAGCGCGAGCTGCTGCTCGGGCACGGGCAGCGCTATCGCGGCGACTGCAGCCCGTACATGATTCGCAGCTGCGAGGGGCGGAGAACCTTTGGCAATCGCCCCCTGCCCGCCCATCTTAATCGCGATGTAAAGCGCGGCGATGTGTTGGTCCTCAATGAGGATTACGGCCAGTATCGGGCGGAGGTGCAGATGGCACTGCTCGATCGGCCGGCAGATCCGCGCGTCAACGTGGTCGGTCACGTGGCGGAAGACGAGCTGCCGCTCATCGATGCGCTGCGTCGCTATGAGGAGTTCGATTTGGTGGAGGCGCAAACCGAGGTCGTGGTCGCATGAAGGACGTAAAACAGGCGATGGAGCAGGCTCGCTACGTTGGCGTCGACATTGGGGGCACGCGTCTGAAACTCGGTGTTGTCAGCGCTAGGGGAGAGGTGAGCGACCTTAGAAACGTCTCGACCCCCCAGACGCGTGAGGAGATTTTTGACACCATTGGCTCCTTTGTGTCGGAGTGTGCGGCGGCAGGGCCGGTTGAAGGTGTTGGCCTGAGCATGCCGGGCATCATTGACGGTAGCGGCTATACCGTTACGGCGGGTGCGGTAAAGGCGCTGCGCAACCGTCCGGTCCAAGATGAGCTTACCGAGCTTGTGTGCCTGCCGGTTAGGGTGTCAAATGACGGGCGCGCGGCGGCTCTTGCCGAAGGTTGGGTTGGCGCGGCGCAGGACGTTTCGGACTATATCGTCTTTACGTTGGGCACCGCGATTGCAGCAGGTATCGTGCTCGACGGAAAGCTCCGCGATGGTCTCGGGGGCCTGGCGGGGGAGTTTGGCGTCGCCCTTGCCGACATCGTGCGGAACGACTACGAGGCGCACTCGTTTGCCTTCAGGGCGGCGACGGTCGCGGGCCTTTGCCGCGACTATAGTTACGCGGTACACGAGCGCGTGCTCGACGCACGTGAGATTTACCGTAGAGCCGCCGCAGGCGACAACGAAGCAGCTCGCGCCATTGAGGACTTCTATCAGGCCGTAGCGGTGCTTTGCGTGAACTCCGCAGTGACCGTCGCCCCCGAAGCTATTGTCATCGGCGGAGGCATCAGCGCCAACGACCAGGCTTTTTTGGGCATGCATCGGGCTTGGGAGCGCGTCATCGACAATTATCCGGTCCTCGGTTGCGTTCGCATGCCAGAGCTCAGGCGGGCGGGATGCCGCAACAACGCTGGCATGATCGGCGCTGTATATCGGCTTATCTGTGACAAGGCTTAGCCCCCACAGGTTGTCACTACAGGTAGTAGAAGTTCCGCGTCTGATACTCGCGCGGAGTCTGCCCCGTCACCTTTTTGAACTGGGCGATGAAATGGCTCTGCGACGAGAATCCCAGGCGCGTGGCGATATCCTGGGCGGGCATGTCGGTAAAGAGCAGGAGATGCTCTGCCTCTTCAACCTTGCGGTGCAGGATGTAGGTTGTGAGCGTCTCGCCCGTTTCGCGCTTAAAGGTGGCAGAAATGTAGGCGCCAGAGCGGCCGGTCGCTTCTGAGAGATCGGTCAAGGTGATCTTGTCTTGAAGATGCTCGGCGATGTATTCGACGCACCGGTGAACGAGCGGCGAGCTTGCCTTACTTGCCGCTGTGATGAGGTCAACGAACGAGAAGCTCATGTATCTGAAGTAGTCGAGGAACCCTTCGGCGGTGCGGACGCGTCCCAGATTCTGCAGCAGGGCGTCGGAGAGTGAGAAGGCGGCGTCGAGAGGTACCCCTTCCTGGATGGCAAGCCTTGTGAGCAGCGTATCGAGGGCAATGAACTTGTAACGCATGGTCTCTAGGTCGTTGGCGCCGAGTTTTGGCCGATAGGTCTTTCCCATCTGCGAGATGATCCAGTCGAGCTTGTCCTTTCTGCCGCGCTTTACGTAATCGAGGTACTTCAGCTCAAATTGATAGGAGTCCCTCGTGGCTTCTTCGGCCCGCCTGCTCTCCACGTTCGCCTCGCGCGTACCCTCGACCTCGCTCAAGATATCCGCCTCGTCGATGCGCTCGACCGGAATTGCCGCAGTCTCGATACGCTTGTGCGTAACCGCGGTGTAGACGAACTTCGCCATAGCGCAGAAGCTCTCAACCGTCTCGCTCGACACGTAGTTTTTTATGACGCCGAGACGAGGATCATCCTCTATGGAAGCCTCGAGAAGGCAACAGGGACCTACGAGCACGGTGAAGTCACCAGAGGTGAACGAGGCGACGAGGTAGTGGTAGATGGAAAGAGCGTGCACAGGGTACTCGTCTTGTGCGAATAGACCGTCCATCATGTCGAGATAGGGCATAAGCGGGGAGCTTTTGGGGAAAAGCAGCGTTCGGCTAGCATCGAGGACGCAGCAGGGCACGTGCGTGCGGTCGTAGAGCTCCTCGAACGTTTCCTTCATCTGATCGAGGTTAAGCATTGATTCCTCCGCCGGATATAAAAAAGATGCTATAAAACGTATAGATATGATATCTCGGAAGCGTTCCTGTCGGTATAACTAAGCTGTCTTGCAGGTGAGGTCGCTGCACCCACCCTGCGCACAGGCGACGGCCGAGCCTGTCTTTGCGTGCAGCATGTGGCAGAACAAGGAGACTCACACATGAGTAAGCTTGATGATTTTCTGAACGGCCCGCTCATGGGCCTAGCGAGCAAGTTGGCCAACAACACGATTATCTCCTCCCTTATGGAGGGATTCATTCGTACGAGCCCCATTACGCTCGGTATCGCATTCATCACCATCGTCGGCAACTTCCCCATCACCGCTTGGACCGACTGGCTCGCCGCCATTGGCCTCGCGGACGACGTGACGGCCATCACTAACGGCGCCACCGGTGTCATGACGCTTTACGTCATCTACTCTGTGGCAATGTCGTACGGCGAGAACCTCGGTCTTGATACCAAGGCCCGTAATGCAGCACTCATCTCGCTCGCATCGTTCATCATGATCATGCCGCAGACGGTCTCTACGCTGGTGGAGCAGGACGGCGAGATCGTGGAGAGCGCTGTCAACGCCCTCACCCTCGATTACCTGGGCGGTCAGGGTCTGTTTGTGGGCATGATCATCGCGCTGGTGGTTACGCGCGCCTACGCGTGGCTCTCAGCTAAGAACATCCAGTTCAAACTGCCCGAGTCCGTGCCGCCCATGGTTTCTGATTCGCTTTCGCCCATCTTTGTGGTTACGATTATCTTCGTTGCGGTCTTTGCCGTGCGCGTTGGCATGAGCCTCACCCCTGCGGGTGACCTCATCACCTTCTTTATCAACACCATCAACGCGCCGCTTCTTGGTCTTTCGACTTCGCCTCTTTCGATCATCGTCATTCAGGGCCTGCTCTCTGCGCTTTGGTTCTTTGGCATCCACAACGCCGTGCTTCAGGGCCCCCTTGCGGTGATTAGCCTTACCATGGTGACGGGCAACATCCAGGCTTTTGCCCAGGGCGATCCGCTGCCGTTCCTCACCACGAGCGTCGTGTACCTCGGTATGCAGGCTGCCGGCTTCCGTGGCCTCTACTTCCTGCGCATGCTCAAGATGAAGTCTGCCAAGTTCCGTCAGCTTGCGAAGCTCTGCATCGTGCCGAGCATCTTCAATATCGATGAGCCGTTCATGTTCGGTATGCCCATCGTCTTGAACCCCATGTTTGCCATTCCGCAGTGCTTCACCCAGATTATCGCGGGCTTTGTCACCTGGGGTCTTACGTTCGTGCTGCCGCTCGGCGGGTACAATCCCACGCTCAGCCTCATGCCGTGGACGACGCCTTACTTCGTAAAGTTCCCGCTTGCGGGCGGCATTCCGCTTGTAATCATCATGCTCGTGTCCTTCGCCATCGGCTACCTCATGTGGACGCCCTTCCTGAAGGCGGCGGACCGCAAGGAGTTTGAGGCTGAGCAGCGTTTTGAGGCCGAGAAGCTCGCTGCCCAGACGGCAGCAGAATCCGCGGCGGAGTAGGGTGATGGCGACCGGTTGGGTGCGCGCTTGGGCGCGCGCCCAGCGGGGCGTCGCCGCCGTGGCGTCTGTTTCGCGCGGAAGCTATGAGCTGGAGTTCTCAGAGGCGTACGGTGCGCGTGAGCTGCGCTTGGTCTTTGGAGCACGTTACGATGACGTACCCGTGAGGGTGACGGCGGCAGTGCGCGGCGACGGCACGACCCCCGTCACGTTCAGCGGCGAGCGCGAGGGGAGCATTCCTGCGGGCGGCACGCTTGTCTCAGACGCGGTGCCGGTTGATGTTTGTGCTGATGCGCCCATTCGTATCCGGTTTACCTTTGCTGCGGAGTGCCCTGTTGCAAGCGCTTTTGATCTTGCAGACTATGACGGCGTGCGCATCGTTGCAAGCGAGGTCTTTGGACAAGATGGAATGCCTGCGGACGCGCGCCTTGCGCAGACGATCTTCTGCTTGAGCGGAATTGAGGTCCGCGGCAGCTCTCTGCGTGGCTGCGTTGCCTTTTTTGGCGATTCCATCTGCGAGTTGGGGACGTACTTCCGTTTGGCGCGTCCGTTTTTGAGCCAGCGCGGCTACGCGGCTCTTAACCTCGGCATCTCGGGCAATCGCTTGCTGCGCGCTATCGAGCATGTCGACTTCTCACGCACGGACAATCCCGGTCTTGCCGAGATTGCGCGCAGGTGCCCGGGGCCTTTGACAAATCTTGCCCCAAGGCAGCAGGCATACGGGTTTGCGGGGGTTGATCGCTTTTCGACCGACGTCCTCTCCTGTTCCGGGCTGGTTCGCGCGGTTGTCGCGTTGGGAGTGAACGACTTGTACATTCCCGGTACGTTCTGCGGCGATGAGGATGAGCTGCCTTGTACGGAGGAAATGTTGCAGGGCTATGGGGCGCTTGCGAAGTCCCTCGAGTGCGAGTGTCCAGGTACGTCGTTGACGTGGCTCGCCATCACTCCCTTTGCGCGGGCGTGCGCAGGGGACGGTTCCCTCGGGGTCCTTCGCCGCGGGGTGAATCGGCACCTCAAGGCGTTTGCCCACCATCGCGGGGAGCCGTTTGTGGAATTCGACGAAGTACTTTTGCTTGCTCCCGCATGTATTGATCCCGACTGCTTCTTGCCGGATGGGCTCCATCCCAACGATCGTGGCGGTGAAGCGATGTTTTACCAGATGGAGGCTTCACTCGTGCATTCGTGCGGGACAACGCCCGCCAAGCAGCCGATGTAGAGAGGAGGCGCCGGAGACAACCGGCGACAGATAATGTTCAAAGAAGGTTTTCTCTGGGGTGCGGCACTTGCGGCCAACCAAGCGGAAGGTGCTTGGAACGAGGACGGCAAAGGTCCTTCCATTATGGATGTGGCGACAGCGGGGGATGTTGATACGCCGCGCCGGTTTGACCTCTCCCTCGATGAGGGAAGCGCGTATTACCCCAATCATGTGGCGGTGGATTTCTACCATCGCTATCGGGAAGATATCGAGCTTATGGCAGGTATGGGGCTCAAGGCGCTCCGGTTCTCGATTGCGTGGAGCCGTATCTTTCCTAACGGCGACGATTCCGTTCCCAACGAGCGCGGGCTTGCGTACTACGACCGGGTGATTGACTGCCTTATTGAACACGGCATCGAGCCCGTGGTGACGATCTCCCATTTTGAGATGCCGATCGCGCTGGTCAAGAACTACGGCGGCTGGTTCAATCGGGAGCTTATAGGGTTGTACGTTCGCTTTGCTAAGACGCTCTTCAACAGGTACAGGGGACGCGTCCGCTACTGGATGACCTTCAACGAGATTAACACCGGCATCAAGGTTCCCGCGCTTGCAGGCATCATTCGCAAGCCCGAGGAGAGTGATGAGGCCTATCGTCAAAGAGCGTACCAAGGCCTTCACCATCAGTTTGTGGCATCTGCCCGGGCGGTGGCCCTCGGCCATGACATCGACCCCAAGAATCAGATTGGCTGCATGGTCATGACCACGGTCGGCTATCCGCTGACGCCTGCTCCCGCCGACGTTCTTGCCGCTCAGGAGTATCTGCGCGACGGCACGCTCCTCTGTACCGACGTGCAGGTGCGTGGCACGTATCCTGCTTACTTTGATTCCTATGGCGTGAAGCTTGCAAAGGAAGACGGCGACGATGAGGACCTCGCCCAAGGTCGCGTCGACTTTATTGGCTTCTCCTATTACTCCTCGCAGGCGGTTTCCGCCTCGGGGGAGGGGGCGTGGGTCGCTGCGAACATGGCGGCTGGCATGCGGAATCCCTATCTCAAGGCGAGCGACTGGGGCTGGCAGGTCGACCCGGATGGGCTCCGCTACCTTATGCGCGTTCTTTACGAGCGCTACGAGAAGCCGCTTTTTATCGTTGAGAACGGCTTGGGACAGGACGATGAGGTTCTGGCCGATGGGAGCATCGACGATGTGTACCGCATCGACTATCTCCGTTCTCATATCGACGCGATGAAACGCGCCGTCGACGAGGACGGGATCGACCTCATCGGCTACACCGCATGGACGCCCATCGATGTCGTTTCCGCCGGTACGGGTCAGATGTCAAAGCGTTACGGGTTCATTTTTGTGGACCGCGATGATCGGGGCGAGGGCTCACTCAAGCGACTGCCCAAGCGCTCGTATTGCTGGTATCGACAGGTGATTGCTTCCAACGGAGAGGAGCTATCCGTATGATTCTTACGGTTGATGCGGGCGGAACGTTCGTAAAATACGGATTCATCGATGAGAGCGGAGAGCTGGGCGGCCAGGGCAGCGTGCCCACTCCGCGCATGGCAGAGGGGGCGTCGAAGGAGGACTTTCTCGCGGTGGTGCGCACCTGCGTCGCCGCAAGCCCCGCCTCCGTGGAGGGCGTTGCGATGTCTCTGCCGGGCACAATCGACCCGGTGAGCGGTCACATTTACCAAGGTGGTTCGCTCGGCTACCACAATGGAGTCGACATCGTCTCCTGGTACGAGCGCGAGCTCGGCGTGTCGGTCGCGGTGGAAAACGACGCACGCTGCGCCGCCCTTGCCGAGATGGGCCGCGGCTCTATGCGCGGGGTCGAGAACGGCATCGTTTTGACCCTGGGGACCGGCGTGGGCTGTGCGTTCATCATCGGCGGAGATATCTACCGGGGCTCGCATCTCTTTAGCGGCGAGATCTCGGCGAGCATTTTCGGCGACCTTGGCCGTGAGGGCGCGGGTGCGATCCTCGGCCACAAACTCGGCATCGGCCACTTCTGCGAGTGCGTTTGCGTGGCAAAGGGGCTGTCTGCCGAAGACGGTCGCACGGTGTTCTCCTGGATCGAAGCGGGTGATGAGACGGCGTGCCGGCTGTGGGGCGAGTACTGCTCCATCGCCGCTGTGGAGCTCTTCAACCTGCAGCTCACGTTCGACCCCGAGCGTGTCGCCCTTGGCGGCGGCGTGAGCGCGAATCCGCAATTTGTGCCCGGTATCGTGAGGGCGCTCGAGGCGTTCTACGACCGCCTGCCCATGCAGATCCCCCATCTTGATGTGGTGCGTTGCGAATTCTGCAACGATGCGAACTTGCTGGGCGCCTACGAGAATTTTCGCCGGCGCTGCATGGGGGCATAAGCTACGGTAGACGGCAGCGTGCGACGAGAGGGGATGACGGTGATGATGGCGCCCATAGTTCTGGCGGCCGCCGCTGCGGCGGCGGGCGCGCTCGCATACTCGCCCTGGCCGGTGGTCTGGCTGCTTAGACACGGCTTTGGCGGAGAGTCGCACGCGCAGATTCCCGACGAGGAGGCGCTGCGCTCGCGCGTCGAAATCCGGCGGGATATTCAGCTGTTTGACGGTGCGCGGAACACGGGATGCGATGTGTACCTTCCCCGTGCGCGGGGAGACTCCAAGCGACCGCTCCCCGTAGTCTTTTGGATACACGGCGGCGCCTTTGCGGCGGGGTCCAAGGGTGGGGTTCTGCCGTGGGGGCTCTCGCTGGCGGCGCGCGGTTATGCGGTGGTTGCGCCAGATTATCCCTGGGTTCCCGAAGCGTCCTATCCCGGACAGGCGCGCCATCTGCAGGAGTGTCTCGTGCGACTTCGCCAGGCGTCGGAGGAGGAGGGCTCGCTTCCCCTCGATATGCATCGCGTAGTGCTCGCGGGCGACTCCGCCGGCGCCTTCCTTGCTGCGCAGGTGGCGCTTATCGCCACGGACAAGACGTACGAGGCAGCGCTTGATGTCACGAGTGCCCTTGCTGCGGACGATATCAGGGCGACGCTTCTGTTCTGCGGCCCCTACAGCGTGGGGACGATTCTTAGTTCGGTTAAGAAGCCGACGCTGCGCTACATGGTGAACCGCTTGGGATGGGCGTTTTTTGGCGAGCGTCGGTGGCGCACCTCGCCGCTTCTGAGCTCGACCGAGATTGCCCGTCAGGTGACGGGGAGCTTTCCTCCCTCGTTCATTTCGGATGGAAACGGGTTCTCCTTCGAGCGCGAAGGACGCGAGCTCGCATCTGCACTGGAGGAGGCGGGCGCGCCGGTGGATCATCTGTTCTTCCCTTGCGGGCCGCTGGGTGCCGATGATCCTATCGACCACGAATACCAGATGAACCTCGCTTCTCCCGCGGGCAGGCTTGCTTGGGAGCGCGCGACCACGTTTTTGGCTAGATGGTGCTCGGCGTAGTTTGTTTTTGCTCGGTTGCCACCGTCTACACCTCGAGCGATGCCATCGGCATTGTTTTCGTCCGCTACCGCGAAGCCTGGTATGCGTGAGGTTTTGTGTTTCCGCTGCGTACGCTGAAAGATTGTGTATACCGAAATAATGCCAGCGAATAGGCGCCTTGCTGCCGATACGTCTTTTATCTGGGGTTTTGTGGGAGGTTTAGCGGTGAATCGCTCGGGCGGAGCTGTTTGCGGTCTGTTTCGGTATACACAATCTTTTGTTTCGGTATACACAATCTTTCAGCGTGCGCGACAGCGCTAGACGCTTCCGTCCTTGCGTACTTTGGCCTGATTTAGACATCTGCATCTCTTGCCGCAGTTGCCTATCCGAGCAATTGTGTTTGACTAAGAAACGGGTGCAAGCAATTCTAGGTAGAGCGCGCCTTTCGGGAAGCGCCTCCATATTCCGCGTGCGTTCCGTTCAGCCGTCGCCCGCTGCCGCCTGCCGATTGCCTTGTTTCAAGCTGGTTACCGTTGTCGCATACCACTGCGGGCGTGCCTGCGCTCGGCGATACTTGCCAAACTCAGCAAATGCGTTGACAGGGCGAGTACCGGGCGTTCGTGCCACAGCGAGCGGGGCAGCGTGAGAACCCGCGGCGGGTGACCGGGAACATACCCTCGAGCAGCTCGGCTGAACGCGTGCGTGCCACGCGCGGGCGATCCCCGCGAAGCACCGCCGCTAGTATGCCGCGCCGGAGCCCCCGTTACGGGCATCGCGCTACGAGGGCCGCAAAGGATGCGGCGCCTTACCTCGCATTTCTGATACATGCGAGCGAGCCGGCAGGAAGGCTCGCCTAACGGGAAGCGAGGCGTGAAGCAAGATGCGAAGCGATGCCGTAAAGAAGGGGCTGGCGCGTGCCCCCCACAGGAGCCTTCTCAAGGCGGACGGGCTCACCGACGAGGAGCTCGAGCGCCCGCTCGTCGCAGTGGTCTCGGCGCAAAACGAGGTCATCCCCGGACACATCCACCTGCAGCAGATCGCCGATGCCGTAAAGGCGGGCATTCGCATGGCGGGCGGAACGCCCCTGCAGGTCAACACCATCGGCGTATGCGACGGCATCGCCATGAACCACGAGGGCATGCACTACTCGCTCACGAGCCGCGAGGTCATTGCCGATTCCGTTGAGTGCGCCATCCAAGGTCACCAGTTCGACGCGATGGTGCTCATCCCCAGCTGCGACAAGATCGTGCCCGGCATGCTCATCGCCGCGGCGCGTCTGAACATCCCCACAATGCTCGTCTCGGGCGGCCCTATGCTCGCCGGGCGCGACAAGTGCGGTCACCAGACCGACCTCAATACGCTCTTTGACGCGGTGGGCGCCGTCACGGCGGGCACCATGACGCCGGAGGAGTGCGCCTGGCTCGAGAACACGGCCTGTCCTACCTGCGGCAGCTGCTCGGGCATGTTCACCGCAAACTCCATCTGCTGCCTTGCCGAGGCACTCGGCCTCGCCCTTCCCGGCAACGGCACCGTGCCCGCGGTGTACGCGGAGCGCATCCGCCTTGCCAAGAAGACGGGCATGAAGGTGATGGAACTCGTAGAGCAGGGCACCTGCGCGCTCGACATCCTGAACGAGGCCTCCGTCTACAACGGCATGGTGCTCGATATGGCCTTTGGCGGCTCCACCAACACGATGCTCCACCTGACGGCCATCGCGCACGAGGCGGGCTGCGACATCTCGATGACCGATTGGGACGAGGTCTCTGCCAAGACTCCCAACATCGTGCGCATCGCTCCGGCGTCGAACCTCCACATCGAGGACCTGAACGCCGTGGGCGGCATCCCCGCCATCATCGGTGAGCTCGGCCGCGCGGGTCTTCTGCGCGAGGACGCCCTCACCTGCCATGGCACCATGGCGGAGTGGATTGCCGAGATTCCGCCGGCAGACGGCGAGATCGTCCGCACGGTAGACAACGCGTTCTCGCCCGTGGGCGGCCTCAAGGTCATGCAGGGCAACCTCGCGCCCGACTGCGGCGTGGTCAAGAAGAGCGCCTGCGCGTCCGACATGTGGCAGTTTGAGGGCACGGCGCGCGTCTTTGATAGCGAGGAGACCGCCTGCGAGGCCATCTTTGGCGGCAAGATCAACCCAGGCGACGTGGTGGTCATCCGCTACGAGGGGCCGGCCGGTGGCCCGGGCATGCGCGAGATGCTCACGCCCACCTCGGCCATCTGCGGTATGGGGCTCGACCACTCTGTCGCGCTCATTACCGACGGCCGCTTCTCCGGCGCGAGCAAGGGCCCGTGCATCGGCCACGTCTCGCCCGAGGCCGCGGCGGGCGGTCCCATCGCGCTTGTGGAGGAGGGCGACCGCATCGCCATCGACATCGAGGCCGGAACGCTTGAGCTCAAGGTGACAGACGAAGAGCTCGCCCGCCGCCGTGCCGCCTGGCAGCCGCCGGCGCCCAAGTACACTCGCGGCGTGCTTGCGCGCTATGCCAAGCTCGTCACCTCTGCAGACAAGGGGGCGTATCTCTCATGATCGATCAGACGAACACCACCGCCGGCACCGCAGCGCCTATGGCGGGCAGCCCGCGCACGCCCGACATGCCCGACGACATCCGCCAGCACCGGTGCGCGAGCGCCGTGGCGCCGCGCGAGGGCGCGGGCGACGGCACCACGCGCGAGGAGCGTCTTGCCTTAAAGGAGCTCGCCATCTCGGGCAAGCCCTTTGGTCCGGGCAGCCATACGGACAAAGAGGGCAAGACCATGACCGGCGCGCAGGCGATCATCGCCTCGCTTGAGGCCGAGGGCGTGGACGTGCTCTTTGGCTACCCCGGCGGCCAGGCCATCAAGATCTACGACGCGCTCTACGACTCGACCAAGATCCGCCACATCCTGGCCCGCCACGAGCAGGCCGCCGTGCACGAGGCGGACGGCTATGCGCGTGCGACCGGGCGCGTGGGCGTGGTGCTCGTCACCTCGGGCCCCGGCGCCACCAACACGGTGACGGGCATTGCCACGGCCTACATGGACTCCGTGCCGCTCGTGGTCATCACCGGTCAGGTTACGCGCGGCGTCATCGGCACCGATGCGTTCCAAGAGGCGGACATCGTGGGCATCACCATGCCCGTGGTGAAGCACAGCTTCTTGCTCCAGAGCAACGACGACCTCACCCGGACGTTCCGCGAGGCGTTCTACATCGCCTCGACCGGGCGCCCCGGCCCCGTGCTCATTGACATCCCCTCCGACCTTGCGGGCGAGGAGATGGTCTTCCATTATCCCGATCAGGTGAATATCCCGAGCTACCGGCCCACGTACCGCGGCAACGCCAAGCAGGTGCGCCAGGCGGTCGAGCTCATCCGCGAGGCCGAGCGCCCCGTGCTCTACGTGGGCGGCGGCTGCGTGACGAGCCATGCCTGCGCCGAGGTGGTCGAGCTTGCCGAGAAGATGCAGATTCCCGTGGTGACGACGCTCATCGGCAAGGCCGCCGTGCCGTGCTCGAATCCTTTGAACCTCGGTCCCGTGGGCATGCATGGCTCCAAGTACGCCAACATGGCCATGACCGAGGCGGACCTCATTATCGCGGTGGGCGCGCGCTTCTCTGACCGCGTGACGGGCAAGCTCTCTGAGTTTGCGCCGCACGCCACGTTTATCCACATCGACATCGACCCGGCAGAGATCGGCAAGGTGGTGGACCCCCGCGTGCCCATTGTGGGCGATGCACGCAACATCGTGTCCGCCATCAACGAGCGGCTCGATCGCGTGGGCGCCGAGCCCCGTGACGAGGCGTGGGTGAAGACCGTCTTTGAATGGCGCGAGCGCTGGCCGTTCTACACCGAGGACTTTGCCGACTATCCGGACCGCATTGCCCCCGAGCAGGTGCTCGAGGCGCTCTCCGCCAAGCTCGACCCGCATGCGAGCGTGGTCACCACCGAGGTGGGCCAGCACCAGATGTGGGCGCACCAGCACATCCATCGCGAGGAGTCGCGCACGTTCATCTCCTCCGGAGGCCTCGGCACCATGGGGTTTGGCTTCCCTGCGGCGGTTGGCGCCAAGATCGGACGCCCCGGCGCGCAGGTGGTCTGCATCGCCGGCGACGGCTCCATCCAGATGAATATCCAGGAGATGGCAACGGCCGTGGGCAACGGCGTCGCCGTGAAGATCCTGCTCATCGACAACAACGCGCTAGGCATGGTGCACCAGTGGCAGCGCCTGTTCTACCACGAGCGCTACAGCTGCACCGAGTTCACCGCCAACCCCGACTTTGTCAAACTCGCCGAGGCGTACGGTTGGGGCGCAGAGCGCATCAACCATCCCGATCAGATTGATGCCGCGCTCGACCGCATGCTTGCCTCCGACGGCCCGTATCTGCTCGACGTGATTATCCCCACGGCGCAGACGGTCTACCCGATGGTCGCGCCCGGTGCCGCCATCGACGACATCATCGGCGCCATCGACGTGACCTTGGGCGGCGTGCGCGTGACCGAGAAGGGCATGAGTCCGGCGGGCGAGACGGCGGGCGACATCGCCCATCCGCTGCCCTTGAACGAACGCACCGACGGCGCATCGCGCACGGGCGGCGCCACGCGCGTCTCCGACCCTGCGATGGGCGCCGAGGCGCGCCCGGCGATTGCCGCAGATGACGAGGCCTCGAAGGGAGGCGAGTAGCGATGAAATACATCCTCTCCGTACTCGTTGAGAACAAACCCGGCGTGCTCAGCCGCGTGACGGGGCTCATCAGTCGCCGCGGGTTCAACATCGACTCGCTCACGGTCGCTCCCACCGAGGACGTGACCATGAGTCGCATGACCATCATCGTCAACGCCGACGAGGTCGCCTACGAGCAGCTCACCAAGCAGCTGCATAAGCTCGTCTCGGTCTATAAGATCTCGGACCTCACCGAGGAGGATGCCATCGAGCGCGAGCTCGTGCTCTTCAAGGTGGTGGCTCCGCCCGACCGTCGGCACGAGATCATCGAGATCGCCAACATCTTCCGTGCCAACATCGTCGACGTGGGCAAGAACTCGCTCACGGTGGAGGCGACGGGCACGGCGAGTAAGCTGGACGCGATGGAGGACCTTTTCCGCAGCTACGGCATCCGCCAGCTTACGCGCACCGGCAAGATTGCGATGAGCCGCGGCGCACGCGACGCGTAAGGCGCTACGGGACCGCCCGCGGGCATATCGCCACCCGCTGCGGACAGTCCTGGCTCGCACGGAGGCGC
Organism: uncultured Collinsella sp.; assembly: GCA_949285915.1. Lineage (GTDB taxonomy): Bacteria > Actinomycetota > Coriobacteriia > Coriobacteriales > Coriobacteriaceae > Coprousia. Next base: position 91,883 of record CASDZW010000012.1, read on the forward strand.
CGCTGGCGCCTCCGGCTCGTGCGGAACTTGCGGACGGTGAGGCACCGCCCGGCACCTTGTGCGACCGTACCTGCGTGTGAGTCAACAGTAGGGTTTTGCCGCAGTGTAT
>CASDZW010000013.1:0-5743 GCA_949285915.1 uncultured Collinsella sp.
TGTATCTTGCCGACGACCGCTTTCGCGCGTACTACGACGGCGCCGTCGGCGCAGGCGCGACGGAGTTTCTCGTCAAAGCGCTTGAGGCGTACTTGGCATAGCCGTAGAAGACGCCCGCCTCTGTATGGAAATACCTGCAGGGGCGGGCGCAATCAGGTGCTCGATTTGCGACTCGAGGGGCCCTGTCCGCTATTCCGACGCATCACCGATCTCGCTTTGCAGGCGCATCTTGTACACGGCCTTCACGACGAGCAGCGCTATCGAGAGAAACACGAGCGTTGCGGCGGCTGAAGCCATGGCCTCGAGGCTCACGAGCGCTCCGACAAAGATGGCGATTACGGCGAGCGCGGGCATGATCTGGATGAACGTCCGCGCCACCTCCCGCTCCATATGGGCTTGGAGCTCGTCGTTCTCCTTGGCGTAGAGACGACGCAGCGCCCGGTCGTCGGAAAGCGCGCGGCGCAGGTCGACGATATTCTTGATGGTGATCACGGCGGCGACAGCGCAAAGGCCCATCACCGCTCCGGAGAGAAAGGCCGATGTGCTGGTGGTGCCGCTGAGTGCCGGCAGGCTCTCGGTCGCGGTGAGCGCGCCGCCTATGACGAGTACGATGCAGATGGCTGCGGCAGACATGGTTTCGCGCCGGAGGCGTGTGCTGGCGTGTTCGCGCAGGGTATCGATGGTGGTTTTCATGGCTGCTCCTCTCTGACGGCGCGCCGGGGCGCCCTCGCATGGAATCTGGCGAGGCGACGCGCACGGGCGATGATTGTGCGTGCGGTTACAGGTCCTCGTCGATCTCTGAGAAATCGAAGACCTCTTCGATGGTGAGTCCAAAAAAGCGGGCGATCTTGTAGGCGAGCGGGAGCGACGCGGTGTACTTGCCCACCTCGATGGAGGTGATGGTCTGGCGCGTCGTGCCAACGGCCTCGGCGAGTTCTGCCTGGCTGAGTTTCTGCGCTCGCCTGAGCTCGCGGATACGGCTCCTCATAGTCCTCCTTTTCCCGTGCATCCGGATTGCACAATGCAAAGCATGCTTTGCAAGGCAAGCATAGTATACTTTGCAACTAATGACAAGCAGACTTTGCAAAACCCGGTGTCCTTAGCGGTCCTGCAGGCATCCGGCAACGATGCGTGTGCTGCAAGCGCACGGCGCGCATGAGGGGCGGAGCAGCGCCTTTGGGTGCTGCGGTTGTTTTTCGCTCGGGGGGGGGGGGTGCTATCATCCTTAGGAAAAGCACTGCTCGAATGCCCCCAAGGAGCGGAGGCCGCCCATGGAGCACCCCTCACACCGCTTGGACCCGCGCATGCTGCGCGTCTGGTATGCGAGCTCGCTCGCGCTCATGGCGGGAACCGTGGCGGCGGGCGCCGTTGCCACCCTGATCGTGCGCCACTTCAACGGCCCACTTGGCATCCCGCTTGCCGTGTGCGGCGTGTTGCTCGTTATCGAACTTGCCGACATGGCGATCAGCCCGCGCGTGGAGTACGCCACGTGGCGCTTTGACGTGACGCCCACCGATGTCGACCTGTACCACGGCGTCTTCGTCAAAAAGCGCGTCATTGTGCCGCTCGTGCGCGTGCAGCATGTCGAAACCCGTCAGGGGCCGTTTCTCAAGGCGCACGGCCTGGCGGCGGTGCGCATCTCTACGGCGGGCGAGAGCTTTGAGATTCCCGGGCTCGACGAGGCGGATGCGAGCCGTCTGCGCGACCGCGTTGCCGAACTCGCCCGGCTTGCCCAAGAGGACGTGTAGGCTATGGGGGCGCAGTGCGAGAATGCAGCGGACGGCCGTCGCGAGGACGCCGCGAGAGGGCATCGCGAGAGCGAGCGCTGGCACGATGTCGAGCGCATGGCGAACCCGGGGCGATCGTTGTTTGAGGCGCCGAACCCAGCGCTCGAAGGCGTGCACCGCGGTAGCCCGCTCTCGCTCGTGACGGGTGCCGTGAGCGGTCTGGGCGTCGCCCTGGGCGTGTCGCTCGTGGCGATCGTCAGGGTGATCGGTGGCAACGTGGTGGAGGAGCTTCCCGGTATCGTCGCCGTCGCCGCGCTGCTCATCGCCGTAAGCGTGGTGAGCGCGGTGGTGACGTGGCGCACGCGCACCTGGGAGCTGACCGATGCGGGCATCATGCTGTGCAGCGGTTTGGTGAACGCCAGGCGGCTGCAGGTCCCCTACGAGCACATCCACACCGTCAACATGTCCTCGAGCCTGATGGAGCGCGTGTTGGGGATCATGACGCTCGACCTGGACACGGGTGCCGCCGATACCGAGGGCCAGGTGACGAGCATCAAGGGCCTGCAAGCGGGCGTCGCCGAGGCGTTGCGCGAGGAGCTGTTCCGGCGCAAGGCGGCGGCGCTTGCGGGGCAGGATTTGGCCCCTGCGGTCGAGGGCATGTCCGCGCGGCAGGCGACGGGCGATTCGCCGGTCGACCCTACCCCTGCCTGCGATACGCCCGATAAGGCGCCGGACGCCTGCGTTACGCTGGCGCCCGCTCGCCTCGTGCTCGCCGCGCTCACCGAGACGCGCGTCATCGCGCAGGCGGCGGCGTTTCTCATCCTCATCGTTCAGGGTATCAACTTTTTGCAGGAGAGCCGGCTCGTTAACCTCTCCGAGGCTGCCGGGGATATCGCGGCGCTCCCCATAGCGCTGCTCGCCGCCGTAGCGGGTTTGCTGCTCGCGCTGTCGTTGATCATAGGGTTTGCGATCTCGTTCGCTATCAGCCTGATCAGCTTCGCGGGGTACCGTGCCGAGCGCCGGGGCGGGCGCATCACGGTCGAGCGCGGGCTGCTCGGCCGCACGTCGCATGCGGTGGCCTCCGAGCGCATCCAGTCCCTCCGCATCCGACAGGGACTGGTGCGCCAACTTTTGGGCTATGCGGAGGTGCGGGCGTCGGTGGTGGGGAGCATCGGCTCATCGGACGAATCGTCGACGGCAGACGGCATGGTCCTGCACCCGTTCATTCATCTGTCCGAGCTCGACGCGTTTCTGGAGGCCATCGTCCCCGAGTTTGCCGGAGCGCCGCGCGCGTCGGATCTGGCGCGGCTTCCGCGAGCGGCGGCGCGGCGGCTGGCGGTCCGCACGAGCGCGAAGGCGGTGCTTCTTGCCGCGGCGCTTGCAGGCCCGTGCACGCTTTCGGGAGGCGCTCTGCCGTCGGGGGAGCCGTGGGCCACTCTGCGCCAGGCACTCGCCGTCGTGTTCGGCGTGGTGGGCGTCGCGGTCGCTCTGCGCATGGTGGTGGGAGCCGTGCTCCGGTATCGCGACAGCCGCATCGGCCACGACCGCACGCGCCTCGTGATGGTCGTAGGCGGCATCAAGCGCTGGACCGAGGTGGTACCCCGCTCCCGCTTGCAGCATGTGACGGCTTCGGAGTCCCCGTTTCAGCGCCGGGTACGGGTTGCGACGTGTATCGCGAGGACTGCCGCACTGGGCGACATGGTCCTGCGCGATGTCTCTGTGAACGATGCCGAGGGGATTCTCGCGTGGGTCCGCCCGCGCCGCAGCGCTGGCGATGCATCTCAAGGTTGAGATTCAAGGCCCGGGAGCCGTTTAGGGCGCCTGCGGTCCTTGCGGACGCGCGCCTGCCCGCGTGCCTGCAGGTCGTGATGGCGCTACCATGCCGGTGGACGCTAATCGAGGAGGGATCGGGATGCCTTCGGATGACTATCTTCGTCAAGTGAGCGTGGGCGGTGCGCGGGAGCTGAACGGGCGCGTCGTTCTCAGCGCGTACGATGCAAGCTGGCCTGAGCAGTTCCAGAGGGAAGGGCGCCGGATCGCTTTGGCGCTGGGTGACCGCGCTCGATCCGTCGAGCACGTGGGTTCGACGTCCGCCCCGGGGCTCTGCGCCAAGCCGATCATCGACATCCTGCTTCTGGTGGATGACGCCGCCGACGAGCCGTCGTATGTACCCCAGCTTGAGCGGGCGGGATACGTTTTGAGGATACGGGAGCCGGACTGGCACGAGCACCGCATGTTCAAGGGCGCGGACCCCGAGGTGAACCTGCACGTGTTCTCGGAGGGCTGCAGGGAAGCGGCGCGGATGGTCGCTTTTCGCGACTGGCTGAGGACGCATGCGGACGATCGAGAACTCTACGCTTCGACCAAGCGCGCCCTTACCAGCAGGCAGTGGAAATACGTTCAGCACTACGCCGACGCCAAATCGGAGGTCGTCGCCACGATCCTTCAGCACGCAGGCATCGGGTGAGGCGAGCGGTCGCCTTGGTATGCCGGGGCTGATGCAACAACCTGTTGCTTGCCGCGTGGCGCGGGCCCACCCGATAATGGTCGCAGCGAACACCAAAAGCGAGGAGGATCCATGGCCATCAAAGACGTACTGCCCCGGTTACGCCGCGAGCGCGGGCTAACACAGGAAGAGCTGGCGAAGCGCCTGTTCATCACGCGTCAGGCGGTGGGACGCTGGGAGAGCGGTGCCACGACGCCGGGTATCGACATGACCAAACTCATCGCGCGCGAGCTCGACGTCCCCATCACCGAGCTCCTTGAGATGCCGGAGCACTACTGCCAGAGCTGCGGCATGATGTTCACCGCCCCCGGCCAGCACGGTCATGAGGCGGATGGGACCGAGACCGAGGATTTCTGCCGATGGTGCTATGACGGGGGCGCTTATACCTACGAGACCACGATGGAAGACATGATCGAGGACTGCGCGCCCCGCATGGCGGAGGCCATGGGCTGGACGGTCGACGAGAGCGCGTCGCTGCTCGGAGCGGTGCTGCCCACGCTCAAGCGTTGGCGCGAGAGCGAGGCGTCGTAGCGGTACGGCGGTGCGCTCCGTTTGACGTCCAGCGGAGGGTGACCGCGCTGGGTCTCGTTTGCGACCGCCGGCGCATCGACGTGAGCGCAGTTTTCTGCCACCTACTCCCGCCTTTCGAGGAAATCGCGCTTAGGCCCGTTTTTCTGCCTTCTAGGGGGCTTAAACGCGACTTCCTCTACAGGGTGGGGCGGCGGGAGGGGCGGTTCGGGCCGGCGACAGGGTGCCAATTGTGGAGACCTCGGGAGAGGGGAGCGCTCCGCAAAAGAACGCGTATAGTAAGCCCTCGCGTGCGGACATGGCTCAGTTGGTAGAGCACAACCTTGCCAAGGTTGGGGTCGCGGGTTCGAGCCCCGTTGTCCGCTCCATCATCAAGTCAGGGCCGGCGGCAACGTCGGCCCTTTTTGCGTTATGCGTCCGGTATGTGCTGGGTATAGGCAGTCCATAGTACGCATGCGAAGTCGCTCAGAGGTGATGCGGCGTGTCCAAAGCGCAAGACGGAAGAACTAAGCGGATTGTTTCTCCCCTCGTCAAGGCAAAGGGTGCCGTGCAGATGGCGGCGGGTGCGGCGCTCGCTGTAGCGGGTGTTCCGCTTTGCGTGCTGCCCGGGCCGGGCGTGGCGGCTATCGCCGGAGGCGTCGCGCTGGCGAGTAAGGGGCAGCGCACCTACAGCGGGCGCCCGGCGACCAAGATCGAGCAGAGGCTCGATGCCGTCGCGGCGCGTGCCGCGGCGGCGGTAAAGCGCGAGGCGGTCAAAGCAGCGCGCTCGGCAGGAAAGGCTGCCCACCGCAGCGTTGTGCGCGCTTGGGAAAAGGCGCGGGAAGAGGTGTCCGCATCTCGTTCGCCAGAGTGCTGACCGCGTGGTGGCGTATCTCTGGCTCCGTATGCAGACAGCACCGTTTACCTGCGAAAGGCAACCAGCGGGCGCCTCGTGGTTGCCAAGAGATGGGCAAAAATGCGCACCGCCAGTTGGTGGTGCGCG
>CASDZW010000013.1:5782-94278 GCA_949285915.1 uncultured Collinsella sp.
CGATACGACCGGCCGGGCCCTCCTGCGAGGATTCGCGCCCGGCTCCGACCGAAAGGCTCCGCCATGAGCTTCCGCGATAACTTACAGCACCTGCGCGCCGAGCGCCATATGACCCAGGAACAGCTAGCGATGCTTCTCGGGGTGTCTCGCCAAAGCGTCACAAAATGGGAGGCGGAAAAGAGCCAGCCAGAGATGGACAAGCTTCTCAAGATCTGCCAGATTTTCGAATGCTCGCTCGACGAGCTGGTAACCGGAGACCTCACCGGGCGCGCCGCGCCAGATACCGCCGCCACCATCCCGGCGGGCCCGCCTACCGATGTCTGCGGCTACGACGAGCATCAGCGCATGATGGCGCTGAAAGTTCCCGCGGGTATCGCGGCCATTCTCGTGGGTATCGCCATAGGCCTCTTTTTTTGAGGGGGCGCACGATCTCGCCCCGGTCGGGGCGCGCGACGGGCTCTTTGTGATCATCGTGCTCGCGGGCGTGCTGGTGGGCCTGGCGTTTCTCGTGCCCGCCGGGATGGAGCATGCGGCGTTTCAGAGGGCGCATCCGTTCGTGGAGGACTTCTATACCGAGGACGACCGCGCCAAGGCGCGCCGAGATTTCTCAACGGGCCTCATTGCGGGCATCGCGTTCATCTTTGCGGGCATCGGCTGCCTCGTCATGGTGGAGCCGATGGCGGAGAATGCCGCCCTGTTCTTCCTGCTGCTCTTCATCGCTCTCGGCGCGTGGTGGATCGTGCGCTCGGGTATGCTGCTCGGACGCACCAACGTCGCCGCCTACAACAAGTCCGTGGCAGACGACCTCGAGGTGGAAGATATCGTGGCGGCGGAGGTCGACGAGAGCATGCGCTCGGCGCTGCTCGACCGGAAGCGTCGCAGCAGGAAGTTCGAGGCGGTCTGCGGGGCCATCATGATCGCGGCGACCATCATCGCCCTGGCGCTGCTGTTCGCTCCGGTTCTCACGGCGCCCGATATGGATAGCTGGACACCCGAGGGCACCTCTGCCATGTGGTTCTGGGTCGCTTGGCCCGTCGGCGGCATGCTCTGCGGCATTGTCACATTGCTGTGGGAGGCCTTCGGACACAGCGAGCGCTAGCTGCACCGGGCAATCCATCGGCCCGTCTCTTCTGGTATGCTTCCGCCGACAGGGACCGGGGCGTTTGAGGGGGCTGGCATGGCCGAGACGCGCGTGCTCATCGTGGAGGACGATGCGGACATCAACGAGATCGTCGCGACGCATCTGGCGCGTTGCGGTATGAGCTGCGCGCAGGCGTTCTCGGGGAGCGAGGCCCGTCTGCTGGTCGGCGCGGACACCTTTCCCTTCGACGTCGTTGTCTCCGACCTTATGCTGCCCGGGCTTGCGGGTGAGGAACTGGTCGCCCTTATTCGCAAGCGCGACGCGACGGTTCCGATTATCGTGATCTCGGCCCGCACGGCGGCGGCGGACCGCATCGACCTTCTGAAGCTCGGGGCGGACGACTACCTCACCAAGCCATTTGATCTGGATGAGCTTGCGGTGCGTATCGAGGTGCAGCTCAGGCACCGCGCCCGGGCCGCCGCGACCGATTTCGGTGCGGCAGATACGGATGACGCGCGAGTTGGAGCCGATGACGGCGAGGTCGGCGCCCCCGCACGCATCCTGCGCTTCCGCGACTGGGAGCTCGATCCCGATGCCCGCGCGTTTTGGGTGGCGGGCACGGCCGTCGAGCTCACCCGCATCGAATTCAACATACTCGAAGCGCTCATGACGCACCCCAAGCACGTGTTTGGCAAGGCGGAGCTCTTCGAGGCCGCGTGGGGCGAGCCGTATGCTGCGGATTACAACACGATCAACGTGCACGTCTCCAATATTCGCGCCAAGCTCAAACCCACGGGAACCGACGGCTACCTCAAGACCGTGTGGGGCATGGGCTTCAAGCTTGCAGAGGCTTGATGGCCGCCGCGACAGCCGGCAATCGAGCGCTTCATGATGCGCGGCCGGCGCATATCTTGAGGTTTTCTTTATCTTTGATTCAGCCTTTCTGAAAACCCGCTCCCCATACTCGTACGTGACGGGTAGGGTGCGGCGTGTCGCCGCAAGACGATAGGAGATACGGTGAACGTGATTGAATGCCGCGCGCTTACCAAGCGCTATGGTCGCTTTGCTGCGGTCGACGCGCTCGACATGCGGGTGCGCGCCGGCGATATCTACGGGTTTGTGGGTAAGAACGGAGCCGGCAAGTCGACCACCATGAAGATGATCGCCGGCCTTGCCACGCCGAGCGCGGGCACCCTCACGCTGTTTGGCGCTGGTCCGTATGCGGATGCAGCCGGACGCGGCGCCGTCGATGCCGCGCAGAGCGCGGGCAGCTTCTCGGATGCGCCCTCGCGCCTCGGTGCGCTCATCGAAGAGCCGGGCGTGCTCATGAACTTCTCGGCTGCCGAGAACCTCATGATGAAGGCGCTCGCCCTGGGCGTCATCCACCCTAAAGACCAAGTAGCCGAGCTTCTGGAGCTGGTGGGGCTGGGCGAGGCGGGCCCGCGCAAGGTCAAGAAGTTCTCGCAGGGCATGAAGCAGCGCCTCGGCTTGGCGTTGGCGCTGGTGGGCTCTCCGGACGTGCTATTGCTTGATGAGCCGTTTAACGGTATGGACCCCGAGACCACGCGCGATTTGCGCCGTGCGCTCGTCTCGCTCAACCGCGAGCGCGGTGTGACCATTCTCATCTCAAGCCATGTGCTCGATCAGCTCATGCGCGTGTGCACCCGTTTTGGCGTTATCGCCGGCGGGCGGATGGTGCGCGAGTTTACCGATGAGGAGCTGCATGCCGCGTGCGGCAGCTCTATCCGTGTGAGAACGACGGACCCCGCCCGCACGCTCGCCCTGTTGGAGGGGCGCCTTCCGCGGGCAACCTACCGCGTCGAGCCCGACCAGGCCATCGTCATCGGCGGCGGTGCGCGTGCCGCCGCGGCGTCGTTCGGCGGGTCCGCGGTCGATGCCTCTCATGCTGGCGCCCCTACGGTGGAGGACGTCTCGCGCGTGCTGCACGATGCCGATCAGGTCGTGCTGGAGCTCAGCGTGCTCGAGCGAGACATCGAGGACTATTTCGTCGAGCTTATGGACGCGGGTGCGCGCCCGGGGTACGGCGGCAGGTGACATGATGGACCTGGCGCTCAACATCGCCATCATCGGCGCGCTCGTGTATCTCCTCTCTTCTGGTAGAAAAGGCAGGTAGCCCTATGTTGAATCTTCTTCGTGCCGATTGGTACCGCATCACGCGGCCGCGGGGGCTTCGCGGGAGCCTCTGGCAGTACGGCATCGCGCTCATCGCGGTGTATGCGCTCATCATCGGTGTCATGATGTTCGCTAAAACGCAGGCGTACGCAAACCTCTCCGGCGGAAATGCCGTCGAGATTCCTTCGGATTTCGACTCGTACACCGCCTATCTCGGCAGCATGCAGGTTGGCTTCGTTCAGCTGTGCGTGAGCTTTCTGGTGGTGGAGCACGCGCTGCAGGAGTTCAAAAACGGGTTCGTAAAGAGCGTGCTCAGCGCGCGCAGGGGTCGGCTCTCGTATTTCCTCGAGAAGCTCCTTTTTGCAGGGGCAGTTTCCGCGGTCGTAACGCTCGGCTCCGTCGCCTGCATCACCTTGGGCGGCATGATCTGTGGCTTCAGCTACGCGCAGGCGGACTCTCCTCTGGTTGTCGCGGGGTGGCTGGCGGCGTTCTGGTTCAATACGTGGGCGATGGCTGCCATCTCGCTCGTTATCGTCTATGCGACGCGGGTGAGCCCGCTGAGCTACTTCGGGGCGTTCGTGATCTATGCGGGCGTGGTGCCGGCGGGGTTCAAGGCCTTGGCACAGCTGTCTGGTGGCATGTTGAGCGTGCTCCAGCCGCTCCGCCCCGCGTTCGAAACGCTCGCCGCGTGGATGCCCTCCTCGGCGCTCTCGCTGTTGGGGAGGGGCGGGACGCTCTTCTCCCAGAGCGCGGCCGAGGTCTGGGGCTCCTTCTCGCAGGCGCTCGTAATCGCGCCGGGCGCCCAGGTGGTGCTTACGGGTATCATCTGGATGGCGGCTGCTGCCGTGGTCGTCCTCGCCATCGCGCGCCGCCGCGACATCTGATCGACAACGTTTCGCGTATTCGGAGCCGCTGATGGATTCCCCGCTTGTCTCACTCGTCCTGCTCGCGCTCGGTATCGGCCTGGGTGCGCTTCTCGCGGGCGCCGGCTACCTCATGGAGGTGCGCCATCTTGCGCGCCTGCTGCACGAGCGCGACCCAGAGAGCAACGAGCGGATCGCTGCCGGCACCATGCCGGGCATGACCGAGCTCGCCGCCGCTATCAACGGCGAGCTCGACCGCGGCGCCGATGCCCATGTGCGCGATATGCGGCACCAACAGGAGTTCCAGCGCGATCTCTCGGCGCTCTCCCACGATATCCGCACGCCGCTCATGGGGGCCAAGGGCTATCTGCAGCTCGCTGCGGACGAGACGGACCCCGAGAGGCGCGCCCACGAGCTGGATATGGCGGCCGCCCGCATCGATGCGACAACCGAGCTCCTGGACCAGCTCTTCGCCTACACCAAGTCAACCGACCCCGATCTGTCGCTCGAGCTTCAGCCCGTCGCGCTCAAAACCTTGGTGGAGGAGTCCTTGCTGGACCAGTATCCCGCCTTTGCCGAGCGGGGGTGGGAGCCGTCGCTTGCTTTCGAAGACGAGGACGTGCGCGTCATGGCGGATCGCGAGGCGCTCGTGCGCATCTTGCAGAACCTGGTGGTCAACGCGCTCCGCCATGGGGCCGGGGCACCGACGGTTGTCGAGCGGGCGAGCGAAGACGCGATCGAGCTGGTGGTGTCCAATCCCGTGGAGTGCGCTCAGGCGATCGACGCGGAGCGCCTCTTCGAGCGGTTCTATCAGGTCGACGCCACGCGCCGTGCGGCGGGCAGCGGCCTCGGTCTCGCGGTTGCCGCAAACCTGGCGCGGGCGATGGGCGCGGCAATCTCGGCGCGCGTCGACGGCGACGTGCTCGCCATCGCGCTCGCCTTTCCACGGGGCGTTCCTTACAAAACGGTAAGCCCGCGGTAAGGCAAATCGATGGCAGGGTAGACGCAGATAGCCGAATATGGGCACGAGAGCCGTCGGCGCCCGTCTTGGGGCCGCGGCCGCACGACCGCTTTCGTGTCAGAGGAGGCTCATGCTCGTCAAGCTCGCCTGGGGCAACGCCCGCCGCGCCGCCCGCGATTTCTCGGTCTATTTCCTCACGCTCGTTTTCGCCGTCTGTCTGCTCTACTCGTTTCTCGCGTCGAGCGACTACCTGCTCGCACTCTCCCTCACCGATGCGCAACGGGCGTCGTTTGCCAAGGCGGGGGAGGTGCTCGTCGCCTTTGCCGTGCTCATCGATGTTATCTTCTGCTTCCTGCTGGGTTATGCGAACGCCTTCCTGCTGCGTCGCCGCAAGCGCGAGTTCGGCCTCTACCTTCTGCTCGGCCTGCGGCATCGGCAGGTGGCGGGTGTGCTGCTCGCCGAATGCGCCCTGGCGAGTGCGGCCGCCCTTGCATGCGGCCTCGTGGCAGGCGTGGCGACCTCACCTGTGTTTGGGCTGATAGCGGCCTATGTGTTCGGGGCGCCGTGGCGCCCCGAGGTCGTGCTCGCCCCTGCCGCCGCGCTGCAGACCGCCCTCACCTTCCTCATCATCTGCGTCATCGCCGCGGGGTTCTCGGTGGCAGGCATCTGCCGTCGGCCCCTCGTCGAGCTCATGGGTGCCGAGCGCGTGCCCGAGCGCAAGCGGCTCGCCGGCGCCGCGCCCCTCAGAGTGCAGCGGGTCGCTGCCGCGGTGCTGCTTGCCATCGTTTGGGGAACATGCCTGCTCAACCCGGGGTATTTCATCATCTTCGTGATCCCCATGGGCGTATGCGCGCTTGTCGGCACGTATTTTCTCATGCGGGTCTTGGCGGTGCGCGCGCCCGAGCGCCTGCGCGCCCGCCCGGACCGCTATTGGCGCGGCCTTGCCCCCTTCACGGTCTGCCAGCTCGAGGCCCGCGCCGAGAGCACCGCGCTCGCGATGGCGGCCGAGAGCGTGCTTCTGGCGGCGTCGATGTGCCTCATGGTGGTGGGCTTTGCGTTCAGCGCGGGGCTGCGCGGCCCGCAGGCGCCTGCGGGCGCCGCGGCGCTTGCCCCGGTCGCGTTTGCGTGCGTGTTCTACGGGGCGGCGTTTCTCGTGGCCGCGATAGCGGTTCTCGCCCTGCAGCAGCTCGCACAGATGCCCGGGCAGGTTCGCTCGTGCTCCACCCTGCATGTGCTGGGCGCGCCCGAGACCGCGGTGCGTGCGTCGCTGCGCGCCCAGGTTGCCGTGCATTTTGCGACGCCTCTCGTGTTCGCGCTCCTCCACTGCCTGTTTGGCTTCGCGCTCATCGGCATGATCTCGATCATGATGGGGGCGGAGGGCTTTCCTCTCTTCGCCTTGGGCGTGGTCGCCGTCACTGTGATGCTCTTAGCGGGGTATTACGCGCTGACGACGGCCGCCTGCGTGCGCCAGGTGGCGGCGCCCCGCGCGTGAACCGCGCGTCATCATCCGAGGCATCGGGGTCGCGCCTCGGTGGTGAAGGTTGTTGGAAGCGGGTGCCCCGCCACCGGACTTTTGCGACAATAGGGTTTTGCGGTTCGGCGCGCGCGAAGGGGAGGAGGCGGTGCGTGCATGGGCGCTTGGGAGCTCAACCTTCTGTATGTCCTGCAGGGCTTACACTGCCCCGTGCTCGACGCGGTGATGGTCGCCGCGTCGACGCTCGCCTCGCATGCGCTGATCTGGCTGGCAATCGCCGTATGCCTGCTTGCCCGCCGGTCGACGCGCATGGCGGGCATCGCCGTGCTGGCAGCGGTCGCGGCGGCGGAGCTCGCCGTTCCGCTCATCAAGGGTTGGGTAATGCGGCCGCGCCCGTACATGGTCGATAGGTCCGTCGCGCTGATTGCACCGGCGCCCGGCGGCTGGTCGTTTCCGTCCGGCCATGCCACCACGGCGTTTGCCTGCGCGGGCGCGCTTGCCGCATCGCGGGGCACGCGTAGGGGGAGCGTATGGCTGGCTGGCGTCGCCTTGGCCTTCCTGGTGACGTTTTCCCGCCTGTATCTGTTTGTCCATTGGCCGACGGACGTGCTTGCCGGCGCGGCCCTCGGCCTTATGCTGGGATGGCTGGCGGCGCGTGCGGTGGCATGCGTCACAGAAGGGGGAGGTCGGCATGGCGGTAAGAGCGCTACCGGAGGGACTTGAGCTCAGGCAGACGCCGCGCGGGCTGGCCCTCGTCGGTGGCGGCATGGAGCTCGTGCCCGATTTTGAGGATATGCTGCCGCGCGTCCGCCCTGGTGCGCTGCAGCGCGAGCTGCTGGTGCGCGCCGCCCGATGCAAGGGCGCCCAAGACGCCCCGCTCCTTGCGGTGGACGCGACGGCGGGATTGGGCGAGGACGCCTTCCTTTTGGCGGCGGCAGGTTTTGAGGTGCTGCTGTTCGAGCGCGACCCGGTCATCGCCGCGCTGCTCTCCGATGCGCTCGACCGCGCGCGCGACGCGCCCGCCACGGCGTCCGTCGCGTGCCGGATGCGCCTCGCCGGCTCCGATAGCGTGGAGGGCCTCGCTCGCCTGCCGCGGCGCCCCGACGTGGTCTACCTGGACCCGATGTTTCCCGAGCGGCGCAAGGGCGCCGCGGTAAAGAAGAAGTTCCAGCTTCTGCACCATCTCGAGCGTCCCTGCGACGACGCGGGCGCACTTATGGACGCTGCGCTCGCTGCCCACCCCAAAAAGATTGTGGTGAAGCGCCCTGTTAAGGGACCACATCTTGCCGGGGTCAAGCCGAGCTACAGCCTTGCGGGCAAGGCCGTGCGCTACGACGTCATCGTGCCTGCGATTCCAAAGAATCGTTGATGCCGCGCTGCCCTCCATTTTGCGGCGCAGCTACGCGGTACCATGGAACATCCTGTTGTTCTGTTGCATCCCTTTGGTAAGGAGATCTTTTGAGAGAGCCCATGCGCAAGCGTAGTTTTGCCCTTGTCGTCACGCTATTGTTGGCCGTCCTTCTGAGTGTCACCGGCTGCTCGGACGCTGAGAGCAAGACCGACCAGACGGTTGCCTCCGTCCAACAGAGCACGGGAACCTATGCGCAGCAGATTACGGTCGACGATGCCTCCTTCACCGACGAGGAGATCGCCTATGCCGAGGAAAACCTGGGCTACGAGCGCTACAGCGACCTCGATGCACTTGGCCGCTGCGGCGAGGCCATGGCTTGCCTCGGGCCCGAGACGCTGCCCGCCCGCGGTGAGGAGCGCGAGAGCATCAGCGAGGTGCACCCCACGGGTTGGCACTCCATCCGCTACGACTTCGTGGACGGCGGCTCGCTCTACAACCGCAGTCACCTCATCGGTTGGGCCCTCTCAGCAGAGAACGCCAACGAGCGCAACCTCGTGACGGGCACGCGCTGGATGAACGCCGATGTGATGCGCCCGTTTGAGGAGGACGTGGCAGATTACATCTACAAGACGGACAACCCTGTCCTCTACCGCGCGACGCCGGTGTTTGAGGGCGACGAGCTGGTGTGCCGCGGTATTCGCGTGGAGGCTCTGTCACTTGAGGATGGCGGCCGCGAGATCAACTTCGACGTGTGGTGCCCGAACCTCCAACCCGGAGTCACCATCGATTATGCGACGGGCGATGCCTGGATTGATGAAGAGACGATCGATGATGTGGTTGAGGACGCTTCCTCGCAGGGTGATGATGCCATCGACCGCGATGCGGATGGCACCTTTATCCTCAACACGAGTTCCAAGAAGATTCACAAGCCCGATTGCGAGGGCGTGCAGGATATGTCGCCGCGCAACCGCGAGGAGTTCACCGGTTCCATTGCCGAGGCCGAGCGCCTGGACTACAACCTTTGCCCGCAGTGCCTGGGCTAACAGGGTGTTCCGCGCCAGCGACCGCTGCTAATCCCACGGGTGAGAGGTAAGGTGCCAGCCGCCGCAGTAGCTGCACTTGTAGCAGGTAAGACCGCGTCTGCCGTGCTCGGCGCACGCCTCTATGGCAAGGAGCGCCTCGCCCTTGGTGGCGTAGCGCTTCTTGGAGGCGCAGGCCTTCTCGTAGCGAGCCTGCTCGCGGCGTTCTGACAGCGCATCGCGACGTTGTTCCTCGCGCGCAAAGATATCGTCGAAGCCGCCGAGCTCCTCGCGGAACTGCTCGATGCGCCTGGCGCGCGCCGATGGTTTTCGACTCGACATGCTCCTCCGTCCTTCAGCGTCAAAAACGTACCGCCCGCCGCCCCGCGATGAAAAACGTTTCCAATGGCTGGAAAACGTTTCCGGCGAATCCGTCCGTCGGCGGCTCTTGCCCTTGGGTAGTACGATGCCAGAAGGGGCCCTCTTGCGAGGGGTGAAGAGACAAGGAGCACAACATGAGCACGTGGTTGGACGACGGCATCTTCTACGAGATCTACCCGCAGAGCTTCAACGATACCAACGATGATGGCATTGGCGATATCCCCGGCATCATCGAAAAGCTCGACTACATCAAGGAGCTCGGCGCGAACGTTCTGTGGCTGAACCCCTGCTTTGTCTCGCCCTTTGGAGACGCCGGCTACGACGTTGCCGACTACTGCCAGGTGGCACCGCGCTACGGCACGAACGACGACCTCATCCGCCTGTTTGACGAGTGCCACGCGCGCGGCATGCACGTGCTGCTCGACCTGGTGCCCGGCCACACCTCTATTGAGCATCCGTGGTTCCGCGAATCCTGCAAGGCTGCCGAGAACGAGTACACCGGCCGTTACGTGTGGAACGATAGCGTCTGGGCGCCTATGGACATCAAGGGCATCAACGGCGTGCTGCGCGGTATCTCGGAGCGCAACGGCGCCGTGGGCGTGAACTTTTTTGCCTTCCAGCCCGCGCTTAACTACGGCTTTGCCGAACGCGACCAGCCGTGGCAGAGCGCGGTCGATAGCCCCGAGGCCCTCGCCACGCGCCAGGCCATGAAGGACGTCATGGCGTTTTGGCTCGAGCGCGGCTGCGACGGCTTCCGCGTGGACATGGCGGGCTCGCTCGTCAAAAACGACCCGGGCCAGGAGGCGACCATCGCGCTTTGGCAGGATATGCGCGCCTACCTCGACGCCAACTATCCCGATGCCGTCCTCATCTCCGAGTGGGGCGAGCCGGACAAGACCATCCGCGCCGGCTTCCACATGGACTTCTTGCTGCAGTTTGGCACGTCGCACTACATGGACCTGTTCCGTCGTCCGGAGCACAGCACCATTACGCCGCATCCGTTCTTCAGCCGCGAGGGCGCCGGCGACGCAAGCGAGTTTGTGGCCACCTACAAGCGCAACCTCGACCTCACCGACGGCCGCGGCCTTATGTGCATCCCCTCGGGCAACCATGATATGGAGCGCCTGCGTCGCTACCTCGACCCCGAGGAGATGAAGATGGCCTTTGCCTTCATCCTCTCCATGCCGGGCTGCCCCTTCATCTATTACGGAGACGAGATCGGCATGCGCCATCTGGACGTCACCTCCGTCGAGGGCGGTTACATGCGCACGGGTGCCCGCTCGCCCATGCAGTGGGACGAGGGCAAGAACTTTGGGTTCTCGGGTGCCTCGGCGGAAGACCTCTATATCTCGCAGGATCCCGCGGACGACGCGCCGACGGTCGCTGCCGAGATGGCCGATGACTCCTCGCTGTGGCATGAGGTGCAAAAGCTCATCACCCTGCGCAAGGCCACGCCGGCGCTCGGCGTGAATGCCGCCATCGAGTTTGTGTACTGCGAGAAGGACGCCTATCCGCTCGTGTACCTGCGCTCCGAGCGCACCGAGGGCGGCCAGCGCGTGCTGGTTGCTCTGAACCCTGCCGACCGTCCCGCTACCTGCCCGTGCCCCTACGAGGCAGACGAGGTCATCTACACCCTGGGCGGCACCTCGGAGCTTGCGGACGGAACGCTCACCATGCCCGCGGCAAGCGCTACGTTCTTCACGGTCCGCTAACGTTTCGCGGGACGGGTCGCTCGTCGTCAGGCAGCGCCTTCTACAGGTTGGCGCCCGACCAGTCAGTGTCCTCTAGAAGTCAGTGTCCTCTACAGGAAACCGAGTTTACCAGCTGCTCAAGCTCGTTTTGCGCTGGTAAACTCGGTTTTCTTGCATTAAGGGGCCACGGAAACCAAGGTTACCGTCTAAAAGGATGAAGCCTGCGCGCAAGGCGGTGCGCACCGGGGCGTACGGCCTCGGACGCAAAGGGGGAACCGGTCCGCACCGAGAGGATGAGGCGGTCGATCGCCTCGGAGACAGGACGGTGGAACATGCCCATGCGCGGGCTGCGGGTAAGTCGCGGGAGCAACTCGGCGCTCGCGACGGCAAGATGGCCCGACCACGTAAGGCCATCTCGGCGGCACGCCTGCGCGAGCGCGCCGAAGGCCTCATCGATGCTGAACCGCTCTGCGCCATCGCCTGTAGTCGCGTCTGTCAGGGCGCCCACAGCATAGACGCGGGCACCCGGCACGACCATGTGGTTTAGTTCTGGCACGTGGGGACATTCCGCGGCGAAACCGATGACAACAGCATCGAAGCGGCCCATCTCGTTGAGAGCGCCCTGATCGCTGGCCGACATATCGGCTAGAGAGATTTGTTGCAGCACAGGCACGGACGCCGCCGCATCGCCGTGCTCAGCTGCGGAAAGGCGAGCGTATACAGCAAAGGCCTCAGCAAAATCATCCAGCAACGCGCCGGCAGCCTGGTCGAGCTCCCGCAGGGACGCGGGCGAGCCCATCGGAGCCTTGGCATGTACGAGAAGGATGCGTTGCGGAGCCCCCATGGCCGCCTCTACGCGTCGATGGGATGGAAGACGGGCTCCCAGCCCTCAAACGTGCAGTACTCGGTGTAGCCGAGCGCAGCGAGTCGCCGCTTGACGAGGGCGAGGTACGCCCCCAGATGCACCGGCTCGTGCGAGTCGCTGCCGACGGTGATGATGCGGCCGCCGAGGTCGCGGTAGAGGCGAAGGATCTCGGTGCAGGGTTGAAGGTCGGGAAGACCGTAGCGGAAGCTCGAGGTGTTGACCTCAATACCCTTGCCGTCGGCGATGGCGCGGGTAAGAATCTCGGCGATTACGTCGCGGCTGTTCTCAAAGGGGTAGATGCCCGCGTCGTCGTAGCGCTTGATAAGGTCGAGGTGGCCGAGCACGCTGTAGCCGGTAAAGTTCGTGACGACTTTGAGCATCTCCTCGTAGTACGCCTCGTTGTACTCTTTTTGGGTGCGGCCGCGCTGGAAATCGCCGGTCCAGAACTCGGCATCGTCTACCTGATGGATGGAGAGGATGGCAAAGTCCATCTCTCCGCGCCAGCGCGAGAGAAGCTGCTCGTAGCGGTCGATAGTGTGCGCCTGTACGCCGAGCTCAAGGCCGCGCTTCACGGTGAGGTCGCGCGCGTAGCGGTCGCGCGCCTCGGCGAGGGTGGGGAAGTAGCGCTCGTAGTCGACGTTGAGGGCTGGCTCGCCGTCGAATACGGGGGCAAGCTCGGGGTGGTCGATGTCGGGCTTGATGCCGTAGTCCACGTGATCGGTGAAGCAGATCTCGGAGAGGTTCAGCCGGATGGCGTCGCGACAGATATCGTCGACGGCATAGACGGAGTCATCGCTGAACTCGGAGTGAACGTGGTAGTCGGCGAGCATGGACCCTCCCAAAGCGAAGAACCGGCACTTAGTCGAGCTTGATGTGCTCGATATCCTTGCGGCTGCTCGCGCGGTAGAGGGAGAAGCGGCGTCCGATGACCTGGACGACTTCGGCGCCGAGCGCCTGGGCGAGGTCGTCCGCCGCCTCGCGCGCGGTGAGCATGGAGCTGTCGAGGACCGAGCACTTGATGAGCTCGTGCGCCTCGAGGCTATCGCTCGCCTGGGCGATGATGCCATCGCTGATGTCTCCCTTGCCGATCATGACGACAGGGTCGAGGTGATGCGCGAGGCTGCGCAGCTGTCTGACTTGGCGTCCGGTGAGTGCCATTATCGTCTCTCTTTCTGCGGCGCTGAGCGCCGATAGGGTTTCAAGTTCTCCCACGATACCGCATATACCTCGCGCAAGACAACGCAAATGCCGATTGTGCAGCAGAAAGGTCAGGCAGCACACGATTTTCTCCGTATGCCGATACGTCCTCACGCGGGCGGTCCACCTTGGATACTATGGTGAGAACAAAAGACAACCGACGGCAGAGAGCAGGCCGCAATGGATACGAACGATAAGACAAACGAGGCGGTAAACGAGCTCGAGGTGGTCCCGGGTGCTTCGGCAACGGAGGAGCCGCCTGCGGCAGATGAGTCCCCGGCCGTCCCCGAAGCGGCCGAGCGCCCTGCGGAGGGCTCTGAGCCCGAGGCGCCTGCGCCTGCAGCCGACCCCGCCGACCCCGCCGCGCAGGTGGCTGACTCCGCCGTGCAGGCGGCTCCCGCCACCCCAGAGGAGCCCGAGGTCAACCCGTGGAATGGCCCGGTGGATCCCGACTATGGGAAGGAACCCGAGGTCAACCCATGGAACGGCCCCATGGACCCCTCATATGGGGAGGGCACTCCGGCCGCCAAGGGTCGGCGCGGTATCGGCGCGGGTGCTGTAGTGGCCATTGGGGTGATCGCCGTGGTGATTGCCGTTGCGATTGCCTTTGTAGGGCCGCACCTCTTGAAGCCGTCGGAGCCCGCCCGGGGAGATGACCCGGTGTTTGAGGGGATTGATCCGCTTGATCACGACCCGCTTGATCACGACACGTTTGACGATGGTTTTGCCGACGATATCTTTGGCGAGGATGCCGAGGACATCGAGAGCTACCTCAACGAGGGCGAGGA
The DNA here is from genome assembly GCA_949285915.1 of uncultured Collinsella sp. Taxonomy (GTDB): domain Bacteria; phylum Actinomycetota; class Coriobacteriia; order Coriobacteriales; family Coriobacteriaceae; genus Coprousia. The sequence continues at coordinate 19,587 of CASDZW010000013.1, forward strand.
CCTCGCCTATAGCGGGGCCGTTTCGCCCGAGGAGCTTGACGAGCAGGAGCGCGCCATCTACGACGTTGCCGATGAGCGCCTGGCGGCGCTTGCCGCGGCAGATCCGGTGGAGACCTCGCTTATCGCGGCGCTGGTGTCGGAGGGCTTTGCCGACCAGATGGAGATCTTCACCCTCTCCGACTGCGGCGTCGACGCGGAGGAGTACGCGCGCGTCATGCTCGAGGATATGAGCTATACCATCAACGACGTCTATGCGAGCTACGAGGATGATGCCGCGCTCGTGCGCGTGACGGTGACCTGCCGCGACGTCTTTTCGGTTATCGACGAGTTCAACACGCTGATGGATGTCTACAAGAGCTCCGAGGAGTACGCGGTCTCGAGCTATGAGGAGGACATCGAGCGCGTGGGCATCATGTTCATGGAGGCGGCGCGCCGCGCTCCCCTAAACGATGGCTATGCGATGGACCTTGTCCTGCGCAACGTTGACGGCACGTGGAAGATCGACGAGGAAAACTGGGAGGCCAATCTCGACTATCTCTTCGACGTCGAGTAGGCGATAGGTTGCGCGTCCTCAGGGTGGACGCGCAATACAACAAAGTGCCACTTTGCGCAAAAGCTAGGGGCCTCGTTCTCTGATACTACATGTTGTAGCGCCCGCCGCGCGTATGAGCGCGACGGGCGCTGTTTTTCGGTGAGCGGCGAGCGAGATATTGAAGAGGCCGTTGAGGCAACGTGCAGGAGCGCAGGTCGAGAAAAGATACCTAAGAGAGACTATATATAGTGCGTCCATTCGCCTAATACCCTACATCTTGTATGAATATTGGCGTTCAAGTTGATAGACTTTTATCGGCTGGCTCTATCGCGGACGTTTATCGCGTGTCATTTCTCTGTCCGCACGGGCCGCCATACTGTTTGCAAGCATCCGGGAGCACGGGGCGGGGCCCCGGGCCGGTGAGAGAGCGAGGGACCATGGCTACGACCGTTGACGAGCTTATCGTGAGGCGTTTCACGCAAGCGCTGGATGCGCCCGAGAACGCGGGGAAGACGGTGTACGACCTGTTCGACTGGTCGGAGCGGTCGGTGCACCTTGCCGACTACAAGACGGGCAAGACCCTCTGCGACATGGAGGGGCTCGAGTTTCCGGCAAACTACTCGCAAAACGCCGTCGACATCATCGCATCTAAGTACTTCCGCCGCGCAGGAGTGCCTGGTGGCGGCAGCGAGACCTCCATGCGCCAGGTGGCACATCGCATGGTCGATTTTTGGGTGGCGGCATTGGTGGACGAGGGCCTTGTCGACGAGGGCGACGAGGCGCAGATTCTCTACGACGAGCTCGTCTATATGATCTTGGACCAGAGGTTCGCCCCCAACTCGCCGCAGTGGTTCAACACCGGCCTCAAGCGTGCGTATGGCATCGCCGGCGAGCCGCAGGGCATGTACTATGTCGAGCCCACCACCGGTGAGGTGGTCGAGGCGCTGGATCAGTACACGCGTACACAGGCGTCTGCGTGCTTTATCGTGAGCGTCGAGGACAAGCTGCTCGGCGAGCACTCCATCTCCGATGAGTTTGTGACCGAGACCAAGCTCTTCAAGGGCGGCTCGGGCACAGGCTCCAACTTCAGCGCGTTGCGCGCCGAGGGGGAGCGCCTCTCGGGCGGCGGCGTGTCGAGCGGTGTCATGAGTTTCCTGCGCGGCCTCGACCGCAACGCGGACGCCATCAAGAGCGGCGGCACCACGCGCCGCGCCGCCAAGATGGTCTGCCTTGATATCGATCACCCCGATATCGAGAAGTTCATCACGTGGAAGGCCAAAGAGGAGGACAAGGCCCTCGCTCTCATGAAGATGGGCTATGACGGCGACATCAACGGCGAGGCCTATGCCACCGTGTCCGGCCAGAACTCCAACAACTCCCTGCGTATCGACAACGAGTTCATGGCAAAGGTCGCCGCGCTCGACGAGGATCCGGATGCCACCTACCTGCTGCGCGGCCGCGTGGACCGCGCCCTTGATCGCGAGGTGTCGGTCGCGCACATCTGGAATGAGCTCAACGAGTGTGCTTGGCGCTGCGCTGACCCGGCCCCGCAGTTCTCGGACACCTTCAACGAGTGGCACACCTGCCCGGGCGGCGAGGACGGTGTTGTGGGGGCGACCTACAACCGGCTGAACTCGACAAACCCGTGTGGCGAGTACGCGTTCCTCGATGACTCAAGCTGCAACCTCGCCTCCATTAACATCTACCGCTTCTTCGACCCTGCGACGGGCACATTTGACGTCGAAGGCTACGAGCATGCCATCGACCTTATTCAGCTGGCGCTCGAGGCCTCGATCGCGTGGGGGCAGTTCCCCACAAAGGACATCGCACGCAAGACCTACCGGTTCCGCGCGACGGGCCTTGGCATCTCCAACCTCGCGAGTCTGCTTATGGCAAAGGGCATGCCCTATGACTCGCCCGAGGCGCGCGCCCTCGCCTCCGCGCTCGTGGGAACGCTTACCGGCCGCAGCTACGCGGCATCGGCGATCATGGCGCGCAAGGTGGGGCCGTTTGACTGCTTCGATATCAACAAGCGCCACATGATGCGCGTCATTCGCAACCACGCACGCGTGGCGGGCGCTAGAAACGATTCGTTCGAGGATCTTACCATCGAGCCGCCCGTTGTCGACTTCGATCTGCTCGTTCAGGCGGGGGAGGGCGAGCTTGCGCAGGCGCTCATCGAGAGCTGGACGTTTGCCGAGGAGCTCGGCGAGCGCTACGGGTACCGCAATGCGCAGGTGAGCGTGCTTGCGCCCACGGGCACCATCTCGTTTGCCATGGACTGCGGCGCCACCTCTATCGAGCCGTTCTTCAGCCACATGATATACAAGAAGCTCTCCGGCGGCGGCTTCATGACGCTTGCGAACCCCGTCATCGGCGACGCCCTTGCGCACTTGGGTTACACCGATGAGGAGGCGGCGGATATTCTCGCCTACGTCCAGGCGACCGACGATGACGGCATGATCGTCGACGGAAAGATCGAGGGCGCACCGCACCTCAAGCCCGAGCATCTGCCCATCTTCGACACCGCCAACACCTGCGGCACCGGTGAGCGCTATATCGATCCCAGGGGCCACGTCCTTATGGTCGCCGCGCTCACGCCGCTTGTCTCGGGCGCCATTTCCAAGACGGTGAACCTGCCCCATTCCGCCACGGTCGACGACTTTAAGGACGTCATCATGCTCTCGTGGCAGACGGGGTGCAAGGGCATTACGTTGTATCGCGATGGGTCCAAGAACGCCCAGCCGCTCAACAACTCGCTCGTGGATGACGATGCCGACCGCGACCTCGGCGACCTTTCCTATGCGGATCTCCTCGCCTATGCGCGCTCGGCAAAGGAGCAGATTGTGCGCGACGCCCCGGCACGTGCCGCGGAGCGTCGCCGCATCATCGGCATCCGTAACGGCCACACCCATCTGGCTCAGATTGACGGCGTCAAGATCTACACCACGGTCAATCGCAACGAGGACGGCGAGATTGCCGAGCTCTTTGTGACAACTGACCGCGAGGGCACTACCATCATGGGCCTGCTGAACTCGCTCTCCAAGACCATCTCGGTCATGCTCCAGTACGGCATTCCCGCCGAGCGCATCTCCAAGATGCTGCGCGGGCAGATGTACGAGCCCTACGGCTTTGTCCAGAGCCATCCCAACATCAAGTACGTGACATCCATCTCAGACCTTATCTCCAAGGTGATCGATATCGAGCTCGGCGATTATTCGCGCGTGCAGGTAAAGCCCGAAGGCTGGGGGCAGATTGCCGGAGCCACGCCGGCGCCGGCAACCGCGCCCGTTGCCGTAGAGCCCGCCTTTGACGAGGAGCCTGTTGCGACGGAAGAGGAGCTGAACCGCCTTACGGCCGTTAAGGAGCAGGAGCTCGAGGAGGAGACCGGCCAGGTCGATACTAAGGACTTCTTTACGGCGGCGTTTGTGAGCGAGGCGGTGCACGACACGGCGATTCACGGCGAGCGCCTCTACGACGGCAGCGTCTGCCCTAATTGCGGCAGCTCCCGCATGGTGCAGAACGGGACCTGCAAGGTCTGCATGGACTGCGGGACCACGACCGGCTGCAGCTGATTGCCCTAGGCGCCGAGCTCGAGGGTGTAGATGCGCCCGCCCTCCTCGGTGAGGCGAAGTTCGGAGCCTTGGAGCTCCATCCCGGTGACGGTGCCTTCCTCCTGCGTTGGTTCAGAGGGAAGGGAGCCGTCACCGGGAATGAAGCTTTGCAGGTAGAAGCTGCTGCCGAGGTTGGATACGACGTAGATGACACCGTTATAGGTGGCCATGCCCACGGGTTCTCCGGTCACGAGGAAGGCCGTCAGAGGGTCGGCGCTAGAGCCGATGTTTTGCCGGGCGAGGGCATAGTCGCCCTCGGGCGTCTCCTCAAACGAGTAGGTGAAGCCTAAAACGTCAAGCGTCCCCGAGGCGTCAGCGGTGGCAGATGCTGTTGTGCCGGCTTGGTCTGTGGCGGTGACCTCATCTACCACGGATTCGTCTGCCATGAAGGCGCGCAGGACCGCGCCGCCCACAAACCAGATGAGCGCGCAGGCAAGTGCGATGCCTATGACCGCGCCGGCAATCGCGCCGGCATGACCGCCCGACTTTGAGCGCCCCAGCTTTTCAGCACGCGCACGACCGACGCCGGCGGCGGCTTGGCGCTGGCGCGTACGCTCCCTCGTATCGACGGTGCGCGCGGCGCGATGGGCGGCGTCGGCGGCATTGATGGGCGCGTGGGCGCCCTGCGGTGTCGCAGCATGGCGCGGGGCGGTCTTCTTTGCGTGCTTGGCTTCGGTCACGGTGTACTCCCAGATGGTTTTCGGACGGCTCGCCTGCCGGATGCCCTAGGAATCGAAGCGCTCCGCCGCCTCTTGCAGAAGCTCGATGATGGGGAGATGCTGCGGGCAGACACCTTCGCACTGGCCACAGGCGATGCAGTCGCTCGCGCGCCCGCTCCCCGCCTCGACGATGCTCTGGTAGAGGCTCTTGGGGCTGCTGTCCTTGGGATAGCGCCGTGCGATGTTGAGGGCGCGGAACACCTCGGGGATGTTGATGTGCTGCGGGCAGCCGTCGGTGCAGTAGCGGCATGCCGTGCAGGCGACCTGGGGCATGTCGAGCATCTTCTTGACGACGTCGGCAAGAACGGCGCGCTCGTCTGCGGAGAGCGCCTCGAAGTGCGAGAAGGTCTCGATGTTCTCTGCCATCTGCTGGGGCGTGGACATACCCGAGAGAATGGTCATGACGCCGTCGAGCGAGCTCACGTAACGCAGCGCCCACGAGGCAGGCGACGCGCCGGGGCGCGCAGCGTCGAGCATGGCGGCGAGCTCGGGGTTGATGTCGGCGAGCTTGCCGCCCTTGACGGGCTCCATCACGATGATGGGGATCTGCCGCTCATGAAGGATCTCGTACAGGCGCCCCGATTGGACGAGTGGGTTCTCCCAGTCGGCGTAATTCAGCTGGATCTGGACGAACTCCACCTCGGGGTGACGGTCGAGCACCTCCTCGAGCAACTCGGGCGTTCCGTGGAACGAGAAGCCAAAGTGGCGGATGAGGCCGGCGGCCTTTTTCTCGAGTGCCCAGTCAAAGCAGTCGAAGCGCTCGTAAGTGTCGTAGTTCTTGCCGTTTTCCACGCTATGGAGCAGATAGAAGTCAAAGTACCCGGCACCGGTGCGCTCGAGCTGCTCGTTAAAGATGCGGTCGCGGTCCTCGGCGCTCTCCATCGCCCAGGCAGGGAGTTTGGTCGCAAGCATAAAGGCGTCGCGCGGGTAGCGCTCCACAAGCACTTGCTTGACGGCGTTCTCGGATGTGCCGCTATGGTAGACGTAGGCGGTGTCGAAGTAGTTGAAGCCAGCGGCAAGGGAGGCATCGACCATCCCTTTGACGGTCTCGATGTCGATGGCGCCGTCCGTCTCGGGTAGACGCATGAGTCCAAATCCCAGCTTGGGCATCTGCGCGATCTCGCTTGCGTTCATAGATACTCCCCTCTCTTGTGCTACGTATCCGATGGTACCCCGCAAACGGCGGGAGCATCGCGTCATGACGCGGACGTGTTCCAAGCGATAAACGCCCAGCGCATGATGCGCTCATGGTCGAGCATGAAGCGGCCCTGCGGTTTGCCCTTTTGGCCGGGTTTTCCCGCGTCGGGGTTCTCGACCATGTGTGCGGCGAGGTAGCTTTTGAGCTCGTCGACACGCCCCTCGTTTCCGCCCTCGAGCATGCGCGAGAAATCCTGCACGCCGTCCTCGAGCGAGTCAAAGGTGTCGCGCCTGGGCGAGGTGATGTAGCGCACCTCGGGATAGCGACCGAGGCCCACGAGGATGTTGAAGGCGTAGACGTAGTCGCGGCTCTCGGTCACCGAGGCGCCGATTGCAGCCATGATGGTGGTGTCGACGCGCGGGCTCGCGCCGGTCACGAGCGTGATGCAGCAACGGCGGCGCGCGGATCGGTCGAGCTTGGTAAGCGCATCGGCGAGGTCGTGCGTTGCGATAGAGCGGCTCGCAAAGGCAACATCGACCGACTTAGGCGCGATGCCCGCCACCTGCCAATCCTCGTCCCAGGCAAGCAGATGCTCCTCCACAAGGTCGTCAACCCCGTAGTAGGCGCAGCCTTCGGCGAGGACGTCGAGCATGGCGCGCGAGAAGTCGCAGGCAACAACGGGATGCCCCGCCTGCGCGAGCGGGATGGCGAGCGTGCCGCCGCCGCAGCCCATGTCGAGCACGCGCTCGCCGGGGCGAAGCGCGGCGAGGGCGAGGAAGTCTTGGGCGTAGGGGTGCGTCTCACGCGGGCGGAAGTGCTTTGCGCGGCCGTTCCACCAGCTCGGATCGTCGGGGGAGCGCCGCATCGTCTGGAGCGCCTTCCACTCCTCGTTCCAATCGGTGGTGATGAGGGTGGCTTCGGGGCGAGAGGCGTCTGTTGCCCCCTGTGTCCCGTTCTGCTTGTGAAGCGGCATGAAACGCACTACCTCCCTGAGGTTGCCACGGTACAATAACCCCGATTATAAATCGCGAGCGAAAGCGAGCCGCATCATGGCTATCACCCCGCAAGAGATCGCCGAGACCCGTGGCATGGTTGCCGAGCAGAACCTCGACATCCGCACCATCACCATGGGCATCTCGCTCATGGGCTGCGCCGACGAGAACCTCGAGCGCATGGCCACCAAGGTCTACGACCATGTGACGTCGACGGCCGAGCACCTGGTCGAGACGGCGGAGAACCTCCAGCACGAGTACGGTATTCCCATCGTGAACAAGCGCGTATCGGTCACCCCCGTCGCCCAGATCGCCGCGGCGTGCAAGGACGAGGACCTGACGCCGCTCGCGCATGCACTCGACCGCGCGGCCGAGACCCTCGGCATCGACTACCTCGGCGGCTACTCCGCGCTCGTGCACAAGGGTATCGGCGACGCCGACCGTCGCCTCATGAACTGCATCCCCGAGGCGCTTGCAGCCACGAGCCGCGTGTGTTCGAGCGTGAACGTGGCGAGCTTGCGCGCGGGCATCAACATGGACGCGGTGCTCAAGGTCGCCGAGATCGTTCGCCGCTCCGCCGAGCTCACCGCTGACGCTGATTCGGTGGGTGCTTCCAAGTTTGTGGTCTTTGCCAACATGGTGGAGGACTCGCCCTTCATGGCCGGCGCCGTTCACGGCTCCGGCGAGGCCGACGCAGTCATCAACGTGGGCGTTTCCGGCCCCGGCGTCATGGCCGCCGCGCTCGAGGAGCTTCCCGAGAGCGCGAGCATGATGGAGGTCGCCGAGAAGATCAAGCAGACCGCGTTCAAGATCACCCGCGCAGGCGAGCTCATGAGCCGCGAGGCCGCGCGTCGTCTGGGCGTGGAGAAGGGCATCGTCGACCTGTCGCTCGCGCCTACGCCTGCCATCGGCGACTCGGTTGCGCGCATCCTGGAGATCATCGGCGTCGGCACCTGCGGCGGCCCGGGCACCACGGCGGCGCTTGCCCTCTTGAACGACTGCGTCAAGAAGGGTGGCGTCATGGCAACGTCGAGCGTCGGCGGTCTTTCGGGCGCCTTCATCCCCGTGTCTGAGGATGCGGGCATGATCGCCGCCGCCGAGGCCGGCGCGCTCACGCTCGAGAAGCTCGAGGCCATGACCTGCGTCTGCTCAGTTGGTCTCGACATGATCGCCATCCCCGGCGACACGAGCGTGGAGACCATCGCCGGCATCATCGCCGACGAGATGGCCATCGGCGTTATCAACAACAAGACCACCGCGGTGCGCATCATCCCGGCCATCGGCAAGGGCGTGGGCGAGTCCGTTGAGTACGGCGGTCTTTTTGGTCGCGCACCCATCATGCCGGTCAACAGTCATGCGGGCACCGTGTTTGCCCACCGTGGCGGCCGCTTCCCGGCGCCGCTGAACTCGCTTAAGAACTAGGGGGTTCCATCTTGGGACGGTGCGCTGCAAGCGCCACCGGGGCCAATCATATTCCGTATCGAACGGCCGCCTTGCCAGAGGCGGCCGTTTCCGTATACGCGTGAGGTTTTGCCCATAGCACCCGGTACGGCGCGGCTCCTTGACGTTGGAATTGGGCGATTTGACCATCTTGGCAGAAGCGAATGTGACTAGCTTGGGGTGCTCGCCGATGGGATATTATGCGTCAGATATAATATGAAAATAAATAATGAAAAACATTAAATAGTTGCTATAATCAAATTGAACATAGGCGGAAGGAGGAGTCATGACGACGAGCAACCTATTCGGGACCATGCATGTTGAGGAAGAGGTGCGCAAGCGCGTGCTCGTGCGCATTCGCCAAGCCTCGCGCATTGCAGCCGTGATATGCGCAGCAGGGGCAGTCCTTTGTTGTATGAGAGTCCTGCTGCCGGTCGTGAAGATGACGCAGGCGCTGTTGACCTCTTCGGGTGTTTCACTCGATGAGACGGCGGACGGAAATCGTGTCATCTTTATCGCCTCTCCTGTGATTGAGATATGGGATACGAACGGGCTTCTCGTTGGTGCACTCCATATCCCCGACTCGTTGGAGGCCTTGCTCGCAACGGCTGGATTGATTGTTGCGGCGCTTCTGTTTGCCGACATTTCTCGCACCGGCAGGCCGTTTGAGAAAAAAGCAGAGCGAAGGCTGAGACTTATCGGCATCACCTGTCTTCTGGTGGCGATTGTGCCCTCTGTAGTTGGTGGATTGTATATCACGCTTAATTACGGGCAATTCGATTTGGGCCTTTTGATAGCAGAGGGCGCCATACCGCGGGCTCAGCATTTTGCCATCGGTGTATTGGGCATCTTGATTCTTACCTTTGCACCTATCATTACGTACGGACAGATTCTGCAACGGCAGGACGACACCTTACTGTAGGGGACAGCCATGATTGTTATGAGACTCGATCGCATGCTTGCAGACCGCAAAGTGTCGTCTAAAGAGCTTGCGGAGCGCATTGGGATATCGCCTGTGAACATATCGCGTATCAAGACGGGAAAGATCAACGCAATCCGGTTCTCGACGCTCGAGGCAATATGCGAGGTGCTTCGCTGCCAACCGGGGGATCTGCTCGAGTTTATCCCCGACGCCGAGGTTGCCAGTGTGCTCGGTATCGCAGCGCCTCACACGGAGGCGGCGCGCGTTCAAGCAACTGGGCTTGTGGTAGAAGGACCTGAGGCGGAGGGTACCGCCACGGGCGTTGTCCACGGCGATGCGGCAGGACCTTCTGCCGACATCGGTCTTGCGGGGGCATAAGCGCGAGCGGGGCGCGCTAGTCCACGGTGATGAACTGGTCCGCGATGTCGCGGTCCGACTGCTGGTTGTAGCGAGAGCGAACCCACGTGAGGACGCCCGCCTGCGAGAGGACGCGCTCGTTCTCTGGCGTGTCGGCGATGCTTGCTATCGCCTTGTCTGCAAGCGGCAGGAACTCCCAATCGACAAGGGCGACGTGGCGCTTGAGGTGCTTGTCGCGAATCGCGCTCTTTACCAGTGATTTGACAGCGCCGCCATCGTTTGCATCACCGCCTTCGCGGAGGTAGCCGCGCCACGACGCTGCAAAGTCCTGTGCCAGGTCGCCCCACGGTCGCGTAATGTAGCCCGAGGTTACCATGTATGCGTTCCAGCGAAGATGTTCGAGTTGGCCAACGAGGTCCCGCAGGGTAGCACGGTCCTCATCGGTGGGCATGTCGTGCCCGCTGCGCGCGGCAAGGGCCTGCGCCTGCTCGTTCCAGAACAGACGCTCTGCACCGATGAAGTCGGCAGTGGCGCGGCTCGATTCGCGGTCGTAGAGGGTGAGTGCGGGGTCATTCCAGGCGTTTTGCGCGCGCGAGAGATAGGGCTCGTTGGCGGCATCGTCGAACAAATCGGGCTTGGCGGAGCTGTCCGCATAGCGGAGGTTCACCATCATGGCGCGGCGGTCGATAGAGCGGTGGAGCACCAGGCTCGATTGCATGCAGTCGGCGGTACTTCCGTAGATGAGAACGCGTTTGAGGTCCTCGGCATGCGCGCGCTCGCGCCCGCCGTAGCTGTTTTCCCATACAAAGCCGGGGTGCTCCGACTCGTCAAACTGAACATATACCGGTCTTATAGCCGGGCAGCGCCGCTCGAGCGTACGATGCCAGACCTCACGCTGGGAGGGCGCGCGCCCCTCGTCTGGCTCGGTGTTGATCACCAGCGTGACGCCGCCGGCGTCAAGCGGCGTCTGTTCGATCATGTCGAGCTTGCTGGAGAAGAAGGCAAACGTGGCGGGCGGCGTGAGACGCGGCTGCTGCTCAGCGGATTCGCTCGAGATGGTGGTCGCATCGAGATCATCGGGGAAGAGTGCGGGGTACGCGCGCCTGAGGCGGCGCTCTATGCGGCCAGCCTTGGCGCTCGCGATGGCGATATGGGGCTGCCGCGGCTGCGCGGCAAGGTCGTCGCCTACCAAAAGCGCCTGACCGTTGCGCACGAGGTAGACGATGGTGAGCACCATGCGCTCGACGTCGTTGCCCATGACCATAACCGTGAGAGGGTGGGTGCCGATGCCAATATCGGCGCCCTGCGGCGGCAGGAGCTGGCGAACGAGCTGGCGCACCCTGATTTCCTCGACGCTATAGGAATAGAGGTCAGAGGGGTTATCGATGCCGCGCGGACTGCTGGGCGCATCGCTTGCGGGCTCCGCGCCGTCAAGGGCGCGCTCCCAGTCCTCGTCGCGCCACGAGGCCGCGCGGTCGGGATGATAGAGCGCAACGGTGACGCGACCGTTGCGAAAGACGGCGATGTATATCGACCGCTCACGCCCGCGCTTCTGCGTCTTGCCAGATGCTTTGCCAAGGTGACGTGCGATGGAGGCGAGTTCTTGCAAGGCGCGCTCGCGATCGGTTGCCTCGGTATGGCCGGCGGCGGAGATGCGCCAGGTCGCATGGGAGGGGTCATCCCCGCTCAGGCGGAAGATGATGGCTGGCGGGGTGGACGTCGCGCTCTCGCTCGCGCCGGTGATGAAGCGCTCGGCGTGTACCGCCATGGGTTCGCTCGCGTGCACGATGAGGACGTCGCCAAAATGCCCCTGCGTAAGGCTTAGGTGCGTCGAGAATCCGGTGAACAGCGTGAGGGCGAATTCCGCGGTAAGGGCGAGCGACAGGAGATTGCCAAGTTCAAAGAGTGCGTGCAAGGCGAAATGCCCCGGGTTGGCGGCAATCCAGGCGAGGCCAGCGGCGTCTCCTGCTGCATCGGGGAACAGGGCAAAACCGTTGCCACCCAGAAACGCCGCCCCTGCCATGCCGAGTGAGGTGAGTGCGGCGGTCGCCGAGGTGGCAAACGAGGAGAGGAGACTGGCGCCGGCAGCATCGGTCTCAAACAGGAGCTGCTTGGCAAAGCAGATAAGGGCGACGGCGATGAACGTGGCGACAAACACCCGCGGCCGCCTGCCGTGGTCGAGCCGGTCATGCAAGAGATACACCGCTCCAGCAACTAGTGCGAGCGCCGCCGCCGTGCCTAATACGGTCCCGATGATTGGCAGATTACCCATATCAAACCTCCGCTCCCGTGAAATGCGATTGCGCCCGCGTGGCGCATGGCAGCGTACCGTTCTCGTTTGACAGCTCTATCTTACGCGCTTGTCTACCGTCTGTCCGCCATACGATTCGGATAGCAAAACGCCCGCCCACCGAGAAGGTGGACGGGCGCTGAACGTCGAGGGTGCCCCCAGCGGGATTCGAACCCGCGATATCCACCTTGAAAGGGTGGCGTCCTAGGCCGCTAGACGATGGGGACAGGGAATCTGAGTATACCAGAGCGCGCGAGCAGGGCAAGAGCGATGCGCGAACCTACGCGACCGCCTCACCGAGCGCGGCGGAGATGCGGGCGGCATGGCGCTCGGCGGGGGAGAGCCGCTGGCGCGCCGAGAGGATGGTGTGCGTGCGGCAGTAATCGGCGCAGAGGTCGCAGCCGGCGCAAGCGTCTGCATCAATGGTGCAGGTAGGCGGCGTGAACGAGAGCGCCGGGCATCCGGTGATCTGGTTGCAGCGCTGGCAACCCATGCAGGCAAAGGTGTTCACCTCGGCGGGCTCAAAGGCGTCGCGCATGAGCTGGGCGCAAGGCGAGGCGAAGATGAGGGCATGCACGCCGGGCGTATCGAGCGCCTCAAACACAGCACCCGAGCTCGCGAGCGTGTCAAAGGGATCGAGCACACGCACGTCGGTGCAGCCGAGTGCGCGGGCGCGGTCGGCGAGGGTGGCGAGCGCGCCCTCGGCAAGCGAGGCCTTGCTCGAGGCGAGCACCACAAGCAGCACCGTCTCGCCTTCACGAGCCAAATGTTCGAGCGCGTCGGCGGCGTCGTCTGCCAAAAGGGCCCGATCGGTCACAAAGTGCGCGCAGACGCGAGCGGGCGTATCCTCGTCGCCGGTGGGAACTTGCTGACGGTAACGGGGAAGGAGCGCCGCCTCGCCCCCGGGACAGGTGGTTGCAGCCGGGTGCAGAGGACCCACGGCGGCGCATCCGGCGTCTCCGCAGAACACGCGCCCGCGCCCGCGGCCAACGGCGTCTTTCACCACCACAAAGGCTGCACGGTGGGGGCATCCTGGGCAGGCGATGCCCGTCTGGGGCTTATGCATGGGGATCGTCCTTTCCGTCGACGGGCTCGCGCGAGATGAGCTCGAGGTCAAAGGTGAGCTTGCAGCCTGCCATGGGGTGGTTGAAGTCAAATACCGTCTCGCCGTCATCCTGAACGCGCACGACGCGTGCGAGCCGCTGCTCGCCCTCGCCGTTCATAAGGTAGATGAGCTGGCCCACCACAAGGTCGTCGTAGTTGGGAATCTCAACGGTTGGCATGGTGTAGAGGAGCTCTGGGCGACGCTCACCGTAGGCCTCGTGCGGCTCAAGCGTGACGGTCTTCTTCTCGCCGGGCATCATGCCGGCGACGGCGGCCTCAAAGCCGGGAACGACCTCGTGGGCGCCCTCGATATAGGTGAGCGGCGTGCGGCCCTCGGTGGTGTCAAAGACCCCGCCGTCCTCAAACCGCCCGGTGTAGTGGACGGTCACTTTGTTGGTAAGGGAGAAGTTCGCCATCGTGCTCCTCGGTTGGAAATCATTGCCGGTAACCCATTCACTATAGCCCAAAGCAGGGCTTCTCTGCGCGAGGACCGAGGCATCGCGCCGCAGGGGACAGGAGTGGCGCTCCGCATGGAATCAAGCTGAGGCGTGCGACGGACGAGGTTGCGCTAGAAGCCGTTGCGTGCGGCGAAGGACTCCGAGCTGTCAAAGATGCCCTCGACGCCCTCTGCCCATGCGGCAAAATCCGGCGTGTCGGCAATGATGCCGTCCGCCTCCCATACGGCCTGATGGGTGAGGTCCCACGAAGTGGTAGGCGCAGGGCGTACGGGCAGGTACGGGTCGAGGTAGGTGGGATTGAGCAAAAAGAACGCCCCGCCGTCGCAGCGTGCGGCAAAATCGCGCAGCGCACGTTTGGCAGCGCGCTGCTTATCGAGCTTGTAGAGCAGGATCGTGCGCGCAAGGAGGTACCAGGGCGAGTCGTCCACCGCAAGGCCATCGGCCGCCGGCCCCGCTGCCTCAAGCTCGTGCACAAAGGAGAAGAAGCCCTCTTCGTCCTCGAGGCGGGCGAGGGCGAGCAAGATCGTGCCCTCGGCATGGTTGGGATAGCCTGTTGCCGCACGCACCATGCGCGCATAGGAGAGCGCCGCGCGGTAGCGCGCGCTGGCAAGGCAGAGGCTCGCGAGCGCCTCAAGCGTATGCAGCCAGCCCACGACCTCCGGCTCGCTTGCCGTGCGCTCCGCAGCACTCATGCCGAGCTCCTCAAGTGAGGCCGCCGACCAGTAGTGCGGCGCCTCGAGGTCAAAGCCCTGGACGTTAGCGGTAAGGTGCGCGCGCACCGTGCCCTCGAGCTTGAGGAGGTCCGCAAGGGCGCTGTCCAGGGGCACGTCGGCGAGCATGATGGTGCAGAGCTGCGCGTCGATGCACAGGCGGTCGCGCTCGGCAATATGGGCAAACGCGATACGCGACTCGCCGAAGAGCTGGGCGCGCCGGCGCTCAAACTCCTCGTCGGGCAGGTCCTCCATATCTGCCATGTGCTTGCGCATGCGCTCGTGCGTCTGCATGTAGGTAAGCAGCGCTTGGGCATGGGGCTCGGTTGCGTACTTCTCGGGCCGGGCGGCGATGTCGTCGTGGACAAGCGCGCGGGCCGCGGGCGTGAGGTCGGGATGTGCGACGAGATAGCGGCGCTCAAAGTAGGCGCTAAGATAGGCACGCGGGTCCATCAGTTATCGCCCCCGGGGCGCCCGCGGCGCACCACCCCCGGCGTTGGCACGTCGAGCGAGGAGAGCTCCTCCTGCACGAGCGGGTGCGTGGCGATCCACGTGGCGAGCGAGGCGTTGTCGGGCGCGCCGAGCCCCTCCTGCAGAAGCGGCGTTGCCTCCGAGAGCGCCAAGATCAGCTCGTCCTCGCTGCCGGGCAGCACATGCACGCGCGCAAAGACGCCTTCGGGAAACTCGGCCTGGTAGTAAAGGGGCTGAGCGCTGCGCGGATACGTCTTCATAAGCGTGCGCAGAGACCTTGTTGCGCCGGCAAAGTCAAGGTCGTGATAGGCGTAGGCGAGCTCGGCGATGATCGACCATGCATCCAGGGTGCGCTCGGGCTTTGCCTGACGGCGCCTAAACGGCAGGGGCGGCAGGTAGGCGGCCGCGTGCGTGCGCCTGAATTGGGCGAGCTCCTCACGTGTTGCCTCGAGTTTGGCGAGGGCGAGCTCGGCGGTGTGGCGCACCTCGCCCGGGTCGTCGGGAGCCGCCTTGAGGCAATCCTCAGCACAGGTAAGTGCGAGGCGGTATTTGCCCGCAATAAGCGCGTGGCTGGCAAGCGCCCCGAGCCAGCGCAGGTAGGGGCGCTGTCCGAGGTCGAGGGCAAACTCGCGGTCATAGGGGTCGGTCGCCTCGGCGCGCATGCGCGCAAGGTCGCGCTCCACCTCGGGGCGGTGCTCGATCAGGTAGGCGACGTACTCGTCGTTTGACGCCGCGCCAAGGGCGGCGAGCATGCGCTTTGCGTCCCAGTTGCCGGGGTCGAGCTCGCAGGCCTCTTGGAGCTGGTGCTCGGCCTGCACGGTTACGCGCTCGGCCTCCGCATCGTCGGCAATAAAGGGGGCGCGGTAGTCGACGGCCTCCGTCGCTGCGGCAACCAGATGGAAGGAGCGGTCGCGGTCGTGCACGATAAGCTGCGCAGGGTCGCTATGGTAGGCGTCCATGCAGCGCTGGACAACGGTTTCGTTTTCCAGCGGATAGATGTGCTCGCGGCGAAGCGTCTCAAGGGTGAGGCGCAGGCAATCTTCTTGTATGGGGTCGAACGCCACGGCGCCTCCCTTCAGATTCGTTTTAGCGGGACGCGCAACAAGGTGCAGCGCGGCTTGGGTCCCGTGAATCGGATAGCGTACCACACCAGTGTACGCGCTTCGTGAAGGTTCACGGGAACGGCGCTGCTACATGAGCTGGGCGGCGTCGGATTCGTTCTCCACGACCTCAATCACCATGCCGTGGGGCAGGCACACGATCTGTTCGCCGGCAGAAGCAATGGGGTCGTGCTCTACGCAGACCTGGTTGTCGCAGTCGGCCCGTACAACATCCACCTTGCCTCCCGATATGGCTACGTCATTGGTACCCTCGGAGGTTTTTACGGTATAGGTGACCTCTGCGTTTAAGGGGTCGGCGCGATAAAAGCCCTCGCGTGTCTGGCAGACGACCGTAAGCGTATCTTGCGCAGGCGCGGGTGCGAGCGCGGTTACGGCAAACCAGACGAGCGCACCCGCCGCGGCGAGCGCCACCACGGCGATGAGCACGCGATCTCCCGGCTTGAGTTTGGCCACGGTTCCTCCCCAAAACGCCTTACCATCATCAATTTGCTGCCATCCATAGTACCCGTATCAAACCTTAAGCTTCAAAACCGCATAGAGAAGGCGTGCCGACGGTACAATCCCTAACAAAGCCCTGCGCAAGTGTGGGGTACGGCGGCGACGGCCTCTGGGCGGCCGGCGCGCTACGAGGGATGCCGCGGCTCGGCCGGGCATCGGTAGGGAGGTTCCCATGGGACGTTTTACCAACCCGCGTGACCTGTATTTTGGCGAGGGTGCTCGTCATGAGGTGAAAAACCTCAAAGGCAAGCGTGCCATGATCGTCACCGGCGGCGGCTCCATGCGCCGCGGCGGCTTTTTGCAGGACGTTGAGGCAGACCTTAAAGAGGCTGGGTTCGAGGTAGAGATTTTTGAGGGCGTCGAGTCCGACCCTTCGGTCGATACCGTGATGCGCGGTGCCAAAGCCATGGAGGCCTTTCAGCCCGATTGGATTATCGGCATCGGCGGCGGCAGCCCTATCGATGCCGCTAAGGCGATGTGGCTCTTCTACGAGTACCCGAACGAGACCTTTGAGGAGGCCATCGTCCCGTTCAGCTTCCCGGAGCTTCGCACCAAGGCCCGCTTCTGCGCCATTGCCTCCACCTCCGGCACGGCGACGGAGGTGACGGCGTTCTCCGTCATCACCGATTACGAGAAGGGCATCAAGTACCCGCTCGCCGACTTCAACATCACGCCCGATGTGGCCATCGTCGACCCCGAGCTCACCTACACCATGCCCAAGAAGCTTTGCGCGCACACCGGCATGGACGCGCTCACCCATGCTATCGAGGCCTACGTCTCCACCGCGGGCTCCATGTTTACCGACGCCAACGCGCTGCATGCTATTCGCGAGATCGTTGCGTGGTTGCCCAAGTCCTATGAGGGCGATCACGAGGCACGCCAGCACATGCACGAGGCGCAATGTATCGCCGGCATCGCCTTCTCGAGCGGTCTTTTGGGCATCGTGCACTCCATGGCGCACAAGACCGGCGCCGCCTTTACGGGCGACCACATCATCCACGGTTGCGCCAATGCCATGTACCTCGGCAAGGTCATTCAGTTCAACGCTAAGGACGCGCGTGCCAAGAGCCGCTATGCCTACATTGCGCGCGAGGTGCTGCACCTCGCCGGCGAGACCGAGGACGAGCTCGTGGCGTCCCTCGTCCAGTGCATCCGCGACCTCAACGACAAGCTCGACATTCCACAGGGCATCAAGAACTACGGCCCCGGTGGCGTGAAGGCAGACGAGTCGGTGATTGATTACGCCGAGTTCGAGGAGAAGCGTGCCCGCGTTGCCGTCGACGCCATCGGCGACGCCTGCACCGGCTCCAACCCGCGTCAGCCCACGCCTGAGGAGATGGAGAAGCTCCTCGAGTGCGTCTACAACGACGTGGACGTGGACTTCTAAGCGAGGGTTCGACTCCCACCGAGAGGCCCCGGAGGGTTCCCTTCGAAACGTCCTCGCCGCTTCGCGGCTGCGGAATGTTTCTCAGGGATACCCTCCGGGGCCTCTCTGCGTTTCGCTTGCGCTTGGCGAGCGAATTGCAGCGGATTGTTTCTCGGGGTCTCTGCTTTCCTGTGTAATCTGCCTCATTTCTGTTACTACTTGTGCTTCGCTATGCGTATGTTCAATGGCGTGCTACGATGACGCTGCTGTTTCAGGGCGGGGTGGAATTCCCCACTGGCGGTAAATCGGTCAGACGGCCGGGCGCGACGGCGCGTGTGCGCTGTGGCGAGCGGGGCAAGATGCCTTCCGTCTGGGTGTGCGGCAAGGGTGCCGCATGCAGTACCGATGAGCCCGCGAACCCGTCAGGCATTGGGTTGCCTGCGGGCCGATCCGGTGAGATCCCGGGGCCAACGGTTAGAGTCCGGATGGAAGAGGCAGGTGACTCATATGGCTGAACAGTCTTCGCACATCCATTTTGAGAATACGAATCGGTGGAGCACCAAGCAGTTGGTGACCATGGCGCTCATGTGCGCGGTGGCCGCCATCCTCATGTTCGTGCAGATTCCGCTCATTCCGGCGGCGCCGTTTCTGACCTACGACCCCTCGCTCGTACCGGCGATGATCTCGGGCTATATCTACGGTCCGGGTTCGGGTGTGGCGGTGGGCATCGCCGCCATCGCCATCCACGCGCTCACCACGGGCGACTGGGTTGGTGCGCTCATGAACATCGTGGCGACCATCTTCTTCGTCTTGCCGGCAGCGCTTGTGGCCGGTCGCGTTCGCTCGCTTCCCGGCCGCGTGACGGGTCTGGTCCTCGGCGTTATCTTGGCGACAGCCGCCTCGATTGTGTCCAACCTCACCATTGGCGTGTGGTTCTGGTACGGATCGGCCGATGCTATCCTCCCGCTCATGGTGCCTGCGGTGATTCCGTTTAACCTCGCAAAGACCACGCTTAACGCGGTGCTCTCGCTTGCGGTATTCTCCGCCGTGTCGGCGATCACGGGCGAGCGTCGCTAGCAGCTATGATTCGCTGCGAGAACATCGTCTACTCCTACGACGGGGCAACGCGGGCGCTCGACGGGGTCAAGCTTACGATTGCAGACGGCGAGTTTCTCTGCGTGCTAGGCGGCAATGGATCGGGTAAGTCCACGCTCGCCAAGCACCTGAACGCGCTTCTTGTTCCCGACAAGGGCCGCGTGACGGTCGAGGGCCTTGACACGGCGGACCCCGAGTACGTCTACGACATTCGCTCCCGCGTAGGACTTGTGTTCCAAAATCCCGACGACCAGCTTGTTGCCACGCTGGTTGCAGACGACGTTGCCTTTGGTCCGGAGAATCTGGGTGTAGCGCCGCAGGATATCGAGGCGGGCGTTGCCCGGGCGCTCGACGCGGTGGGCCTCGGCGGCTTTGAGCGGCGCGAGACCCATGCGCTTTCCGGCGGGCAGAAGCAGCGTGTTGCTATCGCGGGCGTCCTTGCCATGAAGCCGCATGTCATTGTGCTTGATGAGGCAACCGCTATGCTCGACCCCCGTGGTCGGCGCGGCCTCATGCGTGCGGCGCGCGCCTTGCACGAGCAGGGTATGACGGTCGTTATGATTACGCACTTTATGGAAGAGGCGGCTGACGCCGACCGTGTGGTGGTTCTCGACCAGGGCAAGATTGCGCTTGAGGGAACGCCTGCCGAGGTGCTGACGCATGCGGATGAGCTCTTGGGGTTAGAGCTCGACGTGCCCCCTTCCTGCGCGCTCGCGGTGGCGCTTGGGCGCGGTGGGGTCGCAGTTACGCCTCAGGTCGACGAGGATGCCATGGTCGCCGAGATTGCGCGTGCCTTCACCGGTGCCGCCGCTCAGGGAGAGGCGCCCGCGCGCCCCGCTGCGGGGGAGGCGGGCGGCCCTGCTGCAACGGGCTCGTCATGCCCTGCTGCTGCGTCCGCGGGTGAGGTGTGCCTTGCGCTCAAGGGCGTGAGCTACAGCTACGAGACGTCCTCGCGCGAGCGCGCCCGCCGGTCGCGCCGGCGCGCAAGTGCGCGGCGTGCGGCGTGGGGGAGTGACCCCAATGAGGTTTGGGCGCTGCGTGACGTTGACCTCACGGTGCGCCAGGGCGAGCTCCTCGGCATCGCGGGCCATACCGGTTCGGGCAAGTCGACCCTCATCCAGCACTTGAACGGGCTTATCCACCCCACGGAAGGCACGGTTGAGCTCTTTGGGGCGGACCTTGCCGGCCGCCGTGCTGCCGCCGCGGCAAAAGGGCGCGTGGGGATCGTCTTTCAGTATCCCGAGCAGCAGCTCTTTGCGCGCACGGTCTTTGAGGACGTTGCCTTTGGTCCGCGCAACCTCGGCATGTCTGAGTCTGAGGTGGCCGAGCGCGTGCGCGAGGCGCTCGATTCGGTGGGTCTTGCGTTTGACGAGGTGGCAGAAAAGAGTCCCTTCGCCCTCTCCGGTGGGCAACAGCGCCGTTGCGCGTTTGCCGGGGTGATCGCCATGCGCCCCGACGTGCTCGTGCTTGATGAGCCCGTGGCGGGGCTCGATCCCGCGGCTCGCCGCGAGTTTCTCGACCTCATTGCCCGCCTGAATGAGCAGGGCCTCACCGTGATTATGGTCTCCCACAGCATGGACGACCTTGCTTCGCTGGCAGACCGCATCGTCGTCTTGAACGAGGGCCGGGTGGCGCTCGAAGGGGTGCCGCGCGCGGTCTTTGCGCGCGCGGAGGAGCTCGAGCGCATCGGGCTCGGCCTTCCTGCGGCGGAGCGCATGGCACGGCGTCTGCGCGCGGCGGGTGTGCCGGTAGGCGAGGACGTCTTTCTCACGGTGGACGAGCTCGCTGGCGCCCTGTGTTCTCTCAAGGGGGTGAGGTCGTAATGGGTACCTTCTCCTTTGGCAGCTACTATCCTGGCGACGGGGTGCTCTATCGGCTCGATCCTCGCGTGAAGCTGCTGGGCGGCATCGCGTTTCTTATCATCACGCTTTTGGCGCGCACCTGTGCGGCGCTCGTACCCCCGGCGCTGTTTGTCGTGGCCCTCTATCTGCTTGCCCGCGTACCTGCCGGCCGCGCCGCCCGCTCGGTGGCGCCGCTCCTTGGCATCGTCGTGGTCGTGGGCATCCTCAACCTGTTCACCGACCACAGCGGCGCCACCCTCGTCCAGCTCGGACCCCTTGCCATCAGCGAGGGGAGTCTCTCCTCCTTTGCCTTCATCTCGGTGCGCATGGTCATCATGATGTGTGCGATGAGCCTTGTGACCATGACCACGCAAACGCTCGACCTCACCCATGCGGTGGAGCGCCTGCTTGCGCCGCTTGCGCGCTTTGGCGTGCCGGCGCACGAGATTGGCATGATGCTCGGCATCGCCCTGCGTTTCATGCCGCAGTTTGCAACGGAGCTCACGCAGACCTACCGTGCGCAGGTAAGCCGCGGCGCGCGCCTTGCGGGCGGGCCCTTGAGCGGCGTGCGCATGCTCTCGTCGGTCTCCATACCGCTGTTTGCCAGCATCTTCCGCCATGCGGAGACGCTCTCCGCCGCTATGGACGCGCGCTGCTACCACGGCGAGCAGGGCCGCACGCGTATGCATCCCCTGCGCTTTGCCGCACGCGACGCCGGCGCCGCGGCTTGCCTGGTTGCGCTTGCCATAGCGGTGGTGGCGGTGAGCGCGCTCACATCCAGCTAGGTGCGCCGTTGAGGCGGCATGCTCGTAATGAAAGGAAGCGCCATGTTTGAGAACGAAAACGGCAATCACGGCATCGCCGATGCCGCCGCGCCCGATATTCCCTCGGCCTCTCCGCAGGGGCTCGAGCTTGTGCTTACCTACCTCACCTCTATCCCAGCGTGGTACCTTGCGACGAGCGTCGACAACCAGCCGCATGTGCGTCCGTTCTCGTTTGCGGCGCTCGAGGACGGCAAGCTCTGGTTTTGCACCGCTACCACCAAAGACGTATGGGAGGAGCTCGTCCAAAACCCATGCTTTGAGGCGACCGCATGGTGGCCCGGGCATGGTTGGCTCATCCTCCGCGGCCGCGCTGGCCTTGCAGGTCAGCCAAGCACGACGGTGCGCGAGGCTGGCTGGCGCCACCTCGAGGGCTTGGGCGAGCACTACGACGGTGCGGACGATCCTGTGCTCGCGTTCTTTAGTGCAGAAGAGCCCGAGGCGTGGATTTGCAACCACGACGCGTGGCAGCCGGTTGAACTGTAAGGGGGCAGGAGGAACCAATGGATGAGATCGAGCGCTATCTGACCTCTATTCCCGCTTGGTATCTGGCGACCATCGACGAGGCGGACCCCACGCAACCGCGCGTGCGGCCGTTCTCGTTTGCCATGGTCGAAGGTGGGAAACTCTGGTTTTGCACCTCGCGCGACAAAGATGTATGGCGCGAGCTCGAGGCACATCCCAAGTTTGAGCTTTCTGGCTGGAAACCAGGGGCGTACTGGATTGTGGTTACGGGCGAGGCGGATCTGGCGGACGATGCGAACGTGAGCGAGCGTGTGCGCGAGGAGGGTTTCCGCCATATGCTCGGCATCGGCGAGCACCACGATTCAGCGCGCGACGGGCGTCTGGCGTTCTTTAGCGCGCGCCGCGGCCGTGCCCGCTTTTGCGACATCGACGGCAGCGAGCGCGTCGTAGAGCTGTAACTCCGGGACGCTTAATTCAGATTCGCAGGGTCCTGTCGGTTTCACTAGCCTCTGCAGGGCCCTGAGGGTTGCCCCGGGAAACATTCCGCAGCCGCAACGCGGCGAGGACGTTTCCCGGGGCAACCCTCAGGGCCCAGAATATCCTTGGGATAGCTGTTCAGCACCTCGCAGCCGTCCTCGGTCACGATGACGAGGTCCTCGATACGCACGCCGATGTCGCCCGGCAGGTAGATGCCCGGTTCGATGGAAAAGCACATGCCCGGCTGCACGGGCTCGTCGTGCGTAGCCGAGACATCGCCCGGCTCATGGTCCTGCAGGCCGATCTGGTGCCCCAGACGATGGTTGAAGGCAGGGCCCCAGCCGGCGTCCTCGATGATGCGGCGTGCGGTAAGATCGATCTCCGCAAACGTGACGCCCGGGCGCACAATGGCCTCGGCCGCCTCGTTGGCGCGGCGCACCGCGTCGTAGACGGCGCGCTGGTGGGCGGTCGGCTCGGCGGTAAAGAACGTACGGGTCATGTCCGAGCAGTACCAGTCCTGCTTGCAGCCCACGTCAAAGAGCACCATGTCGCCCGCAGCAAGAACGGTCTCATCCGGCTCGTGGTGCGGATCGGCGGCATTGGCGCCAAAGCTCACGATGGGGAAGAAGGAGTGGTCACTCGCGCCCAGCCGGCGGTACTCGCCAAGGAGTCCCTCAGCGATGGATTGCTCGGTCACACCGGGCCTCACCTGCTCGACAAGCCACGCCATAGCTTTGTCGTTCGTTGCGGAGGCGGCTCGCATGAGCTCGCGCTCGCGCGCGTCTTTGATCGAGCGCGCATCGTCCACGGCGTCGGAGGCAACCACAAAGCCGCTCGCCGCCCCCGCCTGCATAAGCGGCACGAGCCAGCGCGCTGCAAGCTCCTTGTCCACGCCGAGGGGCTGGTCGCTCGCGCACACGCTGGCGACGAGCGGCACGGGGTTATCGGTGTCCGAGAAGCTCACCACCTGCGCCCCGGTTGCGCTCGCGTCGGGGAAGAGGCGATTCACAAAGATGGCGGGCGCGCCCTCAAGCGGCACGTACAGCGCAAAGAAGCGCTCGTAGGGCTCGGTGTAGTAGCCGCAAAGCCACCAAATGGAGAGCGGGTCGGTAAGAAGAAGCTGACCAAGCCCGCGCGCTCTCAGGTTCTCACGTACGCGGGCGAGTCTCTCTTCGTTCATGGGCGCCTCCTATTCGTGGCGGACATCTCTTATCCGTTGCACAGTGTAACACCCGCGTCTCGTTGGAATGTGGCGCCCGCATCTTGCCGGAAATGTGTCTGACACACAGGATATGGAGCTTGCGCAGAGTGTTTAAGAGGCAGTTTTTGCCTACTGTTTTCTTACATAGGGCTATTACAATATCGAGCTGTCTGGCAGTTGGGAAACCAGGGGAGGATTCGATGCTCGACGAGCATGGCGCGGTAACCTTTTTCGACGTTGACGGGACGCTTGTTTGGAGCGATGACGACCCTACGGCGTATGAGGATGAGGCTGCCGCGTTTGCGGATTACTTTGCAAACGAGCGCCCGAGCGAGGGCGTGGCGGATGCCTTTGCGCGCATGAGCGAGCGAGGCCACGCTACCTTCATTTGCACTGGTAGGCCCTACTACATGATCACGCCGGGTCTGCGCGCGCTCAATCCCACGGGCGTCATCTGCGGCGCGGGTTCGTACGTGCGCGTGGGAGACACCGTCGTGCACGAGGAGCATATTCCCGCCGATGCGGTCATGGAGACGGCGCGCCTGTTCTTTGAGGCGGGCATCGACGTCGATGTCGAGAGCAACGAGCGGCTCGTCGGCCTCTATCCCACGGGCGGTGTCTGCCCGTACCCGGGCAGCCTTACCGTGCGCAGCCTCGATGAGTTTGCCGCTGAGGCGCCTAAGCTCAACGTCAACAAGTTCAGCACGCACAGCGTTCCCGCTGAGCGCATCGCGCGCATCATGCCCTACCTCACCGAGCACTTCACCGTAAGCGACATGCAGTTTGGCGTCTACGAGGTCGCCCTCAAGGGCCTGGATAAGGGCGCAGCCATAGGGACCGTGCTCGACTATCTGGGGCGCGGCCGCGCGCAGACCTTCGCCTTCGGTGACTCAGAGAACGATCTTCCCATGGCGGGTGCCGTGGAGACCTTCGTGGCGATGGGCAACGCCCTGCCGCATGTGAAGGACACTGCCGATTACGTGACCGATCATGTGCGCGACGACGGTATTGTGTCTGCGCTCGCGCACTTTGGGCTTATCTAGGGGGCAGCGTGGACGAGAACGTGATCCAAGGTGCGGCAACCCCGGCGCGCGCCGTGACGTTTTTCGATGTGGACGGCACGCTCATGTGGCGTGATGAGGCACCGGGCGATATCGCCTCGATGACCGAGGAAGAAGTCCACGCAAAGATGGGCACCGAGCGTCCCACGCAGGCGGTTTACGGCGCCATCGCACGGCTGAGGGCGCAGGGGCACGCGGTCTTTATCTGCACGGGCCGCCCGTACTTTCTCATCAATGAGCCTCTGCACGAGCTTGCCCCCGACGGCTTCATCTGCCAAGCGGGCGCGTATGCCTGTGTGGGCGACACCGTCATCCGCGACCTGCGCATTCCGCGTGATACCGCGCTCGAGGCGGCGGCGTATCTCTGGCGCGAGGGGATCGATGTGACGCTCGAGAGCAACGAGGGCGATGTGGCGCTCTACGCGAGCGACGGCGCTTGCTTCTTCCCTGGTGCGATTACGGTCCGTACCCCTGACGAGCTCGTGCGCGCATCGGAGGGCTACCGCTTCTCAAAGATCGCTACAAGCGAGCTTTCGCCCGAGCTGCTCGCCCGCATCCGCCCGTTTTTTGAGGGGCGCTTCAGAATCGACGACATGCAGTTCGATACGTACGAGTTCTCGCCCATCGATATCGACAAGGGCCGTGCCATCACCGACGTGCTCGACCACCTCGGCCACGGCCGTGCGCGCACCTTTGCCTTCGGCGACTCGGAAAACGATCTTTCCATGGCGCGCGCGGTGGAGACCTTCGTCGCTATGGGCAACGCCCTGCCGGGCGTGAAGGCGGCGGCTGATTACGTGACCGACGACGTGCGCGACGACGGTGTTGTATCGGCGCTTGCGCACTTCGGACTGATTTAGGGAGACCAGATGACCGCTCAGGCGACTCAGACCGCGCAGACATCCGACTTTGGTGCGGCGGCGTTTTTTGACGTGGACGGCACGCTCGTATGGCGCGACTTCCAACGGATGAAGAAATGCACCGGCGAGTCGGTCAACGCCGCAACTGAGATCAAGCCCTCTGCGGGCGTTGCCGATGCGTTTCGCCGCATGCGTGAACGCAGCAACGCCACCTTCATCTGCACGGGCCGTCCCATGCCCTTTGTGATGCCCTCGCTTCTGGCGCTTGAGCCCACGGGCATCGTGGCCGCGGCCGGCGCATTCGTGAGCGTGGGCGATACCGTGGTGCGCAACGTCTATCTGCCGCGCGACCTGGTGGAGGAGACCGCCGCCCGTTTTGCGGAGGCGCATCTCGACGCCACCTTTGAGAGCGACACGCGCTCCGTCGAGCTCCATCCCACGGGTGCCCCGGTGCGCTTTGCCGGGTCGCTCGCCGCGCGCGATGCGCGAGAGCTGGGGGCCTACCTCGACGGCAGCGTTGATGTGCCCGCCGTGCGCATCCAGAAGATCTGCACCAACGGTGTTGCCTTCGAGGCGCTCGAGCCGGTCCTGCCGTTCATGCGGGAGCACTATACCGTCTGCGACCTGCAGGGCGGATGCTTTGAGTTTTCCCTCAAGGGCGTCGACAAAGGCTCGGGCATCGCGGCGGCGCTCGACTTCATCGGGCACGGCCGCGCGCAGACCTTCGCGTTCGGCGACTCGGAGAACGACCTCTCCATGGCAGGCGCGGTGGAGACCTTCGTCGCCATGGGCAACGCCCTGCCGGGCGTGAAGGCGGCGGCGGACTACGTGACCCTTTCTGCGGCGGATGACGGCGTGCCCGCGGGGCTCGCCCACTTTGGCCTCATCTAGCACGCGTCTCTTGCGCTTGTGGGGCCCGGCGTGGCGCGGCGTCGCTCGGTTTGCCGTGACCGTGTCGGGCTTGTTGCGAAACGGTGACACACGCCGGCGGTCTGTCAATCCGTATGGCATCGTGCTATTCTTTCACTCACCTCAATAGTTGGCCTATTGTTATGCAAAATAACGCATTATTTGACCAACATGATGCAAAAGGAGATGAGTGAGATGACGTATCGCGTGGGAGTCGTCGGAGCAGCGGGCTATGCCGGGGTCGAGCTCGTCCGACTGCTTATCGCTCATCCCGAGTTCGAGCTTGCCGTCATCACGTCTAACGCCGATGCGGGCACGCCGCTTGCCGCGGCCTACCCCGCCTTCACCGGCGTGAGCGACCTCGTGTTCACCTCGCATGACAACCCGGCGCTTGCAACCTGCGACGTCGTCTTTCTGGCCGTCCCGCACACGGCGGCCTTGGCGCAGGCCCCCGGTCTTTTGGCGCAGGGCGTGACGGTCATCGACCTTTCGGCCGATTACCGCCTCGACGATCCGGCGGTCTTTGAGCAGTGGTACGCCGCCGCCCACACCTCGCCGGAGCTCCTCGCCACGCGCGCCTTCGGCCTGCCGGAGCTGTTTGCCGAGGGGCTCGCGCGCGCGGCGGAGGGCCATGCCAAGGGCGAGGCCCAGCTTGTGGCCTGCGCGGGGTGCTACCCCACGGCGACCTCTCTTGCTGCCGCCCCGGCGCTAAGAATGGGACTCGTCGACGGTGCCGCGCCGATTGTGGTCGATGCCATCTCGGGCGTGACCGGGGCGGGCAAGACGCCCGGCGCACGCACGCACTTTTGCCATGCGGATGAGAACCTCGAGGCCTACAACGTCTGCCGCCACCGCCATACGCCCGAGATCGAGCAGATTCTCGCTGCTCCGGGGCGCGTTGTCTTCACGCCTCATCTGGCGCCGCTGCGCCGCGGCCTGCTCTCCACGGTAACGATGGTTCTTGCCAAGGACGTTGCGGCGGACCTTACCGCGGCGGACATCGTCGAGCGCTACCGCGCGTTTTACGCGGGACGGCCGTTTGTGCAGGTGCTCGACGCGGGCGCCTGTCCGCAGACCGCCTCGGTTGCTGGGACCAACGTGTGCCAGATCGGCCTTGCGCTCGATGCGCGCACGGGCGTGCTCGTTGCCATGGGCGCGATAGATAATCTCTGCAAAGGCGCCGCCGGCCAGGCCGTTCAGTGCGCCAACATCGTATGTGGCCTTGCCGAGAGCGCGGGGCTGCCCACGAGCGCCCTGCCGGTGTAGGGCAAAGGAGGGACCAGATGGATCTCGAGGCTTTCGACCTGCGTTTGCGCGGTATTCCCAACGGCGGCGTTACGAGCGCGCGCGGCTTTTCCGCCGCCGGCGTTCATGCGGGCTTTCGCAAGAACCCCGAGCGACTCGATTTTGCCCTCGTTGCGGCAGATGAGCCGGTCGCGGCTGCAGGCGTCTTTACGCAGAACCGCTTCTGCGCGGCTCCCGTCACGGTGAGTCGCGAGAATCTCGGCGGTGTTGGGTATGGCTACGCGCGCGCCCTTGCGGTGAACTCCGGCAACGCCAACGCGGCGACCGGACCCGAGGGGCTCAAGACCGCACGTGCCACCTGCGAGATTGTCTCCCAGGTGCTCGGTTGCGAGCCCGAGGAGGTGCTCGTGGCCTCCACGGGCGTCATCGGGCAGCTTCTTGCACTCGACCCCTTTGAGCGGGGCGTTCCCGCTGCGGCGGATGCGCTCGCGGCCGCGGGTGGGGCGGATGCCGCGCGCGCCATCATGACAACCGACACCCACCCCAAGGAGTACGCCGTCACCTTTGCCTCCGCCGACCCCGCATGGGAGGGCGTCACCTTTACCGTGGGCGGTATGTGCAAGGGCTCGGGCATGATTATGCCCAACATGGCGACCATGATTGCCTGCATCACCACCGATGCGCCCGTGGTGCCGGAGCACCTGCACGAGCTTTTGGCCGATGCGGTGAACAAGAGCTTCAACCGCGTCACGGTCGACTCCGACACTTCTACCAACGATACCTGCGTCGCCTTTGCCTCGGGTGCCGTCGCCCCGGAGGGCGCGGACGTGATCGATCCGGCGTCCCTTGCTGCCGAGGAACTCGGCCGGGCGCTTCAGGTGGTCTGCGAGGCGCTTGCGCGCGCCATCGCCGCCGACGGCGAGGGGGCTTCGCGCCTTGTGACGGTAAACGTGACGGGCGCGGCGGACGACGCCGAGGCCGACCTCGCCGCCCGCACCGTGGCAAACTCGCCGCTTGTCAAGTGCGCCATCGCCGGACGCGACTGCAACTGGGGGCGCGTTGCCGCGGCGCTCGGTAAAAGCGGCGCCCACTTCTCGCAGGACCAGGTTGCCATCGACATCATGGGCATTCCCGTCTGCCGGGAGGGCCTCACCGTTCCGTTTGATGAGGACGAGGCACTCCGCCGCTTCGAGGCGCCCGAGATCGTCATCACAGCTGACCTCGGCGCCGGCACGGGCTCGGCGACGGTTTGGACCTGCGACCTCACCCACGATTACGTGACCATCAACGGCGACTACCGCACATAGGCGCGAGGAGGCTCCATGGACAGCTCGACCGCTCTGCCCGGTCATCCCTTCCAACCGACGGGAGAGTTCTATATGAAGTACGCACGCGACCGCCGCTCTTCGATTTCAAATGAACAGACCGCCAAGCTCCTCTTTGAGGCGCTTCCCTGGATCAAGAACCTTACCGGCAAGACCATCGTCATCAAATACGGCGGTGCCGCCATGGTCGACGAGCAGCTGCGTGCCGACGTTATGGGCGACATCCTGCTCCTCAAGATCATCGGCGCGAACATTGTGATCGTGCACGGCGGCGGTGCGGACATCAACGAGGCCCTCAGTCACTACGACCTGCCCGTCGAGTTCAAGGGCGGGCAGCGTGTGACCACGCCCGAGGTGATGGAGATCGTGCGCGAGGTGCTCGTGGGCAAGGTGAACCAAGAACTCGTTGCCGCGCTCAACCGCCACGGTAGCGTTGCCGTGGGTGTGGCTGGTACCGATGCGGGCACCATCATCGCCGAGACACTCGACCCCGACCTCGGCCGCGTGGGCAAGATTGTGCGCGTCAACGCGGACTACCTCACGAGCGTTATGGCGAGCGAGTACATCCCCGTGGTCGCAACGGTCGCGCAGGGGGAGGACGGTGGTTTCTACAACATCAACGCCGACGTGGCGGCGGGCGCCATCGCCGCGGCGGTCCATGCGCACAAGGCGATCTTTTTGACCGACGTGGACGGTCTGTACGAGGATTTTTCCGACAAGGACTCCCTCATCTCCAACCTTACGCTCGAGGAGTGCGAGGCCATGCTTGCGGGCGGTACCCTCGCCAAGGGCATGATTCCCAAGCTGCAATCATGCGTCGAGGCACTCAAGGGCGGCGTTTTTCGCGCGCATATCATCAACGGCACGACGCCGCACGCGCTTCTGTTGGAGCTTCTTACCGATGCGGGCGTGGGCACGGTGATTCACTCGACGCAGGAAGCGTACGAGTTTGACCAGCATCCGCACCCCCTCGGTACGTTTGCGTCGCGCCTGGCAGAAAACATCGATGCGGCCGCCGGCGTCGTCCAGTAACGATCTCATTCCACAAGGAGCCCAATCATGGCATTCGAGCAGCAAAAGGCACTTGACGACGCGTATATCATGCACACCTACGGGCGCTTGCCGGCGGAGTTTGTGGCGGGGTCGGGCATGACGCTCACCGATGATGCGGGCAGGACCTACCTCGATTTTCTCGCTGGCATCGGCGTGTGCTCGCTCGGTCATGCCCATCCGGCGGTCACGCGCGCCATCGCCTGCCAGGCAGAGAAGCTGACGTCGATCTCCAACTATTTCTATACCGAGCACCGCGGCGAGGTCGCTGCTCTGCTTTCCAAGCTCGCTAACAACGACATCGAAGGCGCCCGCGCGCTTGTGGAGGCGCTCGATGCGGGGGACGCCGCGCGCTTCGCCGCGGCGGCTGCGCCGGCGCCGGGTGAGCAGGTGTGGAAAACGTTTTTCGCCAATTCCGGCGCGGAGGCCAACGAGGGCTCTATGAAGCTCGCACGTCTTTACGCGCGGCGCCAGGGCAACGGCGGTAACACCATCGTCTGCTTGAAGGGCGGTTTTCACGGGCGCACGCTCGAGACCATCGCTGCCACGATGCAGGACTGGCTCCAAGAGAGCTTCACGCCGCTGCCGGGCGGCTTTGTGGCCTGTGCGCCCAACGATATCGACGAGCTCACCGCCATCTTCGAGAAGTACGGCAAAGAGATCTGCGCATTCATGTTCGAGCCCATCCAGGGCGAGAGCGGCGTGCACCCGTTGACCGAGGAGTTTGCGCGCAAGGCCGAGGAGCTGGTGCACCAGGTGGGCGGCCTCACCATCTCTGACGAGGTCCAGGCGGGCGTCTTCCGCTGTGGCGTTCCGTTTGCCGTCCAGATGCTCGGTATCACGCCGGACATTATGAGCCTCGCCAAGGGCGTCGCCGGCGGCATGACCATGGGCGCCGTCGTGGCGCGTTCCGAGGTGGCCGATGTGCTTCATCCGGGCGACCACGGCTCGACGTTTGGCGGAAGCACGCTTGCCGTCGCGGCGGCTGAGGCGACGCTTGCCGAGCTCGTGCGGGGCGACTTTGCGGCGCATGTTGTTGAGGTCGGAAGCTACCTGGCCGACCGCTTAGCAGAGCTTCCGCAGGTGGTGGACGTGCGCGGCGCGGGCCTCATGCGCGGGTGCGACCTCGTTGAGGCGGCGGGAGACGCCCATGACTTGGTGGCGCGCCTTCTTGAGGAGGGCGTTGTTGCAAACGCCACCGGCGCGCACACGCTGAGGTTCCTGCCACCGCTCATTTGCGAGAAGGAACACGTGGACACCCTCATCGAGGCGCTCGGGCGCGTGCTGGGGTAGGGCTGCGCGGCATTTTTCCGCGGACGCACCCGTTGGATCCGTTCGAAACATCAAAACCGTGTTTACCAGCTCTCCCGGACTGTGGGCAGCTGGTAAACACGGTTTTGGCAAAATTGCCTCCCTGCAAAACCAAGTTTGCCAGCGCAAAGAGCAGCGTATGCTCCGGGCGCAGCTGAGATGCAGCAACGCACAGGTAGTATTTCAGTTATTCAATTCTGTTGGGGGAAAGCGCGTCAGAACGAAAAAGGGCGCCGAGGTGACCCCCGACGCCCTTGACGCATCACTGGAGCCAGCAATCGGACTCGAACCGATGACCCCCGCTTTACGAGAGCGGTGCTCTACCAACTGAGCTATGCTGGCACCTGTTAGAGCATGTGCGCTCCAACGGATGACTATATTACGTGGAAACGTCCTTGCACGCAAGATGCAATGAGCAAAATCCGAGTTATGGGCGTTTTGTCACTAGGTAGGTAAACGCTTCTAAACCATGTTGCCCTCAGTTTTTAGCAAAGCGCTTGGGAACGATGCTTGTTCGGACAGCTTTACGCACCCAGAAATACAAGCGAGCGGGCGAGTGGACGACCCTGTTGACGGGAAGAATGTTCCAGCTCGCACCGCAAAACCATGCTGACGATGCGTCAGTGGAGGTAATACCAGTGGTCTAACAGTTGGGGTTGTTACAACCAGTTGAACAGCAGATAAACAGTTTGTTCTTAAGTGGTATCTTTTTGAAGTACCAAATTACCTGCGGAAACGCAATTTACCGTTCACGGGTAAAACCATACCGCTCGTCTTTCTCTTCACATTTCTTCGACATTTGTACCGAAAGCGTGTATGATGGCTATCAACGGGTCGGGCCGTATGCTCTCTCGTTGAGCCGCTCGACCGAAGCCGCAGGCAAGGAGGACCATGCACACGTTTGAGATCCGTGAACGCTTTTTGCTCGATGGAAAGCCGTTCACGATTCTGTCCGGTGCGATCCACTACTTCCGCGTCCATCCAACTGATTGGCACCATTCTCTTTACAATCTGAAGGCTATGGGTTTCAACACGGTTGAGACCTATGTCCCTTGGAACCTCCACGAGGCAAAGCCCGGCGAGTTCGATTTCACCGGCGCTCTTGACCTCGCTCGCTTCCTCGATGAGGCCGCTGAGCTGGGTCTTTGGACCATCGTGCGCCCGTCGCCGTTCATCTGCGCCGAGTGGGAGTGGGGTGGCTTGCCTGCCTGGCTTCTCGCCGACCGTGACATGCGTCCGCGTTCGCGTGATCCTCGCTTCCTTGAGCGCGTCGCCGCGTATTACGACGAGCTCATGCCCCATCTCGTTGACCGTCAGATCACGCATGGCGGCAACATCATCATGATGCAGGTCGAGAACGAGTACGGTTCCTATGGCGAGGACAAGGAGTACCTCCGCGCCATTCGCGACCTTATGCTCGGCCGAGGCGTAGACGTGCCTCTTTGCACCTCTGACGGCCCGTGGCGCGGCTGTCTGCGCGCCGGTACGCTCATTGACGACGACGTCTTCGTGACCGGTAACTTTGGTTCTCGCGCGGACGAGAACTTTGCCCAGCTCAAGGCCTTCCATGAGGAGCACGGCAAGAACTGGCCCCTCATGTGCATGGAGTTTTGGGATGGCTGGTTCAACCGTTGGGGCGAGAACGTTATTCGCCGTGACGCGCAGGATCTGGCAGACTCCGTGCGCGAGCTTCTTGAGCTCGACGGAAGCCTCAGCCTCTATATGTTCCACGGTGGCACTAACTTTGGCTTTATGAACGGCTGCTCCGCGCGCCACACCCATGACCTGCATCAGGTCACGAGCTACGACTACGATGCGCCGCTCGACGAGGAGGGCAACCCCACTGAGAAGTGGTACAAGCTTCGCGACGTCGTGCGCGATCTCTTCCCCGACGCCTGGACGGCAGAGCCTCTCGTGAAAAAGGCCTGTGCCGTCTCCGCCGAGGACATCGCCTTCACCGGCCGCTGCGGTCTCTTCGAGAACCTCGACAATCTCTCCGAGCCCCAGCGCTCGCTCTACCCCCGCTCGATGGAGGACATGGGCCAGAGCTACGGTTATACCCTCTATCGCACCAAGATCGAGCGCGACGTTGCCGAGGGCGCCGACGAGCGCATCCGCGTCATCGACGGTCGCGACCGTGCGCAGGTCTTTGTCGAGGGCGAGCTCGTCGCCACGCAGTACCAGGAGCACATCGGCGAGGACATCCGCTGCCCGCTGCCCGTGGCTCACAACCGCCTCGACATCCTTATGGAGAACATGGGTCGCGTGAACTACGGCCACAAGTTCCTGGCGGACACGCAGCGCAAGGGTATCCGCACGGGTGTCTGCGTTGATCTCCACTTCATCCTCAACTGGGAGGCCTACACGCTCCCGCTCGAGGATATTTCCAAGCTTGATTTCTCCGCCGGTTGGCGCGAGGGCACGCCCTCGTTCACCCGCTTCGAGTTCACGCTCGACGAGCCGGCCGATACCTTTATCGACACCACGGGCTTTGGCAAGGGTGTCGCGTTTGTCAACGGCACGAACGTCGGTCGCTATTGGGAGATCGGTCCCATCGCGACCCTCTATGTGCCGCACGGACTTACGCACGCCGGCGTCAACGAGCTCGTATTGTTCGAAACCGAGGGGCACGTGCACGACGCCATCTCCCTGCGCGCCGAACCCCTCATCCACACACTCGAGACTGAAGGAGTTGAGTGACATGATCGTAGGTGCACGAGTTGACTTCCGCCTCATCCATGGCCAGGTTGGCAACCTCTGGGCTAACGCTCGTCAGGTGAGCCGCTTCATGGTCGTCGACGATCAAATCGCCGAGGATGCCACCCAGAAGCAGGTTCTGCGCATGGCTACGCCCGCTACCTGCAAGCTTTCCGTCCTTCCCGTTGAGAAGGCCGCTGCCAACATCCTTGCTGGCAAGTACGACGCTCAGCGTCTGTTCATCGTGGTCAAGAAGCCCGAGACCTATCTCAAGCTTGCCAAGGCTGGCGTCAAGTTTGATCAGATCATCCTCGGCAACATCACGTCGATGGATATCGTCAAGAGCTACAGCCGCAACATCAACTGCGGTCAGGACGACGTTGACGCGCTGACCGAGCTCCAGAGCATGGGCGTTCCGATGGTTATCCAGCTTACCCCGCAGGACAACCCGCAGGACTTCAAGCTCTAAGTCATTTTATTTGGTGCTGAGCCGTGAGGGGAGATGCACGGCTTGACATAGCGTAAGAACTGTACGTTTACGTTCGAGATTGGAAGAAGGAGGAAAACCATGATTGCTTGGTGGCAAATTCTTTTGCTCACCCTCTATGCAGGCTTCCAGATCATGGACGAGCTCCACTGGTACTCCAGTGCTGGCTCCGCCGTGTTCTCCGGTTTCATCACCGGCCTGGTAATGGGCGATATGGCAACTGGTCTCTTCATCGGTGGTAGCATGCAGCTCACCATCCTGGGCGTCGGCACCTTCGGTGGCGCGTCCCGCATCGACGCTAACTCCGGTACCCTCATCGCTACGGCCTTCGCCGTCAGCGCTGGCATGGACCCGGAGCAGGCGCTCGCCGCCCTCGGCGTGCCGGTGGCCGCTATCCTTGTCTACACCGATATCCTCGGTCGTATGGCCAACACCTTCTGGGGTCACGCCTGCGATGCCGATATCGAGAAGATGAACTGGAACGCCTACAACGTCCACTACCTCATGGGCGCCGTTTCCTGGATGCTCAGCCGCATGGTCCCCGTGTTCCTGGCTCTGGCATTCGGTCAGCCGCTGGTCGAGGCCATCACCACCGCCCTCAATGGCGATCTTGCTTGGCTCGGCACCGGCCTCACGGTTGCCGGTGGCATGCTCCCCGCTGTGGGCTTCGCCATCCTGCTTCGTTACCTGCCCGTTAAGAAGCACGTTGCCTACCTGATCCTCGGCTTCGTGATCGCTGCCCTCATGGGCACCGCCTTCACGAGCATTGCTGGCATCAGCGGCGATGTCGCCACCGTTGCCGGCGCTGCTGGTGCTGAGATTGCTGGCGGCGACTACAACTCGCTGTCCATGCTGACGATCGCCCTCATCGGCTTCGCGCTCGCCTACATCTACTATCAGCAGCATCAGGCCGCTCCCGTTGCCGCCGTCGCTGCTGGTGCGGAGGGAGATGACGACGATGAGCTCTAATACCACTGGCTACAAGCTCACTAAGGCTGACTTCCAGCAGATTAACCGTCGTAACCTTCTCGGCTTCCAGGCCGGTTGGAACTACGAGCGTATGCAGCACTCCGGTTACCTCTGGATCATCCTGCCCCAGCTCCGTAAGATCTACGGGGACAACACCGAGGCCCTGAAGACCGCCGCCCGCACCCAGTGCGCCCCGTTCTTCAACACCTCGAACTTCCTGAACACCATCATCACGGGTATCGACCTTGCCCTCGAGGAGACCGACGGTCTCGACAGCCTCGAGACGGTCGCCTCGCTGAAGACCGGCCTCATGGGCCCGCTCGCCTCCATCGGCGACTCCATCTTCGGCTCCCTGCTCCCGACCATCTTCGGCGCTCTTGCCGCTAACATGGCCATGCAGGGCAACCCGCTCGGCATCTTCATCTGGATTGCCGTCAACATCGTGGTCGACTGGTTCCGCTGCAAGCAGACCTACATCGCCTACGATCAGGGCATGAAGCTCGTCACCACGATGAGCGACCAGCTCAACGCCATCACCGACGCTGCCACCGTCATGGGTGTCTTCATGGTCGGCGCGCTGGTCTCCACCAACGTCGGCATCGTCATCACCGCCCCGATCGATCTGGGTGGCGTGACCGTCGATCTGCAGCACATCGCCAACGTCATCTGCCCCAAGCTCGTGCCTGCGGCGCTCGTTGGCTTCGTGTACTGGCTGCTCGGCAAGAAGGGCATGACCTCGACCAAGGCGATCTTCATCGTCCTGATCCTCGGCATCGTGCTCGGCGCTCTCGGCTGGGTTGCCAAGGGCTAAGACTATCTTGTCGCCTGTGCGGCGCTCCGCGCCTGTCGCTTGGGGCGCCGCACCCCGTTGCAAAACGGAAAGGAGCGGGCGCGCATCTCACGGTTGGAACGTTTTGTTCCCTCCCATTCTCCCGAGGTGCGCGCCCGCTCTTTCGCAAGAAGGGGACGTTGTTAGACGACTCCGTAAGAAAGGTTCGAAGTGAGACCCGAAGTCATTGCCTTCATAGTGTTCCTCATTGTCTATTTCATAGGCACCGAGGGCGCCAAGCGTTATTACAGTGCGCGTATCCAGGCGTTTCTGGCGACGGGGCTCTATGACGAGGCGCTCGACGAACTTAACAAGTTTCTCCCGCGCATTCTGCTCACCACCTTCACGCAGCACCAGTACCGCTTCCTTGCCCATGAGGGGCGCGGCGAGCGCGAGCTTGCCGAGCGCATGCTCGAGCTTCTGGTGCGTATGCGCAATTCCGCCAAGCGTCAGGCGCAGGTCGACGCGATGGCGTTCAACTATTACACCCGCGCCGGCAACAAGAAGCGCGCCAAGGAGCTTCTTGCCGACCTTAAGCAGGTCAAAGGTGCGGACCGTGCTCTTATCGCCGACTGCCAGCTGACCTACGAGATCGTCTTTGGGCATCGGCACGACATGATCGACAAGATGGAGTCGATGCTTCCCGGTGCAGACGAGGCGCTCACTGGCAAGCTGTATTTCCTGCTGGCAAAGCAGTATGCCAACGCCGGCAACAAGGAGCGCGCACGCAGCTATCGTGCTCGTTTTGACAAGCTGATGGAGGCGCAGCGCCCCGCCGCGCCCTCGCAGAGCTAACGCGCCCACTTCGTGGCACCGCCGCGACCTTAGGTTGGATAAACCCGGGAGTTCAGTTCCCGCAGATATAGGCATATGCCCCAGGCAAGTTGGGGTGTGTATAAAGGAGGTACCTCTTATGATTGGATTCATCCTTACGGGCCACGGCCACTTCTCGAACGGCCTCAAGAGCGCCATCGACATGGTCGCAGGCGAGCAGCCCGCTTTTGAGATCGTCCCCTTCGAGGGCGATAAGGCTGGCGAGTACGGTGACACCCTGCGCGCCGCGATCACCAAGATGCGCTCTGAGTGCGACGGTGTCCTCGTGTTCGTGGACCTGCTCGGCGGCACGCCCTTCAACCAGTCCATGCTCGTCTCGGCCGACGTTGACAACATGGCCGTTGTGGCAGGCACCAACCTGCCGATGCTCATCGAGCTCATCATGACCCGCTCCAACTCCTCCGAGCTCGGCGAGCTCGTCGAGAAGGCGGTCCAGGTGGGTAAGGACGGCGTTATCACCATGGCGCTGCCCACCGCTGGCGCGGACGATGACGACGAAGACGACGAGATGTAAGAACTGACACCTCGTGAGGGGGCGCCGCAAGCGCCCCCACCGTGCGTGCCCGATCATTCGGGAGAGAGCTATGGCCATGCGAGCCAAGCGGCAGCCGCTCTACGACCAGCTCGTGGACATTCTGTCGGAGAAAATCGAATACGAGTACCGACCGGGCGACCTCATGCCCTCCGAGCGTGAGCTTTCCGAGCGCTACGGGCTTTCGCGCACCACGGTGCGCCTCGCCCTGCAGGAACTCGAGCGCCTGGGTCTCGTTGTGCGCCAGCACGGGCGCGGGACGTTTGTTGCGGACCGCTCCGCCCGCACGGCGAACTTGTTGCAGGCCTATAGCTTCACCGACCAGATGATTGAGATGGGCCGTGTGCCCGAGACGACGATACTTGAGTTCAGCGAGCACGAGGCCGACGCCAAGATGGCCGAGTGCATGCAGATTCGCCCGGGCGACCGCATCTTCAAGCTCAAACGCCTGCGTTCCGCCGACGGCATGCCCATGATGGTCGAGCGCTCGTACCTTCCGGTGCGAAAGTTCCTCTCCCTCAAGCGCCCGCTTCTTGAGCGCAAGCCCCTCTACGACATCATCGAGAAGGACTTCCACGAAGAGATCAGCGTGGCAGAGGAGGAGTTCTACGCAAGTATCGCACGCCCCGCCGACGCGCGCCTGCTGGGCATCGGCGAGAACGCTCCCGTGCTCGATTTGGTGCGCACCACCTATAACGTCAGCAACGAGGTCGTCGAGTACACGCTCTCCGTGGCGCGCGGCGACCAGTTCAAATACAAGGTCTACCACCACCGCAGAGATTAGCCAGAAAGGACTAAGAGACATGTTCGAGAAGAGTGTGGACGAGCTCAAGGCGCTCGGTGCCGACATCACCACCGCCGAGATCGCCCAGCAGCCCGACCTCTGGGAGGACACCTTCCAGATCTACAGCGATAACAAGGCTGCCATCGAGAAGTTCCTCGCCGAGGCAAACGCCATGGGCGAGGGCCGCACCGTTGTGGTCTTCACCGGTGCCGGCACGTCCGACTACGTTGGCGACACCTGCGCGAGCTACCTCCGTCGCGCCGGTGACACCGACACCTACGACTTCAAGCCCATCGCGACGACCGACATCGTCTCCGCCCCGTATGACTGCCTGCGCGCCGACGACCCCACCATCGTGGTCTCCTTTGCGCGCTCGGGCAACAGCCCCGAGAGCCTTGCCGCCGTGCAGATTGCCAAGCAGGTCGTGAAGAACGTCAAGTTCCTGAACATCACCTGCGCGCCTGAAGGGCGTCTCGCTGTCGAGAGCGCCGACGACCCGGACGCGCTTACGCTCCTCATCCCGCGCGCCAACGACCGCGGCTTTGCCATGACGGGCAGCTTCAGCTGCATGACGCTGCTCTCGACCCTCATCTTCGACACCGCCTCCGACGAGCAGAAGAAAGCTTGGGTCGACGAGATCGCCGCTATGGGCCGCGAGGTCATCGCGCGCGAGGACGAGGTCGCAGCGTTTTTGGCGGGCGACTTCAACCGCGTGACCTACCTCGGCTCCGGTGCCTTCACCGGCCTTGCCCAGGAGGCCCAGCTGAAGATCCTCGAGCTCGCTCACGGTCTGGTGGCTACCTCTTGGGACAGCTGCATGGGCTACCGTCACGGACCCAAGAGCTTCGTTGACGACAAGACCCTCGTCTTTGTCTTTGTCAACAACGACCCCTACACCCGTCAGTACGACCTTGACATCCTGAACGAGATCGACGGCGACGGCATCGCCCAGAAGACCATCGCCATCCAGCAGGATGTGGCGCCCGCCTTTGAGCATGAGGCGTTCACCTTCTCTGGCCACGAGGCGCTGCCCGAGGGCTATCTTGCCCTGCCGTTCATCATGGTCGGCCAGACCGTGTCGCTTCTGAACTCGGTGCGCGTGGGCAACACGCCCGACACGCCGAGCCCCACCGGCACGGTGAACCGCGTCGTCAAGGGCGTGACGATTCACCCGCTCGCGTAGCGACGCATATCGGCAACGTTTTCGGCGCCCGCTCTGCCATACGGCGGGCGGGCGCCGGTTTGTTTTGCCCCAATCGGGGTAGAGGCAGTGGTAGGAAGCGCGGCGGAGGGACGCCGCAAAGATGAGGAGGCATTTCGATGCAGACGTTTGCAATCAAGGCGGATCGGTTCATCCTGCCCGGTTCGGTGGCGCAGGGCGGTTACCTCACGATCTGCGACGGGAAGTTTGGCTCTTGGAGCGCCGAGGAGCCGGCGTGCGAGGTGCGCGACTACACCGGGTGCATCGTCGCCCCGGGCCTGGTGGATACGCACATCCACGGCTTTTTCAACCATGCCACGACCGACCGCGAGGCAGCGGGTATCAACGCCTCCAGCGTCGAGCTCGCGCGCCGCGGCACGACCTGCTGGCTGCCGACGACCTTCACCGAGTCCGTCGACGAGATCGCCGACTCCTGCGCCGCTATTGCCGAGGCGGACGAGTCGCGCGGCGAGGACTTTGTGGGCGCGCATATCGGCGGTATCTACCTCGAGGGCCCGTTCTTCACGATGAAGCACGTCGGCGCCCAGAACCCGGTGTACCTGATCGAGCCCGATGTGGACGTCTTCCGCACCTGGCAGGAGAAGGCGGGCGACCGCATCGTCAAGAGCGCCCTGGCCGCCGAGCGCGACGCCGCGCCTGCGTACTGCGCCGCTCTCGATGAGATGGGCGTGGTCACCTCCATCGGCCACTCCGATGCGACCTACGACGAGGTGCTCGCCGCGGTGAACGCCGGTGCAAGCTGCTTTGTGCACACTTACAACGGCCAGCGCGGCCTGCATCACCGCGATCCCGGTGTGGTCGGCGCTGCTATGACCACGAACGGCACGTATGCCGAGATTATCTGCGACGGCCGCCATGTGACCCCTGCTGCCATCAAGGCGCTCGTGACGGCAAAGGGTTGGGACCACACGGTTCTCATCACCGACTGCCTGGGCTGCGGCGGTATGCCCGAGGGCGACTACATGTCTGGCGGCCTGCCCGTTGTGATGAAGGACGGCCTCTGCTACCTGCGCAACGAGGACGGAACCACGGGCTCCATCGCCGGCTCGGTCCTGACGCTCGCCGAGGGCGTTAAGAACATGGTCGACTGGCAGATCGTCACCGTCGAGCAGGCTGTCCGCATGGCCTCCGAGGTTGCGGCGCGCTCCGCCAAGATCGACGACAAGGTCGGCTTCATCAAGCCCGGCCGCAACGCCGACCTTACCATCTTCAACGGTGATATGACCTTGAACGACACCTACGTGAACGGTGTTTCGGTGACCGCGTAGCTGCTCGGTACGCCATCGTGCGAGCGCTGCCGTTTGAACGCCGGCGCTCGCGCGCAAAGCTATCTCACCAAACAAAACCTCCCGTCCTTTGACCCGTGGGGTCTAAAGGACGGGAGGTTTTTGTTCGTGGGAGGCGATGTGGTCAAATCACCCCGTGAGAGGGCATTTTGTGCGGGGCCGCAGAGCACAAGGAGGCGGATTACGGAGGCATCTGAACGGACGGAGGCTCCTTTGCGTGGCGGAATCGCTTCTCTTGGTTCATTTCGGTAGCTGGAAATGCCCTCTCACGGGGTGATTTGACCATCTAGGTAAAGGTGAAGTAGGTGACAAGTTGCTGATGGCAAGAGCAAGGGCCGGGCATCCGCTTTGGATGCCCGGCCCACGGGTTCGATGCCTGTTGGCGGAGGGGATGGCAGCGCGCTACAGTGCGTCGATAAAGCGCTGCTGGGCGGCGCGGCCCGCCTCGTCCCACTTGTAGACGCCGGCGTCCTCGAGCACGTGCCCAAAGACTGCGCCCACCTCCTCGCGCAGGATGGTGTCCACATCGCCCGAAGCGATCTCCTGGGCGCGGCGCGCATACACGCCGCTCGCCCATGTGGCGTGCGAGGAGCACGCGGGGTCCGCCTCAAGCGCGGCAAGAACGTCGATGGCGGAGGAGCCGGCCTCTACCGCAGCGCTTAGGTGCGCGCCCACAGCGGCAAGCTCGTCTTTCAGACGTGCCGGCAGAATCGCGAGGCCCATGACCTCGATGAGGCCGATATTCTCCTTCTTGATGTGGTGGTACTCCGCATGCGGGTGGAAGACACCCAGAGGGTTCTCGTCGCTTGTGATGTTGCAGCGAAGTGCGAGGTACGCCTCGTAGCGGTCGCCACCAACGTTGCCGGCGCCGTCCACACGGCGGATGACCGGCGTGACCGTGTTGTGCGCAACACCGTCGGGGGTATGCGCGACAATCCCCACGGACTCGTCCGACCAGCTGCGCCACGTATCGATTACGTGCACGCATGCGTCAAGCAGGCGGGCACGGTCCGCGCCGCGCAGGCGCAGCACCGAGAGCGGCCAGGTGAGCACCGCGCCCTCGATATCCTCAAAGCCGGGCATGGTGAAGGTCGACGCGACCTCGGCATGCATCATGGGGAACTCGTGCGCGCCGCCCTGGAAATGGTCGTGCGAGAGAATCGATCCGCCCACGATGGGCAAGTCGGCATTAGAGCCGATGAAGTAGTGGGGGAGTGTGTCGACAAAGTCGAGCAGGCACGTCAAGCTCGCGCGGTCGATGTGCATGGGCCGGTGGTGCGCGCTCATGGCAATGCAGTGCTCGTTAAAGTACGCGTAGGGGCTGTACTGGAACCCCCAGCGCTCTCCGCCGAGCTCGATCGGCACGATACGGAGGTTTTGGCGCGCGGGGTGGTCGCCCGAGGGGCTCGCGGCGCCGCGGCCGGAGTAGCCTTCGTTCTCGATGCAGAGCTGGCAGGCGGGATACTTCTCGCCGGTGTTCTTGGCGGCACCTGCCGCGGCGATGTCGCGCGGGTCCTTCTCGGGCTTGGAGAGGTTGATGGTGATCTCCAAGTCGCCCCAGCGGGTGGGCGTGGTCCAAGCGATGTTGCGCGCAATGGCGCTACGGCGCACGTAGCCGGCGTCGCAGCACAGGCGGTAGAACCAGTCGGTTGCGGCCTTGGGGCCGCCTGCGGCTTCATGCTCGGCCCACGCTGCGGCAATGGCAGAGGGGCGGGGCATGAGGGCGCCCATGACGCGCATGGCGGCGCGGTCGTGTCCGGTCGAGGTGTCCTCTACGCGTCCCTGCGCCGCGGCAACCTCAGCAAGCAGGGCAAGCGCGGCATCGAGGTCAAAATCGTCGGCGGGTGCAGCGTCGGCGAGCACCCATCCCTCCGCGGGCGCGGGACCCTCGGCACCGATCGTGTCGAGCACGGTGTTGTAGGCCCAGATGCGGTCCGCAGCGTCGATCATGCCTGTGGTGCAGGCGTAGTCAACAAGCGAGCACACGCAGGCGCGCAGGTCGTTTTCGGTTACAGCCATGCGGCGGTCGCCCCTTCCTCGGAGATGACGTAGTGGCGGCATGCGCCCTCGCCAAGCCAGGCGTTCATCTGGGAGATGAAGGCGTCGACCATATCAACCGGCACGAAGCACTGGATTGAGCCGCCAAAGCCGCCGCCGTGGATGCGGATGGCGCCGCGCCCGTCGAGCAGGCGTTCTGCCATGCCGAGGGCGAGCATCGCGGGCTGGTACGCGCCGCCGGTGGAGACGTTCTGCAAGAACATGCCCGAGCTCGCGCCCGAGTCACGGGTGAGCTTGAGGAACGCGT
This sequence comes from uncultured Collinsella sp., assembly GCA_949285915.1. GTDB lineage: Bacteria > Actinomycetota > Coriobacteriia > Coriobacteriales > Coriobacteriaceae > Coprousia. Next base: position 62,925 of record CASDZW010000013.1, read on the forward strand.
CGATGTCGCCGGCGTTCAGGACCTCCCAGCGACGGTCGACAAGGTCGTTCTCGTACCAGTAGTGAATCGCGCGCAAAAGGGCGCGGTCGCCGAGCTTCTCGCGCAGCGTCGGGAGCTCGCGGTCAAAGGCGGCAGGGTCGACCTCGCAGAGGCGCTCGGCGCCAAACTCGCGGGCAACCTGCTGCATCTCAACGGGAACGGCGGCGTAGTCGTCGGTAAAGGCGCTGTGGTCGCATCCCACGTTCACGAGGCAGAGCGCGTAGCCCGCGGCGTCAAAGTCAAAGTCGAGCTTAGCGGTCTTGGGCTCGGCCTCCTCAAAGTCCATGTAGGCGAGGCCGCCCATGCACACGGCGAGCTGGTCCATCAAACCGCAGGGCTTGCCAAAGTAGCGGTTCTCGGCAATCTGGCTCATCTGGGCGAGCTCCACCGGCGTGATGGCGCGCCCGGGCCAGAGCGCCTCCATGGCACGACCGTATGCGGCCTCGACCGCGGCCGAACTGGAGAGGCCGCCGCCAGAGGGAACGGTGCACACAAAGGCAAAGTCAAAGCCCTCGGGCGTGCGACCGGTCTCGGCAAGAGCGTGTGCCATGCCGCGCACGAGGCTTGCCGAGGAGACCTTCTCGTCCTCACGCGGCTCAAGCGAGTCGAGCGTGATTTCAAACGTGGGGAAGCCCTCGTCGGCCACGCGGATCTTGTTGGTGCCGTTGGCGACAGCGATGCCAAAGACCGCGACGTTCACGGCGCCGGCGATAACGTGGCCGCCCTCGTGGTCGGTGTGGTTGCCGGCGATCTCGGAGCGACCGGGAGCGTAGACGGCAAGCTGGCGGGCGTCTGCCGCCGGCGCGCCAAACTCCTCCTCAAAAAGTGCCCGGGCGCGGGCGAACTCGGGGGCTTGCGTGAAGTCGGACATGGGCGATCCTTCCTTTCGGGGCCCTGCGGGGCCGCTTGTGTGACTGGTGAATGAGGCGCCTAGCAGGTGCCAAAGCGATACATGATGGTCTCCTCATAGGGGTGCTCGGGCGTGCAGACGGGCTGCGGCCAGTCTGCGTGGTGCATGCCGTCTGGGTAGTACTCGGGCTCAAAGGCAAAGCCGGCTTGCGGGCCGTAGGTGGTGCCGTCCTTGGCAAGGTCAGCGCCGTCGTCGAGCCAGTTGCCCGTGTAGAGGTGCGCGCCCGGCTGGGTGATGGAAATGGCGAGGGTGCGGCCGCTCGCGGGGTCGCGCGCTTCGAGTGCGGGCCGCGATGCGGCATCGGGCTCAAAGCCGTCGATGCAGAAGCAGTGGTCATAGCCACGACCTCGGGCGATCTGCACGTTGTCGTGGGCGTCGATACCGGTGCCCAGCGCCGCGCCACAGCGCAGGTCAAAGGGCGTGCCGAGGACGCTCTCGATGGTCCCCTCGGACACGGAGTCCTCGCGCACGGGGAGGTAGTGGTTGGCGTGCACGGTCGCCTCCTGAGCGCGAACGTCGCCTGAGGCGTGGCCGGCGAGGTTGAAGTAGGTATGGTTTGTCATGTTGACAAAGGTGGGCTGGTCGGTCTCGCAACGGTAGGTGAGGGCGAGCGTCCCGTCCGATGCAAGCTCATAGGTTGCGGTAAAAGTGCGCTCGCCGGGGAGGCCGAGCTCGCCGTGCGCAAGGTGGCAGGCGAAGGTCACGCGGCAGGTACCCTCGTCCACGGCAGCTTCCCACACGCGTTTGTGGAGGCCATGTTCAAGGTCGCTATGCAGGTTGTTCTCGCCTTCGTTGGCGGCAAGGTGCCACGAGGTGCCCGCTATCGTTACCTCGGCGCGGTCGGTGCGGTTGGCAACGGGTCCGATGGTCGCGCCGTAGCAAGCGGCGTTTGTGCCCGCGTAGCCGTCGATGCTGGCAAAGCCCAGCACAATGTCTGCGCTGTTGCCCGCGGCGTCGGGGGCGTCGATACCAAGGATCGTTGCGCCAAAGTCAGACAGGCGCACCGTGACGGGCCCGTTCGCAAGCGTGTAGACGTGCGCGGGCGTTCCGTCCGGAGCGGTACCGAACGAGTCGATGGTAATCATCCAGGAGGCCTCCCAAGATGTGCCGAAGCGGCATAACTTTGCCGCTGTGTTTATGAGTACGTTAACACTTTGCAGGTAACCGGGCTATGAAGTGATATGGCGCATCCGCAGACGGTAGATTTGGACCGGCGAGCGGACGCCGGTGCGCGTGCAATTGAGGCCATACCGGACAGGCGCCAGCTTCGCTATGATGGGGTGTATTGTTAACGTACGCGTAAGGACGCGATTACGGCGTTCTTCAGATAGACGAACAAGCGGCAAGAGGGAGGAGCATGCGACCTCACGGCTCGCGGGCGGCAGATGCGCCCCATTCGGTTTCTATGGCGGACGTGGCACGCGTCGCCGGCGTCTCCCAGCAGACGGTGTCTCGGGTGGTGAACGACCAATCCAATGTCAAAGCGGCGACGCGCGAGCGCGTGCTTGCCGCTATGGAGGAGCTGGGCTTTCGTCCCAACTATGCGGGTCGGTCGCTCCGCGGCGGCTCGTATCGGGCGGTGGGCCTTTTCATGCCCGACCTCATGTACGCAGGAAACCTTGCCACGTTAAACGGCCTTATGGCGGCAGCCGCCGAGCGTGGCTACGCAGTGACGCTTGCCGACCGACCGGATGCCGCGGAGCGCTCGCTTATGCGGGAGTCGCGCCAGATGGCGGCACTTCCCGTGGATGGCATCGTCATTAACATGAGCCAAAAGACCGCGGACTTCGACGAGTTTGTGCCCCTGCCCGGCCTCAAGACGGTCATCGTGGGCGCTCTGCCGCATCCGCGCTGCACCACCGTTGACTCCGATCATTACGGAGCGGCCGTCATGACGGTCGAACACCTCATTGCGCACGGGCACCGTCAGATCCGCCACATCGCAGGGCCGGTCGACTCGGTTCCGGCCGAGCAGCGCGAGCGCGCATGGCGCGACGTCCTCGAGCGGCACAGCCTTCCCGTAGCGGAGCCCTGCCATGGGGATTGGTCGGCAGACGAGGGGTATGAGCTTGGGTGTCGTTTGGCTGAGGACCGCTCGGCGACGGCGCTGTTTGCCGCAAACGATCAGATGGCCTACGGCGCGATGCTTGCCCTGCGTGAGCGCGGCACGCGCGTGCCCGAGGACCTGAGCGTCATTGGTATCGACGACTCGCTCGAGGGCATCGTGCCCCACAACATGCTCACGACGGTCCGCCTGAACCTCGAGGAGCGCGGCCGGGCCGTGTTTGAGCACGCGGTGGGTACGCTCGCGCGGAGTACGGAGCCTGTGGCGGTGCGCATCCCCGGAACGCTTGTCGCGCGCGCATCAGTGGCGGATGCGCGCGGTTGATCTAAGGAGAAACAGACATGAAGGCAGAGCGCCAAGATAGTATCAAGCGTTTGGTTGAGGAGCAGGGGTCTGCTTCCGTTCGTGATATTGCGCGAACGCTCGATGTGTCAGAGATGACTGTGCGCCGGGATTTAGTTGAACTTGCAGATGCAGGTGTGCTCGAGCGGGTACATGGAGGTGCGCGTCGCTCGGCCACCCCTCATACCTCAATGTTGCGACGGGAATACAGCCATGCCGAGAAGCGCAGCCGCCATGCTGACGAGAAGCGCGCCATCGCTCGTCGTGCCGTTTCGCTTATCGAGCCAGATAGCACCGTGTTTTTGGGGGCGGGTACCACGGTCGAGGGCATGGTTCCGTTCCTTCCCGACTGTCATTTGAGGATCGTGACCAACTCGCTTTCAGTCTTCAATCTGATCGAGCAAATCGACACGTACGACTTGTGTCTGATCGGGGGAGCGTACCGGCCGCGGACCGCTGCATTTGTGGGCCCTATTGCCGAGGACGCAATTGCAAAGCTCGGGCTTGATATAGCCTTCATTGGTGCGAACGGCATCTCAGGTGGCGAGGTTTCCACCTCTAATGCCGAAGAGGGCAGGTTTCAGCAGCTCGCGTTTAGCAAGGCGGACGCTCGTTACGTTGTTGCCGATGCAAGCAAGGTGGGAAAGCGCGACTTTTATGCGTTCTATCACCTTATCGAGCTCGACGGACTCGTATGCGATGCATCTCTTTCCCAGGGCGCGCGTGCGCAGATCGAGGAGTACACCGAGCTACTCATGTAGGCTGCGGACGGTCGGATTCTTGCGGCAGCACACTCCGCTAGAGGAGGGAGCGAACCGATTCGTGTTCTACGATGTGTCCTTGGAAAAGCCGGTGTTCGCGTTGGGAGCCGGCGGGGGAGTCGTCGATTATTTTCTCGACCGCCCAAAGGCCTACCTGTCGGTTGTCAAAGCGCACTGAGGTGAGGTTTACATCGGGGACAATGGCGGAGAGCACATCATCAACTCCAATGACGCTTACGTCCTCGGGCACATGCCTGCCATTCGCCTCAAGTGCTCGAATGCAACCATAAGCCATGGCATCATTTGATGCATAGACAGCCGTTACCTTAGGATTGCTTGCAAGGCGGACGCCCGCCTCGTAGCCGCTTGCCGACGACCAGTCACCGCGAAACACCGCGGGGGGTTCGATTCCGCGCTCTGCCAAGGCTTGTCGCCATCCCTCTTCTCGCTGCATTCCCGAGAGTGACCGTAAGGGTCCGGCGATGTGGTGCACGGTGCGGTGCCCACGTGCAAGGAGGTAGTCGACTACGTCACGAGAACAGCGGTGCTGGTCGTTGTCGCCGGTCGAGAGCACCGGATGCTCTTTCATGGTGATAATGACGGTCTTAAGATCGAAGGGCGGACGGAAGTCGTAGAAATCATCCACCATACGGTTGAGGCAGAAGATCATGCCGTCCACGGGGAGAGCGGACATGCGCCGTGCCGCCTCGGTAAGGGTAGGGCTTTCGGGCGCCCGCAGCAGGGTGATCGCATAGCCACTCTTTTCCGCAGCGCGGGTGAAGCCGTCGAGCCGATCGAGGTTTCCCGTCGCGGTGATGTCAAACATGACGACGCCCAACGTGTGATAGCGGCCTCGGCGCAGTGATTGCCCGGCAAAGTTCGGACGGTACCCGAGCTCGCGCATAGCGCGGCGCACGCGTTCCTTAGTTTCAGCACGGACGGCGGGCGAGTCGTGCACCGTCCGCGAAACGGTCTGTTCCGATACCCCCGCTGCCCGAGCAACATCTGTCACCGTAACGCGATGCGGTTTGGCTGCCATTGCTCCTCCTGAATGTCGACGATGCCATTGTATCGCAAGCTGATTTACCGCAGGATGTACCGTTTACGAACCAATTGATACCGTTCGCCGTGTGAGGTTGAGAGTAATCATTGCGCATCTTCGGTAGACGATTATCCTACGGTGCTGAAAATGTTATCGTCGCCATTTAGGAATCAATCCTATTGTAGCGATGCAACTTTTTCGATTCTGCGATTGGCAGGTAGGCCTGCTGTAAGCAGAATGCAGGCCAAACGTCTTTCAACCGGGCAGAAATGATGTTTGGTGTAGGCAAAGAACACGGTCGTATCGTAGGCACTACGTTCGGCTATTGTTCTGTGCTTTCTAATGGCAACGTCGCCATATAGTATCGAGCATAGAAGGGACCGCCATGGAACAGCTCATCGCAACGATCGAGAAAGGCCGGCCGTTTTTTGATGCAATCGCCCGCAACAAGTACCTGAAGGCGATTCGCGACGGCTTCGTCTCGGTCATCCCCATCATCATCTTCTCCAGTATCTTTATGCTTGTCTCGGCCGTACCCAATGTGTGGGGTTTCTACTGGCCCGACGATATCAACAACATGCTCATGAAGGCCTACAACTACTCCATGGGCATTTTGGCGCTCGCCGCTGCGGCAACTACCGCTAAGCATTTCTGCGATGCGCAGAACCGCGATATGCCCAAGAACAACCAGATTAACTTCCTGTCAGTTATGATTGCGTCTGTTGTCGGATTCTTGCTTTTGTCGAGTGACGCGATTTCTGCCGAAGTCGACGGCGCTGCCGTTTCGGGCTTCGATAGCGGTCTTTTGGGCTCCAAAGGCCTTCTCACTGCTTTTATCGCCGCGTTTGTAACGGGAATCGTCTACAAGTTCTTCGTGAAGCGCAACATCACCATTAAGCTTCCCGAGCAGGTTCCGCCTAACATCTCGCAGACGTTCAAGGACCTCATCCCGTTCTCGGTTTCTATTGCCATTTTCTGGGCGTTTGACCAGGTGCTCCGCTCTATGTTCGGCATCTGCTTCGCTCAGGGCGTCATCCAGGTCTTCCAGCCGCTGTTCTCTGCGGCAGACAGCTACGCGGGCCTTGCGATCATCTATGGCGCCATGTCTCTTTTCTGGTTCGTTGGCGTGCACGGTCCCTCGATCGTCGAGCCGGCAATCTCCGCTGCTCTTGTGGCGAACATGACGGCCAACATGGCGGCTTACCAGGCGGGCGAGCAGGCTACTCACGTTCTGTCCCTCTCTTCTCAGTACTTCGTCGCATGCATGGGCGGAACGGGTTCCACGCTCGTTGCTTGCCTTATGTTTGCGTTCTTGGCCAAGTCCAAGGAGATGAAAGCCATTGGCCGTGCGTCGATCATCCCGGTTTGCTTCTCGGTGAACGAACCCTTTTTGTTCGGTGCCCCCATGGTCTTGAACCCTGTGTTCTTCGTTCCCTTTGTTGCTGCCCCCGTTCTCAATATCTGGTTGCTCAAAATCTTTGTCGACTTTATCGGCATGAACGGCTTCCTCTACACCCTTCCGTGGACCACGCCTGCGCCTCTTGGCATCATCATGGGCCTTGGCTTCCAGCCGCTCGCATTCGTGTTCCTGGCTGCGGTGCTCGTACTTGATTTTGTGGTGTACTACCCCTTCTTCAAGGTCTACGACCGCGAGAAGTGCGAGGAGGAGTCCCACGCTCAGGAGGAGGAGCTTGAGGCGCGCGCCGCTGCCAAGGGCGCGGCGATGACCGCTGCATTCCAGGGCAAGGCCGATGCAGCGAGCGTTGCCACCGGTGAGGCCGCAGCTGCCATCGGTTCGGATAAGAAGGACTCTTCTGCCCTTACGGGCGACCTTTCCAGCCTGAATGGCAAGGGTGTGCTCGTGCTTTGCCAGGGCGGCGGTACCTCGGGTCTTCTTGCCAACGCACTCGCCAAGGCGGCTAAGGAGCGCGGCATCGATCTTACGACCGGCGCTGAGGCCTATGGCAACCATGTCGACATCATGGGAGATTTCGACCTTGTCGTACTCGCCCCGCAGGCGGCGTCCTACTTCGACGACCTCAAGAAGGACTGCGACCGCATGGGTCTCAAGTGCTGCAGCTGCCGCGGCAAGCAGTACATCGACCTGAGCCGTGACGGTGAGGCGGCGCTTAAGTTCGTCATCGAGCAGCTCCAGGCATAAAGCTGGTGAGGGCCGCGAGCTGCGCGGGGATGAAGTTGAACGTCCTCGTGCGGCTTGCGGCCTCGGCTGTCCGCGTGCTTTGAGCATGCGGGGCATTGTGAACTATTCGAAGGGGCGGATCTCATCCGCCCCACGGTACGGAAGGACAGATCATGGCCTATTCAGACCCCATCGCATCGCCTGAGTCTCAGTTTCCCGAGGGATTTATCTTTGGTGGTGCTACGGCAGCCTATCAGGTCGAGGGTGAGACCCGCACGCACGGCAAGGGCAAGGTCGCGTGGGATGACTACCTCGCCGAGCAGGGGCGTTTTTCACCCGATCCGGCGAGCGACTTCTACAACAAGTACCCTGTTGACCTTGAGCTCTGCGAGCGCTTTGGCATCAACGACATTCGCGTTTCGATCGCTTGGACGCGTATCTTCCCTGAGGGTACGGGCCGCGTGAACCCCGAGGGCGTCCAGTTCTACCACGACCTGTTTGCCTGCTGCCGTGAGCACCACGTGGAGCCGTTTGTGACGCTCCGTCACTTCGACACGCCGCTTGCGTTGTTTGAAGATGGCGAGTTCCTGAACCGCGCCACCATTGACGCTTTTGTCGATTACGCAAAGTTCTGCTTCGAGGAGTACGGTGACGAGGTCCGCTATTGGACGACGTTCAACGAGATTTGGGCTGACGCCACCAATCACTATATCGAGGGAACGTTCCCGGGCGGCGAGAAGGCTCAGCTGCACAAGTGCCTGCAGTGCGAGCACAATATGATGCTCGCCCACGCCAAGGCGGTGCTGGCATTCAAAGAGGGCGGCTACCCCGGCAAGATTGGCGTCATCCAGTCGCTCGAGTACAAGTATCCGTTCGACGAGAACGACCCGGCAGACATCGCGGCCGCCAAGAACGAGGACGTTCTGCAGAACCAGTTCCTGCTCGACGCGACCTTCAGGGGCGACTATGCGCCGGATACTTGGGAGATCGCGCAGCGCCTTGCCGCCGTGTCGGGTGGAGAGCTCGACGTGCGTGAGGAAGATCTCGAGGTCATGCGTTCCGCGGCCAAGCTCAACGACTTCCTCGGCGTTAACAACTATCAGTGCCGCTTCCTTAAGGCATATGAGGGCGAGAACGACCTCCACCATAACGGCACGGGTGAGAAGGGGACCGATCGCTTCCGTCTGGCGGGCGTGGGCGAGCGCGTGAACAAGCCGGGTATCCCCACTACCGATTGGGACTGGATCATCTACCCCAAGGGTATGTTTGATCTGCTCGTGCGTATCAAGCTGCAGTACCCCAACTACAAGCAGATCTTTATTACCGAGAACGGTATGGGCTACAAGGACGACTACGTGGACGGTTTTGTGGACGATGCGCCGCGTATCGACTACGTGCGTCAGCATCTCCACTGGCTCCTCAAGGCCATGGAGGTTGGCGTTAACGTTGGCGGTTACTTTATGTGGAGCCTCCAAGATCAGTTCAGCTGGACCAATGGCTACAACAAGCGTTATGGCTTTTTCTACGTTGACTTTGAGACGCAGGAGCGTACGCCCAAGGCGAGCGCCTACTGGTTCAAGAACGTTGCCGAGACGCGTCGCTTGGATTAAGAGAGACGCTGTTGCCGGTGTCCGAGGTGGTTCCTTAGCCTTGGATCCGATTGAATAGCCGTGTGGTAGCAGGGCCATCGCCGTACGATGCGGCGGTGGCCCTGCCTTCGTTTGGGATGGGGCCGGCGCAATGGGGCGGCGGCGATGTGGGCATGGCGGCAAGAAAAAGCCGCCGCCCGAAGTGGGTAGCGGCCGGGGAGACGGCAAGCCTTCAAGGGGGGTGACTTGCCTATAGGGCGGAGTGTTAGGCGATTTTTGCCTCGAGCGCAGCGATGCGGCGATACTCGTCAATCATGAAACGGGCCTGTTTTTCGAGCATCATCGTGGTCATGAGGGTGTCCTGGGCGTGCACCATGATGAAGGTGACGTCCATCTCGCCGCCGCCGGCCTCCTGAGAGAGCAGCTTGGTCTGCGTGTCGTGGGCATCGATGAGGGCTTCCCCTGCGGATTTGCAGAGCGCCTCAGCTTTTTCGAAGTCTCCGCTGCGGGCAGCGTCGAGCGCAGCGATGAGGTCGGTCTGCGCGTCACCGGCGTAGGCGACGATCTCGAAGCCGATCATTGAGATTTCTTCCTTGGTTGCCATGATGTTCCTTCCCTAGGCGCTCACCTGAATGTGCTCGCACTACATCGTATCGTACGCATTCCGCATGGGGCGCTTCCGGGCAGGGCGCCACGTGTCGGGATGGTGCTACATTATCAAAACCGCACAATTACTAACAGTTCTATATAAAGAAACAAATGCGAGCGGTATTATTTGTTCCGTAAACGGTAAATAGTTGAAAGTTATGTTCGTATATGTTCAAATATGCACAGAGATGGTGATACGTTTTGTGCGTTTTGCTCGCCTGCGTCTAAGCCCGGAAGACCGGCGGGCGCCATCTGGTTTTGTATCCGTTCTGCGCACGGTTGCGCATGAGGAGGACTGCATGAGAGTTGTCATAGGTTCCGACGCCGAGGGCATGCCCCTCAAGAACACGATTAAAGAGACGCTCATTCAAGATGGGCACGAGGTCGTCGACCTGTCCGAGACGCCTGCCGCCGACTTCATCGATTCGGCGACGGCGGTGGCGCACGATCTTATGGAGCATGAGGATTCGCTCGGCTTTGCCTTCGACGCCTACGGCGTGGGCAGCTACATGGCAGCCACGCGCGTGAAGGGTATGGTCGCCGCGAACATCTCCGACGAGCGCAGCGCCTACATGACGCGTGAGCACAACAACTCGCGCATGATCTGCATGGGTCCCAACGTCGTGGGTACCGAGGTCGCCAAGAAGATCGCCCGCGAGTTCCTCGCGGCTGATTATGCCGGTGGCCGCCACCAGATCCGTGTCGACATGCTCAACAAGATGGCGTAAAGGGGGACAGATCATGATTATCGCTTTGGGTTGCGACCATATCGTCACCGACGAGAAGACCTATCTGCACGACCGGCTCGAGGAAGCTGGCTACGAAGTGCTTGACTGCGGCACCTACAGCCACACGCGCACGCATTACCCCATCTTTGGCAAGAAGGTGGGAGAGGCTGTGGCTTCCGGTAAGGCCGACCTCGGCGTGGTGCTCTGCGGCACCGGCATCGGTATCACCAACTCGGTCAACAAGGTGCCGGGTGCTCGCTGCGCGCTCGTTCGCGACATGACGAGCGCCCTCTACGCCCGCCGCTGCCTCAACGCCAACGTCGTAGGCTTTGGTGGCAAGATCACCGGCGAGTTCCTCATGGCAGACATCATGCTCGCCTTCCTCAAGGAGAGCTACGAGGCGACGCCGGAGCACGATGCGCTCGTGGCCAAGCTCGACGCCGTGAACAAGGCGGACGCCGAGTCGCAGGCCGACCCGCACTTCTTTGACGAGTTCATCGAGAAGTGGGACCGCGGCGAGTACCACGACTAGTGTGGGCATTGTTAGCCATGCCGCTGCTGGCGATCGAGCCGCGTTCAGATCACGCGGCGCGGTACAATCGGGTAGTCGCCAGACCTTCCACCAAGGAGGAATCATGATCCTGACCGTTACCATGAACCCGTCGATCGATACGGCGTATCAGCTCGACCACCTCATCATCGACGACGTGAACCGCGTTGTGCCCAAGAAGACCGCGGGCGGCAAGGGCCTAAACGTCAGCCGCGTGCTCGTCCAGCTGGGCGACGACGTGCTTGCGACGGGCCTCCTCGGTGGACACGCGGGCGCGTACCTCGGCAGCCTGATGGACGCCGATAACATTCCGCACCGCTTTACGCCCATCGCGGGTGAGAGCCGCACCTGCGTAGCCATCCTCCACGACGGCAACCAGACGGAGCTGCTCGAGAGCGGCCCCGAGGTCTCGGCAGAGGAGCTCGAGGCGTTTCTCGCCAACTATGCCGAGCTGGTCGAGCAGGCCGACTGCGTGACCATCTCCGGTAGCCTGCCCAAGGGCGTTGCTGCAGACACGTACGCGGGCATGGTTGCCACGGCGGCCGCCGCTGGCCGTCCGGTGCTTCTGGACACCTCGGGCGCCGCGCTTGACGCCGCGCTCGACGCCGAGGTCAAGCCTACCCTCATCAAGCCCAACCTCACCGAGATCAACGGCCTTTTGGGGACGAGCTTCACGCCCGACGATCTGCCGGCGCTCAAGGCCGCGCTCGAGGCCGACACGCGCTTTGCGTCCATCCCCTGGGTCGTGGTGACCATGGGCGGCGCCGGCGCGGTTGCGTTCCACGAGGGCCGTGGCTACCGCGTGATTATGCCTAACATTCCTGCCGTGAACGCCACCGGCTCGGGTGACTCCACCATCGCCGGCTTCGCGCACGCCATCGCGCGCGGTGCCGACGATGATACGGTGCTGCGCTGCGGCAACGCATGCGGCAAGCTCAATGCCATGGACCCCCAGACGGGCCACCTGGTAATCGACCGCTGGGACGAGGTATACAACGCCATTCAGGTCAACGAGCTCTAACCGCGCGCGCGGGGCGGGCGCGGGGTGCACGCGCGGGCGGCGCGGCAGCGTCGTCAGCCGGCCCCTCGCCAAGACCTTGGGCGGCGTATCCAGCTGGTACTCCCAATTTGAGCCAGTTGCACGGTGCTCTGTTGCCTAGAATAGAGGCAGGCGAATACCCGCGACCGTACGCGCGGGACGTTACGAAAGGATGGGCAAGATGCTCGTTACCACCAAGGAGATGCTGCTCGACGCGCAGAAGAACCACTACGCTGTGGGCGCTTTCAACGTCGAGAATCTCGAGTTCGTTATGGCGGTCCTCGCTGCTGCCGAGGAGACCAAGTCCCCCGTCATCATGCAGACCACCTCGGGCACGATCAAGATGACCGGCCTCGATTACTTCTACGGCATGGTCAAGGCCGCCGCTGAGCGCACCTCGGTGCCCGTGGCGCTTCACCTCGACCACGGCGACGGTTACGACCGCTGCATGAAGGCCCTGCGCACCGGCTACACCTCCGTCATGATCGACGGCTCCCACGAGACCTTTGAGGACAACATCGCCCTCACCAAGCTCGTCGCCGACGCCGGCGCCGCTATGGGCGTGCCCGTTGAGGCCGAGCTCGGCAAGGTCGGCGGCAAGGAGGACGACGTCGAGGTTGAGGGCGAGAGCCCCTACACCGACCCGGACGAGGCTCGCGAGTTTGTCGAGCGCACCGGCTGCACCTCGCTCGCCATTGGCGTGGGCACTTCGCACGGCGTCTACACCGCCGAGCCGCACATCGAGCAGGACGTTGTGAAGGCGATCCGCGCCGCGGTGGACGTGCCGCTCGTGCTGCACGGCACCTCCGGTGTGCCCGATGAGCAGGTCGCCGAGGCTGTTAAGAACGGCATCTGCAAGGTCAACTACGCTACCGAGCTCCGCCAGGCTTTCACTAAGGGCTTCATGGCCTACATGGCCGAGAACCCGGGTTGCTTCGACCCCAAGAAGCCGGGTCAGGCTGGCATGGCCGAGATCACCAAGATCGTGAAGATCCGTATGGAGAACCTCGGCTCTGTGGGCCGCGCGTAAGCTTCTACGCCAAACACTGCGCCGAAGCTCCCGAGGGGGTTCTGTCGCGTGGTCCTCGCCGCTTTGCGGCTGTGGGAAACGCGCCAGAAGCCCCCTCGGGAGCTTCTCTAGTTTTGGCGGTGTTTGCACCGGAGAAGGTGGGGTGGAGCGGTTTTCTCGCCCATCGCCCTCTGAAATGATGTCGAATTCGAACAATTTATGTCCGGGTGCGTGTAAGCGCTGGGTACGATAGCGGTAAGAGCTTTTAATAACCGTGGAATCGCTGTAGTTGACGTTCACTCTTAGGTTGTAAGTCGGTACACTAGTGCCGATGTAGAGCGCCACCGTTGGGAGGATGCATGAGTAAGCGCACCAAGATCGTATGCACCATGGGACCGGCATGCGATGACGAAGACATTTTGCGCGAGATGATCAAGGCGGGTATGAACGTTGCCCGCTTTAATTTTAGCCACGGAAGCCATGAGGAGCATCACGGCCGTATGGAGCGCGTCAAACGCATCTCTCGTGAGCTCGGCATTCCCGTGGGTATTCTGCTCGACACTAAGGGCCCCGAGATTCGTACGGGCTTTTTGAAGGACCATGCCAAGGTTACGCTGGTCGAGGGTTCTCAGGTGACGGTTACCGCTGCTGCGACCTCCGAGGAGCTCCAGGGTACCGCTGAGCACTTTTACCTCGACCACATCGAGCTTCCGCGCGAGGTTCGCGTGGGCGGCACCATCCTCATCGACGATGGCCTCATCGGTCTGACCGTCGACTCCATCGAGGGCCAGGACATCCACTGCACCGTGCAGAACGGCGGCGAGCTCGGCGAGAAGAAGGGCGTGAACGTCCCCAACGCCAAGCTGTCGCTCCCCACCATCACCGAGCAGGACCGTGCCGACATCCTCTTTGGTCTTGAGGAGGGTATCGACTTCATCGCTGCGTCCTTCGTGCGCGATGCCGAGGGCGTCAAGGAGATCCGCAAGCTCTGCGACGAGAACGGCGGCGAGCATGTAAGCATCATCCCCAAGATCGAGTGCGCACTCGCGGTCTATCACTTTGACGACATCCTCAAGGTCTCCGACGGCATCATGGTCGCTCGTGGCGACCTGGGCGTCGAGGTTGCCCCCGAGGTCTGCCCCGTCATCCAGAAGGAGATCATCCAGAAGTGCAACGCTGCGTGCAAGCCGGTCATTACCGCTACGCAGATGCTCGACTCCATGATTCGCAACCCGCGCCCGACGCGCGCCGAGGTCACCGACGTGGCCAACGCCATCTCCGACGGCACCGACGCTACGATGCTCTCCGGCGAGACCGCTGCCGGCAAGTACCCGGTTGAGGCCGTGAAGATGATGGCCAACGTTGCCCTCATTGCCGAGGCCACCATGCCCGAGCACAAGCCGCTCGACTTCGATGCGCTCGAGCCCGGCCGCAACAAGGTCAACGCCGCGGTGGGCCTCTCCGCGGTGACGACCGCCTTCAACGTTGGTGCTAAGGCGATCCTCACGCCCACCAACTCCGGTCGCTCCGCGCGCCTGGTCTCCAACTTCCGCCCGGTGCTTCCCATCCAGGCCGTGACCCCCAACGAGTGGGCCATCCGCAAGATGACGATTTACTGGGGCGTCCAGCCGATTCTCTCGGGCCGCTCCGTTGGCAGCATCGCCTACGTTGTCGATAACGCCGTGGTCGAGGCCAAGATGACGGGCATCGTCAAGCAGGACGACCTCGTGGTCGTGACCGCCGGCGACCCCGCCATCCCCATCAAGCTCCGCGACAGCGAGGTCTCCACGAACGTGGTCTACGTCTCGCAGGTCATGTAGCACTTCGCAGCTCTATATACCGCGCCGCCGGCACTTTGCCGGCTGACGCGGCGCCGCCCCACCAATGGGGGGGGCGCCGCTTTTTGCATGGGTTTCAGCACCTAATCGTGCTGTCGAAGCGCGTGAACTTGGTTTCTGCAGAGCCTTGCTGAAAGGAAACCAAGTTAACACGCAGAATCCGCACCAATAATGCGTATAAACTTGGTTTCTTCCAGATGCGCCGCTTGATCTGGTGGGCGGAGTATTCGTGGCACGACGCCGTTTTATCAAAAGCCGAAAGTAAAGCAACGGAAATCGGCGAGACGGAATCTCCAATAATCTGGAGTGTATATGTAATGATAAGGCCGACGCTGCTCAAAGGCGTGGACCGCGTTGTTGCCAAAGTTGAAAGCGGGCCCGAACGACAACTGCTTTTACCTGCGATTTCGTCGATATAACGCAAGCCGGTTTGCAAACAATCAGATATTGATGGCTGCCTTTCAGATTCCTGTTGGAGTGCCCCAGATTTCTGTTAGACGCGAACGATACGCTTGATTCGAGAGCGTTGAGAGGGGATGGCGATGTCAAGAGCGCGGGAAACGGATATAGCGTCTGCGTTTGAACGGGCAGAGCGAGAAAGCACGTGTCTCGTTCCAACGGACCGTCGATTGGCCGAAGCTCTCCGTCGCAAGAAGGGGGCAGGCAGTGTAGTTTCGCCACGAAAAGGGCTGTTTGCCAGGCGGGCATATTGGGATGGCCTCTCTCCTGCCCAAAAGGAGATACATCTGTTAAAGGGGTTAGCGCAGCTTCATCCAAACTGGACGTTCTGTTCAGTTTCCGCCGCGCTGCTGTATGGCTTTGACGTTCCCTATGACGCCTTAGGGGCAGTTCACGTTAACGCGTTGAGAGGGGAGGACATTCGATCAGACAAGCTGGTTCGTAGTCATGCGACCCGTGAGTCAAAAAGCTATTTGAAAAGAGGTGTTCGCTTGTGCAGCGTTCAGGAAGCGCTCTTTGGCTGCATGAGAGACGCGCCGTTTGATTGCGCGGTGGCGATTGTGGACTCCGCCCTGAGAAAAGGGGCAAGCAAAGATGATCTTTCGAGGTATCTTGACGTGTGTTGCAGAGGTAGGAAGGGGGTCGTGCGGGCGCGCCTGGTCCTTGCGTTTGCCGATGGCCGCTCGGAGAGCGGGGGCGAATCGAGGGCGCGCGTCGTCATGGCGCGTCTCGGCTTTGCAGCACCTGATTTGCAGGTAAGTATTGCTGACCCATTTGATGAGACGAAAACGTATCGAAGCGATTATTTGTGGCGGTTGCCCGATGGCAGGCTGATCATGGGGGAACTCGACGGAGAGGCAAAGTATCAAGACCCAGGGATGCTCGAGGGAAAGACCCCTCTCACCGTGCTGACTAACGAGAGGCGCCGTGAGTCACGGTTGACCTTGTATCGCATCCCTATCATGAGGTTCTCGTTCGCCGACGTGCAAGACCCGCAAAGGCTCGAGGAGCTAATGGTGAGGTTTGGCATTCCACGAGATGAGGAACAACGGACGCGCGTTTTGTAGAGCCGTAGTACTGCGGAGCTTGATATTCTTGAGGTTCTATTTGCGTCGGAGTACTTAACTTGGTTTCTTGGGCACCAATGCAGGAAGAAACCAAGTTTGCACGCAAAATGTGGCTATAAACTGCGTGTAAGCTTGGTTTCCTCCGCTTGAAGGAAAGCTGACGCCAATGCGGCGGGCTTGCCGCTAGGCTCGCAGCGTGCGGGCGAACGCGATTGCCTCGTCCACGTCGGCCTCTTCGGTGGCCCAGCTCGTCACAAAGCGCGCAACTACGCGCCCCGCGCCCGCGGGATCGGGCTGCACCTGCAACTCGGCTCCAAGGGCTTCGGACAGGCGCGCTCCCTCCTCGGGGGTAACCCAGAAGAACTGCTGGTTGCCCGTAGTGGAAAGAACGGGCTCGTACCCGGCATCGACAAGCCCGGCGGCAAGGCGGCAGGCGAGCGCGTTGGCGTGCGCGGCGAGCTGCCAGTAAAGTACCCTGCCCGTCTCATCAGCGCCGGCAGGATCGAAGGCAGCCTCGTACATCACGCCCATAACACGGCCCTTTGCGGAGAGCTGGCCGGCGCGTTTGGTGAGGTAGGGGAGGCGCTCGATGGCGCGGCGGCCGCGTGCGGTGCGCGGGCTCACCACAAGGGCCTCGCCAAAGAGCATGCCGTTCTTGGTGCCGCCCAGCGTGAAGATGTCCGCACGCTCGGCAATATGCTGGATGGTAAGGTCGCTGCCCGCCGCCATGATGCCGCTCGCCATGCGGGCGCCGTCGACGTAGACGGCAAGGTCGCGCTCCTTAGCCCAATCGCAAAGGGCGTCAAACTCGGTGCGCGTGTAGACGTAGCCGAGCTCGCTTGTGTGCGAGAAGTAGAGCATCCCCGGGCGCGTCGTGGCGGCTCCGTTTGCGACGACTGCCTCCCAGAGCGGGTTCATGCCCTCAGGCGTCAGGCGTCCCAGAGGGTCGTGCGTGGCAAGAAGCCGACGGCCGTGGGCCTCGATGGCGCCCGTCTCGTGGATGGTGGGGTGCGCGTCGGCCGCGCAGAGCGGCCCCTCGAACTCCTCGGTAAGCGCAGTGATGGCGAGGATGTTTGCCGGAGTGCCGCCGGGGACAAAGGACACGTGGGCGTCCGGTTGCCCAATCTCGGCGCGGATGAGCTCGGCCGCGCGGGCGCAGTGGGCGTCCTCACCGTATCCCGGGCACTGCTCGGCGTTGGTGCGTACAAGAGCGTCGAGAATCGCGGGAGCGGCGCCCTCGCTGTAATCGTTGCGGAACTGGTGCATAGCGGCCTCCAAAACGTGCCCGCGCGACGGCGCGCGGCGTGTTGCGAGCATTGTTTGCGAGCCTATTGTCGCACTTCTGCGCACGGGCGGGGCTTCTCGTATAATGGTGGGCCGAATACGGGCGAGAACGACCGCGCCGCACGTGTTGAGCGTCCGCGGTCGCGCAGGGTAGATACAGCGGCGCCATCCGCCGCGGCGATACGGAGGAAACCATGCAGGCACAAAAGGCCGAGGGCACGAGGGACCTGATCGGGCGCGAGATGCGCGCGTGGCAAAAGATGCAGCAGGTGGCGGGCGAGGTGTTTGGCCCGTATGGGTTCTCGGCAATCGAGACGCCTGCCATCGAGCAGCTCGACGTGTTCGTGCACGGTATCGGCCAGTCCACCGACGTCGTGCGCAAGGAGATGTTCCGCGTGTTCTCCGGCGCGAACTTTGCGCGCGTGCTCGAGGAGGGTACCGACGCCAAGCTCAAGGCAAAGCAGCGCCTGGCGCTTCGTCCCGAGGGTACGGCCGGCGTCGTCCGCTCCGTTGTGGAGAACAATCTGGTCCCGCAGGGCGGTACGCCATTCAAGGGCTGGTATGCCGAGGCGATGTTTCGCGGCGAGCGCCCGCAGAAGGGGCGTCTCCGCCAGTTCCATCAGGTGGGCATCGAGTGGCTGGGCGCGGCAGATCCCGCAGCGGACGCCGAGTGCATCATCATGCTGATGGAGTTCTACAAGCGCCTTGGCTTTGACCTCTCTAAGCTGCGCCTGCTCATCAACTCCATGGGCGACCCCGCGTGCCGTCCCGCCTATCGCGAGCAGGTGCGCTCGTTCATCCTGGACCATGCGGACGAAATGTGCGACGAGTGCCGCGAGCGCGCCGAGCTGAACCCGCTGCGCGCCTTCGACTGCAAGAACGACCACTGCCGCGAGATCATGCAGGCCGCTCCGCTCATGCGCGACTGCCTGTGCGACGAGTGCCGCGAGCACTACGCCCAGGTGAAGCGCTACCTCGACGAGGCGGGTATTGCCTACGTGGAGGACCCGACGCTTGTGCGCGGCCTTGATTACTACACGCGCACCGTCTTTGAGGTGGAGGCGCCGGGCGCCGGCGTGGGCTCCATCGGCGGTGGCGGCCGCTACGACGGCCTCGTGGAGCTCGAGGGCGGAAAGCCCACTCCCGGCGTGGGCTTTGCCGTTGGGTTTGAGCGCATCATGCTTGCGCTCGAGGCCCAAGGTGTCGAGCTCGGCCAGGGCGAGGAGACGTGCGTGTACGTTGCCAACGCCGGCGACGAGATGCGTGCTGCCGCGTTCACGGTCTGCCGCACGCTGCGCTCCGCGGGTATTGTTACCGAGGCCAACTACCAGGGGCGCTCGCTCAAGAGCCAGTTCAAGCAGGCCGATAAGCTGGGTGCTGCGCTCATTGTTGTGGTGGGTGGAGACGAGCTTGCCGAGGGTCGTGTGCGCCTGCGCGATATGCGCTCGCATGAGGAGGAGCTCGTCGAGCTCGACGCGCTTGCCGAGGCCGTGCGCGCCCGCCTGTAACAGCAACGCCCGCCTGTAACAGCAACGCCCGCGAGAAGCGCCCTCGCCTGCCATCAACATTCATCTGCCCACGTACCCATGCGGACGGACCGTCGACCGATACAGACGGCCCGTCCGCATAGTTTTTCTTGCGAAGATACGCCTGCTTTGGTAACGCGTTCGTTACACGTGGAATGGCGTGCCTATAATGAAGTCCGTTGACTGCACACGTAGGGAGGCAACGTGACCGCATCATCCGCCATGACGAGCAGCCCGAGGCAGGCCTGGGCGAGCGCCCACCAGCTCGGCGCCATCGACACCGATTCCGCCATCGAGGCCTATACCGAGATCGACATCCCGCAGAGCCTGCGCGACAATCTGGCGCTGTTTTTGCGCCTAGAGCGCCGTGTGCTCCAGGAGTACGACCCCGCCATCTGCGAGCTGTTCGACAAGCTGCTCAACAGCGTAATCCACGCAAACGAGGGCAACCCCGGCACCGACGCCGCCGACGAGCCAGTCGATGGCGAGGGTGTGCCCACCTCCGATACGCCCGGTGCGGCGGCGTTCCGTCACGCCGTCGAGCTTATCGACGAGCTCCCGCACGACCAGGCGCAGGTGGTGATCCGCGCCTTCACGACGTTTTTCCACCTCGCGAACCTCACCGAGGAGAACTACCGCGTGAGCAAGCTGCGCGAGCGCGAGCAGGCGGTCGATATCAACTCGGTCATCGACCCCTCCAACGAGCTCACGGTCGCCTACCATCAGCTGCTCGACGAGGTCGGCCCCGAGCAGGCAAACGCCCTTCTGCGCAAGCTCGAGTTCCACCCCGTGTTCACCGCGCATCCCACCGAGGCGCGCCGCAAAGCCGTCGAGGGCAAGATCCGCCGCATCGCGGAGCTTCTCGACGAGCATCCGCGCCTGGGCGGCTCGGCGCTCATCGAGAACGAGCGCCACATGCTGCAGGAGATTGACGCGCTGGTGCGCACGAGCCCCACGGCGCAGAAGAAACCCACGCCCGTTGAGGAAGCCGACACCATCATCGACATCTTCGACCACACGCTGTTTGACATTGTGCCGCTCGTCTACCGTCGTTTTGACGACTGGGTCATGGGCGACCTCGCCGGCAGCGTAGAGCCCGTGTGCCCGGCGTTCTTCCATCCTGGCAGCTGGATCGGCTCGGACCGCGACGGCAACCCCAACGTCACCGCCAAGGTCTCGCGCGAGGTGGCGGCCAAGTTCTCGACCCATATGGTCAAGAAGCTCGCCGACAAGTGCCGCCGCGTGGGACGCAACCTCACGCTCGAGGCGGCCTACACCAAGCCCTCCGAGGAGCTGCTCAACCTCTGGAATCACCAGGTAGAGATGAGCGAGGTGCTCACGAGCCGCGCGCGCGAGATCTCGGAGTCCGAGCCGCATCGCGCCGTGATGCTCGTCATGGCGTCGCGCCTCGACGCGACGGTGCGCCGCAACGCCGACACCATGTATCGCTCGGCCGAGGATTTCCTCGCCGACCTGCGCGTGGTGCAGCGCTCGCTCGTTGCCTCCGGCGCCACGCGCGCCGCGTACGGCCCCGTGCAGACGCTCATCTGGCAGGTGGAGAGCTTTGGTTTCCACATGGTGGAGATGGAGTTCCGTCAGCACTCCGTCGTGCACACCCGTGCGCTTGCCGATATCCGCGAGCACGGCCTGCACGGCGAGCACGGCCAGCTCGACCCCATGACGCGCGAGGTGCTCGACACGTTCCGCGCTATCGGTTCGATCCAGCGCCGCTACGGCCAGAAGATGGCGCGTCGCTACATCATTTCCTTCACCAAGTGCGCCCAGAACGTGGCCGATGTGTACGAGCTCGCCAATCTTGCGTTTGCGCATGCCGAGGACGTGCCCGAGCTCGACGTGATTCCGCTCTTTGAGCAGCTTGAGGACCTCGAGGGTTGCATCGACGTGCTGGACGAGATGATTGCTTTGCCGCCCGTTCAGAAGCGCCTGGAGAAGACCGGCCGCAAGCTCGAGGTCATGCTCGGCTACTCCGACTCCTCCAAGGACGCCGGCCCCACCACAGCGACGCTCGCCCTGCACTCCGCACAGCAGCGCCTCGCCGCGTGGGCCGAGGCACACGACATCGATCTTGTGCTCATGCACGGCCGCGGCGGTGCCGTGGGCCGTGGCGGCGGCCCCGCCAACAAGGCGGTGCTCGCGCAGCCCGCGGGTTCGGTCAACTGCTTCTTCAAGGTGACCGAGCAGGGCGAGGTCATCTTCGCCCGTTACGGCAACCAGGCGCTCGCCATGCGCCATATCGAGAGCGTCGCTGCAGCGACCCTGCTCAACTCGGCGCCTTCGGTGGAGCGTCGCAACACCGAGGCAACGGAGCGCTATGCCGATATGGCGGCCCGTCTCTCGGACGCGTCTCACGAGGCATTCCTGAGCCTGCTCCACACCCCCGACTTTGCACCGTGGTTCTCGACCGTGACGCCGCTTACCGAGGTGGGCCTTTTGCCCATCGGCAGCCGTCCGGCAAAGCGCGGCCTCGGCGCCCAGTCGCTCGACGACCTGCGCACGATCCCCTGGGTCTTCTCGTGGAGCCAGGCGCGCATCAACCTTGCCGCTTGGTACGGCTTAGGGTCCGCCTGCGAGGCCCTGGGCGATATCGACCTTCTGCGTCGCGCCTACGCCGAGTGGCCGCTTTTTGCGACGTTCATCGACAACATCGAGATGTCGATCGCCAAGACCGACGGCCGCATCGCCAAGATGTACCTCGCTCTCGGTGACCGTCGCGACCTTGCCGAGACCGTCTACCGCGAGATGCAGCTCACTCGTTCGTGGGTCTTGAGGATCGTAGGTGACGAGTGGCCGCTCGAGCACCGTCGCGTGCTCGGCCGCGCCGTCCGCGTGCGCAACCCCTACGTGGACGCGCTCTCGCTCGCACAGGTGCGTGCGCTTCGCGTGGTGCGCGAGAACCAGGAAGAGCTCTCTGCCGAGGCCAAGGCCGAGTACCTGGCGCTCATCCTCTCGACCGTGACCGGCGTCTCCGCGGGTCTTCAGAACACGGGGTAAGGCACACCCGTAAACTCCCGGCGGATGCCCCGAAGCGGAAGGCCCCTGTCCCCAGCGCTCATGCACTGCGTGAAATCGCGCTGAGCACAGGGGCCTTCCCTTTCGGGGCATCCTGCGTTTACAGCTGTGCGCAAGGCGGTTGAGGAGATGCGCATTAGCTTATCCTTGCAGGTAGACGGCGTGTAAAGAACTCTTGACAGCCGGTTAGGGCGGTACGCGGCAGCTTGTCGTGAACCTTTGATGGTACGATGCGGTGCGACGTGGCAAGGTCGTGGCCGTAAGGGTCGCACCGATAGATCGAGGGGAGGCAGACGATGGAGATCGGGATGCGTATACGCGAGCTCCGCGCAGGACGATCTTGCGGCGCGCGTGTACGTGAGCCGCCAGACGATCAGCTCCTGGGAGAACGGCAAAACCTACCCCGATGTCCAGAGCCTGCTTCTGCTCTCCGAGATATTCGATGTGACCGTGGACTCCCTTATCAAAGGAGACGTGGACACCATGACCGAGACCATCGACCGCGACGTCAAGACCATGAAGCGCCTGGGCTATGTGATGATCATCTTTATGCTGCTGATGCTGGCGGCGCTCATCTGGCTTTCCGTGCAGCTCAGCGCATGGGACTGGCCGCTTGAGCAGGCCGTGCCCACGGCGGTGCTCGCCTTTGTGCTCTGGGGCATCGCCATGTTCGCCGCGACGTGGGTGGACCGCATCAAGCGCGACCACGACCTCGTCACCTACGACGAGATTCTTGCCTATTGGCACGGCGAGCCGGTGGATCGCGATACTGAGAAGGGCCGTCGCGAGCGTCTCATTCCGCGCTGGATGAAGGTCGTTCGCGCCATCGGCCTCGGGCTTCTCGCCGCAGCCATCGGCGCCTTTGTGGGCTATTGGGGCGCCAGCATCGCCAACGCGCTTTTGGGCTGATGCGTCACGTTGTAGCGCGGCCCTCGGCTATACTTGGCTCAAACCCACCCAGCCGAGGAGGTCGCCATGCCGCGCATCAAGCTCATCCTCTCCGATATCGATAGCACCATCATGCCGCGTGGCGCCGCGCGCGTGTCCGACCGCACGCTTGCCGCCTTCCACACCGCGCTTGAGGCGGGGTTGGTTATCGGCCCCGCAAGCGGTCGCGGCTTTGCCCAGATTGCTCCGTTTTTTGCAGGTGACACGGCGTGCTTTGCAACGTGCATCGCCACCAACGGGCTCGAGGTCTACCATGGTGGCGAGCGCATCTGCGCGCAGTACCTCCCACGTGAGGCGCTCGAGCAGACGCTTGCCGCCCTGCGCGATATTCCGCGTGCGGGTTTGATCTGTTTCGACGGGGCGCATCCTCTGCTCGTGGCGGGTGAGCGCGCGGACCTCGCTGAGCGCATGCCCGGCTACGCGGAGGCTTGCGACGTGGTGGGCGCCTTGCCCGACCAGCCCATCATCAAGGCGAATGCCTTTATGGCGAGCGATGCCCTCACAACCGAGGAGTTCTGCGCGCGGCTGAACCGTGCGGTGCCCGCCCTCGACTTTGATATTCCGCTGCCCGGTTACCTCAACATCATGCCCGCGGGATGGAACAAGGGCTCAGCGGTCAAGCACCTGTGCGACCATTTGGGCATTGGCCTCGATGAGGTGGTGGTCTTTGGTGACGCGGGCAATGACCTCACCATGTTCGATGTGGTGGAGAATGCGGTTGCCGTTGCCAACGCCACGCCCGAGGCTGCCGCGGCGGCGCGCTGGCACATCGGCGCCTGCGCGGACGACGCGGTGGCGACTGCCATTGAGCAGCTGGCGGCAGACGAGTGGCCGTTTGTGCGGTAGCGGCTCATAGTTCTACCAAGGACGGCACTCCACCAAGTGCCGTCCTTTTTGTTTCCAAAGCGGTCAGATTGCGGTCCGAGCGGTCCCGTCGGGCCGGTAGATGGTAGTATCTTGCTTCGCGTGCTGGGACGCGCTGTCTACGCGCTCCGGCACATCTGTACGCAGCCGCCCGTACCGGCACGGGGCGGCACAGATCATAAGGAGGAAACCGTGGCAGATAACCACGTTGCCGGCTGCCAAGCCGATACCAATCCCGCAGACATCCATTCCATGCACACCCGCACCGCTGGCGAGCTTCGCGCCGAGAACATCGGCGAGGAGGTCACGCTTACCGGTTGGGTGTGGCGTCGCCGTGACCACGGCGGCCTCATCTTCTGCGATCTGCGCGACCGCACGGGCATGACGCAGTGCACCTTCGACCCCGAGCACGCTGCGGGCGAGGCTTTCCACACGGCCGAGACTATGCGTCCCGAGTGGCCCATCCTCGTGCACGGCACGGTCATCGCGCGCGACGCCGAGGCCGTGAACCCCAAGCTCCCCACCGGTGAGATTGAGGTACTGGCCGACCGCGTCGAGGTCCTTGGCCGCTCCAAGACCCCGCCCTTCCAGATCGAGGACGGCATCGAGACCGCTGAGGACACGCGCCTGCGCTACCGCTATCTGGACCTCCGTCGTCCCGAGATGATGGCGCGCATGCAGCTCCGAAGCGACTTCACCTTTGCCATCCGCAGCGCACTCCACGACCGTGCCTTCATGGAGGTCGAGACGCCTGCGCTCTTCAAGTCCACGCCCGAGGGCGCGCGCGACTTCATTGTGCCCTCGCGCCTGCAGCCGGGTAGCTTCTACGCGCTGCCGCAGTCGCCGCAGCTTTTGAAGCAGCTCCTCATGGTGGGCGGGGTCGAGCGCTACTACCAGGTTGCCAAGTGCTTCCGCGATGAGGACCTGCGCGCCGACCGCCAGCCTGAGTTCACCCAGGTCGATATCGAGATGTCCTTCGTCGACCAGGACGACGTCATGGGCGAGCTCGAGGACGTGCTCAAGAGCGCCTTTGCGAAGGTGGGCGTCGATATGCCTACGCCGCTGCGCCGCATCTCGTACTGGGACGCCATGGACACCTACGGTACCGACAAGCCGGACACGCGCTTTGGCATGCACCTCATCGACCTCACCGACGTGTTCAAGAACTCCGCATTCAAGGTCTTCTCTGGTGCTGCCAACACCGAGGGTCATGTGGTCAAGGCGCTCAACGCCAAGGGCGCCGGTACGTGGGCGCGCGCCAAGATCGACAAGCTCGCCAAGGTGGCCGAGACCTTTGGTGCCAAGGGTCTGGCATGGATCGCCTTCCGCGAGGACGGCTCCATGAACAGCCCCATTGTCAGATGCGCTCGAGATTCCGCGCGAGGGCCACGACTTCCTGTGGGTCGTGGATTTCCCGCTCTTCCACTGGGACGACGACGCGAAGCGCTACGAGGCCGAGCACCAGCCCTTCACGCAGCCGCACCTCGACCAGCTCGACCTGCTCGAGACCAACCCGCTCGCGATGGGCAGCTGCACCTACGACTTCGTTATGGACGGCTTTGAGGCCGGTGGCGGCGGTATGCGTATCCACGACTCGGCGCTTCAGCTCAAGATGCTTGAGTTCATGGGCTTCACCGAGGAGCGCGCCCGCGCTCAGTTCGGTTTCCTCATGGACGCCCTCGAGTTCGGCGCGCCCCCGATGGGCGGCTTCGCGCTTGGTCTCGACCGCGTGTGCATGCTGCTCGCGGGCTGCGATTCCATCCGCGACGTCATGGCGTTCCCCAAGACGAGCTCTGGCTCCGATCTTATGAGTGCCGCCCCGAGCGAGGTTTCCATGGCGCAGCTCAAGGAGGTCGGCCTGCGCCTGATGTAGGCGTGACGCCCTCCGAGACATACTGAAACCAATAGGGCAGGGTCCGTGTATGCGAATGCGGACCCTGCCCTTATTTTGTCGCTTTGAGCGAGTGGTTTTGGACTGGTATTCGTAAAACTTGAATATAGTGCTAGGAATATGCAAATCCTGTAGAGCTATTATGCAAATCGCATGCTTCGTTCAGTTCTATTGCGTATTCATTATTTTGATTCCTGTGCTTTTATGAGCCTCTTTAGAGAACAGCGGAGAAAAACAGGTCACGAAACGATTTTTTGCGCAGCCCTAGCTACCAGCGTAAATGCTTAGAAGTTGCAGGTAGGAGACATGGTCTCGCATGCGCAAAAAAGCTTTTCCTGACCTACTTTTCCTGTTCAGGAGCCTTGTGTTTCGGGCATATCGACATAGTATTTCATAACTATGAATAAACTTGTAAAAAGATACGAATAGGTGCATACTAAGCCGCGAGAAGAAAACCGACGTCTGATTTGACGCTTTAGGGAAGGAAGTTACCATGAAGAACGTCAAGACTATGCTCAAAGCGCCCGTCGCCCTTGCGGCGACCTGCGCGCTCGCGCTCGGCCTTACCGCCTGCGGCGGTACTGCCACCAGCGAGGGTTCCGCGGCAACGGGGTCTGCGCCCGCAGCGACTTCCGCTTCCATGACCATGAACGAGGGCAAGATCGTCTTTGCCACGTCGCCGGATTATCCGCCGTTTGAGAACCTCGAGGACGGCGAGTACGTTGGTCTCGATATGGATCTCGGTCGCGCCATCGCCGAGGAGCTGGGTCTTGAGTGCGAGTACACCAACATCGACTTCGACGGCATTGTCCCCGCTATCGTTGCCGGTGGTCAGGCTGATGCCGGCCTCTCGGGCATCTCGGTTACCCCGGAGCGCGAGGAAGAGGTCGACTTCTCCACGCCGTATTACATCGATAACCAGGCCGTTGCCGTTATGAGCGACAACACCGAGCTCACCGAGGAGAACGCCGCCGAGGCGCTCAACTCCGAGGCCGTCACCATCGCCGTTCAGAGTGGCTCCACCGGCGCCGATTTCGCAGGTGAGAACTTCCCCAATGCCGAGATCGTGACGTTCCCCAACTTCACGGACGCCTTTGCCGCGGTTCAGGCTGGTCAGGCGGACGCGGTATGCGGTAACCTCGCCGTTGTCGAGCAGATGCTCTCCGGCGCCTATGCGGACCAGCACACCATCCTGACCTCCGCCACGGGCGAGGAATACGCCATCGCCGTCTCCAAGGACAACCCCGAGCTCCTCGAGGCAATCAACGACGCCATCGCGACGCTCGATGAGAACGGCACCCTCGAGACGATCGTTGCCGAGAACATGGGCTAAACCGCACGCAGGCTCGATGTTCGAGCGGCCCCTCTCGTACGGGAGGGGCCGCCACCGTATCTAAGCGAGGTCATGGTGAGAACCCCCATCACATCACAATCAACCGGACGGGCACACGCCTGCCCCGCCGCTTGGGCACGTACCGCACGCGTGGCGTTTGCGCTCATGTTCACGTGTCTTTTTGGCTCGCTTCTTGCGCTCGCGGCGCCCGCCGCACCGGCGCAGGCGAT
Source organism: uncultured Collinsella sp. (assembly GCA_949285915.1). Lineage (GTDB taxonomy): Bacteria > Actinomycetota > Coriobacteriia > Coriobacteriales > Coriobacteriaceae > Coprousia. The sequence continues at coordinate 90,257 of CASDZW010000013.1, forward strand.
GGAGATCGTCAAATGCACGGGGCGCCCCAACTCCGACAAAGACCAGACGACCATCCAGGGCGGTACGCAGTCGCGTATCACCTTCGAGGCGACGGTCGACGCCGGCGAAGGCGTGGAGTCGCTCACGATCTTGGTGCCCGAGGGCACGACGTACGAGACCGACGACCTCGCCGTGACGCTCCTCACGGGCGACGACTTCATGACGCGTGTCGATCCCTCGTACACGCTCGAGAGCGACGAGCGCTCGCTTACGCTCACGTTCGAGCCGGCGCTTACCGAGATGGGCCGTCTGAACATCATCATCTACGGCGTGTATTTCCCGGTCGCTGGCGGCGAGATGCAGGTGGCGGCGAGCTACACGCTCGCAGGCGATGCCGATAACACCGGTCACGCAATCGCAGACATCCCCGTCATCTCCGTCGAGGGCATCTCCGGCCCCGAGGCGCTCTCGCAGTGGCTCGAGGAGCAGGCCTGGGTGCAGGCGTGGAACGAGAACCGCTTCCTACATCTGTTCTTCGACCCCACCATCCTGGTAACGAGCTTCCCGGTGGTGCTGACGGGATTTTTCATGTCGCTCGGCGTGGTGGCGGTTGCCTTCCCGCTGGCGATCCCGCTCGGTCTTCTGCTCGCGCTTATGCGCCTGTCCAAGATCGCCGTCGTGCGCGGCATCGCGACCACCTACGTGAACCTGGTGCGCGGCACGCCGCTTTTCCTCCAGATCTACGTGGCGTTCTTTGGCCTGCCGCTCGCGGGTATCGACATCCCCAACTTCCCGCTGGGCGTGACCGTCATGTGCATGAACTCGGGTGCGTATATGTGCGAGATTTACCGCGCAGGCATCCTCTCCATCAGTAAGGGCCAGACCGAGGCGGCGCGCTCGCTCGGCATGACGAGCCTCCAGACCACGCTTTACGTGGTGCTGCCGCAGATGTTCCGCCTTGTGATTCCTAACCTTACCAGCGAGTTCATTGTTCTGTACAAGGACACGTCGCTGCTCGCGGCCGTGGGCGTCATGGAGCTCGTGATGTACGCGCGCACCATCGTTGCCTCAACGGGTTCGATCACGCCCTACATCGTGGCCGCTGTGTTCTATCTCATCATTACGCTGCCGCTTTCCAAGGTGACGCGTCATCTGGAGGACCGCGTGCACGGCGGGCGTCGCCGTCGTCGCGCCGTGGCGGATGCCGCCGAGAAGGGGGAGGTCGCCCATGCCTAACGCAACTCAGGACGCTTGCACCGCGCCCGCGCCCGCAGACGACGTCATCATCTCCATCCGCGACCTCAAGAAGAGTTTTGGCGATGTCGAGGTCCTGAAGGACATCTCGCTCGATATTCACAAGGGCGAGGTCGTGGTGGTGCTCGGCCCCTCTGGTTCCGGCAAGTCGACCCTCTTGCGCTGCCTGAATCTGCTTGAGGAGCCTACTGCCGGCCAGATTATCTTCGAGGGGCAGGACATTACCGGCTCTAAGGTCAACATCAACAAGGTGCGTGAGCACATGGGGATGGTTTTTCAGCAGTTCAACCTGTTCCCGCACAAGGATGCCCTGCACAACGTCATGCTCGCCCAAATGAAGGTCCTCGGGCGCTCCAAGGCCGACGCGGAGCGCATCGCGCGCGAGCAGCTCGAACGCGTGGGCCTTGCCGACCGCGCCGACCATTACCCCTCCGAGCTCTCGGGCGGCCAGCAGCAGCGCGTCGCCATCGCGCGAGCGCTCGCGATGGAGCCGCACGTGATGCTCTTTGACGAGGCAACCTCCGCGCTCGATCCGGAGCTTGTGCGCGGCGTGCTCGACGTCATGCGGGAGCTTGCGCAGGGCGGCATGACCATGGTCGTCGTCACGCACGAGATGGGTTTTGCGCGCGACGTGGCCGACCGCGTTATCTTCATGGAAGGCGGCGTGATTGTGGAGGAGGGGACGCCCGAGCAGGTCTTTGAGCATCCCCAAAACGAGCGCACGCGCGCCTTTATTGGCGAGGTGACCGCGTAGCGGGCCGCTCGTGCGTGCAGCTGCCAGGCTGCCTGCGTAGCGCACCGTCGCGACGGGCGGCTGTGTTAGCAGATGGTTGCAAGAGCTGCCCTTGTTGAGGCAAGCGCTTTAGCATGATAAAGTAAACACTCCGCATACGGGGTGCGCGGCACTTCAGCTGGGTCGCGCGCCCCGTGTTTGCAAATTACGGATGACATGGCGGCCCTGGGGGCGGCGAGGAGGAGTTATGAGGACGGTAACGTTGGCGGCGGGCGAGCGCCTAAAGGCCGCTCAGCTCACGCGCAAGGGCGTGTTGCCGGCAGAGATCGTCGAGGCGGCCCGTGGCATCGTGGCGCGCGTTCGTGCCGAGGGCGATGCTGCCCTGCGCGACTTTGCGCGCACCTTTGACGGGGTGGAGATCGAGAACCTTCGGCTTCCGGACGAGGCGCTCGACCGGGCGCTTGATAACGTCGACCCCACGTTTCGTGCTGCGCTTGAGCGCGCTGCGACGCAGATCCGCGCGTTTCACGAGCGCGAGCTCACCCAGAGCTGGTTCACAACGCGCGCTGACGGCACCCTGCTCGGCGTTCAGGTGACGCCGGTCGCCGCGGCGGGCATCTACGTGCCAGGGGGACGCGCGCAGTACCCCTCGACCGTTCTCATGAACGCCATCCCGGCCAAGGTGGCCGGCGTGGAGCGCGTGGTCATGGTGACGCCGCCGCAGCGCGATGCCGCCCCGGGCGCACCGGCCATCTCCCCCTACACGCTCGCTGCGGCAAAGCTCGGCGGCGTGGACGAGGTCTACCTCGTGGGCGGCGCGCAGGCGGTCGCGGCGCTTGCCTACGGTACCGAGACGGTGCCTGCGGTCGATGTCATCACCGGCCCCGGCAACGCCTATGTGGCTGCGGCAAAGCAGCTCGTCTCGGGCGATGTGGGCATCGATATGGTCGCCGGCCCCTCAGAGGTCTGCGTGCTGGCGGATGCCTCTGCCGCCCCTGCCGTGGTGGCAGCAGACCTCATGGCGCAAGCCGAGCACGATCCGCTTGCCGCCTGCTACCTTGTCACCTGCGACGCCGCTTTTGCGCGCGCGGTCGAGCGTGCGATTGACACGCTCGTGGCGCAGAGTCCACGTGCCGAGATTACGCGCGCCTCGCTCGACGCGGAGGGCATGATCATCGTCGCGCCCGACCTCGAGGCCGCCGTCGCCGCGGTGAACACCATCGCGCCGGAGCACCTCGAGCTCCATTGCGCGGATGCCATGGCGTTGCTCGGCAAGATCCGCAACGCCGGCGCGATCTTTGTGGGCGCGTGGAGCTCCGAGCCCTTGGGCGATTACGTCGCCGGTCCCAACCACACGCTCCCCACGGGCGGGACGGCCCGTTTCTCGAGTCCGCTGTCAGTCGAGGACTTCCAGAAGAAGTCGTCGGTTATCTGCTACACGCCCGAGGGCCTGCTCGCCGATGCGCCGGCAACGCAGCGTCTGGCAGAGGCCGAGGGACTGTGGGCGCACGCGCTCTCGGCGGGTCTGCGCCGCCGTGTGCTCGAGTGCGGCGCTGATGCCGTTTCGCCCGAGGCGCTCGAAGGCACCGATCTTACTGCGATCGCCTGGCCGGGCGACGACACCCCGGTGGTCGCGGACGGCGCGTGCGGCGGCGCCCGTGGCACCCAGGTGGGGGAGGAGTAGGCCATGGCCCAGCTCTCCGAGCGCATGCGCGCCCTCGTTCAGCCGCATCTGGCCGATATTGAGCCCTACGACCCGGCGTTCTCGCCGTGCAAGATCAACCTTTCGGCCAACGAGAACACCTATCCCTTGCCCGCGGGCGTGCGCGAGGCCATCGACCGCGCACTTGCCGCCACGCCGCTCAACCGCTACCCCGACCCCATGGCAAACGAGCTGCGTGACGAGCTGGCAAGCCGCCACGGCCTCGCGCGTGAGAACGTCTGCGTGGGCAACGGTGGCGACGAGCTCCTCTTCAACTTCCTGCTCGCCTTTGGCGGACCCGGGCGCACGCTTGTGACCTGCCCGCCCGACTTCAGCGAGTACGGGTTTTTCGC
>CASDZW010000014.1 GCA_949285915.1 uncultured Collinsella sp.
CAGCTTCTCAGCCAACACCATTTCTAGAGGATAGGCGAACAGCCTGATGCTGCCATCATCAAACAACTTGGGATAGTCGTACTCGATGGGCGCCGGAGTAATCTTGTCACCCGTGGTCACATCAATGGTAAACGGCACCGATATCGGCGGATAAACGGCTTTGAGATGAACGCGGATACCGGGATAATCATCGGTTTCCCGAATATCCACAGTACGATCGAACAGAAACGTCCAATCGTCATCACATGGAATGGACGCCACCTCTTGAAACACTTGTTGGGCAGTTTCATGACTAAGGGTGAAGCCCCTGATTGTCGTGTCAAGATCCATGGTGGTGCGCGATTCAACGCCAACGAGCGATGCGATGAGCACCCCTCCTTTGACCACCACGTCGTCGCGCCACCTTGATTGCGCAAGACGCTCGAGAAAGCGCTCTATAAGGTAGTTCTGCATAAGGGCCTGGGGGTTGATTCCCGCTGCCCGCGCCCTGTTGTTAATCAGCGCTTTCAGCTGCATCGCGTTCTTCGTTTTCACAGAAGCACCTCGAAATAGCTTCTAATCTTCGATTCGACGCCGAGTTTGCGTGCATATTCCAACAACTTCATGGGATCACGGTTTCTTAGAGCCGCATATTGCTTCATTGCGGGCACAACAACTTGGACGTCGACCACCTTCTGGCCTCGAACGATATCGCAGAGCGTTCTTTCTAGGTCATAACCTCTGACCGTGTTGCCATACGGGGTCAGCAGCTCACATATTCCAAGACTGAGCACATCGTCAGCGCATGTTCGGTAGATGATTCCCGCTTCTTTGACAGGCCTGGTGTTATAGGAACGGGGAAACGTCATGGTGAGCGAGAGCGGCACACGATCTGTCATTCCAAGTAGGTACAGTGCCGTTTCATCGGAGAAGGTTCCTCTGCTAAATCGGTGCTGCGCGATAAATAGAGGGTCCTCCCAGGTATCGGGCAAAGCATACAGTCCGCGATCAACCCTGACGAGCTCCCCTGATTCGACCGCCTCTGTTAGAGACCTACGGGGAATATGGGCAGCCGTTGCCTGAGCTACGGAGATATAACCATTGTTTTTTACAGCGATATCAACGAGACCCATGGCGACACACCTCCCAGCGGTGGACAACTATGCTGAATTATATCGCAGATTCAGCATAGTTGTAATTATAGGAGCCACGGCAATGACGGCGAGTGCCATCCAAACTCCGCTTAACCCGACCAACGGCACAAGGGTGCTTCCTACAGCGGACGAGAGCGCGCCGCCGCCTCGAATGGCAACCGACTGCACCGACGCCATACCCGCCCGCTCCTGTGATGAAACCGCGTTATGTAGCAGCGTCTGCTCGGTAACGCTGCGGACACCGAGCAAAAGGTACATGAGCGAATAAAGTCCCACAAACATCGCAGCAGATGTCGCAAGTGCGAGCGCACCAAGCACGACGAGAATCGATGCGTGCAGGACGATGTACAGGACACACCTTCCCTGCCCCCTAAAGAATTCCTCGGCAAGAACACCAAAGCGCATAGCGCAGGCACTGCCCACCGAAGCCATCGCCATACCAAGGCAGCTCACGACCCCCAGCGCCCATTCCCATGAGTCGCCCATGAGCGTCAAAAGATCGAGCTGCCAATATGTCTCGAGCGCCACCATGGCGACACCGGCGGACACCGAGAGCTCGAGCACGAGCCTAACATCGCCGGGGCGCTTCGCCAATGCAGCGATAGCGGCAAGCTCATCGCGCAAACCCTCTCGCATTCGCGCCCCAACCCTTCGCACATCTCTTGGAAAGACAATCACGGCTCCCGCCAGAGACGTTAGGGAGAGGAAGACAACGGACACAATAAGCAGCACGTAGGCGCTATCGAGCGCAGCGAGCGCACCGCCGAGCAATCCGCCGGCAGCGGTACCCGCCGTCTCCAGTAACGCAAGGCGCCCATTCAGGCCATCTAAGGCGGCAAGCCGCGCGCCTCCCTCGTGGTTCATATCCAGAACGCGATCTATCTCAATCGCCTCAAGTGAACCCGTGCGCGCCGCAAGGGCGAGCCCGCGCAAGACACTCGAGAGCAACACCGTCGCAAATCCGCCACCTATAAGCAGGAACAAAAACGCTCCCGCATGAAGCAGCATAGATGCCACAAAGGTGGCGCGCCTGCCCAAGACATCTGATATAACGCCGCTTGGAACCTCAAACGCACAGGTGACGACAAGCGTTATACCAATCGAGATCGGTAACGTCTCAACCGTCATTCCGCGCGCAATCAGCATGAGCGAAAGCACGGGAACCGAGAGGCCGCCTGCGACGTACATGGTCAAAAACACGAGTGCATGACTCACCGGAAGAATCGAAGCGGGCACGGTGGTAACGCGTGTTTTTTGACGAGATTTTGACATAGCGATACCACCCTCCAACAGCAGGCTTGCAACGAGTCTATTCAGCTGTTCCCTATCGATACCTACGCCGATTCGCCCCGGTGCGGATAGCAGCCGATGCTGACCTCCCACGGGATGGCACCCACCGCCGGCACGTCGTGCGCGTCGATGAACTCGTCAACCATCTGCCGGAATGCCCGGGCATCGTCTTCGGTAAGGTAGATGACGCCTGCCCGCAGCTCGCCGCGCGCCCGCCCGAGCTCCTCATCGCGGGCCGCAGCACCGGACGAGACGTAAGCTCGAAGCCCCTCGAACACGCGCTGGTTCAGATAGTCGACAACGAGCTCTTTCTCTTCCCTAAGATCGTCACCGTCGTCCATACGCAGGTTCACCTGCGCGGGAACAGCCCGCCAGTACCGCGCATTGATGCCGCGCACAACCTCGGTATGGTCGAGCTCGACCAACCCAAGCTCTTCCAACTTTTTCATATGGTGTGTGACGGATGAGGCGGAGATGCCCATGGCGTCTGCAAGCTCCTTGCAGGTCGCGGGGCGCATGATGAGGTGCATCTCATGCAAGAGCCGTTGGCGCTGGGGATTCATGTAGACATCCAGCTGCTTTCGGGTCGTGATGTCGATCTCTCGTGTTGCCATACGTCCTCCTCTTGTTGCATGCTATGGTACGTTACATGCTCTGTAACGTCAAGAGGAAGCTTGCCTGGCACTATCGGAGAACGAGACTTATTCGTTGTGTCCGAACGCCTCCCAGAGAAGCGTCACGATGCCGCAAAGCATGCCGCCGACGGGCCAAGCGACCCAAAACCAAGCAGCAGACGTGCCCAGCGGCTCAAACTCATCCGGATTTGCCGACGTGAGCACCGGAGCTAACAGCAGCGCCAGGCCGACGATGGTGGACAGAATCATGATGCAGCCGCAGACTGCCCCGAGCTTGCTACCGCGGCGCTTTTGCGTAAGCAGGGCGGCGCGCCGCTCCTCATCGACCTCGAGGCTCATGATTTCCTCTATCTCAAGGTCCTCGCCCACGCTCTTGTTGTACTCCGCCACGTTTGTGCGACCGAGCAGCATGCCACCGCGGATAATCCACCACACACCCAGAGCGATAAAGAACATAAGAAAGAAGAGCGCCCAGTTCTCCGCTGACTTCTCGAGCATAAGCAGCGCTCCGATGCCCGCGATAATGAAGGCGACACCCGCGATAAGCGAGGTCGAAAATGTCTTGCGGGCAGCCGCGCGATCCTCGTCGGTGTAGAAGTCCTCTACAAAGGGGTGCGCCTTCTGAAACGCCGCATGATCCATCCCTGCCGGAACAAGGAAGGCAAGCCCGGCGAGGACGCCCAGAAGCACGATAATCACGAAGAGTCCATCGCGACCGTTCCATGTGGCGAGCTCGACCGAGCCCTCGAAGAGCAGTCCCAAAGCGATGCCCAAAAGGATTATCGTGACACCTGTGGGGACCTTCCACGCCAGTTTGAGCTGGTGTTCCTCATACCCACAGATATCCTGCGGAGGACCTGCGGGCACTTGCGGCACTGTATGGGGAAACGCCTGTTCATCGGTGGTGTCCGAAGCAGTGTCGCGGGCAGTGAGATCTCCCGACACAAGGTCATCGAGTGTGCAATCGAAGATCTGGCACATCTTAAGAAGCTTGTCGAGCTCGGGCGTCGCCCGCTCAGCCTCCCACTTTGTGACGCTCTGGCGAGATACACCAAGAAGCATGGCCAGCTGCTCTTGGGTCATGTTGCGCTCGGCGCGCAGATGTTGAAGGTTGTTGCGGAAACTCATTACGGTGCCTCTCTGTCGAGCCCGGGGCGCAGCGCCGCCGCGCCTCCGAATGTTCGTATCGTTTCTTGCCGGCACCAAGAAGTCTAGGGTGGCGTGCATAGCCATTCTACCAACCGCCAGTACGCAAATGAGCAAGATTCAGGCAACCAAAAAGCGCCTCACGGTTGCGAGGCGCAGGTAGATGGTCTGTTATCGCTCGATTGCCCGCTTATGATGAGCTCGTGAGACGCGCTTTGGCGTGGGCAGGCGAAAGAGGCCGTGGCGGTTGCAACAAGCATAGATGACGCCCGACATCCCTATGCGAAAGCGCGCGCCTGCCTCCTGCTCGGGATAGAGCTTCTTGATCGTGACGCCGTCTGGGGCGACGTAGGCGATGAACGTGATGAAGTGGCCCTTCTTCATAGGATGGTCGACGGTAACGTACCACTCGTCCTCCGCGCGCTCAAACTTGATGCAGTGCTCCCCATCGGGCTCTTCCGCCTCAAGAGGAGCCAGATTCACACCGCAGCAGGAGAACGCCCCCTCACCGAGGGCATACATCACGTTGCCGCAGATGGGACAGACGTAGAACGTAGCGCGCATGGGATTGCCAGCCCGATTGGCGTTCTGGCGCACCTCGCCGGTGAGAAGCTCGGCCACCGAGACGCCAAGCGCAGCGGCGAGCGGCTCCACAAGCGAGATGTCGGGAAGACCGCGCCCCGATTCCCACTTGGATATCGCCTTATCCGTCACGCCAGCTGCCTCGGCAAGAGCCCGCTGCGTGAGCGAGCGCTTCTCTCGCAGAACTTTGATGGTATCTGCCGTGATATAGGTTCCCATAGGTCCTCTTTCGGTTCATACGCGGCGCATCGTTGCCGCCCTGCCGTCAGAGTATGCGGGACTCCCCCGCCGTGCGCTACCTACGGGCCGTAGATACGCGTCTGCTCTAAGCGTCCTTCGCGGTTTTCTTCTGGACGATGAACCCGACAATGGTAAGAACGATCGTGGCAATAAGGAGCGTCTGAGCGTTTGCCTCAGAGAAGGGGCCGGAGATGTAGGCGGACAGTTCCTCAAACGTCTCCGCAGGGTACCCGGGCATCGCAATATCAGCGAGCGCTACCCACTTGGTCAGCAGGGCAAGTCCATTGGTGGCCACAAGGGTTGCTCCCGCGTAGGCGGTGCCGAGCCGAATGAAAAGGTCGCACCAGCGCAGCGCGGCGCACCCTACGAGCACGGCTGCGACAAGCATGATGACGAGGAGGTAGGACGATGCCTCCCCCGGCAGAAGCATGGAGATGAGAAAGCCGAGCGCCGCGCCGGCGAAGGCGCCGATCAAAAACACGCCGGCCTTGTAGGCAAAACGCGAGAGAAGCGCCGCGCCGACACCCAGCACCGCCGCGATACCGAACGCGACGGGAGAGCCGTCACCTGCGGTAAGGGCAACGTTGAAGACACCCACAAACACAAGGATGCCGAGCACGATGTAGAACAGACGCTTGCCAAAGAAGCACGCGGCGGCACCGATTGCGACGTTTGCCGCGATATAGAGCAAAACGAGTTCCACAGCGGTTTCCCTTCTTACATGACTGGACGCAATGATTATATCGGCTCGAAACACACGAGAACAGCTCCGCAGGCGATTTGAAACGCAGGTGGAACGACCGCAACCATTGGTATCGTTTAGATTCGCGATAGTACCGTACAATGGTCGTGATAGTCGCCACGGGGAGAGGTGCGGCAATGGCTACAGATAACTCGCACGACCAGATGCGCCGGCAGGACACGCTGAACGCGTTGGGAGAATTCCTCTTTGGATTTGCGGCTATCTTGATACTCAGTGCCGAGTTCCTTTTCCTGAACATGCTAGACGATCTCGTGTTCCATTCGAGCGCACCGTTTACCCCTGGCTGGCTTGTCTGGATACTCCTTATCCTCGTCGTCACGGTGCTCGTGTGTCGCTTCATCTGGATATTCCGACACGGCGGCGATGCGCTCTCACATCTTCGAGACGCCGCATCGAGAAAGCGCGCCAAGCGAGACCGAATTCTCTTCATACTTTGTCTGAGCATCGTCCTTATTGCGACCCACGGCGTGCGGTATGCAAACAGGTCTGCAAGCATGCAAAGCGACCAGGAAAAAGCGCAGGAGACGATCGGCATCATCAGCGATGCGTTTGAGCAGTCCGGCTTTTATGTGATAGGAGCTGACGCAGCGGATGTCCACGATGCCAAGGGCTACACCGTATACTGCCGACTGCACACCGACGATTGGGACAATAACTCCGAAGTCTGTCTGAGCGTTGACAACGAGGGCGTTGTGTTTGAGGTCGACTACCACCTCGATATACAGCGCGACCTTACCTTGGAGGAGAATCTCGAGCAAGCGCAGAACGACCTCGACCGCATGCATGACGTGGTGCAGAGCCTCGATATCCCCTTTGAGGTCCCCGGCTTTGCCTCCTACGCAGAGATTCCCGCGCCCCTACGCCAAGCATTCCTCTCGGGTTCTATGTATGAGGAGATCATCATGAACCCCGATGAGCTCGGCAGCTCAGACGGTGCCTACATAAGCGGTGCCTTCTTGACCTCCGATGAAGAGAATTGGAGCGACGCGACGGGTGCGTACCTGTCCGTTGGCCTCATGAATGACTGGTAGCCGGGTATACACAAAGCATCTGCCAAGAACTCGTAGGAAAGAGAGCCGTATGAGCATGAATCTCGAAAACGTCCGCGTCATCACCCACAGCGCCGTCCGCATCGCACTTCCCAACGGAGGCGCCCTCTACTTCGATCCGTTCGACCTCACGGACGCCGATGCCGTGCACGACGCACGCTACCTCTTCATCACGCACCCCCACTACGACCACCTCTCGCCCAAAGACGCCGAGCGCGTCATGAACGAGACGACCGAGGTCATCGCCCCCGCCACGATCGCCGGGGATATCACCGCCCTCGGCGCGGCAAAGACGCACCTCCTCGCCCCGGGAGATGAGCTCGAGATAGACGGCGCCACAGTTCTCGCCGTCCCCTCCTACAACACCGATCCCGCGCGCCTGGAGAAGCATCCGCAGGAGCGCGGCTGGCTTGGCTACGTTGTCACCATCGACGGCGTGCGCTACTACGTTGCGGGCGACACGGACGAGAACGAGGACATCGATCAGGTGAGCTGCGACGTCGCCATCATCCCCATCGGCGGCACGTTTACCATGGACCCGCACCAGGCTGCCGCCTTTGTGAACACCATTCGTCCTCAGGCCGCCATACCCACGCACTTTGGCAACATCGTCGGCAGCTTTGAGGACGCAGACACGTTTGCCTCAGAGGTGGGCCCCTCCATCAAAGTCGTCACAAAGATGGAGCGCTAACGCCGCTCGCCGCCTCGGCAGAAAGCACGCGAATAAAAGCATCGAGCGCGGGCGCCAATCGTCCGCGCCTCACACGCACACCAAAGACGACGCCGGGAATGCCATCTACCGGAATCGCGCAAATACCCTGACCGGACATGTCCGGTATGTTGGGGAGTACGGCTACGGCAACGCCCGCTGCCGCAAGGGCCACTGCGGGCTCCACCCCGGAGCACATGATGACGTCCTCCGGATTCACGTGCCCGAGGACCTTGCGCTGCAGCGTATCGATCGCCGCGAGCGACGCATGGGGGTTGCAGATTGCAATACGTCCTGCACGTCCGATCTCGTCAGCGTCATCAATCTTGTCACGCTGGGCAAACGGATGAGCATGCGTGCATATGAGTGCCGCCGACGACTCCGCGATTCGCTTGAAGACGGTGGCAGAGGCCGGTGCTCCCGCCGGGTCGCGGTACTCGAGCACCACATCGAGCGTGCCGCTCTCGAGCATGTTGAGCAGCACCGAGTGCGGGGCCACGCGCACATCGGGCGTCACGTCGGGTTCCGCCTCGGTAAAACCGCGCAATGCGGGCGCCAGGGCAATCGCCTCGATACCGCCGTGAACACCTATCCTCAAGGTGCGCGTAGCCGACGCATGGCTACGGGAAACCAAGCGCGACCCGCGCGCTGCGAGGTCGAGAATATCGTTTGCATAACTCAGGAATTGCAGCCCCTCATTGGTGAGGGACACGGTGCGCGTCGAGCGCGAGACAAGGGTCGCCCCGAGCTCGTCCTCAAGCGCCTTGATCTGATGACTCACTGCCGGTTGCGAAACGCCGAGGTTCTTCGCTGCCTTAGAGAAGTTGAGCGTTGCGGCCACCTCGACAAAGCACGAGAGTTGAAACGTGTTCACAGCAGTACGCTCCTTTTTGATAAACAGACACTATCAATAATAGAAATATAGACGAATTAATTATCGTTGTTCAGGGCCATACTACCAACGTATGAATTTCGAGCAACTGATAACGGAGGTAGCATGCGAAAACTGTTTGCGCCGTTTGCGCTCTACAAGCGCGACGCCGTGCTGTCTGTCATAGGCACAGTCGGCGAGGTGGTCATGGAGGTATTCATCCCCTTCATCACCGCGTACCTCATCGACCGCGGTATCGAAGCGGGCAACATGGACGCCATCTTTTTCTACGGAGGCGTCATGCTCGTCATGGCGTTTTTGAGCCTCGGTTTCGGTCTTCTTGCGGGGTACTTCTCTGCCACGGCGGCGACCGGCTACGCCTGCAGCCTGCGCGAGGCCATCTTCGACAAGGTGCAAACCTATTCGTTCGGCAACATCGACAAGTTCTCAACCGCCGGTCTCGTGACGCGCATGACCACCGACGTCACCAACATCCAGAACGCGGCGCTCATGCTCCTGCGCATCGCCGTGCGCACACCCGTCATGCTCGTATCGAGCCTCGTGATGTTCCTCTCCATCTCGACCGAGCTCTCACCCATCATCATCGTCGCGGCGATCTTCCTTGCCATCGCGTTCACGCTCATCGTCTCTAACGCCACGCGCACCTTCAACAAGGTCTTCGATACCTACGATGACCTCAACGCGAGCGTACAGGAGAACGTCGGCGCCATCCGCGTGGTCAAAGCCTTTGTGCGCGAGGCCTACGAGAAGGAGCGCTTCCGCGCCGCCGCCAACAAGCTCTATCGCCTCTTCGTCCGCGCCGAGAGCATCGTCGCGCTCAACAACCCGGTCATGATGATCGCCATCAACAGCTGCATCATCGCCGTGTCGTGGCTCGGTGCCCACTTTGTGGTGGGCGGCACCATGACCACCGGCCAGCTCACCAGCGCCTTCTCCTATGTGTCGCAGATGCTCATGAGCCTCATGATGCTCTCGATGATTGCCGTCATGATCACTATGAGTATGGCGAGCGCGCGCCGCATCTCGCAGGCGCTTGACGAGGTGCCCGATATCCACGACCCTGCCGAGCCCGTCGCGAGCGTCGCCAACGGACAAATTGACTTTGACCATGTGAGCTTTGCCTATGCCACCGGCGACGGTGAGAACGTGCTCGAGGACATCGACCTGCACATTGCATCGGGCGAGACCATCGGCATCATCGGAGGCACGGGCTCGGGCAAGTCGAGCTTGGTGTCGCTGCTCAGCCGTCTGTACGACGTGACGGAGGGCTCCGTCAAGGTCGGCGGTGTCGACGTACGCTCCTACGACCTTACCGAACTCCGCGATGCGGTCTCGGTCGTTCTGCAGAAAAACGTGCTCTTCTCCGGCACGATTGCCGAGAACCTCAGGTGGGGCAACGAGAACGCCACTGACGAGGAGCTCATGAACGCCTGCCGCGCCGCCGGAGCCGACGAGTTTGTCGAGCGCCTGGCGGACGGCCTCAACGCCCGCGTGGAGCGCGGCGGCGTGAACTTCTCGGGCGGCCAAAAGCAGCGCCTCTGCATCGCCCGCGCCCTGCTCAAGCGTCCGAAAGTCCTCATTCTCGACGACTCCACCTCTGCGGTGGACACCGCCACCGACGCGCGCATCCGCGCCGCGTTCAAGACCTACATCCCCGGCACCACCAAGATCATCATCGCCCAGCGCATCTCGAGCGTGCAGGACGCCGACCGCATCGTCGTCATGAGCGGCGGCCGCGTAAACGCCGTGGGCACGCATGACGAGCTCGTCGCAACGAACGAGATCTACCGCAGCGTCTTTGAGTCTCAGGCGGAAGGCACGGGCGACTTTGACGTCCACGCCGCCCAAGATGAAGACGTTACCGCAGGAAAGGAGGCTTAAGCGATCATGGCTCAGAACGAATCCCGCGCACCCAAGATGACGTTTTCCTTTGATGCGCTCATGCGCGCTTTGCGCTACATGCTCAAGAACTACGGGGCGCTCTTCTGCTTCGTGGTGGTGTGCATCGCCTTCTCGGCCTTTGCCATCAACCGCTCGATGCTCTTCACCCAAATCCTTATCGACGACTATATCGAGCCCATGCTGGTGAGCGGCTCCACGGACTTCTCGGGCCTCGCGGCCGAAATCGTGAAGCTCGGCGTCATCCTCGTCATTGGCGTGCTCGCCTCCTGGGGCTTCAACCGCCTCATGGTGACCATCAGCCAGGGCACCATGCGCAATCTCCGTGAGGAGGTCTTCGAGCACATGGAGGGCTTGCCACTGCGCTTCTTCGACACCCACCAGCACGGCGACATCATGTCCGTCTACACCAACGACATCGACACGCTCCGCCAGTTCTACGGCCAGACCCTCCCCCAGCTCGTGAACTCCACCATCACGCTCGTCGTGACCTTCACCACCATGGTGGCGCTGTCGGTGCCGCTCACGGCCATCTCGGTCGTCATGGTCGTGATCATGCTCGTGGTGATGGGCCGCGTCTCTGGTTTTGCCGGCGCGTTCTTCGCGCAGCAGCAGACCGACCTCGGCGCGGTGGACGGCTACATCGAGGAGATGATGGACGGCCAGAAGGTCGTAAAGGTCTTCAACCACGAGGCCGACGCGAGCGCCGACTTCCGCCGCGTGAACGACCGTCTGCGCGAGAGCTCAAAGCGCGCGAACCTCATCTCGAACCTCATCATGCCGCTCAACGCCAACCTCGGCAATATCTCGTGCGTCATCGTAAGTGTCGTGGGTGGCTGGATGGCGCTCTCCGGCGGCTGGGGTCTCACACTCGGCGCGCTCGCGAGCTTCATCACGCTCAATCGCAACTTCTCCCAGCCCGTCACGCAGGTCTCCCAGCAGATGAGCTTCGTCACCATGGCAGCCGCCGGCGCCCGGCGCGTATTCGACCTTCTGGACGAGGAGCCCGAGGCCGACGAGGGTTACGTCACGCTGGTGAACGCGCGCGAGATGGAAGACGGCACCATCGAAGAGGTTGAGGAGCGCACCGGTACGTGGGCCTGGAAGTGGCCGCACCGCTCGACCGGCGAGGTCGAGTACGTCAAGCAGGCCGGCGAGCTTGTGATGGACCACGTTGACTTTGGCTACACGTCGGAGAAGACCGTGCTCCATGACATCACCCTTTTTGCCAAGCCCGGTCAAAAGATCGCCTTCGTGGGCTCCACCGGTGCCGGCAAGACGACGATCACCAACCTCATCAACCGCTTCTACGATATCGAGGACGGCAAGATCCGCTACGACGGTATCAACATCAACAAGATCCGTAAGGGCGACCTGCGCCGCTCGCTCGGCATCGTGCTGCAGGACACACATCTGTTTACCGGCACCGTCATGGACAACATCCGCTACGGGCGACTCGATGCCACGGACGAGGAGTGCATGGAGGCCGCGCGCCTCGTGCATGCCGACGGCTTCATCCGCCGCCTGCCGCAGGGCTACCAGACCCCCATCTCCGGCGACGGCGCCGAGCTTTCCCAGGGCCAGTGCCAGCTACTCGCCATCGCGCGCGCCGCGGTCGCCGATCCGCCGGCCCTCATCTTGGACGAGGCGACGAGCTCCATCGACACGCGTACCGAGGAGATCGTGGCGCGCGGTATGGACGCCCTCATGGCGGGACGAACGACATTTGTCATCGCGCACCGTCTCTCCACCGTCAAGAACGCCGACTGCATCATGGTCATGGAGCAGGGGCGCATCATAGAGCGCGGCAACCACGACGAGCTCATGGAGCAGCGCGGCCGCTACTGGCAGCTCTACACCGGAGGCAAGGTCGGCGAGTAGTCGCCACTCCCCGCGTCTGAACGGGACCGCATGGTAAGCTTGAACGAGCGATACCATGCGGTCCTTCTTGTTTGCGAGGTGCTCCATGTTCACTCTCCCCACCTACCACGCCCCCAACTTCGACAAAGAGCCTCTTGCAAGCGCACCCGATGCACGGGTTGCTGTCGTGGAGGCCGACGGGGTTGCACCGGAGGGGTTCCACAGCACCTCGATGTACCCCGAGTATGTAAAGGTGGCGGGCACGTGGCTGCTTGCCAAGCGAAGCCGTATGGACGCGAGCATCGTCGTCGATAGCGCAAACGGCGAACCCGAGCTCCGCGTGGTGGAAAACCGCAACCTAAAACGTGGGGACCGGGTGGTGCTCGGCCGCACCGAAGGCGGCGAGGACGGCATCTACGTCCATGTGACCGGCTTTTCCGAGCCATCGCGTACTGACGAGGGCTCTGACGGCGCTAACGATGAGGACGACAAGTTCGTCTTCCGTCAAGGCCGTAGCCGTGAAACATCCTTTGCTCGGGACTACGACCACCTCTACGACCTGCTGCGCCATGAGCGCGAGCATGGCAAGCTCGTGTGGGTTATGGGCCCCGCCTTTTCCTTTGACGCCGATGCGCGCCGAGCGATGCAGCTCATGGTGGAGAACGGCTACGTCGACGGCATCCTCGCGGGAAACGCCCTTGCAACCCACGATCTCGAGGCATCCGTCTTCCATACGGCGCTTGGTCAAGATATCTACACGCAGCACTCGGTTAGAAACGGGCACTACCATCACCTGGACGTCATCAACCGCGTGCGCCGCGCGGGCGGCATCGAGACGTTCGTGCGCAAGAACGACATCACCGACGGCATCATGGCGAGCTGCGTGCGCAGAGGCGTCCCCTTCGTGCTCACGGGTTCCATCCGCGATGACGGCCCACTGCCCGAAGTAATAGGCGACGCGTATGACGCGCAAAGCGCCATGCGCGAGATGGTATCCGGGGCAACCACCCTCATCTGCCTCGCGACGATGCTCCATACCATAGCCGCGGGCAATATGACACCCTCCTACACGGTGACCGACGACGGCACGGTCCGCCCCGTCTATCTCTATACGGTTGACATATCTGAATTCGTGGTGAATAAACTCCTCGATCGCGGCAGCCTCTCTGCCACCACGCTCGTCACGAACGTGCAGGACTTCATCACCATCGTCGCCAAAGGCCTCGGGCTCATGTAGCCGCTGTACGAGGAAAGACGCGTCTAGACGGTATCCTGGAGCAGCGTTGACGGGTCGAGGGACTCGCCGCGTATGATCTCGCCCACATGGTCGATGACGGCCCCGCGCATGCGCGAGAGCCCTCCTGCGACCGCGGCCTCGTCACCGAGTACTGCGGCGTGCAGGCTTGTCACACCCGGGACGCCGAGGGACGTAAAACCGTTGTCCACCGCAAGGATGTCGTCCAGGTGCGCGCCCATGTAGCCGCCGATGATGACGCAGTCGGCAACGAGCAGGGTTAGGGCGTTCTCGATAGCGATGCGCACATAGCGGACCGCACGGTCGAGCGTCTCGCGCGCAGGCTCCTCCCCCACCTTGGCACGGCGCTCAAGCTCGGCGAGGGCAGTATCAGGCCCGGACGTGTTGACAAGCTCAGTAAGGCCGCTACGTCGCATTAGCGCGTCGCGGCCCGCATAGAGCGTAAGGCACCCACGCTTGCCGCATACGCAGCGCTCGCCCTCTGCGTTGATCTGAATATGGCCGATGCCCATCGCCGTACCGAGCGCCCCGTTGTAGACCTTGCCGTCGAATATGAACGAGCCGCCCATCGGGTCATCGGTGTCGATGAAGATGACGCCATGTGGATCCTCTGCACCTTTCTGCACCAATGCGCGGTACTCCGCCCAACCGGCGCAGTTGGCATCGTTCATCATGACGACGGTGGACGCACCGCCGAGACGCTGGACCTCAGTGCGAATCGACGCACCGATATCCATCATCGGCCAGCCAAAGTCGGCGTTGGGGAGCGTTCCCGTTTGATGCGCGAGGACCGCTATAGGGGAAACGACGCCGACGGCCTTGAGTTCAAGCCCTCGTTCCTTTGCGAGGCGTCGCTCCAACGTGTAAATGAGCTCGGCAGCAAAGGAAACAAAGTCCTCCACCGGACGGCCCCTGAAGTCGCGGCGGTGCACCTCGTCTACCAGGCGCTCGCCGGAGAAAGACTCGCACACGAGCCGCACCGAAGCGGGCCGGAGCAAAAGAACCGCGACCGGGCAGGTCCGCCCCGACAGCACGAGCTGCTTCTTGCGACGGCCTCCCTCGGCCTCCAGCATACCGCTCGTCTCGATGAAACCGGCTTTCATGAGCTCATTCACAAGCAGCGTGACGGCCCCGGGCGTGAGCCCGGTTGCCGAGCAGACGAGCGACCGCGAAGCGCTGAAACGGCGGTGCAGCTCATGAAGAACAAGGGAAAGATTATGGTCACGCACGGACCGGCTGTTAAGACGGCCCGTGGTATGCACGCTCACCTGAGGCATCTATGTTCCCCCAACTGATCTGCAGGAGCAGCTGCTCCCGCATATCCCCAACGAGCTCCATCATACTCCTACTGAGTATTGGACCCAACTCCAAGCTTCAGAGCATTTAAGCTCAGCCCTACACGACCTCGAAGCCGTCGGCGCCGTCAACACGCACGTCAAGGGCATAGAACGCCTCGAGGGCGCGGCGCGCAAGCGCCACATCGCGCACGCCAGCGGTCTCATAGGCGGAGTGCATCGCCCACTGCGCACAGCCCACATCGACCCCGTGCATGCTCGCTTGGATATTGGAGAGGTTGCCGAGGGTGGAGCCGCCGGCCATGTCGCTTCTGTTGGCGAAGGTCTGGTACGGCACCTCCGCGCGCTCGCATACCTCGGTGAAGATGGCGCGGCCAAAGGCATCGGTGCAGTAGTGCTGATTCGCGGCCTCTTTGATGACGATGCCGCCGTTAACACGACAACGATTGAGCTCATCGTACTTGTCGGGTCGGTTGGGATGAACCGCATGAGCGTTATCGCAGCTCACGAGCATCGAGCGTGACAGGGCGCGGCGATAGGCCTCGTCATCGCCGCCGAGAGCGGTCGTGATGCGCCGCAACGTGTCCTTGAGCAGCGTGGACATCGCACCCTGCTTGGTGTTGGAGCCGACCTCCTCGTTATCAAAGAGCGCGTAGACGTTGATAGATGAGGGCGCAGAGGCGCCGAGGAAGCCCTCGAGTGCAGCATGGGCGCACATGAGGTCGTCAAGACGAGGTGCGGAGACGAATTCTCGGGCAGCTCCCCAAATACGCGGCACATCGCCGTTCACGAGGTAAAGGTCAGACGCGACGATATCTTGCGCCGAAACACCGGCGGATGCGGCGAGCTCACCCATCAACCCATCCGCATCGAGAGCGCCCGCCGTGACAACGGGGCGTAAATCGCGCGCACGGTCAGGCGCAAAGCCGTCGTTGACCCCACGGTTGAGATGGACAGCGAGGCTCGGAATAAGGGCGACGAGCCCTTCTGTCTTGACTAGCCTGCTCTCCACCCGAGACCCCGACCGCACGAGCAAGCGCCCGGCGATACCGAGCGGGCGGTCGAACCAGGTGTAGTCGATCATGCCGCCGTACGGCTCCACATCAAGGCAAAGAGTACCTCCAGCGCCCTCCACCACCGCGGACGACTTAAGGCGGAAGGTGGGCGAATCACTGTGCGCGGCGGCAATCTGAAAATGAAGGCCGCGCGTATCCTCAAGAGCGTTCTCGGCGATACGCCATGCGATGACGCTCGAGCCATTGCGGCAGGTGTAATAGCTCCCGCCCGGAATCATGTGCCAAGCGTCACCTTCGGGAAGATAGGTAAAGCCCGAAGCATCGAGGCGTGCGCAAACAGCAGCCGCCGCGTGGAAGGCTGTGGGGCTCTCCTCGATAAAGGCGGGAAGTCCCTCCGCCTCGGCGACCTCTTTCTCGCTCGGCTTCAAAGCCATGTCGTTCAATACGCTCATGGAACCACCCCTCATGATGGCGCAGAATTATTGTCTTCAGCCGTGTCAGCATAGCACTTCACACTCAAGGCAACTCGCACCCTCAAAATGCCGCAAACGGCATTAACGAACCGATTAACGACGCTTTATGGACCGCTTGCCGAGCAAAACAACAGACTCTTAGCAAAGTTTGTATGATGCATTTATCGATTAATGAAAATCGATTAACGAAGCAAAGGAGCTGGTCGCATGGTGGAGAAGCGCGTAACCGGACGTGATGTCGCCCGCGCTGCCGGCGTTACTACTGCGACAGTTTCCAATGTCTTAAATGGAAAACGCAACGTTGGCGAAGCAACGCGTGAACGCGTGCTCGCTGCTGTACGCAAGCTCGGCTATCTCCCCGACCAGAATGCGCGCTCCCTGCGCCAACGAAACGGACACGCCATTGGAGTCGTGGTAGGTAAAAGTCTCTCTAACTCCCGCTACGGCCGAACCGTCGAAGGAATGCTTCAGGAGGCGAGCGATCGCGGTTATCGCCTCTCTCTTTGCCGCAATCGCATAATGCCCAATGGCATGCGCGACTATCTTGCAGCGTATTATCAATGCAACATCGACGGCGTCATTTTTATGAGTCACGACACCGAAGGACCAGACAGCGAGAGCCTCCAAACAGTCATTGATGGGAACATCCCTTTCGTCGCGCTTGACTGTCAGACCCCATCAACGAAATACAGCACTGTCGACTTCGATTACCGAGGTGGCGCCGCAGATGCAACCTGCAACGCACTGTCGTACGGCCACAAGAGGCTGCTCTATATCCGCCCTTCGGTGAACAATGCACAGGAGACACTTCGCGAGGAAGGCGTCAGGCAGGCGTGCGCCGAGGCAAATGCAACGGAGAACCTTATCGTCATCGATGTCGACGTACAGATTCAACTTGATGATGAGTTCGCCGACACCCGCCTCGAGATGTCCGAAGATCCCACACATAGCTACGCGTTCTACCTTGATACGACATTCCGTAAACTCCTTAGCGGACGCATCCGGCCTGGGGATGCCATCGTATGCAGCTGGCCAGGTTGGTCCGCAATTATCCGTAGCGCGTTCCCTTTGCCGAACGTAATGTTTACCGATCTTGCCAGCGAGTCTCTTAGCATGAGCGGTACTGATGCTTTCTGCGTAATGCCAAATGCTCAGGCAGGAAAAGTTTGCGTCGATACGCTCGTCTCCCTCATCGAAGGAAGCGCGCCCCAAAGCCATCTGCTTCCCATTCGCTGTATCGACGTGCATCGCAAGCAGATTGTCAACGAGCGCCCAACAGTAGAAAGCTAATAAACAACGCCCAAACAAATAGCGAGCAAAAGAATGGATCAGGAAAGGGGGTTACTAGCCGACTAGTTAATCGTTTTACTAGTGCTAAGGATACCAGAAAGGAACAGGTTCATGGCACAACAGCAATCAACAAACCTGCGAAAGGCAACATTTGTAGAGATGCTCGGCTTCGGCTTCGTGGGCATCGGGTCAAACATCCCCTTCGTATTCATGGGCTCGTACCTCAGCTTCTTCTACACCGACATCTTTGGACTTGCGCCGGCGATCGCATCCGCCCTCATGCTTGCCTCAAAGATCATCGATGCCATTGTCGACCCGGTAATCGGCGTGATTGCAGACCACGTGAACACTAAATTCGGAAGGTACCGTCCGTTCCTCATCGTTATGGCACCGTTTTGGGGTGTATGCATCTGGGCGGTATTCTCAACCCCAGCGCTCGACCCCACGATGAAGGTCGTATACGCTTGCGCCGCCTACATCCTCTACGTTGTCATTTCATCGCTTGTCATCATTCCCGCGAACTCTCTCGCAAGCATCATCACTGAGGTCCCCAAGCAGCGCTCAACGGTCCAGGCAATCCGTCAGGGCTGCGCGGTCATCCCACAGCTCATGAGCGCATTCGCCCTCCCGCTTGTCGAACTCTGCGGTGGAGGCCAGCAAGGTTGGTCCAACTACGGCATCATCATGGGCGCTCTTGTCTGCCTCTGCTACTGGGCGGTCGCTTGGACGGCGCGCACGTATGACACCCCGCAGCTCGCTCAGATTGAGGCTATCGAAGCTGCAAAGGAAGAAGGAGTTGCGACGCCGCAGAAGGAAACGCTTGGCGATGTCGTCCGCTCCACCATCGACGCTTTCAAGAACCGTGAGCTTTTGCTTCTCTCCGGCATTTTCTTCGCAGCTCTTGCCTCCACAGGCATCAGCGGTGCCATCAACATGTATTACTTTACCTACGTATTGGGACATCAGGATTGGATTGTTGCCACCACGGCCTTTAGTGTTGCCACGGCGCTCCTTGGTCCTGTGCTCACGCCCGTTGTGACACATATTTGGGGCAAGCGCCGCTCCATGATGATTTTCGCCGCTGCAGCCATGGTTCCCAATCTCATCGTTATGTTTATCCCCAATCCCTCTGTTGGCGTTCTCACCTTCTTCATCTCGGTGTTCAACCTGCTTAACGGCGTGGTTGGCACGCTCATGTGGGCAATGATTCCCGATGTGGTCGACTGGGGCGAGTACAACACCGGCAAGCGCGCAAACGGCCTTGCACAAGCCGCCGTTCAGCTTATGAACCAGTTTGGTCAGGCGCTCGGCCAGTCCCTGCCTATCGCGGTCATCGGAGCGCTTGGCTACGTCGCTAACCAGGCGCAGACCCCTGTGGTCAATAGCGCAATTGTCATCCTTCGCTGGGCGGCTCCCTGCGTCCTTATGGCCATCGTGATCATCTGCGCAAAGATGTATCGGCTGACGGACGAGCGCTCTCTTGCCATCAGTGAAGAGCTGCGCCGTCGTCATGAGGCGGCCGAGGCAGAAGTCGATGCGAAAGAATAGTAGGACATAGCCAATAACACAAGGAGGTAGCACTATGAAAGCCATCATGGTCATGTACGACACCTTAACCAGGAACTTCCTCGAGCCCTACGGCTGCGACTGGGTGCAGACGCCCAACTTCACGCGCCTGGCCGAGCACGCTGTCACGTTCGACTGCAGCTATGCGGGCTCCATGCCCTGTATGCCCGCCCGCCGCGAGCTTCACACGGGGCGCTACAACTTCCTGCACCGCAGCTGGGGACCGCTTGAGCCCTTCGACGACTCCACGCCCCAGATCCTGCGCGAGAACGGCATCTACACGCACCTTGTCTCCGACCACCAGCACTACTGGGAGGACGGCGGTGCGACCTACCACACCCGCTACGAGAGCTGGGAGTGCACGCGCGGCCAGGAGGGCGACCCCTGGAAGGCCAAGATCGGCATGGAGCCCACCGAGACGCTGTTCTCGGCGAGCGCCGCACCGCATCCCATCAAGCAGCGTCTGGAGCGCCACGACGCTATGAACCGCGCTTACATTGGCACCGATCAGCACAAGATGCCCCAGGATGTGACCTTCACGGCGGGTCTCGACTTCATCGACGAGAACCACGACGCCGACGACTGGTTCCTCCAGATCGAGACCTTCGACCCGCATGAGCCGTTCTTCGCACAGCAGGCGTTCCGCGACCTGTACCCGGACGATTACGATGGGCTGCCCGCCGACTGGCCGCCCTACGACGCCGTGCTCCAGGACGACGACACGGTCGCCCACGTGCGCCGTCTCTACGCAGCACTTATCACCATGTGCGACACCTACCTTGGCAAAGTGCTCGATAAGATGGACGAGTACGGGCTTTGGGACGACACCATGCTCATCGTCAACACCGACCACGGCTTCCTTCTGGGCGAGCACGGCTGGTGGGGCAAGACCATGATGCCGCTCTACAACGAGATCGTGAACACGCCGCTCTTCATCTGGGACCCGCGCAGCAAGGTGACAAACGTCCATCGCTCATCCCTCGCCCAAACCATCGACCTGCCGGCAACCATCCTCGACTACTTTGGCTTGCCCCTGCCTGCCGACATGGAGGGCCGGCCGCTTACGCCTGTCATTGAGCGCGACGAGCCCGTACGCGAGTACGGCCTGTACGGCATGCACGCAAGCTACACCTGCATCACCGACGGTCACTACACCTATATGCGCGGCCCTGTGACCATGAATAACGGCGAGAACTACGAGTACACGCTTATGCCTACGCACATGCGCGCTATCTTCAGCCCGGCAGAGATGCGTGAGGCAAAGCTCGTCGAGCCCTTCCGCTTCACCAAGGACTGCCCGGTACTCCAGATTCCCGTGGGCGGGACCGAGTGCAACGGCGGCTATTACGGGACGAAGCTCTACGACGTTGCGGCAGACCCCGGTCAGACGCAGGTCATCGACGACCCCGAGACCGAACTTCGCCTCGCGCGTGCCATGGTGCGCCTCATGAACGAGAACGACGCACCGGCAGAGCAGTACGCACGCATGGGCCTCTCGAAGAACCCGGAAGAGGTCACGTTCGAGACCCTCGCCGCCGGTCGCGCCCAGCTCGAGGCCGATGCTGAACCGGGCATCCTCGAGGACCTCGCATGGGACCGCGAGGCCAAGAACATCCTCTGGGCCATGATGGGGTCGGTGCCCGCCGAGAAGCGCGACGAGACGCGCGAGGCGTTCGCCGCCTGGATGCGCGAGCGCGGGTCTGAGCGCGTCACGGCAGACGATGTGCGCGCCTACCTTAAGAGCACGCTCGATGCCGACACCTGGCAGATGATGGACTACTTCACGCGCCTTATCGGTCGCGATTATCTGTAACTGCCCATCGACGGCGCGGAGCGTCTCCCCTCCTCGCCTCCCCTATAGGAGCGCGCCTCTGCGCGCAAGAAAGGCGGGCGGGCTGCGCTATAGTAGGTGCAGCCCGCCCTTGCCTTGAAAGGAACGCCGTGAAACGCATCAGTTTCCTCATCAAGCCCGCCTCAGCGCTCTGCAACATGCGCTGCCGCTACTGCTTCTATGCCGACGTGTCCGAGCACCGCGAGGTAAAGACACACGGCATCATGGATGATGAGACGATGCGCGCCCTCATCGACCGCGCGCTCGACCTTAGCGAGGACGCCGAGATAACCTTTGCGTTCCAAGGCGGAGAGCCAACCTGTGCCGGCCTCGATTACTTCGAGCGGTTCGTCGCCTACGTGCAGGACCGTCGAGCGCGCCAGACGGTGCACTTTGCCCTGCAGACGAACGGCTACGTCATCGACGACACATGGGCGGCTTTTTTCGCAAAGCACGGCTTCTTGGTTGGGGTGTCACTCGACGGCTACCGCGACCTTCACGACTGGCTTCGCCCCGATGCAGAGGGTAAGGGAACCTATCGCCGCGTGATGGATGCCATCGGAAAGCTCCGCGATCACGGAGTGGACTTCAACATCCTCACCGTTCTGACGGCACAACTCGCCAAGCATCCCCAGAAGCTCTACAAGTTCTACCAGCGCGAGCATCTCGACTACGTGCAGCTCATCCCTTGCCTTCCCGGCCTCGATGATGCGGAGGACGAGTTCTCGCTCACGCCCGAGCTCTTTTCCTCGTTCTACAAGACGTTCTTCCGCCTGTGGGTAGACGAGTTCCAGCATGGTACCTATCGTTCGGTAACGCTCTTTGACAACCTCATCCCCATGTTTGCCGGCGTACACCCCCAGCAGTGCGGGATGCTCGGATCGTGCTCGCCGCAGTTTGTGGTGGAGAGCACAGGAGACGTCTACCCGTGCGATTTCTACGTCCTCGATCAGTACCTGTTGGGCAATGTGAAGACAAACTCCCTGGAGGAGCTGGCCGCGTCGCCTGTGCTCAAAACGTTTCTCGCCGAGCCCCGCAGGCCCTGCTCTGCCTGCTCTGGCTGCCCCTTCGAAGGCATCTGCCACCGGAACTGCAAGCGACTGAACATCGCCTACTATCGCAGCGACTGGTGCGGTTATCGCGATTTCCTCGAAGACGCCGCCCCTGCCATGGAGCGCATCGCCCGAGCCCTCGCGCGCAGGCGGTAGAGGGGCGCCTCCCGAACAACACTGTCGACAAAGCGCAGAAAGCTACACCACGCCGTCGCGATGCCGCTCGATGACCTGCTCGACGGTATCGCCCGCATCTTCTCCCAAAGAGCGCCATTTAGGCGTGACGATGCGCTGCGCCGGGTAGACGCCCCGGTGCCCGGCGATGAGGTAACCCACGAATGACACGATGACAAAGTAGGGTGCGGCGTGTCCGCCGAAGAGGTCGATGCCGAGCATGATGGTGGTGATGGGAACGTTGAGCGCACTGCCAAAGAGGCCCACCATGCCAAGCGCCGCCATAAAAGACGGGGCGACCCCGCAAACGCCGCCCAGCCATCCGCCGAGCGCAGCCCCGATGCCAAAGAGAGGCGTTACCTCGCCACCCTGAAAGCCGGCCCCAAGCGTGAGTGCGGTCATGACGAGCTTGCACGCCGCGTCGACAGGTGAGGTCTCCCCCGCAAAGCCCGCCTCCACAAGCCAGGAAGACAGGCCGGCATAACGCCAGAGCCCAAACACCGCATACGTCGCCAGCAACACGACCGCACCCGCAAGCGCCGCCTGAAGGTACCCCGTGATATGCGCGGCGTAAAATCGGCGCACAAGACGTATGGCGCCAGAAAACAGGCGCGCGGCAATCCCAAAGGCAATGCCGGCGCCCACAGCGAGCGCTATGGTCGTCGGGTCAATCTCAGGAATGCGGCCGATGAGGTAGGCCTCGCGCGGCGTACCCAAAAAAGTGGAGACCGTATCTCCCACAAAGGAGGCAACAAGACAGTAGATTCCCGCGGCATAGTGGAGCTTGCCTACATAGCACATCTCCATACCAAAGAACGCCCCCGCGAGCGGCGTGCCGAACACCCCGCCAAAGGCCGCAGAGATACCCGCCATCATTAAATCGCGGTGATCGTACTCCTTAAGTTTGAACACGCGAGAGACCGCATCGGCAATGGTCCCGCCAATCTGCACCGCCGTACCTTCGCGCCCTGCCGAACCGCCTGCAAGATGCGTTGCCACCGAGCACACAAACGTGAAAGGCGCCATACGCCGCGGAATGTCACGGCCGGTAACGGCGCAATCAATCACCAGGTTGTTGCCTCGTGCGGCGTCCCTGCCGTGAACACGGTAGAGCCATGCCGTAAAGACCCCAACCACAGGAAGGAGCAGAAACACGGGCCATCCGTACGTCTCACGAAATGCGGTGACCGCGTCGAGCGCAGCGAGAAACGCCCAGGCCGCCACACCCATGGGAACGGAGACCAACAGTACGAGCAGCATCAGCCGCGTGGAGTCCCTGAGGTTTCTAAGGCCACGCTCGGCATCCATCCTAAAGATGCGCTCCTGCATGCGCATGCCCTCGATGTTCAGCGCATCGCCGAGTCGGCTCGCACCGGCTCGCGTGACCTTGCCCGATTCGTTCTCCTCCACC
Source organism: uncultured Collinsella sp. (assembly GCA_949285915.1). Taxonomy (GTDB): domain Bacteria; phylum Actinomycetota; class Coriobacteriia; order Coriobacteriales; family Coriobacteriaceae; genus Coprousia. The sequence goes on from CASDZW010000014.1 coordinate 23,562, forward strand.
TGCAAACGCCTCCGAATGCGCCTAGCCGATGAGGTGCTTTGCAGCGTTGTAGATGCAGACAAGGACGATAACGACCATGAGGCCGCTGAAGAGCTTATCAACATGCTTCTCGTCGATACGCTTGTTGATGATGCGTCCGCAGACACCGCCCATGATGCCGCAGAAGATCATGCCGATGATGAGGGTAATATCGATGACGCTGAAGTCCACCGTCGGCAGGCTCGTGATGGTGCTCGTTGCCTGCGAGCAGAGGATGATGAACAGCGAGTTCTGTGCCGCCTGCTTGGTGCCCATGCTGAAGAAGAAGTAGAGTACCACGAGGTTGATGGGGCCGCCGCCGATGCCCAAGAAGGAGGACATGACGCCGAGCGCGAAACCGATGACGACGCATGCCGCGGCGCCGGCGATCTCGAGCGTCTTGATGCGGTCCTTGTTGAGGTTGTAGGCAAGGGTGCCGAGGGTGATGATGCCGAGCGCTATGGCCTGCACCGCACCGGCAAGCGCCGGGTCGGGAAACAGTCCCTCGACAACATCGAAGAGCTGCTTGCCGGCGAGGCCGCCCACCGCCGCGCCAACCGCGAGGGGAAGCGCCGTCTTACCGTCGATAGAGGTCGCCCCCGAAAGGCGGTTGCGGAGGACCGAGTAGCACGTCATGGCGAGCACCGTACAGCCCGAGAGGAAGTTGATGGTACCGGGAAGGAGCGTCCCGCTCGCATCGAGCACCGGCTTGATGATCACGCCACCGCCGATGCCGCAGATGGCACCGATGATGGAAGCACCGAAGCTGATGAGGAAAAACAATACGTACACGAGCATGAACCTCTCTATCGAAACCAGACGGGGCCGGCATCTGTCCAATAGCGCTGTTAAGTATACGCCCGAGGCGCAGGCCGCAACGCTATCGCAAGGCTCTTTTTAGATACGCGCATCAACGGAACAAGCCGGCCACCTCACCGGCAAGCGTGATGGTACCAGCGGCGACCACCGTACACCCTTGGCTCGTGAGAACATCCAGCGCGGCTTCAACCGAGGGATACACCCCAGCTACATCCGTCTCAGGACGACCCAGGGCCCGCAGCTTTCCCCCAACGATGGCGGCAAGGTCTGCGGCTGCCATTGCGCGATCCGAGGCGGTCTGCGTAACCGTGATGCGCGGGAACGCCGGAACGAGCACATCAACGATGCCGGCGACGTCCTTGTCCGTCAAAGCGGCAATGAGAAGCGTCGGGCGGTCGGCGACGGCGGGCGCAATCTCATCGAGCGCTGAGACGAACGCCTCGCAGGACTGCGGGTTATGGCACGCATCGATAAGCACCAGGGGGTCACGGCGGACCGTGTCGAAGCGCCCGGGCGTCGGGCAGTCGATAAGACTGTCCTCAAGCGCTGTTTCATCCAGCGGGCGGTTGAGGTAGTCCTCGGCGAGCTGGATGGCGCATGCGGCGTTCTGGGCCTGGTATACGGGCTTGCGCAGACGCGGCGTGTAGATGGCGCGCCGGGTTGTGGTGGAGAACTCAAACGTGTCCCCCAAATGCGCGGGCGTCGTGAGCAGTACGTGGTTCACGACCGCCGGCACCACCTCGCAGGCACGGCAACGTTCATCCATTACGCGCTGCACGCTCGGCTCATGCGTACCCTCGCCAAGCGTGACGGCGCGTCCCGGCTTGATGACAGCCGCCTTTTCGCCGGCGATGGCCGCAAGCGTGTTCCCGAGGATTCTCATATGATCGAGCCCGATGCCCGTGATGGCAACGGCAGCGGGGTCCGTGGCACTCGTGGCATCCCAGCGACCGCCCATACCCACCTCGAGCACCGCCACGTCAACGCGCGCCTCCGCAAAGATGACGAGCGCGGCGACCGTAAGCAGGTCGAACGGCGTGATGGTATAGGCGCTCTCCCCCGCCTTGGCGCGGCGCGCGTTCACGCGCTCGCCCGCTGCGCGAGCGGCCGATACACCGTGGGCGAACGCCTCGTCAGAGACCACCTCGCCCGCTATCTCCATACGCTCGGGATAGCGCACGAGCTGGGGAGACGTATAGAGAGCAGAGCGGAGGCCCTCTCCAGCGAGGATAGCCGCGCAAAAGCGCGCGGTAGATGTCTTGCCGTTGGTGCCCGCAACCTGCAGACAATCGAAATAGCCGTCAGGGCGACCGAGCTCGTCGAGCATATCGATAACGGTTTCCAGAAGCGGACCGGCGTCGCCCGAGATGGTCCCGGTGTCTGCCGCGAGCGCAACTGCCTCTTCAAATGTAAGCTCCTCGATGCCAAACGGCACCTGGTAGACCTGCTCGTCCCTAGCTTGCTCGCCCATCGTGTGAGCCCCCTTGGTATCAATTCGCTATCGCGACCTTTAGCCGCAAGATATGCGAAGAATCGCGATTTGGACACGGCGGTCCCCCGTACCGCCAAGCATTACGGCACCGTACAGCTTAACGAGGCACCCCGGTGGACGCAACCCGCCCTAACGCACGACGCCCTCGTCGGTCACTAGGATATCCACGGCGCGGTCCCACAGGTCGAGACATCCGTCGCGGCCCAGATCGTCGTGCACGCCGTCTGAGAAACAAATCCCTATTGAGGTGCCGCGAAAAGCTGCGAGAAAGCGGTCGTAATAGCCCCCGCCGTACCCCAACCGAAAACCGCGACAGTCGAACGCGATGCCCGGAACGATGGCGACCGCACGCTCGAGCTCCATCATGGTGGAGGGAGGACAGGTTGGGTGCACGCCCGGCACTGGCTCGAAAATGCCAAAGGCACTGCGCACAAGATGGGAGAAATCGTTCACGTAATGCCATGCGAGCACCGGGGAATCGGGCACAACACGCGGAAGGAGCACGCGCTTGCCCTCGTGCCACGCACGCTCAATCAACGGGCGCGTCTCTGGCTCCGACCCCATCGAAAGGTAGCAGAACAGCACCTGTGCGTCGTGCCAGCATGGGAGGGAGTGGACGTGCCCGGCTATACGCTCGTCTAGCTCACATCGCTTTGCTGCCGACATAGCATCGCGCGCGGTGCGGAGCTGCCGCCGGAGCATGTCCTTTTCGCTAGCCATTGAGCCCGATCAGACGCAGGGCCTCCTCGCGCGTCTTGATATCGTTCTTGAAGCCGCCGCGGACCGCCGAGGTGACGGTAAGGGCGCCCGCGGCGCGCACTCCGCGCATGGTCATGCAGGTGTGTTCCGCCTCAAGCACCACGAGCACACCGAGCGGCTCGAGCTCCGTCATAAGGGCGTCGGCAATCTGGGCGGTCAAGCGCTCCTGCAGCTGCATGCGGTGCGCAAACCCCGAGACGCAGCGAGCAATCTTGGAAAGACCGGTGATGCGGCCGGCGCGCGGGATATAGGCGACATGCGCCTTGCCCGTGAACGGCAGGATATGGTGCTCGCACATCGAGGAGAAGGGAATACCACGCACGATGACCATCTCCTCGTTATCACTCTCGTGGAACTGCTTGCGCAGGTGCACAGCAGGATCCTCATCGTAGCCACCAAAGAGCTCGGCGGCAGCCCGCGCGACCCGGTCGGGCGTCTCAACAAGACCGGGGCGGTCGGGGTCCTCTCCCACCGCCAGCAAAAACTCCCGTACGGCGGCCTGCGCGCGCTCTAGATCTACTGCCATGGCTATCCCTTCTGGACCGCGCGCTCGGCGGCCTCGACAACATGCTTCATGAGGACGGCCGTGGTGACCGCCCCAACCCCTCCCGGCACGGGCGTGATGGCGCGCACAAGGGGCTCGACCTCGTCGAATGCGACATCGCCCACGAGGGCGCCGGTTTCATCTACGTTAATGCCCACATCGACGACAACCTGTCCGTCACGCACGGCAGATGCCCCCACCGTGGCGGCGTGGCCCGCAGCGACGACTAGGATGTCCGCGCGCACACACTCGGAAGCGAGGTCGCGCGTCTTGGTATGGCAGATGGTGACGGTGGCGTTTTTACCCATGAGCAGCATGGCGACGGGCCTGCCGATAACAAGCGAACGTCCGACGACGGTCACACGCGAGCCGGCGATCTCGACGCCCGAACGCTCGAGCAACTCAACGACCGCCTCCGCCGTGCACGGGGCAAATCCGGTTTGTTCCCCGGCAAAGACACCAAAGAGGGAGCCCGGCGTGATGCCGTCGACGTCTTTCTCGGGTGCAAGGGCCGCACATACGGCAGGCTCGTCCATGTGCACTGGCAAGGGGCGCAAAAGAAGACAGCCATGTATTGAGTGATCGGCATTGATGCGGGAAATCTCGTCCATAAGCTCATCTTGCGAGACCGTATCGGGCAGAGAGACGAGCTCGGTCGCGACGCCGGCACGCTCGGCGCGTTTGAGCGCACCGCGCACATAGGCGCCGTCGCTCGGGTTATCTCCCACGCGCACGATAGCGAGCTTGGGCGTGACACCGGCGGCAGCGAGGCGCGCAGCGTGCTCGGCAACCTCCTCGGTCATACTCTTGGCCACCGGGGCACCGCGCAAAAGCTCCGCCATTCTTACGCCTCCTCGCGAATCGCCGCAGCAATACCAGCGGCGAGTGTATCGGCGCGCGGGATATAGGATGAGAGCAGCTCGTCCGCCTCGTCCTCAAAGGCGCGCGCAACGGGGTCGCCCGCGAGCGATGTCGTGTTGACGAGCACCGTCAGATGCGCAGCGCGAAGGGCACCGGCGGCGAGCGCCGCACCGCAGCCCACATCCGAGCGCATCATGCGGCTCCCCTTCTCCCCCATCTCCTCAAGCAGATCGAGAGCGTGCGCGCAGGCGCGCATGATATCGAGCGGGACCGCGCAGGCACCGTGCAGCGCCGTCTCAAGCGCGCGCGTCTTACCCGGGTCGTCCGCGGGAATCTTATAGGCCTGGGCCAAGGGCTCAAAGGCATGGGCATCGGCCTCAACGAGGGCGAGCAAGTCTGCGCGAAGCGACTCCGCCTCGTTGAGAATGCGCTGCATATCGTCCTCGACCGCAGCATAGCGTGCCTTACCGGCCGTGAAGTTTCCCGCCATGGAGCAGAGTGCCACCGCGAGGGCGCCCGCCATCGCCGCCGCTCCGCCACCGCCGGGCGCGGGCACCTTGGCGGCAAGCAGCCCGGCAAACTCGGCACAGCTCAGGTCACACAAGTTCTCGGCCACAGACGGCTCCTTTCAGATGAAATCTAACGGGTTTTGACCATTCTGGATGTTTCCAAACTTGGTCCGCAAGGGCGCACGGGGACCCGCAGGGCGTTTCCCGCAGGCCTGCTGCCCCAATGGGGCAGTAGGCCGAGGACCACGCCCGAAGGGCTCCCCGTGCGCCGCATCGGACACAGCCTTAGAAGAGCCCCACAATCGTGCCGTCCTCGAGGACGTCGATCTTCTCGGCAGCAGGCACCTTGGGCAGACCCGGCATCGTCATGATGTCGCCCGTGAGTGCAACGACAAAGCCGGCGCCAGCGGAAACCTTGAGGTTGCGCACCGTGATGCGGAAGTTCTCGGGCGCGCCCAGCAGATGCTGATCGTCGGTGAAGGAGTACTGGGTCTTCGCGACGCACACGGGAAGGTTGCCAAAACCGGTGTCATGAAGCTGCTTCAGCTGCTTTTTCGCACCGGGGGTGTAGTCGACGCCGTCGGCGTGGTAGATCTTGGTCGCCACCGCTTCGAGCGCCTCCTCGATCGTGGCACCCGTCTCATAGGAGAAATGGAACTCGTGCGGCTGCTCGGTAAGGCGCATAACCTCTTGGGCGAGCGCCTCGCCACCCTCGCCGCCCTTGGCCCAAACCTCGGAGAGGGCAACGTTCACGCCGAGCTCGCGGCACTTCTCCTCCACGAGCGCCAGCTCCGCCTTGGTGTCCGTGGGGAAAGCGTTGATGGCCACCACCACGGGAAGGCCGTAGACGTTCTGGATGTTCGACACATGGCGCAGGAGGTTGGGAAGGCCCGCCTCAAGAGCCTCGAGATTCTCGGTCGTAAGCTCGGCCTTGGGCACGCCGCCGTTGTACTTGAGGGCACGCACCGTCGCCACCACGACCACGGCATCCGGGTCGAGCTCGGCCATGCGGCACTTGATGTCGAGAAACTTCTCCGCACCCAGGTCCGCGCCAAAGCCCGCCTCGGTCACCACGTAGTCGCCGAGCTTGAGGGCAGTCTCGGTTGCCTGGACCGAGTTGCAGCCGTGGGCGATGTTTGCAAAGGGGCCGCCGTGAACAAACGCGGGCGTGTGCTCGAGCGTCTGGACAAGGTTGGGCTTGATAGCGTCTTTGAGCAGCGCCGTCATGGCACCCTCGGCATGAAGATCGGCAGCGGTAACGGGCTCGCCAGCATAGGTGTAGGCAACTACCATGCGGCCGAGGCGGCGCTTGAGGTCCATGAGGTCGGACGCGAGGCAGAACGCGGCCATAACCTCGGAGGCGACAGTGATGTCAAACCCATCCTCACGCGGCACGCCCTGCATGCGCCCGCCGAGGCCGTCCACGATATGGCGAAGTTGCCGATCGTTCATGTCGACCGCACGCTTCCACACGATCTGCTTGGGATCGATGCCAAGGGCGTTGCCCTGCTGGATATGGTTGTCGAGCATAGCGGCGAGCAGGTTGTTAGCCGCGCCAATGGCGTGGAAGTCGCCGGTGAAATGGAGGTTGATGTCCTCCATGGGGACGACCTGCGCATAGCCGCCGCCCGCGGCGCCGCCCTTGATACCAAAGACCGGCCCGAGGGACGGCTCGCGAAGCGCAAGCACCGCCTTCTTGCCAAGACGGTTGAGGGCATCGGCCAGACCGACCGAGGTCGTGGTCTTACCCTCGCCTGCCGGCGTGGGGTTGATGGCGGTCACCAGCACAAGCTTTGCCTTGCGCGGCAGGTCCTTAAGCGCGTGGATGTCCACCTTTGCCTTGTACTTCCCGTAATGGTCGAGCTGATCCTCGGAAAGGCCAACCTTTGCGGCGACCTCCGAGATAGGTAGCATCTCCGCTGCCTGCGCGATCTCGATATCGCTCTTGTACTCCGCCATAAACGCAACCCCTCTCATGCGCATGGATAGTGTCCTTCCACTATAGACGTTCTCGCCGGAGCATGAGAAGAGAAAGGCCGCCACAACTCACCCCTAGCACGTGCATGACCTCGTTGGCATCCGCACGCCCCTGACGATACTGCACAACGAATCCGTACGTTCCTGACGTTTGGGAGCCCCTCAACGTCAGAAACGTACGGATTCGTCAACGACGGCGGCGCATACGAAAACGAGGCCATTTTGGGTCATCCCACCAGAATCCCCAAAACGACCCCGTCCTCAAATGCACGACAACAGAGACGGGCGGCAGAGATGTCCGAGATTGCCGCGAAAGTCGAACGCCACGTACGGCGGTACGCAAGCAACAGCTTTGAACGGCAAAGTCGAGCGCCTCAGCCCGCCCGTCGAGGCTCGTCAATGCTTACGCTAGGTCCTCGCCGTTAGTGGCAATGACCTTCTTATACCAGTCGAAGCTCTTCTTCTTGGAGCGCGCAAGGGTGCCGTTACCGGCGTCGTCGCGATCGACGTAGATGAAGCCGTAGCGCTTGGACATCTCGCCCGTGGAGGCGGAGACGAGGTCGATCGGGCCCCAAGTGGTGTAGCCGAGCATCTCGACGCCGTCCTCGGTGATGGCATCGCGCATAGCCTCGATGTGCTGACGCAGGTAATCGATGCGGTAATCGTCATCGATCGTGCCATCGGCGTTGAGCTCGTCCTTCGCGCCAAGGCCGTTCTCAACCACAAAGAGGGGCTTCTGGTAGCGGTCCCACAGGTCGTTGATGGTGATGCGGAAACCGAGCGGGTCGATGGCCCAGCCCCACTCGCTCACCTTGAGGTAGGGGTTCTTGGCACCCTTGAAGGCGTTGCCCTCGGTCTGCTCGGCATCGCTTCCCTCACCCGCGACGCAACGCGTGGAGTAGTAGGAGAACGAGATAAAGTCGACGGTGTTCTCGGCAAGCGCCTGACGGTCCTCGTCGGTCATACCGATGTCGATGCCCTTGCGCTCGAGCTGCTTGAGCGCGTAGGCCGGATAGTAGCCGCGGCTCTGGACGTCCACGAAGAAGTAGTTCTCCTGGTTGGCGAGCTGCGCGGCGCGCACGTCCTCGGGGTTGCAGCTGTAGGGGTAGTAGGTACCGGCGGCGAGCATGCAACCGACCTTCATCTCGGGGTCGATCTCGTGCGCGATCTTGGTCGCCCAGGCGCTCGCCACGAGCTCGTTGTGCGCGGCGAGGTACTCGACGGCCTCGCGGTCCTCGCCCTCCTCAAAGACCAGGCCCGCGCCCATGAACGGCAGGTGCAAGATCATGTTGATCTCGTTGAAGGTGAGCCAGTACTTAACGAGCCCCTTGTAGCGCGTGAAGAGAACCGTCACGAGCTTCTTATAGAGGTCGATGAGCTTGCGGTTGCGCCAGCCACCGTACTCCTTGATGAGGTGGATGGGGCAATCGAAGTGCGTGATGGTGACGAGCGGCTCGATGCCGTGTTTCTGGCACTCGCGGAACAGGTCCTCGTAGAAGGCGAGGCCCTCTTCGTTGGGCTCGTCCTCGTCGCCGTTGGGGAAGATGCGCGTCCAGCCGATGGAGAGACGATAGGTCTTGAAACCCATCTCCGCAAAGAGCGCGATGTCCTCCTTGTAGTGGTGGTACATGTCGATACCGACCTGAGCGGGATAGTAGTAGCCGTCCTCGAAGTCGAGCATCTTGCGCAGGCCCGCCATCACGGGACCGCGGTCTGCGCCGTGCGGGATCACGTCAACGTTGGCAAGGCCGCGCCCGCCCTCGTTGTAGCCGCCCTCGCACTGGTTGGCAGCGGTCGCGCCGCCCCACAGGAACCCTTCGGGAAATGCCATGGTGCCTCCTTCTGTCATCTGGTCGTCTTGTCCGGAGTGCTTACCCGGACTTATTTATTTTCCCATGGCGCTCTTGGAGAGCCAAGGATACGCCGCCGGAATCGCTCAAAAAAGCGGCGGGCGGCCGCCTCATCGACCGCCCGCCCCCCTGAGAGGTCTATAGAAGCGTCTAACGCTTGTCGAAGCGCGGCGGGACATAGTCCGCCGTCTCCATGTAGAAGGCGAGCAGACGCGCGCGGAGCTTTGCGAGAGCGTCGGCATAAGCCGGATCGTCGACGAGATTCACCGTCTCCATCGGGTCCGCGGCAAGATCGTAGAGCTGATCGCCCTCATAGAGCCGCATGGTGTACTTGAGGTCTCCCATGCGCACCATTGCGGCCTTGGTATGTGCGGAGCCCTCCTCATGCTGAGCCGAGATACGCGGCCAGTAGGTGGATTCGGGACCGTGCTCGGGCTCCATGGCCTGCCATTCGCCGTGGATGCGCCCTCCTTCGCAGAAGATTGCATCGTGCGGAGCGTCGCCGCCTGCGATGGCGTCCATAAGCGAAGAGCCAAACTGAACGTAGCCCAGATCGACGCCGGCAATCTCGGCAACGGTAGCCGGCAGGTCAATAAGTCCCACAGGGCCCGGGCGCACCCCGGGCTCCACGGCAAAGCGTCGGGCAGGCTTCACCACAAGAGGCACGCGCGTAAGCGGATCCTCAAAGGTGTTCTGGCACTTCTCGGCGATGCCGTAGTCTCCCGTCAGGTCTCCGTGGTCGCTGAATGCAAAGATGTTCGTGTCGTCGTAGAGCCCGCGCTCACGGAGCTTATCGACAACAAGACCGAGCATATGGTCCCAGCGAGCAGTCATGCCGAGGTACACGGCGCGCATCTCGTCGTAGTGCGCCTCACGCCAGTCCTGCATGCCCTGCCGCTCACGAATCTTGGTGAGTATGCTCGCCTTGCCGGAAAGCGTTTCCACGTCGGGGCGTCGAGGAGGCAGAGCATCACGGTCGATCAGGGAGTACCAGGGCTCTTCGCAGCCGTAGGGCGGATGCGGGAACATGAGCGTGCAGTAAATGAAAAAGGGCTTCTCTTGCGTTGCGGGGTCTATGCCGTCAAGAAAATCAAGAGCAGACCTTACGCAGTTCCAATCAAAGGAGCGATCGAGAGAGTGCTCGGGGAACTTTCCCTGCATGAAGGAGTACTTCGTCTCAACGTCATCAAACACCGCGGGGAGCTCAGGAGCCGGAACGCCCTCGAGCATATGCCCGAAGTTGACCCCCTGGCCTTCTACATCCACCTTGTCGTCGGCATCGATACCGTCGAAATAGTGGTCGCAATAATCAGATTTGCGCCACGTACCGGGGATGAAATCGTTGCGCCCGATCCAGACCACCTCGTAACCCGCATCCTTCATGGTCTTCAAGATGTTGGGGTCGTCCTGTCGCATCATGAAGTGCATCGTCCGATGGCCAAGCGTATGGGGATAGAGTCCCGTGAGGAAGCTGCAGCGACTCGGCACGCACACCGGATTCTGGCAATACGCATCCTCAAAGGAGACGCCCTCCTCGGCAAGCGCATCAATACAGGGTGTCTGCGCAGCAGGGTTGCCCATATGCCCCATAGCGTCGGCGCGCATCTGATCCGCAACGAACCAGACGATGTTGGAACGGGTGTCAGCCATGGCGATCCTACGCCTCCTTCGCGGTCTCGCCCTCGGCGGCGAGCTCCTCCTCGTAGGCCTGCTTATCCATCATCTTAAAGAACGGGAAGTACAGGACAAACTGCAGAGCCACAATCACAAGCTGCCAGAGCGCCGCGACCCAGCCACCCGTGAGGAAGCCCGCCATAATGATGGGGGTTCCCGTAGAGAGCTGTACACCGTTGAGAACTGGCACGATTCCTGCGATGGTAGCGACGTAGGAGAGGATAAAGGAGAGAAGCGGGCCAAAGATCATCGGAATGAACATGAGCACATTCAGCATAAGAGGCACGCCGAAGACAACCGGCTCGGAGATGCCGCAGAGCGACGGGATGAGGGCGATACGGCCAAGCTGCTTGTAGCGAGCGCTCTTGGCAAAGAACGTCATGAGGATGGTGAGGCCGATGATGCCGCCCGAGCCACCTACCTGGACAAAGGTGAACCACCAGGTGTTGGTAAGGATGTTGGGCATGGCAGCACCTGCGGCAAACGCCTCCATGTTCTCGAGTGCGGGCTGCATGTAGAGCATCGAAAGGAAGGGCATGACGACCATGCCGCCGTGGATACCGAAGAACCACAGGAGATTGCAGAGGAAGCAGAAGAGCGCGAAGGTGAGCGGACTCTCGGACAGCGCGCCGAGCGGGGCCTTGAGAATACCGTAGATAAGGCCGTCAAGCGTACCGAACTCGGTGAGACCGCAGAGCTGGCGAACCACTACGAACACGAAAGCGATGAAGACAACCGGAATGATACCGGCGAAGCTGCGCTCAATGAAGGGAGGCACGCCGTCGGGCATCTTGATAGTGATGTTGTGCTTGACGAAAACGTTGTAGATAAGCGGAACGACGACACCAAGAATCATGGCGGTGAAGAGGCCCGCCGAGCCGAAGTAGGTAATATCGATCACGTTGGCGATGGTAACGCCGTCCTGCGTCGCCCCCGTGGGCTTGACGAGCAAAAAGACAAAGAGCGTGGTGATGCCCACGATGGGCGCCTGCTTCTCCAGCTCGAGCTCGTCTGCCATGGACTTGCCGATGGCGAACGCCGCATAAACGGCGAGCATATTGGTTGAGTACGTATTGACGAAGTTGAAGATGTCCTTAAGGCCATTGCTGGCGATAAACGTCTGGTACGCTTCCACGTTGAAGCCGGCGAGCAGCGAGGCAATGGCGCCGACCATGATGACCGGCAGCAGCATGCTAAAGCCGCCTGAGATGGCACGCAAAATCTTGCTGCCCGAGAGCCTGTCCGCAACGGGAAGCAACGTCCGCTGCATGAGTTCCTGAATCTTGTCCATGATCCCTCGATTCCTTCTGGGAGATGCGGTCCGGCCCGGGGCCCTCGAGCCTTGGAACGCTTACATAGTAGAAGGAATTGGAGATATTTCCATTACAGCTGAACTATTTTCCGTTGAACGGATACTTTTCCACCGTAAACGGTATTTTTTGGAGATATTTCCACTATGGTAGGAACCTCGACACATGCAACAACACAAGCTCGATGAACATCATGGTCACAATCTGATCCTCAAAGAAGTTCATAGAGTTGTCGTGGCTGACCCACGGCAGGTAGTAGCACGACGACGCCTTCTCCCCTAGCGCCAGGTTCTTGTTCATCGTAATCAGGTGTACGTCCACCCCGCGCGAGCGCATCGTCTCCATCAACGCACCGTAACCGGGGTTGCCCCGCCCCGAAAGAGTAAGGACAATGCACACGTCACCTGAGCCTAAAATCTCTGCATCATCGGTCATGACAATGGCATCGTCAGTCCACTTGTTGTAAATACCAAGGCGCGTGAGGCGGTGCGAGAGCTGAAGCGCACTCTCAGCAGTGCGATTAACGCCCCAGATGCTGAGCCGCTTTGCCTTCACGATGGCTTGCGCAAGACATTCCACCTGCTCGTCGGTGACGTAACGCGGGATACTGCGGATGTAATCCATGTAAACGGAAGCGAGCTGCACCACATCCGCCTCGATTCCGCTGCCCGTGGAGGTGTCCTCAGCCCCCTCATGCGCGATACGCGCGCGATTCATAGAGAAACGGAACTCAGAGAACCCGTTGAACCCGAGTTTCTGGCTCAAGCGAATGAGGGCGGAGTTGGAGGTTCCGGTGAGCTCGGCTACCTTCGTTATGCTGCCATTCAGCACAACGGCAGGATCGGCCAGGATAGCCTCGGCCGCGCGGCGCTCCGTCTTGGTGAGCGTCGGCAATGCCTGACGCATATCCTCTATCAGACCCATGGTTCCCCCTGACATTAGAATTTGGAAATATATCCAGAATAATACCAGAGCGATGGCGGCAGCCCTACTCCGCTCTATGCTCCTGGTCCTGGAGAACAATCTCGAGCGCGGCGTCGCTGTCGCGAACGTTCCCGTCTTCCATCACCTTGAGGACCTTCGGCGATAGCTCCCACCAACGCTTGCCAAAGGGGTCGTGGGACTCGAGCCAGACCTCTTCGCTCGCGCGCGCGTTCAGGGTGTGCTCGATCTCATGCGGCAAGCGGACGAGGTACTCCCCCATCCAACTGCCAAGAAGCGCCCATTCGCGCTCCTGAGCGGATCTGTACGCTTCATCGAAAGGGAGCTCGGCCAGAGTGCCCGCAGCGTAGGCGGCGTCGCGCTTTGCAAGGTCGTCGTCCAAAGCATCGATAATATCCCGCTCGATATGGGCACATTCCTCGATGAGCTTGGTACGCGGAGAGAGGAACGGCTCCTCGAGCTCGGTCTTTCTGGCATCGGCCTCTTGCGCCCGCACCTTGAGCTCTTCCGCCCGCAACGCGACGCGCGCATCGACATCGGCAAGCGCCCGTTTCAGGCGGTCCCGTTCGTCAGCCAGCCTGCCGCGCCTGCGCACCGCCGCCGCGAGGCCCTGAGGAACACGGAGCGCCACAAGGGCGCATACAAGGGCAACGAGCACCGTCAGCACAACGCGCGTGGAAACGTCCAGCGCATCGGGTGAAAGCGACCAGAGGGCCACACCGCACACAAGCGTCACCGCACCTGCCGCAACTAGGTGCAGCACGAGGCTCGAAGCGATATCCTTTTGCTGTTTCGCATGCGACTCTGTTGCGTCAGCAAGATTCTCGAGGCGTCGCGCGAGCTCAGCGCGCATAGCGGCGTCCTCGGCGTTCGACGCTCGGTAGGTCTCAACCGCGCCCGCCGCCTCACGATAGGCATCGTCGGCATCGAGCGCTTCGCGCCGCTCTGCATCGATGGCGGCAATCTCATCCAACTTTTGCGTACGCCCGGCAAGCATATCCTTGGTCGAGGCGTAGGCCTGCCAATCCTCATCTTCAAGCCACCAGCCCCAGAGCGCGTCTGCGGGAGTTACAGAGACATTGGCCCCGGTCAAAACACCGGCAAGCACGCTTGCAAACGCCTCATCGCAATATGCAATGGATGCTGGAGCAGAAAACAGGTCGTGCCTGCAATCGCTCTCAGATAGTTTAGATGTATCCACCGGAACGCGGCCGCAGAGATTCGACAGGTGATCGTCCTCGGCGCAAAACGCACGCCAGTGCCGCGTGAACTCACGCATCTCTTCGAGATTCGCCATGGTATTCCCCCATCGCGCAGGCGGTCTCTTTTGTACGAATGTCTTGCTCGACCGCCCCTCCATAGTAACCCCGAGAGACGCATGCAAGGCAAATAAACGCAAAATGGGCGCCCGCCGTGTACTGACGGGCGCCCGTGCGGATTCGCACATGCGCCGATTACGCTGGCGGCAAGCCGTACTTACGCAAAGTCGGCGAGCTGAGCGGTGAGCGCTGCAATCTCGGCGCGCAACTCCTCGGCGCGCTCGCGCTTCTTGGCCACGACATCAGGCGCCGCCTTTGCGACGAAGCCCTCGTTGGCAAGGGTCTTCTCCGCACCGGCAAGCTCCTTCTCGGCCTTGGCGACGGCTTTCTCGATACGCGCGCGCTCGGCAGCAAAGTCCACAAGATCGCCCACCACCACGTAGGCGTCAAAGTCGGACCCGGCGAGCGCGATGGAGCCCTCAGGTTTTGCCGCATCCTCGGCAACCTCGACGGCAGACGCGTTGGCGAGGCTCGCCGCAAATGCTGCCATGGGCGCCATAGCGTCCGCCACCTCGGCGGAATGGGCGCAAACCACCACGCGGAGTTGCTCCTTGGGGCTGATGCGGTAGCGGGCGCGCGTGGAGCGCACGTCGGTCACCACAGCGCGGGTGAGCTCGAAGGCGCGCTCGGCAGGCTCATCGACCCAGCGCTCGTAATCCGCAGGCTCGGGCCATGCGGCAACCATAAGGGCGTCTGCGCGCTCCCCTGCCATATCGAGGGCGCTCGCGGGCATCTGGTCCCAAATGGCCTCGGTCACAAACGGCATGAACGGATGCATGAGGCGAAGCGAGGTATCGAGCACAAAGATGAGGTTACGCTGCGCCTGCAGGCGCGCGGCGTCGTCCTTCAGGCGCGCCTTGGTGACCTCGACGTACCAGTCGCAAACCTCGTTCCAGAAGAACGTCTGCACGCCGCGAACGGTCTCGCCGAAGTTGTAGCTCTCAATACCCTCGGTGACGGCCTCGACCTGCTTGGCCAGACGGCTGAACATCCAGGCGTCGGCTGCGGTCTCGGCCACAGGCTCGCCGGGCTCGAAGCCCTCCATGTTCATGAGAAGGAAGCGGCTCGCGTTCCAAATCTTGGTGACAAAGGCCTTTGCCTGCTCGGTGCGGGGGCTACCCAAAAACTCGTGCGTCTTCTTGTCAATATCCGCATCGAACTTGACGTCCTGGTTGTTGGTGAACAGCGACAGCAGGTTGAAGCGCATCGCATCGGCGCCATACTTGGCGATGAGGTCCATGGGGTCGACGCCGTTGCCCTTGGACTTGGACATGCGGCTGCCGTCCTTGGCAAGGATCGTCGGGTAGATGACCACGTCGTGGAACGGCTCCTCATGCAGGAAGTACTCGGAGCTCATAATCATGCGCGCAACCCACAGCGCGATGATGTCGCGCGCGGTGACAAGCGCCGTGGTGGGATGATGCCCCTCGAGCGCCGCGGGATCCTGCGGCCAGCCCTGCGTAGCGAAGGTCCACAGCTGCGAGCTGAACCAGGTATCGAGCACGTTCTCGTCCTGATGGACATGATGGCCACCGCATTTGGGGCACACGTGCGTGTCCTCCATGAGGGCGTCTTCCCAACCGCAGTCCTCGCAATAGAAGACCGGGATGCGGTGACCCCACCACAGCTGGCGCGAGATACACCAGTCCTTAAGATTCTCCATCCAGGTGAGGTAGGACTGCTTCCAGCGCTCGGCGTTGAAGCGCACGCGTCCGCTCTCGACCGCCTCGATCGCCGGCCCCTTGAGCTTGTCGACCGCGACGAACCACTGCTCAGAGAGCCAGGGCTCGAGCGTGGTGTCGCAGCGGTAGCAGTGCATGACGGAGTGCTCGTGCTCTTCGATGTGGTCGAGCAGGCCATGCTCCTCAAACCATGCGACGACGGCCTCGCGGCACTCGTCGCGCGTCATGCCGGAGAACGCGCCGTAGCCGTCCACAACAACCGCGTGCTCGTCGAAGATATTTATCTTCTCGAGGCCGTGGGCCTCGCCCATAGCGTAGTCGTTGGGGTCGTGCGCGGGCGTAACCTTGACAAAGCCCGAACCAAAGCCGGCATCCACATGCCAGTCCTCAAAGATGGGAATCTCGCGGTTCACGATGGGGAGCATCACGGTCTTGCCCACAAAGGCCGCCTTCTCTGGGTCCTTCGGCGAGACGGCAACGCCCGTGTCGCCGAGCATGGTCTCGGGGCGCGTCGTGGCGACCACGATGTAATCCTGGCCGTTCACCGGCTCGGTCAAGGGATAGCGGAGGTGCCAGAGGTGACCCGCCTCCTGCTTATACTCCGCCTCGTCGTCGGAGATGGCCGTCGTGCAGCTGGGGCACCAGTTGACGATGCGCTTGCCGCGGTAGATGAGGCCGTCGTGATACCAGTCGCAGAAGACGCGGCGCACCGCCTCGGCATAATCGTCGTCCATCGTGAAGCGCTCATGCTCAAAATCAACCGAACAGCCCATGCGCTTGATCTGCTCTTTGATGGTGCCGCCGTACTCATGCGTCCAGTCCCAGCAGGCATCGATGAAGGCATCGCGGCCCATCTCGAGGCGGTTCTTGCCCTCGTCTTTCAGCTTCTTGTCGACCTTGGTCTGCGTGGCAATACCCGCATGGTCGGTGCCCAGAATCCACTGGGTAGAGCGACCGCGCATGCGCGCCTCACGCACGATAGCGTCCTGGATGGAGTCGTCGAGTGCGTGACCCATGTGCAGCACGCCCGTGACGTTGGGCGGCGGGATGGTGACTGTGCAGTCGCCCACACCGGGACGGCGCTGGTAGTAGCCGCCCTCAAGCCACTTAGCGAGAATCTCGGGCTCGCGCTCGGCGGGCTCGTAGTTCTTTGGCATCTCTTCTAGCATCTCAGCCATGAGGTAATCCTTTCGCGTTGCGTAACTGCAAAGGATAGCACAGGCGGCAGGTGCTGCCCGGCGTGCACGCCGCTCGCTCACGCTGTTTACGTTGTCTAAGACCAAGCCTGTCAGGTTGCACAAGCCACCGGCAGCGCAAACCCGCTATCTATACTTTTGGGTACACAGAATACAATTGACGCAGAGAGGAGCCTCGTTATGTTCAACAGCATCATGCACGTATCGTTCTACACCGATCAGCTTGAGGAAATGATGCGCTTCTACACCGAGGTACTTGGTGGCGAGCTCAAGATCGTGACGCGCGCCAAGGCATACCTCGGCCTCAATCGCGGTTACTACTCCGAGGTCGCCGAGACCAACCCCGAGCAGATTCTCATCGTCTACATCGAGGTGGCACCACAGCAGTTCATCGAGCTCTTCCCCGCGGTAGACGGCCAGAAGCCGCACACCGCGTGGAACGAGCGCATCGACTACTCCCACTTCGCGCTCACCGTCGATGATATCTATGCCGCACGCGAAGAGCTCGAGGGTCGCGGCCTCACCTTTGATACCGAGATCTCGAAGGGCCCGAGCGAGACCTATCAGATGTGGGCCCACGATCCTGACGGCAACAAGTTTGAGATCATGCAGTTCACCGACAAGAGCTACCAGCTGGTGGGGCACATCATGTAAGAGCAGAGAGACTAACCCAGTTCTTTCAAGTCCGCGGCGTCGTATCGAGGTACGTCGTCTCCACCAAGGTGTCTTGCGTTATTCCTACATCGGCTAGCATGCGGGCAATTCTGCCTGGAGTCCGAATGTCCTTCATGCAAAAACGAATGACTGGCATACCGAGCAACGTTAGATGCGACTCCCTCTGACGCTCTCTGAGCATCACATCGACAGCAGACGAACCATGCGACATGCCATCATCGAGGTACTTGATCTTTCCGTCAAACTCCCCCACCATCACACATCCATCTACTCGTCGAAATAAGTAGTCCACTCTGATTATGTGTCCAACATTGACCGGATCTGTAAACTCTACCTGCAAATCGGTGGGCAAGACCCCCGCGGCAACCATCATAGCCCGTGCCATGGACTCTCCGCCGCTCTCTGAACGCGGGTCGGCAAAACGCGCGGTCGACAGTGCGTGCTCCATGCCAGAATCGTGGTCCATGGCATGATGAATCCAGTCCATCAGCGTGCTCCTGCCGACCTCTTCTCGCCTAATCAACGCATCGGCAATAGCTAGACCGTCTTCAAAAGATGCAAGACGTAGGCAGGCGAGCGCGGCATCGACCAGAGAAACGGACCTCACGCCATCGATCTCCTCAATCGATGCATCACGCCGCTCAATCGGGACTATTCCTTTGCCGACCGAGCTAGGCTTACAAGGATCGATGGCAATATAAATCCTGCTAAGCAGATGATAGCTCACGGGGAAGCCCTGCAAAGCAAGCGCGCTGTACGCGTCAAAGACCCAATCTGGGTGAAGGCGTGCGAGCGTACGAACAAGACGCCTCGCGCGCTCGTCCGGCTTAATCTCCGCCCACTTTGATACTGAGCAATAGATGCCGCGATGCGGTCGCATCATCAGATTCTGCTTAACCATGCGACTCAAGGCGACTGCATCAGCGTTCGTCTCCGGTACGAGCAGGAGCCCTTGGCTCCACGCTGCTTCAAATCGCTCTGCCACGCGTTCAAAAGCCCTTCTCCTTCGACCCATTGACTCCTCCTCGCCCAAAATCAGTGTGAAGAAGATAGCACCTCGTTAGGCATCATGGTCTGAACGAAATCCACCAGAGTCTGACAGGGGTCTAACCGAGCAGGTCAAGCGCAAGATACGGGAGGCTCCTCTCGCTCACTGCCCTTTAAGCTATCGGCGAGCGTCGCGTTAACGCCGTTGTACGGTCAATGCCGCCAATCGGTATCTCAGTCTTTTCACTTGCCAGTAACTTTTGTCAGAAAACAGCTCAAAGCCTCACGGTATTGACAATAACTGCTGATAAATGAAACTTTCACAAGAACGGGGTGCATATGCATGCATATACACCCCTTAATACGTTATAGAAGGCTGGCTGTGCGGATACTCACCAGCCCTTGCGGAGAAGATTCGAACCGCTGGAGCCTACGCCGCACGATGGACGCGCTGGGGCTCCTCCTCGCCACGGACCGCTGCAGCCGTCACGACCACGCGCTCGACATCCTTCTCGGACGGCAGATCGAACATGGTCTTCTGCAGCAGCTGCTCGCAGATGGAGCGCAGGCCGCGCGCACCGGTCTTGCGGGCAAGCGCGAGCTTGGCGATCTCGTGGAGCGCCTCGTCATCAAACGCAAGGTCGACGCCCTCGAGCTGGAACATGCGACGGTACTGCTTGACGATGGCGTTGCGCGGCTCGGTGAGGATGGACACGAGGTCGTCCTCATCAAGAGCGCAGGTCTGTGTGATCACCGGCGTACGGCCGATGAACTCGGGGATCATGCCAAAGGCGTTGAGGTCCTGCGGGAGCACCTGACGGAGCAGGTCGTTCTCGTCGGTGGAGGTGGGGCCGGCGATCTCGGAGTTGAAACCGATACCCTTGTTGCCCACGCGGTCGGCGATGATCTTGTCGAGCCCCACGAAGGCGCCGCCGCAGATGAAGAGGATGTTGGTCGTATCGATCTGCAGAAGCTCCTGCTGGGGATGCTTGCGGCCGCCCTGGGGCGGAACGCTCGCGACGGTACCCTCGAGGATCTTGAGGAGCGCCTGCTGCACGCCCTCGCCGGAGACGTCACGCGTGATGGAAAGGTTCTCCGCCTTGCGCGCCACTTTGTCGATCTCGTCGATGTAGATGATGCCCACCTGGGCGCGCTCGATGTCGCCGTCGGCAGCAGTGATGAGCTTGAGCAGAATGTTCTCCACGTCCTCGCCCACGTAGCCCGCCTCGGTGAGTGCGGTGGCATCGGCAATGGCAAACGGCACCTCAAGGATGCGCGCGAGGGTCTGAGCCAGAAGCGTCTTGCCCGTGCCCGTGGGACCGAGGAGCAGAATGTTCGACTTGGCGAGCTCCACATCCGTAAGGTCGTCGACGCCGGCAGCGTGCTTGCCGATAGGCGCGCTGGGACGCCCGGCGCTCTCGTCGAGCGCTGCCTCGGCGGCGCCACCCTCGATGACACGGCGATAATGGTTGTAGACGGCGACGGACATGGCGCGCTTTGCGTCCTCCTGGCCCATCACGTACTGAGAAAGCTCATCGTAGATCTCGTGCGGCGTGGGAACGCGGCGGATGACCTGCTTGGAGGCCTCCGGCTCGGGCTCTGCCTCCTCGGCCTCAACCTCGGGCGTCATGAAGCCAAGATCGCCGAGGCCGTTGTAGCCGCCCTGCGACATGATGTCGCGCGCGATGGACTCCTCCAGGATGGCGGAGCACTCCGAGACACACTCGTCGCAGATAAAGATGTTGTGCGGACCGCGCACGAGCTTGCGAACCTGGTCTTGGGTCTTGCCGCAGAAGGAGCAGTGGATGGGCTCGGCGGGTGCCCCGTCGTAGCCGATATTGTCATGCGTGTCGCGCGGCATTATGCGTCGCCTTTCGCTGCGTCGGTACGGGAGGAGATGATGCGGTCCACAAGACCGTACTCAAGAGCGGCCTGGGCACGCATGTAATGGTCGCGCTCGGTGTCCTGAGAGACCTTCTCGATGGGCTGGCCCGTGGCGTCGGCAAGAATCTGGTTGAGGTTGCGCCTCGTCTCCTTGATCTCCTGAGCCACGATCTCAATCTCGGTCTGCTGGCCCTGGGCGCCGCCGCTCGGCTGATGAATCATCACCATCGAGTTGGGCAGGCAGAAGCGCTTACCGCGCGCACCGTTGGCAAGAAGCACCGCAGCCATGGAGGCGGCCATGCCCACGCAGATGGTCGACACATCGGGCTTGATGAAGTTCATGGTGTCGAGAATCGCGAGACCGGAGTAGACCTCACCACCCGGGGAGTTGATGTAAAGGGAGATGTCCTTCTCGGCATCTTGGCTCTCCAGGTGCAGAAGCTGCGCGATCACGAGGTTCGCCGTGACCGAGTTGATCTCCTCTCCCAAAAAGACGATGCGATCGTTCAACAGGCGCGAGTAGATATCGTAGCTGCGCTCACCCCGCGGGGTCTGCTCGATCACATAGGGCACGAGCGCGTTGTTGATATGCGAGATCATGCGTATTTCCTTCTTTCGCTTCGCGTCAATGCGAACACGGTGCCAGAGCCCGCCAGCGGACCCGGCACCGTGTCAAAACGGTCACGAGCTATGATACCCCACCGTGCGGGCGGGTTTCACGGCGCAGAGTATGCGCTACTCAGCGTCCTTGGCGGTCTCGTCCACCTCGGAGACCTTGGCGTTCTCGACAAGCCAGTTCACGGCCTTGGAGCGGCGGATGGAGTCGCGGACGGCGGGCATGCGGCCCTCGGCAAGGAAGCGCTCCTTCGTGGCCTCGGGATCCTCGACGCCGGCGGTCTTGAACTCGTTGTCAACGTCCTCGTCGGTAACCTCGACCTTAAGCTCGCGAGCGAGCGCGTCGAGTGCGAGGGACTCACGGGCGACGTCGTCGGCCTGGTGATGGAGGTCGGCGATGAACTGGTCACCGGTCATGCCGTTGGCCTGGAGCCAGGCGTCAAGCGACATGCCGCGGAAGTTCGGAAGATCCATTTCCATCGTGGCAAGCTCTGCCTCGGTGTATTCCGGCTCGATTCCAAGATAGGGAAGGACATCGGCAAGCAGCTTGGATACATAAGGCGCCGCGACTGTGCTTCCGTAAATGGAGCCGATGGTCGGTTCGGGGGAGCGGTTGCCCGACAGCGAGGGCTACACCGCGTTCGACGAGGAGCGTTGGGCGGCGGAGCCTCCGAAATCGCGTAACCGCACCGCCTTCGAGCGCGACCGCGCCCGGCTCATCCATTCCTCCGCGCTGCGTCGGCTCGGTGCGAAGAGCCAGGTGCTGGTCGCCGGCACCGACGATTTCGCGCGCACGCGGCTGACGCACACGTTGGAGGTCGCCCAGATCGGACGGCAGATCGCCGCGATGCTCGGCTGCGATCCCGACGTGGTCGACTGCGCCTGCCTGGCGCACGACCTGG
>CASDZW010000015.1 GCA_949285915.1 uncultured Collinsella sp.
CGATGCCCGCGCCGAGGGCGGGTTTTACGGCGGAAAAGATTTTCACGCAGATATTATATTCGCGCGCCGCCGCGGTATTTCCGCAGGCCTTACTTTACCTTGCGGAACACGAACCAGAAAATTATGAGCACCTCGAACACGCCCGCGGCCACGAATATCAGCCACGGCAGCGGTATTTCCGTGAACAGGTACAAAAACGTGAACACTATGACGCCGAACGACCACAGCACCAGCGAACTTGCGACGGCCGTGGTTATGCGGTTGCCCCACATCGCCGAAAATACCGTGAGCACCACCGAGGATGCTATCGTGGCGCACACGAAACTGAGATACTCGTATTCCAGCCCGTCTATGTAGCTTAAAATGACGAATATGCCCGTGGCGATGAACCAGACGAGGGCAAACGAGAGCAAGGTGATGAGCAAACGCTTTTTGCGCTTGTTCAGTTCGGGCTTCACATGCTTTTCCGCAGGGCGCGCGACAAGATCGTCCAGCTTTATGTTGTAAATTTCGGCGATCTGCATGAGCACGCGGATATCGGGCACCGATTCCCCCCTCTCCCACTTTGAAACGGCCTTGTCGGAATAGTTGAGCCGCTCAGCCAGCTGCGCCTGCGTAAGCCCCGCCTGAGTGCGGAAACGCAGGAGGTTTTCTGCAATTATTTCTTTAATATCTTCTCCGCTCATGCTCTAATTTTAGCATATAACTGCAGGCAAAGCAACAAATTTGCAAACTCTACTGTGAGTAGAGCGTGAAATTTTTGCGGTAGAGTGGGCTTTAAGGGCGGTTCGGCGCGCAAAATTATTTGTAGAACGCATGCGCCCAACATTAGGGTGTGATGGGCGGAATTTTTGTGTATAATAGCTGATGTAGGCAGGAACGGATCCGCAACCGGCGCCCTGCCGCCACGGATGCAGAGGATAATAAATGCCCGCAGCGGTGCACTCAAAGCGACTAAGGCACGCAGACAAATATTCGCGGGAGCAATTTTACATAGAACTTCAAGGAGCATAAAATGAACGAAAAATTTGATATCTACGCCGATTCCTCGGCAAACCTTACCGAAAAAATGATAGCCGACTGCGGCATAAAAGTAATTTCGTACGAGTGCACGTGCGACGGAAAAAAGGTTATATGCTACAGCGGCAGGCCGTTTTCCGACGACGCGCGCGACTTTTACGGCGCGATGAGCCGCGGCGCGGAAGTTTCCACATCGCTGATATCCTCGCAGCGCTTTTACGACGCGGCGGAACAATCGCTCAAAAATGGCAGGGACGCGCTGATAATAACCATTTCGGCACAGGTGAGCGGCACGCACAAGCAGGCCTGCCTTGCCGCGGAGCAGCTGGAAAAAGACTATCCGGGGCGCAGGGTGTACGTGTTCGATTCGGCAAACTCGGGCTTCGGCGAGGGACTTCTGGCCGTGCAGGCCGCGAGGCTGAAGAACATGGGCGAGAGTGCCGAGGTGTGCTTTAAGCAGCTGGAGATCAGCCGCTTCAGGCTGAATTCCTACTTTACCGTGGCAGACCTGAAATACCTTAAAAAGGGCGGAAGGATAGCCATCCTCACCTTTCATTCGCTGGAAGACAGAATAGTAAAAAATGCTTTCCGGTTTTTGGAAACGGACTGTGTGTGTCCGAAAGAACTTCCCGTTTGCGTTTGTGGAAAGAAAAGAGAAATAGAAATAATTACAAAAAAGCCTGTAGTGGCCGGCCCGCAAGAGCGCGTGATCAATTCGCGTTCGCGCTCGGCTAAGCTGCGTATAGCGCAAAAAATCGTTTAGGCGATAAAACCTAAGGCAATTTTAAGGAGTGGATCATGGCAGCAGCATTATCGGTTCTCGAAAGAAATACATATTTGAATCAGACGACGGAAGCCGCGTCGGCCGTATCGGATGCCGAGCAGCTTCACAACGCACGCATGAAAAACAATCTCGCGCGTCTTCTCAATCCTGCGAACACCACGCAGGATGTCGTTGCGAGCATCGATGCCGAGGGTACCAACGTCATAAGGACGGCTCCTGTTGAAGAGGAGCCTGCGGCGCCTCTCTCTGCTCACGACATGCTCTACGGGCCCAGGCGCGCAAGCAAGGCCACCGTTACCAGGGGCATCGTCAGCGCTAGCGAACAGCCCGCCCGTCAGCCCGTCTATATGGTCACCAACGCGCGTGCCGATTCCGATCTGTTCCGCGCCGACAGTCCCATAAATCGCCAGGTGTATGCTTCTACGCCCGCCGAGGCCTATGCCGCGGCAAGGGAGAGGGCGGCTGCTGCGGCAGCAGCGGCAGCGACCGCCTGGACGTCGGCGTAGCCGGTCAGGTACTGGACGGCGGTCAGCGCGACGGCGATCACGAGGATCAGGCCCATGATCGCGAGCGGCGACCACTTCTTGCGCGTGTAGAGCCAGTAGATGAAGAAGGTCAGCAGCAGGGGCAGCAGCTTCGGGAAGAACCCGTCGAGCACCTTGTTGGTGTCGAAGAGGACGGTCTGGATCATCTCGCCGCTGGCGGTGTCCATGACCTCGCCCACGATGCCAAACGGAATGGAGCAGGTGACGTTGGAGGCCGTGAGCGCCCCGACGACGATGAGACCCATGAGCACCATCGCCGTGGTGAGGCGGTCAAGCTTGCCCGACGCCATCATCGACTGCATGCCCTCGAGGCCGCCCTTGTAGCCGAGCTGGAAGAGCTTCCAGCTCAGGATGCAGGTCCCGACCGGGTAGACGATCATGTAGACGACCGGGCCCGCCCAGCTGGCGGCGACCTGGGAGATGGTCATGCAGAGGGTGAGCAGGATCGGTATGATCGTGCCGACCCACAGGGAGTCGCCGATGGCGGAGGTCGGGCCGATCAGGGCCACCTTCACCGACTCGATGACCTCCGGCGTGCACTTTCCGTTGGCGTTGGACTCCTCGAGGCCGCAGACGATGCCGTTGCAGATCGAGCCGACCTGCGCCTCGGTGTTGAACAGGGAGATGTGGCGCTTCAGCGCGGCGGCCTTCTCCTCCTTGGTGTCGTAGAGGTCCTCGACGACGGGCGCCATGGCCTGGCCGAACGCCATGCCGAGCATGGACTCGGCCTGCTGCGAGCATCCGTTCCAGAAGAACCAGTTCCAGAACGAGCGCCTGAGTGCCTGCGGGGAGATCTTCTTCCCCTCGGTCTTCTCGATCTCGGTCATGGTCACTCGACCCCCTTCGCGGTCTTGAGCGTGTCGGACTTGTAGTAGACGACGGCGACGATGGCCGCGAGGATGGCGACGCCCATCATGCTGAGGTTGAAGTAGGTCACCAGCATGAAGCCGGCCATGAAGATGACGAGGTACCAGTTCTGCTTGACCAGGAAGGAGAGCAGGATGCCCATTCCGAGGGCGGTCATCATGCCGCCGAAGGTGGTGAGGCAGGTGGTGACGTAGTCCGGGATCATCGTGGCGAAGTCGGCCTGGGTGCTGGCGGCCGTCATGCCGCCGAGAACGATCATCGCGGGCACGAAGCGGCACAGGAAGCCGATGGCCTGGCCCATGAGAGCGTTGGGGACCCACATGTGCTTTGTGTCGCCCGCCTCGGCGTAGCGCTGCGCGACGCGGTTGAGCGGGAGGTTCAGGGCGTAGGAGAAGTTCCACATGAGCTGGCCGACCAGGCCGCCGATGCCCGCGAAGACCGTCGCGATGCCGATGAGGGCGGAGGCGTCGAGGCCGTCACCAAAGACGATCGCGCCCGCCGTGCCGATGTAGGTGGCATAGGAGAGGTCCCAGGCCACCGCGCCGCCGGGCGTCACGTTGCCGAGGTACATGACCTGCAGCGGCAGGCCGACAATCATGGCCGTCTGCACGTCGCCGAGGATCAGCCCGACGACAAAGGCCGCCGGAAGCGGGCGACCGAGGGTGTACCAGCCGATGGTGTTGCCCACGATCGAGCCGATGGAACCAAGGTAGATGAACAGGGCGATAAGGACCATCTGCAAGACGTCCATCCTGTCTCCAATCTCTCGTTTCTGCGTTAGTCAGTGCCGTCGCGCGCCTCAGAGCGTCTTCAGGAAGGCGTCCCAGCTGCGCTCCGTCTCGTTGGGGAGCTGGTGGAAGGAGATCTCAAACCCCTCGTCGGCAAGCGCCGACAGGTCCTCGACGTCCTGGTCGCTCAGCCAGAAGATGCCCGTGGCGTCGGTGACGTGGTGGACGGTGTCGTCGCGCTTCGCCATGTTGCCGAGGTAGACGTGCTCGCACCCCCTGATCGAGTCCCTGAGCTCGACGAGCTGGTGCGGGGTCTTGACGATGACCATCCGGTTCATCCCGTCGTCCTCGGCGAGAAGCGCCCGCGCCTCGTCGGTGCTGACGATGTGGGTGACGTAGTTCTTGGGCACCCCCATCGTGAGGATGCTCTTGAGCATGGGGTTCGCCGCGATGGTGTCGTCGACGGCGATGAGCTCCTCGAGCTTGAGCGTGGGCGCCCATGACATGATCGTCTGCCCGTGGATGAGCCTATCGTCGACTCGTACGTACGTCTTGGACATCTCTTCTCCCTCTCCCTGAGCGTCTCACGCTCTCGAACCTTACCAGAGCTTGTTCTCGATGAGGCTCGCGTACATGTAGCAGACCGTCGGCCCCGAGCTCCCCGACTCGATCTGCTTGACCCGCAGATTGGTCGGATAGTACGGGAGGTACGGGAAGTCGTTGACCTCCCCCCTGAAGATCGCGTACTCGTTCAGGGCCTTCATCCACTGGTTCACCTCCTCATCGCTCAGGACGACATAGGCCTGCGGAATGAAGCCGACAAGATCCTCGAAGGTGAGGCCGTAGAGCAGCCTGATGTCAGAGCCCTTGCGCCGCATGCTCTTGACCGCCTCGGTCACCGCGTCGTGCGTCGCGATGTGCCGGGGGTGCATCGATCCGCGCCAGTGCGTTATGACGAGGTCGACGTCCTCCTCGCTGAACCACTCCTCCAGCCGCCTGGCAAACACCTCGGTCGTTGGCATCGTCTTGGAGTCGTAGCCCAGCCAGAGCGTGTCCCCGCCGAGGTCGGCGGCGGCGCGCTCGCTCTCCTCGGCGACCTGCCGGAGGTACGCCTCCTTCTCCTGCTCGGTGCAGTCTGGCCCCTCGAGGCGGCCCATGACCGTGTTGGCACAGGTCACGTGCGCCCCCTCCTTTGCGTACTTGATCAGTAGGGGCCCGCCGAGGAGCTCGGCGTCGAGGCTGTGCCCCCCGATGGCGACGACGCGCCTGCAGTGGCTCATGAGATCTCCTTCCGATAGTCCACGAAGCTCCTGATCACCTCGAGCCCGTGCCGTGCGTAGTAGCGCCGACCCGGCTCGTCGGTCGTGATGAAGTACATCCGGTAGATGCCGCGGCGCGCCATCTCGAAGCAGTAGAGGTCGAGAAGGACCGACCCGAGGCCGTTGTTGCGCTCCTTCGCGGCTATTCCGATCGGGCCGAAGCGCATCGGGTTGCCGTCGATGCCGCGCATGCACCAGCCGCAGACGGCGTCGTCGGGGTCGACGACGAGCAGCATCTTGTCCTCGGCGGTCCCCTCGCGCATGCTGATCAGCGCGTTCCTCTTCCATCCGGCGCCCAGCTCCCGATGGAGGAAGTCGAGAACCTCGAGCGCGCGCGAGTAGTCAAACGGGACGAAGCGATAGCCCCTCTCGGCAAGCTCCTCCTGGCGCGCGCGCGTCTTCTGGGGGACCTGGTAGCCATGGAGGTTCTTTCCCATGGAGTAGTGGGTGTCGCCGGGCACGTACCCGCGCGCCTCGAAGAAGGCGACCGCCTCCGGGTAGTTCTCGGGGTCGACGCCCGCGAAGAAGTAGCTCGGCGAGTAGGCCCCCAGCGTGACGCTGGTCGCGCCGCGGCTGGCGAGTTCGTCCTCGACCCGGGAGAGCAGCTCGCTGGCGACGCCGCGCCTGCGCGCCTCCGGGGCGACGAACAGCACGTTCACCCAGCCTCGCTCGGGCTCGAGGCCGCGCTCGAGGTAGGGGAACTTGCGCTTGGTCCCAAAGGCGAAGCCCATGACGTGGCCGCCCTCGAGCGCGACCCAGGACAGGTCCGGGTCGAAGTTGTCGTCAAAGAGCGCCTGCACCCGGAACTTCTGGACGTCGATCGGATCGAAGGTGCAGCAGCGGTTCCACAGGTCGACGACCTGGCCCTCCCACCGCTGGTCGTAGTGCGCGTACTCCACTGGTCCCCCTTTCAAAGTTGGCATGTTAACATGCTAGCTTTTCAGTGAGACAAAACGACCTGGCCCGTGCGCGCATTCCGCGAACGGTCGGTTTTTCCTCGTAAAAGCGCGGAGCCGCTACGCCCTGATGTTGACGGTCACCGAGTACCAGTCCTTGTTGAAGTAGGACTCGGCATACTCGATGACGTTGTTGTCCTCGTCAAACGTGGTGCGGCGGACGAAGAAGCTGGGGTAGCCGGGCGCGACGTTGAGCGCGGCGCAGATGTGGGCGTCCTCCACGACTCGCACGGTGTAGTTCTCGTTCACCCAGCGCGGGTAGATGTCGTAGCGCGCGAGGGTCTTGTAGAACGAGCCTATCTCGTAGAGCGCGCCCGCCCGCTCGACGCTGAGCAGGCTCTCCGGCACGTAGGAGACGTGGTAGGCGACGGGCTCGCCGTTGGCGATCCTGGTGCGGGCGACCCTGGTCAGGACGCTCCGCTCGTCGACGCCGAGACGGCGCGAGACCGCCGCGTTCGACTCCGAGACGATGGAGTCCACGACCATGCCGAGGTCATAGCCCTGCTCGCGCAGCTCCTCCGAGAAGGATATCGAGGTCAGCGCGCGTATCATCTGCCGCTTGGCGACGTAGGTGCCACTGCCCTTCACGCCCACGAGGTAGCCGTCGTTGATGAGGTCGGCAAAGGCCTTGCGCACCGTGATCGCCGACACCCCGTAGCGGCGCTTCATCTCGGACTGGCCGGGCAGCTTGTCCCCGGGTCTGAGCCGGCCCTCCTTGATCGCCGAGAGGATGTCCGACTCGATCCGAACGTACTTTGCCACCTGGCCCCGGGAGGCGTCGCCGCTCATCGGGGCGCCCCTACGCGCGATGCGGCTCGAGCGCCTCGAGCACGATG
Organism: uncultured Collinsella sp.; assembly: GCA_949285915.1. Taxonomy (GTDB): domain Bacteria; phylum Actinomycetota; class Coriobacteriia; order Coriobacteriales; family Coriobacteriaceae; genus Coprousia. The sequence continues at coordinate 7,056 of CASDZW010000015.1, forward strand.
GCGTTCGCCTGCTTGCAGAGCTCCTCGGTCGGAGCCTCGGCGAGCACGCGCACGAGCGGCTCGGTGCCGGAGGCGCGCACGAGCACGCGGCCCTGGCCGGCGAGGAACTCCTCGGCCCGCTTGACGGAGCCCAGCACGGCGGCGTCCCCCATCGCGGCGTCCTTGTCCTTCACGCGGACGTTCACGAGCTCCTGCGGGTAGAGCTTCACTGGGGCGCAGAGCTGGGAGAGCGTCTCGCGCTCGGCGCGGATGACCTCCATGAGGCGCAGGGACGTCATGATGCCGTCACCGGTGCACTCGATGTCGCCGAAGATGATGTGGCCGGACTGCTCGCCGCCCAGGCTGTATCCCTTCTCGCGCATGCAGGCGTAGACGAAGCGGTCGCCCACCGCGGTGGTCTCGTAGGAGAGATGCGCCTCGTCGAGGGCCTTGAACAGGCCGTAGTTGCTCATGACGGTGGGGACCACGGTGCCGGCGGTGAGGCGGCCGTGCTTGTTCAGGTAGACGCCGCAGACGTAGAGGATCAGGTCACCGTCGACCACGTTGCCGCGCTCGTCCACGGCGAGGCACCGGTCGGCGTCGCCGTCGTAGGCGAAGCCCACGTCCAGGCCCTGCTCGACCACGTGGCGGCGCAGGCGGTCGATGTGGGTGGAGCCGCAGTCCACGTTGATGTTGAAGCCGTCGGGGGCGTTGTTGATCACGCGCACGTCCGCGCCGAGGGCGTCGAAGACGGGCTTGGCGACGGAGGACGCAGCGCCGTTGGCGCAGTCCAGGCCAATCTTCACGCCCTGGAGAGAGAAGTTCGCGCTCGCGATGAGGTGCGCGATGTAGCGGTTGCGGCCCTGCATGTAGTCCACGGTGCAGCCGATGGTGTCACCGGTCGCCAGCGGGACCTCGACCTCGCCGTCGATGTAGGCCTCGATGAGCTCGAGGACGTCCTCGTCCATCTTGTAGCCCTCGCCGTTCACGAGCTTGATGCCGTTATCGGTGTAGGGGTTGTGCGAGGCCGAGATCATGATGCCGCAGTCAAAACGGCCATCGACGGTCTCGTAGGCAAGACCGGGCGTGGGGATGACGTGCAGCATGTACACGTCAGCGCCCGAGGCAACAAGACCCGCGGTGAGGGCGCTCTCAAACATGTAGCTCGAACGGCGCGTGTCCTTACCGAGCACGATACGGGCCTTTTTGCCCTGGCGCGCTCCGTAGTACCAGCCCACATAGCGGCCGATCTTGAACGCGTGCTCCACGTTGAGGCCGTTGTTTGCCTCGCCGCGGAAACCGTCGGTGCCAAAGTACTTCATATCTCATACCTCCGTTATGGGCAAGAGAGCAGCGGCGCAACCGCGCCGCCCTTTCGTGCAACGAAACAGCTTTCCCATTGTACCGTGGGCCTGAATTGAGAACCACCACCGCGCCGAGATACACCTGTCGCACAAACGTTCTCGGCCTAAACGCGGCTCTCACGCCCTGTGCGAACAATGCGGCTTCAAGATTTCCCAGTTATCTAAGCAATCAATGAACACTGATGAGGTCACGAGCGCGATCCCTCTTCGCGGATAATCCAATCCCCCACCGTCTGAGTCTCCGGGTCGAAGCTCACACCGGCCTTGAAGAGGCGCCCCTTATCCACAGAGAACGGGAGCAGATAACCCTTCCGGTCGATCTGCGCCAGAGCTTCTTCGGCAGACCTTCCGTACTTGAACTCGAATACATACGTGTTGCCCCGTGAGCGCACCACTGCGTCCACGCGGCCCGTCGCCGTCCTGAACTCCGTGTCGATCTGAATTCCCAGAAGATCGAAAATGAGGTAGAACTTTGTCTGGAACCCACGCTCGTCGCGGCTCCCAAGGTGGTACGGGATACCTGCGAGATAGGTGCGCATCCGCTGGAGCGCACTCTCCAAGTCGCCCTCCCGCAGCGCCCGCGCGAGCTTGATGAGAAATGTGCTGTGGTCGTCAAGAGCACCTGGACCGCCAAGACGGACGAGGCCCTCAGAAAGGCCACGACTCACCTCACGGTTGGGTATCCCCAACGTATAGACCGTACTCTCAGGATCATATGCCTTGATGGTTAGGTAACCCGCCTGATACAACATTGGTAGCGGCGTATCCATCGTTTCGGTAGGAACATCGAAGCCCGTCTCGAGCGATTCCCGGTCTTCTAGGTCAACAATCTGCCAACCCCTTGCCGCAATCAACCTGACAAGAGATGATGGTGTTCCCGTTTCAAACCAATACGATCCGACAGACCCATTGAAGAATGCACTCAGAAGGCTGAAGGGATTGTAGATATCAGGGGACGGCTCACAGAAGTGATAGCCGTCATACTGCTCCTTGAGAAGAGCGAAAGCATCCTCAACGGCAACACCAAGTCTACCGGCAAGTACCTCAACATCGTCCGCGAGCTGGCTTCGCAGTTCATCTTCAGTGATGCCACAAATGCCGGCGTATGCAGGATTCATCGAGATGTTAACTAGGTTGTTAAGCTCGGAGAAGATGGATAGCTGGCTGAACTTAGTGATTCCCGTGAGAAAAACGAAACGAAGTTGCTCATCGCACGCCTTGAGGGGGATGTAAAACTCGCGCATGATATCCCGAAAAGCATCCAACAGTCTCGAATCATCAATAACATTCAGCAGCGGGGCATCGTACTCGTCAACAAGGACGACCACACTTCCCTTTCGACCCTCCGCAGCGCAATCGATAAGAGCCGCAAGACGACCGCCAAGCGTTGACGCGAGACGCCTGCCATCAGCAAAACGCTCCTCAAGTGCGAATAGTACATCACCGAGACGGTCCTTCAGCCCTTCCACCGACGTGGGCTTCACCGTACTCATATCAAGACGAATAACTGGGCTCGAGATCCAATCCTTCTCCAACTCACCAGCGGCAAGCCCGTTAAACAGTTCCTGTTTGCCCTCAAAAAAATCCTGCATGGTGGAGATGAGCAACGTTTTGCCAAAACGACGAGGGCGAGAGAGAAAAAAATACTTGCCCGCTTGATGAGCAAGACGCCAAACGAACTCAGTCTTATCTACGTAGAGGGCGCCTTCTTGGCGGAGTCCCGAGAACGATTGCGTACCAACAGCGTATCGGTTAAGTGTCATTCGCACCACAATCCATACTCCCCTCTGCGCCGCCCTGCTCGTCTCTCAGTATAACGTGCCACAGCCGAAGTATTCATTCTCTGTTATCAAGCAATCACAACCTGAAGACGAAAGCCCTCGATTCGTATTTCCAGTTACTCATTCTCAAAAATGGTAACGTGACCACAGCCGAAGGAATAATCTTAAGAGTTTGTTCAGCTAGATCGACAGTATTGTTCGCACAAGAGGCAAATTTGTCTATATCACAGCGGAACAAGAACTAACACCTAAACATACTAGGAAATTATCCCCCATTTTTTTGCAAACCTATCTGATCTAATTTGAAACTCTTCATATCCTATTTCGTGCAAAAACCGAAGAACGTCGTTCTCGCTAATTGGCAATACAGATTGTATCGCTCGATCATAAACAAGCTCATATATCATCTCAACGGGAAATGTAACAACAAACGGTTTCTTTTCACGAGCGAAATTGAAAGCACGAGCCGCCCCTTCAAGTGATGTTCTGAATAACTTCTCAGAATCCACTCGCTCACAATTATTATCGAATGTGTAGACGACCTTTTCGTCATCAAGCTTGGCTTGCACATTTCCGACATTGCGCTGAGGATGCGAAGGCGTTGATTTACCAAGTCCAATATATTCAACGGGAGCTAAGTGCTGTCTTTCAGCGCTTCTTCTAAATAAACCGTTCGCGCAATGAATAATCGCCGCATCGGTCAGGTTCGTGTCCATTCCGCCGTAGAACGCAAGTATCAACCAATCAACCTTCTCGGAAATCCCCCTGAGCAACTCATACACTTCTCTGACCATGGGGAATTCCCCGTACTCAACTCGATGAACCTTTGTGCGACTATGCATGAATAGGTTTCGAAAGTCAGAGTGAATTTCGATAAGAAAACCGATTTCAGTGGTTGAGCCGACCCTGATTTGCCTCAAATGATCTTTGTAATTCTGTACTTTCGGCAGATGCCCACTCTGGTCATCAAGAATTCTCATTTCAAACGATCGCAGTATATCGTTAACACATGCGTTATGAAACATCTTCGTTGCTTCGGCGATTTTCTTGCCGATCAGGTCGACCATGTTGTCGTCAATAGAATCGATGCCATCTTCTGCAACTACTTTTTTACGCTCCTTTTCTATCGTAGCTGTGAACTCTGCGGCTTTAGACGAAGCCTTCTTGTCCTGTTTGACATAGTGGTCAACACGAAAATGCTCGATTCCAATAGAACGATTTGCCTGTGTATCAATTAGTAAATCAGGCCTTTCCAAACAATGAATTTCTCCATTAATTCTGTCAGCATTTCTCCTCGCTTCACCTCCCTTTAGCCGAGCACTGCCTAGCGCCTCGATTAAAATGATGCGCTCACGCAGCTTTTTCTCCTCATCAGAGTGATTCATATCGTCTTTCTCCAAATAGCAATATTGCAAGTTTCATACAGAATAAAACTATTGCCTGACTCCAAACGGTAACAAAGAAGACACCACCTCTGCCCCACATACCTGCGATATAAGTTGAAGTGTATAAAATGGTGTTGAGCCAAAATGTCTCGCGGATGAAACGGTCCTTCTTGGAGATGTACGACCTTGATTCATAGTACGAAGCTCGGCGAAGAGCTTATCAAAATCCTTCAAAACGCTGAGACCATCGGCGAGAACTCCGTTCTCGACTACAAAGTTGAGCCCTATCCCAAGGACAGGGACTGCGAGCTCTTCAAAGACGTTCTTGCAATGGCGAACTCCTACGACCGTCCCAAAGAGGACCGATGGATCATATTCGGGGTTGAAAACCGAACCCATAAGCTAATTGGCGTGGATGCCTCCCATCCAGACCTTCTTGACGATTCCGCATATCAGCAGAAACTACAGAAGATTGCGCCCCATCTCACCGTCGAACTTGTCGAAATTCCCGCGGAAAGGGTCCTTAATACCGTCACAGACAACAAAATGTTTGTCGCCTTCTATATTCCGAGCAGCAATGTGGGAGAAGTGTACGAACTGTCAAGCCCCGTGAGGAACAAGGCACCCAACTCCAAGGGCGAGTTCATTAAGTATGAGGAGGGTACATCGTTTATTAGGGTCGGAAGCTCTACCAGCCCTCTTCGAGAGGAGCACCGTAAGCGAATAAGATCTCTCAAAAACACCCTTATGACCTTCAGATCAGCTGACTACAGCAATTACGTTAGTCGCACCTTAACGAGTAATGTTGTTGACAGCCTGTTGCTTTTGGGCTCTTGGAGCGAGGGAAACGAGGAAGACCGCAGAATGATCGCTCGTTTGTGCGGAGTTCCCTATCGAGAAGCAACCGAGGAGCTTCACGTGAGTCTTGACTATGGGCTCTTTCGCCTTGCTGGATCCACGTGGACCATCCGCGACAGAGTCGAAGCTCTATCGTCCATTGGAACGCACTTGACCGAGTCTTCGCTCCAAGGCCTTGCCGTGTCACTAGGAGAGATTATTACCTCTATAGATGAGCAATACACCCTTCCGAGGGGTCAGCGGCTCACGGCAGATGCGCAAAATGTCTTCCGGGGGTGCTCAAAAGATGCCAGAAGGGGCGCGGCTTCATGCTGTGCATGCCTCTCTAATCATCGGGAACTTGTACCCAACTGCACAGACAGAGAGGTGGACTCGTTTGTCTCAACCGTTCTCTCCGCTGTCTTCGACTCAGAAGATTGGCGCAAGATAGTATCAGCCGATGAAGTCCTGCCGCTTCTGGCAGAAGCTTCTCCAAGCATATACCTGAACTATGTGGAGCGAGCCTCGAAGAGAAGCCGCGCTATACGGGATTACCTAAGTGCACCCTTGACTGGATTAAGCTCCACACACATGGGATGGGGTCTCATAAATGGCATCGAAATCTGTGCGCGCCAGAAGGACCTGCTATCCAAAGCTATGGCTCTCCTTGTAAGAATCTCGCCATATACGTCATTCGCTAAGAATGCCATGGTAACCATCCTTCTCCCTTGGCTCCCCCAGACGAACGCCTCAATAGAGAGCCGAATTGGCATGGGGAGATATCTCATGAAGCGTGACGAATCACAGGCCTGGGAAGCTCTCAGAGAACTCCTGCCGGGCAAAACTACGTCAACGATCGGCGCAGCCAAAACAACTTTCCTCAATACTCCCGACTTCTCCAAACCCGTCACAAAGGAAGAGTTCTGGCGCGTCGGCAAGGAATACTGCAGGTGCGCCCTTGAAGGTATGAGAGATAAGCCAAATCGCATGGCCGACGTCGCTTCGGACATTATGTCATTCGTCGCTACCGACATGATTTCAGAGTTCTCTGAGGCGCTAAGGAAGAGCAGCAACAATATCGAGGATAAAGATCGCTATCCGGCATGGCGGGAGATTCTGATCTTCCTAAATAGATGCAATAGGATTTCTGATGCGGTTTGGAAGCCTTGTAAAGAAATCCTGAACGAGCTCGCCTCCCTGAGAGACAGCATCGCCCCTCACGACCCCTACTATCTCGCGCTTCTCGCACATAGCCTCAATGACTTCGATCTCGCAACCCTCGAGGGCTCTTACGACGATATGCATAACAACGCATTTTCCCAACGGCTTGCTTCCCTAGAGCGCGCATTCTCGATGCACGGATTCCCCTCAATCGAAAACCTTATCTCAGATGGCTGCAGGGGTGAGTTCCTAGGAGAAACCCTTGCACAGCTCCCTCTTACATCAGAAGAGGAGGGCAGGGTGTTCGATATGTTCGATGAATCCAGCGCTGAGAGCCTCAGCACCGCACGAGCCTATGTGCGGTTTAGTTTCCGCAAAGACAAGAATTGGTTCAAAAGCCTCGCGTTTGACTCGTTGCCACAAACTACAATTGCACAGATTCTTGCCGCGCTCCCTTTTTCTCAAACCAGCTGGAAAAGAGTCGAAAACCTTTCGTCGAGCTATGCTTTCGAACTGTATTGGAAACAAGTTGAAATATTTTCTTTTTCCGACGAGGAAGAGGCGTCGCTTTGCACAAAGCACCTACTTCAAGTCAGACGAACAGGAACTGTCCTCGAAACCCTCTCTCATTCTCTTAAGAGAGGAGTCACCATTGGCCCATCAGTAATCATGGATGCGCTTGAGCATCTAGCAGAGCGTGACTTTAGTACAATGAACTCATACTATGCCCAAGGTCTGCTCAAACATCTGGAGAAGGCATCACCGGGAAGCCGGCTGTGCGCCCTTGAGTTCAAGCTGTCCGAACTCCTTCACGACCGACCAGATGCCTACATCTTCACGCGTATGTCAAAGGATCCAAGCCTCTTTGCCCAGATTACTTCTCTTGCATACTCGCCAAAAGATACTTTCGAGAATGGGAGCGACCCTTCTAGGAACAACATCTCAATCAAAACCTTGATCAGCTTCCTTCCGCTTTGGAAGATCACTCCCGGCGTTTCTGACGACGGGGCGTTTAATCCGCAAAGCTTCGATGGTTGGATAACAGAGGCAAGATCTCTCGCAAAGGAGCATGACTGCCTCGACGGCGCAGACGTACAAATCGGTCGTAATCTTTTTTATGCGCCCGTCGGGACAGACAGCCTCTTTCTGCCAGACGCCATAGCAGAATTCCTAGATGGCAACGAGATGGCACGTCGCGGCTACGAGATGGAGTCTGTTAATTCTCGTGGGGCTCACTGGGTTGATCCAACGGGAAAATCAGAAGATGCCATTGCAGACTCCTATGAGAGTAAAGCCCGTCAAGCAGAAGAGCGAGGTTATGCTAATCTTGCCGCGCTGCTGGGAGATATTTCGAATACTTACCGAAGAGAGGCCGAGGAAAACCGGAGAGAAGCTATGTGCGACTAGGGCAAGAGATGGCGGCAGAGGCCACCGCGTCTCTAGCGAATTCTCTATCAGCTTGAACACGTCCGACATGCCATATCCAGAAGCGTGCTCATGCAGAAAGACTCTGCTCATGAGCAGGATAACGGGCGATTGGGCGCAACCTTTAACCATGCCGCTTCGCCTTCTTGCGAAGCACCTTAGATACACGTCTCCCTGATTATTCTCCAACATGGGGAAGTGACATATCGAACAGCCCCTGCAGAGAATCTATGTCTTCATGCTCTTCTTCGTTCAGAAGTTGAATCGCCCCCGTTGCTCTGCCGAGCCCTAAAAAACATCTCGAACAAGATTGACACGCTCAATCAGCCCTATTATTTAAACCATATCGAACCCACAACAAGCTCGTATCGTCCGACAGCAAACGGCGTAGAGAAACGCCCTTACCTACCACTTAATCACTATAAACAGCTCATAAAGTTGCAAAAAGTATCCTAGACTTACCTTTTCATAATTTGGCACAATGCTGCCATCATAAGGACTGACCATTAACCGGCGAATATAGCCCCAGCGGCCCGTTTCCCAAAAGCTATTGCCCGATTAAGAAGACCAGACCGCTTTCAAGTTATCCCCGGAATACTGCCTCGCTCGACGTCCATATCTACCGGGCATCGTAGTGCCCGGGCGACAGCAGATAAGCCTTCCCTATTGTAGCCGTAGAGCGCGCCTCTCGCAGAACCCCATGGAGCGGACGAGCGAAACGCCCAGAGAAACCGCAAAGACCACGGCGAGATACGCGCCCGTGGCAAAGACACCGGAGGTTGTCGATGCAGCGAGCGAGCGCAGCGCCTCGGCAAGCACGTTCAGGGGCAAGACGCCTCCCAGAGCGCTGAACAGGCCCTCGGTGAAGAACCCGGGCAAAACAAGGCCTGCGCAGAGGAGCTGAAGCACGAGTGCGCCCACGAGCACTGCAGCTGCCAGGTGCCCGGCGCAGAGCCGGACCGCCTGGACGAGCGCCGCGCACGCCGCAGACCCCAGCAGGACGAAGGCCACGAAGGCGATCGCGGGCGATCCCTGCAGCCCCGCGGCGATGGCGCCCACGGCGCCGATGAGCGCGCCCTGGGCAAGTGCGATAGCCAGATGCTGGGCGAGCTGCGACGCCACGGCGACAGCACCCCTCCGCGCAAGGATTGCGCGCGGATCGAGCTCGGGCACGAGCAGAAGCGATGCCAACGTCCCCACCCAGACGGCGACCGCAACGGCCACGGGCACAATCGAGGCGACCTCGCTCGCGCGGTCGCGCTCCGTCGTGCGGAAGCGCACCGGACTCGCCGCGACCTCGGCACGCTCTGCATGGCTGGCAGAGACATCGGCAAGGGCGTCGCCCGCCTCTTCGAGTGTGTCCGTAACACCGTCGGTGGCCTCGGCAATCTGTCGCGTACCCTCGCCCAGCTGCTCCTGCACCGTCGCGAGCGCAGAGAACCCGCTGCCCAAGGAGCCGACACCTTGGTTGACGGCATCGAGCGCCTGCGCGAGCGCCATGTTGCCCGTCCCCAGGGTGGCGGTACCCTCCGCCATGGTGGTGAGGGCGTCTCCCAAAGCGGATGCACCCTGCGAGAGTCCGCTCGCGCCCGCACCGATAGCGCCCTCAGACGAAAGCTGCCCGCCAATTGCCGTAACACCTTTGCCGAGTAGCGTAACCGAGCTCGCCAAACCGGGCACCTCGGTGCCGTCCGCGAGGGTGGTCCCCGCAAGTGCCGCCTGCGCATAGAACACATCGGTTACCGCCTGGGACGCCTGCGTGGCGAGGTTCGATACCGCACCGGTGAGGTCCTCCTCGACCCCGGCAAGGCTCTCCGCGGTCTCCTTCAGCGTGTTGAGGTCACCCTCGATACCAGCCTGCGCCTCGTCGAGGACCGCCATGCCCTCCGATGCGGATGTGGCGGAGGTCGCAAGGCCGCTGGCCGTACCAGCCGCAGCGGTCACGCGTTGAGAGAGTGCGTCGCGCGCGCTGTCGAGAGCTGCCAGCTTACTTTGAATGTCCACGATCTGACCGCGGAGCGATTCGACCGCGCCCACATCAATTGCCGTCGCAGAAGTGTCGCTCAACGCATTCCCCGCCTGAGCAGCGCCCTCCGTTTCTAAATCACCCTCATCGTCGTTAGTGTCCCCCGTCGTTGCGCCGGAGAGCGCCTCATCGAGGTCGCCCAACAGCTCATCAAGCTTTACGGATAGCTCGTCATACTGCGCGTCTAGTTCCAGGAACTTATCCTCAATGCCTGCGACCGATTCCTCTTCGTTGCCGGCAAGCTCTGTCGCGAGCGCGCCCGCACCAGATGCGACCTCATCAATCCCCCCACGCATCGCATCGATGCCCCCAACGGCCTGCTCAGCGTGCTCCTTAAGCGAGGTACCTGTAGCCGTGGCGGTGGCAAGCGCGGTAGCCAGGGTCTCACCGTGCTCCTCGAGCACGCCCGTGACCTCGCCCATGGCAGCAAGCGAACCGGTTGCCGAGGTCAGCCTCGCGGAGACGTCCTCCAAACTCGCGCCGACGGTCTCGACTTGCTCGCCCATGCCCACCGTCGTCGCGGAGACCGTGTCGAGGCCCTGGGCGAGCATGTCTGCACCGCTCGCGAGCGCGCCCGCGCCCTGCGATCCGGTGGCCTCGAGCCCCGCGGCGATCGCCTCCGCGCCGGTGCCTGCGGCGGCCACACCTTGCGAGATGGTCCCGATGCCCTCAGCAAGTGCGCCCGTACCCGCCGCCGTTTGGTTGAGACCGTCCGCGAGCTGATCGTTTCCCTCCGCAACCGCATCAAGGGCATCCGCCATCATCGCAGAACCGTCCGCCGCCAGAGTGAGCTTCGACGACTGCCCGCGCACCTCGGACAAGACGGAGAGCACGTAATTCTCGCCGAGGTCGCTCTTGAGGCGCGACTGGACCTGACGCAAGACGGCAGAACCCGCCTCGGTCGCAAGCACGTTCTCGGACCCGGACGAGACGACCTCGATGGTCGCCTGCTTGGGGTCCGCCCCATCGATGCTTGCCACATGCTCGGAATAATCGGCAGGAATCACGAGTGCGAGCGCATAGGTACCGTCGTCGACGCCCTTATCGGCGGTTTCCTCGTCCACCACACTCCATGCCAGCTCCTCGGAGTCGTCGAGCGTGTCCACAAAGTCCTCGCCCGCCGCAACCGTGCGTCCATCGGCATCGGTCGCTCCCTCGTCGAGATTCACCACCGCAACAGGAATACGCGATGCGGAGGCAAGCGCCGGCGCGAGAGCGAGCGCGGCGATGACGCACAGCAGCGCCGGCACAACAATCACGAGGCCAAGAGCCCTACCCGCGCGTGCGTTGCGCGCAAGGGACGCCAGGGCGCGTTTGATGGCATCAACCACGGAGGTCATAGTTCACCAGTTTCCCTATGTTCGGGCCTATGTTCGGGCGCAATGGAGCGCCCGTTCTCGCCGAGGAGCTCGGCGGTATCGATATCGAGGGCAAATGCCCTGTCTGCACGTTGAGCGAGAGCAGCGTCTGTCGTCCCTACAAGAACCGCCGCGCCCTCGGCATCCGCGATGCGCTCCAGAAGGTGTACAAACGCAGCCGCATCGTCCTGAGACAAGCCGCGCACGAACGCGTCGGTGAGGTCGATGACCGCCGCGACCGGGCGACAGACAAAGGCGAGGGCCGCGCTTAGGCGCGCGCACCGCGCCGGATCAAGGGAGCCGACCGAACGGCCGATGTCGCCGGCAAGCTCGAAGCGACCAAGGTAGTCGACGACGCCCCCACCGCCCTCCTCAGCGGCGACCGCGGGCCTTCCCCAATAGGAGAACTCGCGTACAAGGGCATCCTCAACGGTCTCTGTCGGCACGGCGTCGCAAACGCCACCGACAACGCCGACGCCCACCGTGCCGCGGGGCAGACGGGGGCGCAGGTGAAGCGGCCCTCGCGCGGGGCGCGCCGCAAGCTCGGTGCCTGCGACCGCAAGCGAACCCTCGGCAGGGGCGATCAGACCCGCCACGGCAAGGAGCGCATCGCGCACAGGGGTCACCTCGGCCGCCACCAACGCGACGACCTCGCCCGGGCGCGCGTCAAACGTCGCGAACTCGCAGGTGCGCACGCCTCCACGGACAATGCAGAGATCTCGCGCCTCGACAACGGACGCGTCATGTGTGCCAACCGCCTCTGTCATAGAATCGCTCCTCCTCTGCTGCCTCACGGGTTTTGGTACATTCTCACGCATACAACTTCCCTTCGCCCACGCTGCGGACGACGGGGTTGTTACATGAACCCTAGCGTACCCGATACACCCACTCGCAGTCGCGAAACCGCCGCATCGGGCCAAAGTTGGGACAAATATCTGAACGGTCTGCGCGCGGCCTCCGGCCGCGCTATAATTCATGTGCTTGAAAGCCCATCCGACCTTGCAGAAAGCGAGTTTCACCATGACCCAGCCCGTCCGCGTCCGCTTCGCCCCCTCGCCCACCGGCAAGCTCCACATCGGCGGCGCGCGCACCGCAATCTACAACTGGGCGTTCGCCCGCGCCAACGGCGGCACCTTCATTCTGCGCATCGACGACACCGACCCTAACCGCTCCACCGACGAGAACACGCAGATCATCCTGCGCGCCATGCGTTGGCTCGGACTTGACTGGGACGAGGGCCCCGAGGTGGGCGGCGACTTTGGTCCCTACGCTCAGACCGAGCGCCTCGACATCTACCGCGAGGCCGCCGAGCGCCTGCTCGCCGAGGGACGCGCCTACCCCTGCTTCTGCACGCCCGAGCAGCTTGAGGCCGACCGCGCCGCCGCGCGCGAGCGCAAGGACCCGTTCCAGGGCTACCAGCGCCGCTGCCGCAACATCCCCGCGGACGAGGCGCGCGCTCGCATGGAGGCCGGCGAGCGCTACACCATCCGCATCAAGGTTCCCGAGGACCGCGGCGACGTCGTGGTGAACGACGCTGTCCACGGCAAGGTCGTCTTTGACGCCAAGGAGCTCGACGACTTTGTGATCTTCCGTTCCGACGGTACGCCCACCTACAACTTCACCACCGTGGTCGACGACGCCCTCATGGGCATCACGCACGTCATCCGCGGCGACGACCACCTCTCCAACACCCCGCGCCAGATCATGGTCTACGAGGCGCTGGGAGCCCCCGTTCCCGTCTTTGCGCACCTCTCGATGATTCTCGGCGCCGACGGCAAGAAGCTTTCCAAGCGCCATGGCGCCACAAGCGTCGAGGAGTACCGCGACGCCGGCTACCTCTCGGACGCCTTTGTGAACTACCTGGCGCTGCTCGGCTGGTCGCTCGACGGCGAGACCACCATCATCCCGCGCGACGTGCTCGCCCGCGAGTTCTCGCTCGACCGCATCTCCAAGAATCCGGCGACCTTCGACCCCAAGAAGCTCGACTGGGTGAACGCCGAGTACATCAACCGCATGGACAACGCCACCTTTGTGGAGAAGATCCTGGTGCCGCAGCTCGTGGAGGCGGGCCTCATCGACGCCGAGCCAGCTGTCACCCCGGACGCCGCGTGGTTCGACGCTCTCGCCGAGATCGTCCGTCCGCGCACCAAGATGCCCGCCGACGCCGCCACGGTGGCTGCGCCCATCTTCGCCACGGCCGAGACCCTCGCCTATGACGAGAAATCGGTTGCCAAGGGCCTTGCCAAGGAGGGTATGGCATCCGTGCTCGACGCGGCGCGCGCCACGCTCGAGGCGCTCGATGACACCACTTGGACCGCCGAGGCGATCGACGGCGCGCTCGAGCCCCTGCCCGAGGCCCTCGACCTCAAGAAGCGCGTTGTCTTCCAGGCCGTGCGCGTTGCCATCTGCGGCAACCTCGTATCCCCGCCGCTCGGCGAGACCATGGCGCTCATCGGGCGTGAGGACTGCCTCGCGCGCATCGACCGCGCCCGCACGATGGCGCTGTAGCAGGTTGGCTCGCTGCGATACCCGATGTCGCAACGAGGCGCAGTGCCCACATACCTCTTGCCGCTAGAGCCGTCCGCGAGGGCGGCTCTTTGCTTATCCAGGGTAGGATCGGGCCGTACTCCCCCGCCCGCATTCGTCAAAATCCTCCACCCACATTCGTCAAAACCGTGTTTACCAGCTCTAGGGAGCCTCCGGGAGCTGGTAAACACGGTTTTGGCAAAAGTGAGGGCCACCGGAGCCGTGTTTACCAGCTCCAGTGGCCCGCGCGCCTACCGCTTGCAGCGCAACAAAGGTGATAGGTAGATCTTACTTGCAGCCCTTGCAGGCAGCACAGGCGGACGGCGCCGCCGCGATGCCACCCCGCGCCGTCTCGCGCAGCGTCGCGGGCAGAGCGCGCCCGACTTCGTGCATGACATGGACCATCTCATCGAAGGGAACAAGGGGTTCGATGCCGGAGAGCGCGAGCTGGGCGGAAGAGAACGCCGCCGCAACACCGATGGCGTTGCGCATCTGGCAGGGCACCTCCACAAGGCCGCCCACCGGGTCGCATACAAGGCCGAGCAGGTTTGCGAGAGCGAGCGACGAGGCGGCGAGCGCCTGCTCGGGCGTTCCGCCGAGCATCTGGGTGAGCGCGGCGGCGGCCATGGCGGCGGCGCTTCCCACCTCGGCCTGGCAGCCGCCCTCGGCACCCGCCACACAGGCGTTAACGGTAAGGAGCATACCTACGGCAGCGGCGGCGTACAGGGCATCCATCACCTGATGGTCGTCGAGCCCGCGATGCTCCGCGACGGCAAGGATGCAGCCCGGCACCACGCCCGCCGAGCCCGCCGTGGGCGCGGCGACGATGACGCCCATGGAGGCCGAGCGCTCGAGCACGGCAAGCGCGTAGGCGACGGCGCGCGTCTGGACCTCGCCCATGAGCGCCGCCGTGAGGGCCGTACCGGCGTGGGCCACCTGCTGTGCCTCGCCGCCGATGAGCCCGCCGAGCGAGGGGCGCGGGTCCACGAGAGGTCCGCAGGTCTCCGCCCGCATGGCGCAAAGCACGCGCTCCATGGCGGCAACGGCCTCGCCCTCGCCGGCGAGCACCGCCTCACGCACCGCCATAACGGCGCCGATGTTCATGCCGAGCTCGCGGCAGCGCGAGAGCAGCTCCGCGCCCGTGTCGAAGAACTCCTCGCCCTCGCACGCCATACTCGCCGGTGCCGCACCGGGAACACGCACGTAGGTTGCGGTCACGATGTTGGGACGACTCCGAAGCTCGTCCAGAAGCGCCTCGTCCGGCAGCTCGTCGAGTTCGAAGACCGTGTAGGCGCGCCCGCCGCGCTCGGTGCGGTAGGTGCGCATGAAGGCGATGTTGATGCCGCGATCCGAAAGCAGCACCGTGAGCGCCGCGAGGACGCCCGGCGCGTCGCGATGGGCGACAAAGAGCGTGTCGTACTCGCCCGAGATGTCGACCGCCACACCGTTGATGCGGCTCACGCGCACGCGGCCGCCGCCGAGGCTCTCGCCACGCACCTGGCAGGTGCCGCCCGCCTCGTCCTGCATCTCGATATCCACGGTGTTGGGATGGATCCGCTCGTCATCTCCCGCAATGTCGAAAGAGACCTCGAGCCCCGCCGCCGAGGCGAGCGCGAAGGCGTCGCGGATGCGCTCGTCATCGGTCTCGAGCCCGAGGATGCCCGCCACAAGCGCGCGGTCGGTGCCGTGCCCGCGGTAGGTGTGGGCAAAGCTGTTGTAGAGCGTGAAGCGCACGCGAACGATGGGCGCCTGCATAAGCGAAACGGCGACGCGGGCGCAACGCAGGGCGCCCGCGGTATGCGAGCTCGACGGGCCGACCATGATGGGGCCAAGGACCTCGAATGCGGACATGGTTGCCATAAGGGGCCTCTCTTCTCTTTGTTCTCGTCCCTCCCATTGTAGCGGGAGGCGCTCGGACGATGGCGCGGCTTGCCTGCCGGTTTGTGTTGCAGATTGGGCAAACCCAAGACCTTGTCCGCACGTACCGCTATAATTTTGACCGCGGCCGCAGCAGTAACCAACGGGCCGCTTCAACCGAGCAGGGGAAGGAAGGGTCGCACGATGCCCGGCTCCGATATCGATAACCGTATTCCGCGCCTCGACGGGGAGGACGCCCGCGCCGAGGAGACCACGCTCATCAACATGCCGCAAGATGCGGACCGCACCGTAGCCGCACCGGCGCACGCGCCCCGGCCCGTGGGTGCGGCCCCCGCCGCCACGGCAAACGGTAACCACGCGCACGCGGGAAGCGCGCCCGCCAAGCGCAAGCGCGGACGGGCAGCCCTTATTGTCCTGGGTGTCATCGTTGCGGTGGCCGGCCTTGTATACGCGGGCGGCGTGGCGGCATTCACGTTTTTGTTCTACCCCAACCAAGAGCTCGCGGGCATCGACGTATCGCTCATGCAGGCAGACGCCGCCGCGAAGAAGCTCGACGGCCAGGTCGATGGCTACACGCTTACGCTCGAAGACCCCGACCTCGGATTTAGCTGGACCTAC
The DNA here is from genome assembly GCA_949285915.1 of uncultured Collinsella sp. Lineage (GTDB taxonomy): Bacteria > Actinomycetota > Coriobacteriia > Coriobacteriales > Coriobacteriaceae > Coprousia. The sequence continues at coordinate 23,394 of CASDZW010000015.1, forward strand.
GAGCCCGAAGGCGGCCGCAATATCTTCAACACCGCAACCGCCGCGCGCGAGAAGCTCGCCCAGAACGAGCCCTGGATCTGGCCGGTTAAACTCTATGAGGCCGTGACGGAAAAGACCGTGACCTCTGACGAGGAGGCCCTCGACCTCAACGCGGAGCCCGACCTCTCGCTTCTGGGCGCCGCATTCAACCGCACCGACTTTGAGAACAGCCTTGGCACGGCCGTCGACGGCTTCAACGCCAACCGCTCCGGCGTCTTCAACGCGCAGAGCACCTGGGACACCGACGCGGGGGCGTTCCGCTACGAGAAGGCGGCTTCTGCCCGCAAGCTCAACCGCGACAATATCGTTAAGCTCGCGCTCGCCTCGCTCGCCGACCTCAAGGCCGACGCATCGCTTACCGAGCTTGGCGAGGACCTGTACCTGCCGCTCGAAGGGAACCCCACCGAGGAGCAGATGAAGGCCGACTGCGACGCCGCCAACGCGTTTTTGGGGACGAACGTGACCTTCAAGCTCGGGGACTCGACGGCGGGCACCCTCGACGGCACCGTCATCGGCCCGTGGATCACCTTCGACACGAACACGGACCCCACCTTAAACACCGACGCGGTCGCCGCATGGGCCTCCGAGCTCGCCGGTCAGATGAACACCGTGGGCACCGAGCGCACCTACACCCGCCCCGACGGCAAGACCATCACCATCGGCGGCGGCACGTTCGGCTGGTCTGTTGACGAGGCCGCGCTCGCGCAGGCGGTGCAGGACGCCGTCGCCAACCATCAGACGGGCGATATCCAGGTTCCCACCTCGACGCAGGGCGACGTCTTCAACGGCGCCGGCCAGCCCGACTGGAAAAAGTACGTCGATGTCGACATCTCCGAGCAGTACGCCCGCCTCTACGACGAGAACGGCAACCTCATCTGGGAGACCGGCGTGGTGACCGGCAAGGACAACGGTGAGGACGACACCCCCACCGGTGTCTACATGGTCAACAACAAGGCCCGCAACATCAACCTCGTGAGCCAGGACAAGGACCCTGTGACAGGAGAGCCCGAGTACATCAGCCCGGTCGACTACTGGATCGCCTGGAAGGGAAGCTCCTGGGGCTTCCACGATGCGAGCTGGCAGCCCGCATGGGTCTTCAGCGACCCGAGCGCCTATCACACCATGGGAAGCCACGGTTGCATCAACACCCCCTACGACAAGGTCCAGCAGCTCTTCGACCTGCTTGAGGTCGGCGACTGCGTAATCGTCCACTACTAGGGGACCTCATGGGCGCGCGCATCCTGTTGGTGGAGGACGATCCGGCCATCGTCTCCGCCCTGACCGAGCTTCTGGAGGGCGAGGGCTATGCGGTCGACACCGCTGCCACGCAGACGGCGGCGCTTGCCCGCGCGCTCCCCTCCAGCGGCGATAGCGCGCGTTCGTACGCTCTCGTCTTGCTTGACGTCTCCCTTGCCGAAGGCAACGGCCTTGCCGTCTGCGGAGCCCTCAAGCAGGCAGTGCCCGAGCTGCCCGTCATGTTCCTCACCGCATCGAGCGACGAGTTCACCACCGTTACCGGGCTGGAGCTCGGGGCGGACGACTATATCGCTAAGCCCTTCCGCCCGCGCGAGCTTCTGGCGCGCATCGCCAGCGTGCTCAGGCGCACGCAGCCGGCGAGCAGGCGCACCATCACCTTGGGCCCCCTCACCATCGACCCGGACCGCGCGCACGTTGAGCGTGCAGGCGAGGAAGTCGCCCTCTCCGCCCTCGAGTACCGGCTGCTTTTGCTCTTTGCCACGCATCCCGGCAAGCTCGTCACGCGCGATCAGATCCGCGATGCTCTCTGGGACGACGCGGGCACCTATATCGAGGAGAACACGCTCACGGTCTACATCAAGCGCCTGCGCGATAAGATCGAGGACGACCCAGCGCACCCCGCCCTCATCACCACCGTGCGCGGCCTCGGTTACCGCGCCCTCGGCTAGGGGCGACGCATGCTGTCGCGAAACCGCCCCCTGAGGCGCGCCGTCATCGCCTGGCTCGCCGTCACAGCCGTCGTGGCGGCACTTGCGACAGCTCTCCTCGGACGGGACGGCGCCCTCATCGCGCTCGCCGCGTCGCTCGCGACGGCTCTCCCCTTCCTCATCCATACCTACCTGCGCTACCGCGACCTCAAACGCCTCGCGGCGCGCCTGGACGCGGTCCTTCACGGCGAGCGTGAGCTCGCCTTCGAGCGTATGGGCGAGGGAGAGCTCGCCATCCTTGCCAGCGAGCTCGACAAGATGGTCCTGCGCCTCACCCTCACCGCCGACGACCTCGCCCGCGAGCGCCAGCAGCTTGCCGACGCCCTCGCCGACATCTCCCACCAGCTGAAGACGCCGCTCACCGCGCTCTCCCTCACCACCGAACTGGTGCGCAAAGACCTCGTCCGCCGCGGTGATTGCCCGGCGGAGGTAGAGCGACTCCGTCACATCGAGCAGCTCGAGGTGCACGTGCAGGAGCTCGTTGCGGTACTGCTGCGCCTGGCACGCCTCGACGCGGGCGCGCTCCAGTTCGCGCATGCCCCGGTTGCCGTGGCTGAGCTTGTCGAGCGTGCCGCCGCGCCCCTCGCCATTGCCTACGACCTTGCCGATGTGGCGCTCGTCTACGATATCGAGGACGGCTGCTCCTTTACCGGCGACATCGCGTGGACCGCCGAGGCGCTCGGCAACATTCTCAAGAACTGCCTTGAGGCCACGCCTGCCGGCGGCACCGTCACGGTGCGCGTCCGCGAGGACCTCATCGCCTGCCGCATCACCGTCGAGGACACCGGCCCGGGTATTGCCGAGGAGGATCTGCCGCACATCTTCGAGCGCTTCTACCGCGGGCGGCGCCCCGAGGATACGGCGGATGCGCAGGAGGAACCGTCCGAGGGGACCTCCAGTGCCGTCAACCCCGCAGGTGTGGGGATCGGGCTCTCACTCGCCCGCGCGCTCATCTCTGCCCAAGGCGGGACCCTCACCGCAGAAAACGTGCGCGATGCAGATGGTGCCCCCGCGGGAGCGCGCTTCTCCATCACCTTCTTTAAGGACATCGCCGTCTGACGCACCACGGCAAGGTGACAGAAGTGTCACGCGCCGGTCACCTGGCAGAAAGGGCACGTGTTCAGTATGGTAGGTGACCTATCCCCAACGCAGAGGGAGCACCCATGAACATCCTTAGCGTAGAGCACCTCACCAAGGTCTACGGATCGGGCGATACCGCCGTGACCGCGCTTGACGACGTGTCGTTTTCGGTAGAGGTGGGCGAGTTCGTCGCCATCATCGGCAGCTCAGGCTCGGGCAAGTCCACGCTTCTGCACCTCATGGGCGGCGTCGAGCGCCCGACCTCGGGCACCGTGCGCCTCCAAGGGCAGGACGTCTTTGCCCGCACCGACGAGGAGCTCGCGGTGTTCCGCCGCCGCGAGGTCGGCCTCGTCTACCAGTTCTACAACCTCATCCCCGTGCTCGACGTGGTGGAAAACATAACGCTCCCCGTCCTTATGGACGGGCGCGAGGTCAACGAGAGCCGCCTCAAGATGCTCCTCGAGGCGCTGGGCCTCACCGGGCGCGAGCGGGCGCTCCCCAACCAGCTCTCCGGCGGTCAGCAGCAGCGCGTCGCCATCGGCCGCGCGCTCATGAACGCGCCGGCGGTCGTACTCGCCGACGAGCCCACGGGAAACCTCGATTCCAAAAACTCCACCGAGATCATGCGCCTTTTGCGCGCATCTAACCGCCGCCTCAAGCAGACACTCATCGTCATCACGCACGACGAGGACATCGCCCTCATGGCGGACCGCGTCATCGTGATCGAGGACGGGCGCCTCGTTCGCGATGAGCGCCGCCGGGAACCCGAGCGCACACCCCGCACGGTCGCGCCCGCATCGGTTGCGGGCACCGGCTCCTTCTCTCCGCGCGGCGGCGCCGCCTACCGCCCCGCGCACGCCGCCGAGGGGGTGCGCTAGATGAGCATCTTCTCGCGCTTCACCCTAAAGTCGCTTTCGCGCAACCGTACGCGCACCGTCGTGTCGATCATGGGCGTGGCGCTCTCGGTTGCGCTGATTACCGCCGTGCTCACGAGCGTGGTCTCGCTCTCTCGCATGCTTATCGAGCGCACCGCGGCGGACGAGGGCTGGTGGTACGGCGAGCTCGCCGACGTGACCCCCGAGAGCTTCGACGCGCTTATGGACGAGCCCGGCATCACCTCGTGGACGAGCATCTCAGACCTTGGCACCGTGTCGCTTGGCGATAAGAACAGCAGCCTCTTTGGCAGCTACCTCTATGCTAAGACCTGGCCTGCGGCGCAAGATGAGGCGGAGCCCCTTCTGGTGGCGCCCGAACTCGTGGCGGGGCGTGCGCCTGAGGCGCCCGGCGAGATCGTGCTCCCCCACTATCTGCAAAATGTCGAGCTCGCGCCCTGCGGGCTTACCGCGGAGGACAAAACGATCGGCATCGGCAGCACCGTCACGCTCGACCTCGGCACGCGCACCGTCCAAAACCTCGACGACGGCACGACCTACACGGCAACGTCCTACAACGGCAGCTATGTTGACGAGGCAACGCAGCGCGAGTCCTTTGCGGCGGACCTCGGCCAGATAAGCGGCACCGTAGTGGGCTTCTACCGCAGCTACGGTGTCTCGTCCACCATCGCCCTCCAGGGCAACAGCGCCTACGTCTTTGACGACGGGAGCGCGCTTGGGCGCGTCATCTCAGACGGCTCCGAGGCGACCTGGGCGTCGGTCCTGTTCCGCACCGAGGACCCGGCGGCGGCCGAGCAGATCGTCGATGCCGTCGCGAACAAGAGCAATGCCACCGGCGGTTCGGTCCACTCCTCCCTCATCCGCTGGATGGGCGCCACGCCGGACACCGCCATCTGGAACACCCTCTATCAGATCGCGGCGATCCTCGCAGCGGTGGTCGTCGTCGCGGGCGTGTCGCTCGTCTACAACAGCTTTGCCATCTCGGTCGCGGAGCGCACGCGCCAGTTCGGCCTCCTCTCGAGCCTGGGCGCAAGCCGCCGGCAGCTGCGGCGCACCGTGCTCACCGAGGCGCTCCTCATCGGGGCGGCGGGCATCCCGGCGGGCCTCGTGCTCGGTCTTGCCGGTTGCTTTGTGGTCTTTGGTCTTCTGCGGGAGGGCCTCATCGCCTTCACCGGCAGCACCACGGCCACCGTCGCGGTGAGTCCCGCCGCCCTTGCCGTCGCCGCTGCGCTCGGCATGGTCACGCTACTTGTGAGCGCTTGGATCCCTGCCATCCGCGCGAGCCGCGTCTCCGCCGTCGATGCCATCCGCCAGACCCAGGACGTACGTTTGAGCCGCACCGCGCTGCGTGCCCAGCGCCGCGCTGCGCGACGTGCCGGCAAGCACGGTCAGACCTACCGCCGCTCGCTCGGCATTGCAGGGCGCCTCTTTGGTGTGCCCGGCTTTATCGCCCACAAAAACCTCTCCCGCAGCTCGTCCAAGGGGCGCGTCACGGTCGCCGCGCTTGCCGTCTCGGTCGCCCTCCTCATCACCTCCGGCTCCATCGCCGACGTGATGAGCTACGCGAGCGACACCGCCGTGAACACCATGGAGGGGCAGGACCTTGTGCTCTACATCGACGCCACGGGCGCCGGGGCGGACCAGACGCTCGCCCTCGCGGACGGCAAGGTCGACAGCGAGGGCATGCAGCGGGCGCTCGCGCGCTACTACGCGGACGCCTCCGCCCTGGAAGATGCCCATCCCAACGGCTATAACACGAGCTACGTGGCCGATATGATCGTACCCGCCCGCATGCTCGACGATGACATCACGGGTCTCGACGGCAGTGCGAACGTCCTTCCCGACGGCACCTGGTACGGATCTGCTTACGTCTACTTTGTGGACGATGCGACATGGCGCGCCTATGTGGACGAGCTCGGCCTCTCTGAGGACGCCTTCTGCGACACCGCGCGCCCGCTCGCCATCGCCGTGAACTCCTACACCACCAACGACGGCGAGACCTACGCCTCTTGGAAACCGTTCAAGGACACCGGTACGGTCGAGTTTCTCGAGTTCGCCGACCTCGACGGGCGCTTTATCGCCAGCATCGAAGACGGGCCTGACGGCACACCTCAGGCGCTGTATTACGATGACCGCGGCGAGGCACACTACCTCCCCTATGACGAAGCGGTCGCCGTCGAGGACGCCGTCGAGGTGGGGGCGCTCGCCGACCACGCACCGGCCTGCGTCGGCCAGTCGGGAACCCTCCAGCTCGTCCTGCCCGCCTCCGCCATCGCCCTTTCCGCCAACACCGGGTATCTGCGCGCGAACCTCTCCTTCGATACGGGAGGCGACGCCGCAGCCGCAGCCGCGCTCGAGGATGAGCTCAAGGGCATCGCCGCCGACTATCCGGAGCTCGACTTCACCTACACGAACATTGCCGAGAGCAAGCTGCAGGCACGCCTCATGGCAACCACGGTGAACACCTTCATCTACTGCTTTGCCATCATCACCGGGCTTATCGCCGTGACGAACGTCTTCAACACCCTCGCCAACGCGCTTATGCTTCGCCGCCGCGAGTTTGCCATGCTCAAATCCGTCGGCATGGGCAACAGGGCCTTCCGCCGCATGATCGCCTACGAGTGCGCGAGCTACGCGCTGCGCGGTTTTGCCATTGGCTTTGTGCTTGCGCTTCTTGCCTCCTTTGGGTTCTACCAGGCCATGATGCTCTCGTACTCCACCTACGAGTTCCAGCTGCCCGTGGTGCAGATCGCCGCATCTCTTGTGGTGGTGCTCGCCGTGATTGTGGTGAGCGTGGTCTACGCCCTTAGGAAGAGCCAAAGCGAGAACATTGTGGAGGCACTGCGCGCCGACGCAATTTAGCCCATATGGACGGCTATGAAGCCGTCGACGGTGTCCCAGTAGAGCGCGGGGTCGGTCGAGGACGCTTGACCGTGCCCCGCGTTTTCTACCACGAGCTTTTCCTTTACCGCGCTGGCGCAGGCGTTGTAGTTCACATCGAGCATCGAGAAGGGCACGAACTCGTCGGCGTCACCGTGGATGAAGAGCATGGGCACGCTTGCCTGGGCGAGCATGTCGGTAGCGCTCGCCTCCACAAAACCGTAGCCGGCGCGGATTTGGCACGCCCATACGCTCGAGTAGCCACAGTCCTCCACGATGAGACGAACGTTGTCGGGGAGGTCGCGGCCGGAGGCCATCATGACCTCGGCCCCGCCCATGGAGACGCCAAAGAGCATGATCTTGGCCTCAGGGTCGCGCTGGACGATATCGTTCACCCAGCCCACGAGGTCCGCGCTGTCCTGCCAGCCCATTTGGATGAGACCGGCGTCCACGTTGCGCTCGTGCCCGCGCGCCGCCGGCATCACCACGGTCATGCCCATCTGCCAAAAGTGGTAGGCGTACTTTGCCATGTCCGCGGGCTTGCCCACGTACCCATGGCACACGACGGCATAGGTGTGCTCCCCGACCGTCTCACGCGGGTAGCAGAGCGCCTGGACCTTCGCCGACGCGCCTCCGTCCGCCGCGGCGGCGTCGGCGGGAATCTCCCACCCGAGAAGCTCGGTGCCATCCTCAGCCGTGTGGGAGATGCTCTGCTTGCGCTCATCGAACCATGTGCGGGCCTCGGAGCTGTAATCGGCATCCTTCGCAGGCGTGACGGTCTCGAGGCCGTCGACGTCGCCGCCGCGCATCATGCTGTTCATGGTGAAGCTCGCGTGCGGGTTCAGCGCGAAGTCGACAAGAAAGTTGCCCGCAAACGCCACAGCGCCCACCAAAAGCACCGCTATCACCGCGCAGATGATAAGCGCGATCTTTACCCTCTTGTGCGACGTTTGTACCATACCGACTCTCCTGCCTGAAAAAATGTACCGCAGGACATGGTAAAGCATTGCCTGCGCGGTCGGGACGGCGCTACAGGTCTTCATGGATCGCGTTACAGAAAGCGAGGGCCCGCCCAAAAGGCGAACCCTCGCTTGGCATTGCATATTGCTCGGGCGGCGTTACTCGGAAGGAGTAGCCTTGGACGCCGAGCGCGGCTTCTTCTTGCGGCGGGGCGCTGCAGTGACGGTGATGCCCTCCGCCGTGCGGCGCACGCGCGGCTTGGAAGCGGCTTGGGAGCGCTTGGCTTTGGAGCGCGTCGCCTTCTTAGCGGGAGCCTCCGTTGCGCGCGATGCGCCGGCGCCAGTTGCGGCAGACGAGCCTGCCGTCGCCTGCGGCTCGGCAACGAGCGTCGCCTGCGCGCCTGTGTGATGGTGATGCTTATGCTGCTCGGGCGCATGCGCCACACGCGGTGCCTTGCCGTCCTTCTTGGCGGACACCGGTGCAAAGCGGCCGCTAAAGCGTGCCCAGCGCTCGTGAATGGTTGCACGGTGGGCGCTCTTGAGGCCGAGCATGGGAGCGGCGATGATCGTGGGCGCGATAAAGGTGATAAGGCGCCAAAGCAGGTAGCCGGCCGTTGCGGCAGAGCCGTAGAAGTGGCCGAGGAAGAGCGCGAAGCCGCCCTCGGCACCGCCCGTGCCGCCGGGCAGCGGCACCGCGGAGGAGAGCAGCTGCACGAAGGCCGAGGCGGCCATAACGGAGAAGAAGTCCACGTCGTGATGGCCAAACGAGAGCATGAGGAAGTACGGCACGAGATAGAAGAACGCGAGCTGAATCATCGTGATGACTACGGTGAGGAGCATCGAGCTGCCGTGAGCCATCGAGATCTTGAACTTATCGGAGAATGCGTGGACCTCAGTGTCGAGGAACTCGCGCCAGCCGTCGATCTTGCTCGTGGCAAGGCCGAGGCGCGCGAGGATCGAAAGCGCCCAGCGGCCAAGTCTTACGACCGTGTTGGGCATGAGGCAGATGGCAACGATAGCGAGCAGCAGCACCGCGTGGCCGCCGAAGCTGAACACGCACAGAAGCGTGATATCGCCGTATTTCTCGGCAAAGAACGGCATCTTGGCGATAAGCAGGATTGCGCCCCACGCCACGAGGCCAAACTGGTAGACAAGGAAACGGGTGAACTGCGTGGCGCCGGCCTCGCCCACGTTCATGCCGCACTTGGTGAGGCGGTAGATCTGCGCCGGCGAGGAGCCGACCATCATGGGTGTGAGGTTACCGAAGAAGATACCGCTCATCTCGACAGAAATGAGGTCGCGGATGCCGACGGGCGAGTTGGGGTCGAGCCAGACGGCGATGGCGTAGGCGGCCACGCCAAAGAGCATGTAGAGCGCCATGCAGATGCAGGCGACCACGAGCCAGGGGATCTGGACGTTTTGCATGGCGGCCCAAAACTCGGCCACCTGACCTGTCACCACCAGGAAGATGATGTAGCAGATAAGAACGAATCCAATGAAGATGGCGCCGCGGCGCGCGCCCTTGTGGTCGTCGCCGCCAGCGGGCGCCGCATCGACCGTGCCAACGGGCGGGTTGTGCTTGGAGGAATCCGACATGGCGCTCCCCTATAAGGCAATCGATGGCTCGAATGTTCCGACACGTGTAACACACCTAGTTTAGCGTACGTTCCGGCTCGTCCGACCCCCATTCGGCGGGCGGCTCAAAACTCCTAAAGCACGCATGAAAAAAGGCTCCCAAAGGAGCCTCGAGAAATCGTTGGTAGCCCGTACCAGATTCGAACTGGTGATCTCCGCCTTGAGAGGGCGGCGTCCTAAACCGCTAGACGAACGGGCCATAAACGAATGGCTGGGATGGAGGGAGTCGAACCCCCATTGACGGAACCAGAATCCGCTGTCCTGCCATTAGACGACATCCCAATGGTTCATTCGCACGCTCGCGTTGCCGCTTGCGCAAGTAGGAATAATACGGCACCGCGCCGGATGACGCAAGCCCCCAATTGCGATTTTTTCTGAGGGGCGCCTCCGCGAGTTGCACACGCAGAGCGTAGCGACAGAAATCAGAAACCTCTCACGATATGAAAAAAGGCTCCCAAAGGAGCCTCAAAAATCGATGGTAGCCCGTACCAGATTCGAACTGGTGATCTCCGCCTTGAGAGGGCGGCGTCCTAAACCGCTAGACGAACGGGCCGTGCGCACCGGCAGTGCCTTAGTGCGAGAAAGAATATACGGGAACCGGGCGCCGGGCGCAAGTACCTTTTTGGATACACGCGATTTTATGGTCATCTCGTGGAGCGACCTAATGGATCAGGGGGATCGCTCGCGTGGCGACGCGCTTAAGCAGGGCGGGCGAATGGGAAACGACGATAAGACCCATCGAGCGCTCCTGCGCGATCGCCATAACCTCGTGCCAAATCTGCGCCTGGGTGAGGGCGTCGAGCATGGCAGTCATTTCGTCGCAGATGAGATACCGGGGCCGCGCGAGCAGCGCGCGCACGATGGCAAGTCGCATGAGCTCGCCGCCGGAGAGTTCATGCGGCAGGCGGTCGAGCCACGCGTCGCGCACGCCCAGGCGCTCGAGAAGACCCGACGCCTCGATTGCGCTGCGCGCGTCCTCCCCATCTGCAATGCCCTCAGCGAGGGAACGCACCAGTGGTAAGCGCGGGTCGAAGGCCTGCTCAGGGTGCTGCCAGATGAGCTGCACGGGCCGAGGACCGCGCCATGACCGGTAGGGGCGCTCACCGGCACGGGACGCCTCGGCTCCGTCCACCTCGATACGGCCCTCATTCAAGGGAAGGTAGCCCGCTATCAGACGGCAGAGCGTCGTCTTGCCGCTCCCCGAGGGCGCGGTGAGAGCGACCCGCTCGCCCGGATCCACGGTAAGGCTCACGCCCCTGAGCACGGGCGCGCAGCCGGGATAGGAGAACCCGGCGTTTTCAACGATAAGGCTCATGACCGTCCCTCCCCTTCTACGGAAACAGGCGCGACGTCGCTAGCGAGCGACTCCCCTTCTACGGGCGCAAAGTCGCGGTCGGGCAGCGCATGCCAGAGTGCGCGCGTGAACGGGTGCGTAAGGAGTTCGGGCGAGGCAAAGCTCGCGCACGGGGTCTCCTCGACGACGGTGCCCTCGTGAAAGACCGCCACGCGGTCCGCCACGCGCAGGGCGAGCTCGATGTCGTGGGTGATGAGCATGACGCCTCCCCCGCCGTCGGCAAAGGCACGTAGGTCGTCGAGGGCGTGCACCGCAAGGTCCAGATCGAGACCGGGCGTGGGCTCGTCGGCGATGATGAGCCGGGGCTCGTCAATAAGGGCGGAGATGAGCAGCATGCGCCGCGCCATGCCGCCCGAGAGCTCGTGGGGGTAGAGGCGCTCGACCGCCGCATCGAGTCCGTAGGCGCGCATGAGCTCACGCATGCGCGCGCGACGGCGCTCGGCTGCCGCGCGCGCATCGGCGCTGCGTCCCGTGGGCCCCACAATCTGGTCGCCCACGCGCATGAGCGGGTCGAGGTTCGCCACGCTTTGCGGAACGAGCGCTATGCCGCGGCCGCGGAGCTCGGCGAGACGGGCAGCGTCCATGGCCTCGCCGTCAAACCAGATGTTGCCCTCCACGAGCGCGTTTGGCTCGAACTGCCCCATGATCGCGTTTGCAAGCACGCTCTTGCCCGAGCCGCTCGCGCCCACCACGGCGAGCACCTCGCCCGCATGCACCGATACGGTGAGGTCCCGAAGCACCGGCAGCAGCACGCGGCCCGCCCGGAAGAAGGGCGCCTGCGCGTCGTACATCTCGAAACTGACCGACAGGTGCTCGACGGTGAGCAGATGGTGCCCGCCGCCGTGGTGCGACGTGGCGGCGTGGGCATGGTGATGGTGGAACTCGGTATCATGATGGCGCGCATCGGCAATCGAGCTCATCGCTGCACCTCCTCGGGCGTCACGAGCGAGCGGAGCGCCGACCCGATACGGTCAAACAAAAGCACGGCCGCCAAGAGGGCAAGACCGGGAAAGACGGCGAGCCACCAGGCGCCCGCTGTAAGGTAGCCCATGGCCTCGGAGAGGATGACGCCGATGGCGGGCTGCTCAGGCGACAGGCCAAACCCGAGAAACGTGATGGACGCCTCGTGCAGGATGGCGTGCGGAAAGAGCAGAACGAGCCCCACCAGGTACTGCGGGAGCACGTGAGGGACGATGTGGGCAAGCGCGATGCGCACACGTGAGACGCCGAGCGCCTCGGAAGCCGCGAGATAGGGCGCCGAGCGCAGCTGCAGAATCTCTGCGCGCAGCACGCGTGCAAGGCTTGGCCAATGCGTGAGGGCGATGCCCGCGAGAACGCCCACGGTCCCGCGGCCGAGCGCGTAGCTCACGAGTACGAGCAACACGATGTGTGGGATGCCCATGACAAGGTCGATGAGCCACGACACCGCCGCATCCGCCGCGCGACCGCCGAGGGCGGCGATAAGTGCGAGGGCAAGGGCGATGAGCGACGATGCGACCGCGGCCACAAGACCGACCCCGAGCGAGGTGGAGAACCCGGCGGCGCGATACCCGCGACCGCCACGGCAAGCAGCGCGAGCGCCGCGACAACGATCCAGGCAAGAAGCGCCCGTCTGCCGCCTGCGCGCCCAAGAGGCACGGGGCGGTGCAGAACTGCGGCTGCAGGCTTGTGCGAGCTATGCGCCGACATGGGCCACCCCCTTGCGCATCCGAGGGTCGATCACGCCGTAGAGAAGGTTTGCCGCGAGGTTTCCCGCAAAGACAATCGTCGCGGTCGCAAGTGCGATGCCCACCAGAAGCGGCGCGTCGCCGCCGAGCCCCGCCGTGACCGCGGCCTGACCAAGGCCGGGATAGGAGAACACCTGCTCCACGAGGACCGAGCCGCCAATGATCTCGCTCACCTGGGCGCACTCGAGCGTGAGCGCGGGCAGCACGAGGTTACGCAGGCCGTGGCGGAGAACTACAGAGAGCTCGGACTCGCCGCGCAGGCGGGCAAAACGCACGTAGTCGCTCGCCATGACCTCGCAGGTCTTCTCACGCGTGTGGAGCGCCACGTTGGCGACACCGGTGAGCGAGAGCGTGAGTGCGGGCAGCACCGCATGATGGAGGCGCTCCGCTAAAGACGCCTCGGCCCCCGCCCCGATGGGCGCGGCGAAACCGACAGGAAACCACCCCAGATACACTGCGAAGAGCATGAGGGCGAGCATGGCGAGCCAGAAAGTGGGCGTGGCGGAAAGTAGGTAGCACCAGCCGCAGATCACCCGGTCGAGCCGAGAGCCGCGGCGCGCGCCCGCCACAACGCCGAGCACGAACCCGATCACGCCCGAGAGCAGCCACGCCACCGCGAGCAGAAGCGCCGACGAAGCGAGGCGCTCACCCACCACCGAGACGACCGGCGCGTTGAAGCGGAGGCTCTCGCCAAAGTCGCCGCGGATCGCATCGAAAAGCCAGGCGCCGTAGCGCTCGAGAATGCCCTCGCCCGCGCCCCAGCGCTCGGCAAGCGCGGCGCGACGCTCCGGGCTCATGGTGAGGTAGGCCGTCTGCCCCACGTTTGCCTGAACGGGATCGATGGGCGAGGCGGCCACAAGCGCAAAGGTCACAAAGCTCACGGCGAGCATAAGGAGCACAAAGCGGAAGACCGTGCGCACGGGCCAGGGGATGCGACGCCAGGCGCGCGCGAGCGCGTCAGCAACGCCGGATACTGCCGTGCCAGATGCCACGGCACGCTTTGACCCCGTCCCCAAATGACTCACTGGGCCCAGCTCCAACGGTCCACGTTGTTCACGAGCGACCAGCCGTGCCCGTGCGGATGGGGCTTCTGGTCGGCCACGTCGAGCCCGCTGCGCTTGAAGTACAGGTGGTCGACGTTTGCAATCCACGCCCACGTCGCTGCGCCCTTGGGTGCAAAGCCGTCCTCGCCGTCCCATGCGGCGAGCTGCCAGTGGCCGTAGGAGTCCTCGACCGCGGGCTCGGCAAGCGCATCGTCCAGATGCCCGTCGATCGCCGCGCTCTCGTAGCCGGCGTAGTTGCCCCAGCCGGTCGAGTAGTTGAGTGCATACACCTCGATGGGCGAGTTGGACCCCCAGCCCCACATGATGGGGGCCTCGTACTGGTGGCTGTAGACCTCGTCCCAGCTGCCCCCGTGCGGGGTGACCTCGATGCCCACCCCGGCAAGCTGGTTGGCAAGCTCGTAGGTGAGCGCCTGGCGCACCGAATCGTCGGACGAGTACCAGATGTCGAGCGCCGCGCGGACGCCCCCCTTGGCGCGCACGCCGTCCTCCCCCATTGTCCAGCCGGCAGCATCGAGCAGCGCGCGGGCGCGCTCGGGGTCGTAGGCACCCTCCATGTCCGGGCTTGACCAGGGCATGTTGTCGCTCACGCTAAAGGCCGGCTTGCCATAGCCTGCAAGCACGTGGTCGATCATGGCGTCGCGGTCGATGGCGCAGTTGATGGCGCGCCGCACGGCAACGTCGCAGGTGACGTCGTTACCCTGGGGGTAGACCATGTCGCCTTCGACCACCTTTGTGCCGCCCGCGGGCAGCACCGGCAGCGAGATGCCGCGCGAGTCCACGGTCGCGTAGCTCACGAGCTCATAGCCCTCAAACGCTTGGTGCGCATGCGTGGCAAAGGTGTAGGCAATGTCCACCTCGCCCGCCTGGACCGCCGCGAGCGCAGCGTCCTCGGCCATAAAGACCACGACCACGCGCTCCATACGCGGCGCCTCGCCGTAGTAGCGCGGGTTGGCAACAAACACCGCCTGCTGCCCGCGGTCCCAGCGCTCGAGCAGGTAGCGGCCCGACCCCACGGGCGCCTCGCCATACCCCTCGCCATAGGCGTGCTCCGGCACGATACCAAGCACCGCGAGCGTGTAGAGAAGGGCGTTGTAGGGCTTGTTGAGGTGGAGCTCGACGGTGTAGTCGCCCGTCGCCACCGCCTTGTCGACCATGGAGAGATCCGCCTCAAAGGCCGTAGAAGCAATGGCGCCGTTGACCGTGAAGGCGACGTCGGCGGCCGTCAAGGGCTCGCCATCCGAAAAGACAACGTCGTCGCGGATAGCGAAGGTCCAGACGAGGCCGTCTGGCGAGCAGGCGTAATCGGTCGCAAGATCGCAGACAAAGTTGAGGTCCGCGTCGGTGGTGATGAGGGTTGACTGGATGAGCGGCTCGTGCACGTGCTCGCCGCACCCCCACGAGACGAGGGGGTCAAAGCCCGCAGCCGGCTCGCTCTCGGTATTCATAGCAACGATGACCTGCGTGCCGTCCGATGCGACGGTTGCCAAGGAGCCGGTCGAGCCCTCTTCTTCTCCCGAAGCACAACCTGTAGTCGTCACGGCGGCAGCCAAGGCGGCCGCGCCACCGAGCGCAAGCGCGCCACGGCGCGTGATGGGAGTGCCGCCGCGTGCAAGCGCAGCCCGAACGAGCGTGTCTGGCATGATGCCCCTTTCCGGCGGGGCCCCGTACACGCCCCCAGCTATCTGATAGAAAGTGTTACGAATTCTGAATTCGTGTTACCGCAAGGCATCATACCACACTGCGGCCTCCCGAGCGCACGGTTCCCGCATCACCCCGCCGCACGTGCCCCCGCAACCGCTCTCGACGGAGTGCGCCCCCGACGAGCGCTAGTCGAGCAGGTAGGCTAGCAGCTCGTCGCACCTGTTGGGCACCGCGCCCGCCATAGCGGCGTCGAGCGCACGGGCGAGGAGCTCGCCCACCCGGGGCCCCGGCTGCACGCCGCGCTCGATAAGGTCGCGTCCCTTGAGGTCGAGCGTGGCGGTGCTGTACGCCTCGCCGTTGGCGATAAGCTCGCGCACCATCTCGCGCATGCGCTCGATTTCGGCGATGCAGGCAAAGCAGCTCGGCGCCTTGCCGAGGGCGTCCGCCCGTTTGAGGGTGAGAAGCTCGTTCATAAGGCGCGGTGCGTCGAGTCCGCCGCCCGAGAGCCGCTGCATCATGCGAAGCAGGTCCTCGCGCTCGGCCCGCAGGGGCAGGTCGTGGTAGCGAATGAGAAGCGTCACCTCGCGGATGAGCTCGGTCGGGCGCGCTAGGCGGCGCATGATGTCGCGCGCCATGTCCGCACCGCGCTCCGGATGCCCAAAGAAGTGCCCCGCCCCGCGCTTGTCCCGGGTGAAGGTTTCGGGCTTTCCCACATCGTGCAGAAGCGCCGCCCACATGAGCGCCGGCGCCCGGTCGGCCTCCCCCGCTGCGGCGAGCACGTGCGCCGTGTGCTCGTAGACGTCGTAGATGTGATAGCGGCTGTGCTGGTCGAACCCGCGGCAGGGCGCGAGTTCGGGTATGGCCGCACACATGATCTCGGGGTAGCGCTCGAGCGCCTCGCCGCCGCGCCCTGTGGCGAGTATGCCGTCGAGCTCGGTGCCCACACGCTCGCGCGCAACCTGGTCAAGAAGCGGTGCGCACGCAGCAAGGGCAGCGGCTGTTGCGGGGTCCATGGCAAAGGCGAGGCGGCTCGCAAAGCGCACCGCGCGCAGCATACGGAGCGCATCCTCCTCAAACCGGCGCCTGGGCTCCCCTACCGCACGGATAATCCGGCGGCGAATGTCACCCCGGCCGTCGTAGAGGTCAAGCAGGCCGCGGTCGGGATGCCATGCCATGGCGTTTACCGTAAAGTCGCGCCGGGCAAGGTCCTCCTCGACCCGCTCGGCACGCCGGATGCTCTCGGGATGGCGCCCGTCGGTATAGAAGCCGTCATAGCGGTAGCTCGTCACCTCAACGCGCTCGCCGTCTACCACCGCGGTGATGCCGCCAAAGCGCGTGCCCGATTCCACCACGGCGATGCTCGCCGCCTCGAGGGCGCGCTTGCTCTCCTGCCAAGAACCGGAGCAGCAGATGTCGATGTCATGGCTCGGCGCGCCCATGAGGGCGTCGCGCACCCAGCCGCCCACAAACCACGCCTCAAGGCCCCCCACCTCAAGCGCGCGCAACACCGCGAGCGCCGGGGCCGAGGGCCGAGCCGAGAGCAGGGTGTCACCTGCGAGCGAGCTGTCGAGCGTCTGCACCATTCCACCGCCTTTCTGTGGCCTTCAGTATACAGAAGCAGGGCGCCTCACCGAAGTGAGACGCCCTGTGCGCGTCAGAAGCGTATCGGTAAAGCTACGCGGGAAAGCTTGGTGCCTTCAGTCTACTCGCGCGGAAGCTTGCGGACCGCGATGTGCTTGCTGTACTCGTCCACATGGCCAAAGTCACCGAGGCCGGCGCTCTCGCAGACGTTCGCTCCGGTGGCGAGGGCCAGCTTCAGGGCCTCCTCGACGTTGTCGCGATCGTCGTACCACTTGTGGAGGAACGCGGCGAGCGTGCAGTCGCCGGCGCAGACGGAGGACACGAGCTTGATGTTGAACTCGCGCTTGGCGTACCAGATGTCCTCGCCGTTGGAGAAGTAGGCGCTGCCGCGGCTGCCCATGGTGAGCAGGATGTTCTGGACACCGGACTCGTGAGCGAGCTTGAGGGCGCGGCGAGCGTCGTCATCGGTGTCGATCTGAACGCCCCAAATGGCGCGCATCTCGTGATGGTTGGGCTTGATGAGCAGCGGCTTGGTGGAGGCGAGCGTCTTGAGCTTATCGCTCGAGAGGTCGAGCACCACGTCGGCGCCCTTGGCCTTGGCGTGCGCGACAACCTTGTCGAGGAAGTCGGCAGAGGCGCGCGGAGGCACCGAGCCGGAAATCACGAGGCACTCCATCTCGGAGGCGCCATCAATGATGTTGAAGAGCTCCTGCTCGTACTGCGGGGTGAGCGGAGCGCCCGGGTTCAGGATGCCGTACTCGTTCTCGCCGTCGTTGATGTAGGCGCAGATGCGGGTGATGCCGTCGATCCAAACCGGCTGGCAGAACACGCCCATGTTCATGGTCTCCTCGACGATGAACTTGCCGGTGAAGCCACCGAAGAAGCCGAGAGCACAGGAGTCCTGGCCAAACTTCTTGAGAGCGAACGAGACGTCGAGGCCCTTACCGTTGGGGGTATAGCTCGCGCCGCCCGTGCGAACGTTCTCGTTCGGGATGAGCGGAGTGGACTGAACGGTCATATCGACCGCGGGGTTCGCCGTAAGCGTATAGAACATGTGCCCTTCCTTTCTTCGGGAAAACTGCATGGCGCACAGACGCCATGCAGCATGCGACCGGAATGATTATACGCGTCCGCCGCGCATGTGGCAGCCACTTCCGCGGCGGACTTACATTCCGTTAACCGAATCGCTTAGCGAGCGGCCTCCTCGAGGGCAGCCTTGACCTCGTCGGCGGTCTTGAGCTGCATAACCTTGGCCTCAAGAGCATCGGCGTCAGCCTTGGTCCACTGACTGATGGCCTTGCGGGTCTTGAGCACGCTCGGCGCGGAGACGGAGAACTCCTCCATGCCCCAGCTAATGAGCAGCGGCGTGAGCAGAGGATCTGCCGCGGCCTCGCCGCACATACCAACCATGATGCCGGCCTTGACGCCATTGACGATGATGTTCTTGATGGCGCGCAGGACCGCCGGGTAGTACCAGCTGTAGAGGTAAGAGACCTTGTCGTTGCCGCGGTCGGACGCCATGGTGTAACCGGTAAGGTCGTTGGTGCCGATCGAGAAGAACGCGGCCTCCTCGGCGAGGATGTCGGCGATGTTGGCGGCAGCGGCCGTCTCCATCATGATGCCGACCTCGATGTTCTCGTTGTACTTGTAACCCTCGGTCGCGAGCTCGGTCTTGCACTCCTCAACGAGCGCCTTGACCTGACGGAGCTCCTCAACGCAGGTGACGAGCGGGACCATAATCTTGATGTCACCAAAGGCGCTGGCGCGCAGCAGGGCGCGGAGCTGGACCTTGTACTCGTCGGCGTTGTCGAGGCAGTAGCGCACGGCGCGATAGCCCATGAAGGGGTTGTCTTCCTTCTGGAGCTTGAGGTACGGAATCTCCTTGTCGCCGCCCACGTCGAGCGTGCGGATGATGACCGGTGCGCCCTTGAGGGTGACAGCCACCTTGCGGTAGGCCTCAAACTGCTCGTCCTCGGAGGGGAGCTCCTTGGCGTCCATGAACAGGAACTCGGAGCGGAACAGGCCGATGGCCTCGGCGTCGTGGTCAACGGCGCCCTTGGCGTCCTCGGGGTTGCCGATGTTGCAGGCGAGCACCTTCTTGTCGCCGTCGGCCGTGACCGTGGGCTTGCCGCGGAAGGCCTCGAGCGCGTGCTTCTCCTTAGCAAAGGCGTCGGCGCGCTTCTGGTAGTCCTCGAGCATCTGAGCGTCGGGGTCGTTGATCACGTGGCCGTTGATACCGTCGACGATGACGGTGGTGCCGTTAAGGAGCGCACCGCAGGCGTTGGGGACCGAAAGGACCGCGGGGATCTCGAGCGCACGGGCGATGATGGCGGAGTGCGAGGTGCGGCCGCCGACCTCGGTGACCACGCCGGCGACGTTCTCCTTGTCGATGGTGGCCGTCATGGACGGGGTAAGGTCGTGAACGACCACGATCGAGCCGGCAGGCAGGACGGACAGGTCAACGACGTCCTTGCCGAGAAGCTCGGCGAGGATGCCGGTGCGGATGTCGGCGATGTCGGCCGCGCGCAGGCGGAACATCTCGTCATCCATGGCGAGGAACATGTTCTCGAACATGGTGCTCGTGTCCACGAGCGCCTTCTCGGCGCAAGCGCCGCCGTCGATGGCGGTGTTGATGCCGTCGACCAGGCCCGGATCCTGGGCGAGCATGATGTGGCCGCTCATGATCTCGGCCTCGTTCTCGCCCACGGTGACCTTCATGCGCTCGGCTTGAGCCTCGGTCTTCTGGCAGAAGACCTCGAGCGCCTGCTGGTAACGCGCCTTCTCGGCAGCGGCGTCCTCAACCTCGTGCGGCTCAAAGCTCAGGTCGGGCTCAACAGCCAGAACAACCTTGCCGATACCGATGCCCTCGGAGGCGTTAACGCCCTCAAACATGCTGTACATTTTGGTTCTCTCCTTTAAACCAAACAGGCGCCCACGCGCATGCGCGGACGCCCGAACCAACACCTGGTTTAACGCAGCGAAGCCACGCTCTAAAACTACTCGCCGAGACCGCTCTTGATGAGCTCGACAGCAGCGGTGAGAGCGTCGGCCTCGTCAGCGCCGTCGCAGCGGATCTCAACCTCGGTGCCGCAGGGGATGCCAGCAGCCATAAGGGCCATGGGGCTCTTGCCGTTGACCTCCTTCTCGGGGGTGACAACGGTCACGTCGCAGGCGAACTTGCCCATGGTGGAGGCGAAGAGGCCGGCGGGACGCATGTGAAGACCCTGCGGGTTAACGAGCGTAACCTTCTCAGAAACCATGTTTGACTCCTTTTGACCATGCCAGCCGCGCGCCGCGCGACAGGACACGTTACAACGACGGGTCTAGTTTACCCCATACATCCGATTTTGTTGCGAGAAATGCTTCTTGCGCGTCCGTTTGCCGGTGAGCGGTAGCCGCGCGGCCAGACGGGGCGCCTGTCGCACCCAGCTTGGCACGCCGCTCTCTCGCCCAATGCGTTGCACTTCCCCGCCCCAAACGAGCAGCGCCCGCCGGTTGCGGCGGGCGCTCAAATGCAATGGTGCGCCCTGGGGGATTCGAACCCACGACCTTGAGATTAGAAGTCTCCTGCTCTATCCAACTGAGCTAAGGGCGCGCGCAACAGATTATAGAACAAGGCGCTTGGGTCTATCTATAATCCTAATTGATAACCCGGCATCCGCAATCTCGAGGGGAAGCGAGGCTGCAGCGAATGTCTGAAAAGCATGAGAGAATCGCCTACTTTGATAACGTAAAAGGCATACTGATTGCACTAGTTGTATTGGGGCATGTTATCTCACCCGTTATAGCTACGAACCCTTACGCCAACCTTCTGCATCACACGATTTATCTCTTTCATATGCCGCTCTTCGTATTCACGACGGGGCTCTTCTCTGCATCGGTTTTTTCCTCGGGTACGCTCAAAGTTGAGCGCATACTCTCATACGTACTGCTCGCACTGGGCCTTCAGCTCTTTGCGGTGCTCCCTTTCATTCTCTTGAGGAGCTGTTGGGCAATCTATTCATATTCAACTCGGCCGCCTGGTATCTGTTTTCATGTGCCACCTGGTTTGCCCTAACCCCTCTCATAGACCGCTTGAAGCCCATCCCTGCGCTCGTCGCCTCGACATGCATCGCGCTTGTTGCCAGAGGCCTGCCTCAGCTCGGGGATTTTCTGGCGCTATCGCGCACACTCGTATTCCTCCCCTGGTTTGTAGGGGGAAGGCTGACTCAACCCGCAAGCGTACAAAACTTCATACACAGAAGAAGGCTGAGCGCCCCGCTTGCGATTGGCGGCGCACTAGTTCTAATCGCATACGCGGTTTTTCATAACGCCGCCGAGCCGTACTTCTACCTCGCATATGGAGCATTGCCCTATCAGGGGTCATTCCTTCTCGGTGTCGCGGGCCGCCTTGGGTTCACCGCGGCAGCCCTGCTTGTCTCCTGCACGTTACTATCCATCATAAGCGATAAGCCCATACCCCTCTTGAGCATCCTGGGTAGGCGCACCTTGGAGATATTCGTGCTGCATCGCTTCGTACGGATGGCCCTGCGTTTTGTGGGATTCTACGGCATCCCCGCGGTGGAGTTCACTCCCGAGGGGCTCGCTCTCCTCGTCCTCGCATCATGCGCAGTCACTGGTCTCTCAGCACTTCCCATTTGGACCAGACCAATTCAAGCTATTGCCCACCTGCAATGGAAAGCCGTTCTCAAACAACAATAGCCGGCAGACTCGCCTTAAACCTTGCTACCAAAATTGAGGTACTGAAGCCATTCGAGGTCATTGACGGTCTTTGCGCGGTCATCGGCCGTGAGGTCATGCCAGAGTCCATCTGTCCCGCGATAACCAACCGAGTTGATAGCGGGAACCTCAGTGCGTGCTGCAAGCGTTGCCTTCTGATAGTCCGTCATAGGCGCACCGATGATCTCCATCAGCTTGGCGCCAAGCACGCTGGTGCTTAGGTCATCGCGCGCGGATACCTGATCGTTACCAGCAATATCGTAGTTGGCCCAGATGAAATACTGTGTTGTGTGAATGCGCTCCGCATGGGCCACCTCATCCTCACCGGTATACATCGCATCGTTGAACTCAGCGCTGATGTTTGGCTGGTGATCACCGAAGAACACAACCACCACCGGACGGTCGAGGGCGCGCAGTTCCTCGATGAAGTCCGCGAGCGCCCAGTCGGACTGCTCGATGCAGGCAAGGTACTCGTTCATCTGCGCATCGAGGGAATCACCCGCAGTGGGAAAATCAAACTGCGGCAGATTCTGGGCAACATTTCCCACCGTGTAACCGCCATGATTTTGCATAGTGACATCGAAGATGAACTGCGGAGAATAGTCCTCACGAAGCAACTCTAGCACCTTATCGTAGGTCGCCGCGTCGGTCACGCCTGCATGATATGTCTCAGCGCCCTCGAAACCCTCAATGTCGATGAACTCGTCAAAACCAAGTTCCTCATACACCTTGTTACGATTCCAGTTACTGCCGAGGTTGGGATGGATTGCCGTCGTTTTATACCCGAGCTCGGAGAACTGTTTGGGCAGGCTGTTCACGTCGGCAAGGCTGAAAATACTGTACGGATAAACCGCCACACCGAGGAAGGCCCTGCTGTTCCCCGTAAGGAACTCAAACTCCGAATTGGCTGTTCCACCGCCATGCACCGAAACGGAAAGGTTTCCCGCTAAAGCAGTATCTGCTAGAGAATGTAAGTACATTGGACCTTGATAGCCCACACCCAGGCCATCCATAAGGGAGAGGTCGGAAAACGTCTCGTTCATGATGGCGATGACTGCCGGTTTCGCATCGGTGAACTGTTCGGAGGCTCCAGAGGCGACGGCTGGATCAACCGAAGTCTCATACGCCGCCGCATACGTTGCCTCCAGCAGCTCGGCATCCCCCTGCGTGTACCCGGCGGGTGCCTTCACGCGCATCCGCTGCGCCAAGGTCAGAAACGACGGCACGAAGCTCTGGTTCTTATACGATACAAGCGGTTGCCAAGCAGCTTTATCAGTACCAAAGGTGTCGGCAAGATCAACCGTGTTGAAGCATGCAAGGGCAGAGCCACCGACAACAAGAGCACAAACTGTGTTAGCCGCAACGAAAATGCCAGCCCTCTTTTTTCCATCCCCTACTGCAGGCGCCATAAACTCAAGGAGAAATAGAACAACAGCACAAGCGACCAGCAGCCACAGCGCCTCTTTAGTGAGGGTGAGGTCGTAGCCAGAGCTCACTGCAGCAGCCGTACCGATGGCGAATATGTCGCTTGGCAAGATGGCTGAATTTTTAAACAGAACCACGAAATACTGAACGATTGCCGTCAGGGTAAAAACAACAACACCAAGGGAAACAACGATACCCGTTCGTTGACCAATGAAATATAGGAAGAGATAGAACACAAACAGGGAAACAACAGATACTAGAACGAAAATAAACTGAAGCGAGAATAGCGTCTCGTTCCATAGGATATCGAGCGCGAAGAACGAGTAGACACTGGCAACGACAAGAAACAGCGCGTCGCGCGCCTCGGCAAGAAGAACGCCCGAAACCCCAGAGGACCGCTTAGTCAGCACATCACGAAACACCGAGAGGACGCCCAGCAATGTGAAGACGCAGGTCATTCCCGAAAGGAAAACCGGACCGCATGCCATCTTGCCGAACCCGAACCAGATACCGGTAAACCCCAAGAGAACAACAAAAGGGGTGATACCGCTAAAGGCTATAAGCCGATCATGCAGTACCTCATCCTTCTTAACGAGGACCCTACCCCAACAGGAAGCCACGATGAGAGCTATGCCCAGCACCGGAATGATCGAATAAAGCTGTCGCACGTCCAAGCGTTCCCCTAAATCGAAATGTAATGAGCATGTAAAGAATAGCAGGCACAGAGAACTTTGGCGGCGGCCATCACCAAAACCTAAAGCGCTAGACTCTTTCTATTAAATGTCTTTTCGGCGAAAGGACTCAGAACACCATGGACCTTATTTCTGTTGCCGTTCCCTGTTATAACGAGCAGGAAAGTCTGCCGATCTTCCTTTCCGCACTCGCCAATGTCGCCCGCACCATGCAAAGCGACCACGACGTTCGCATCGAGGCCGTTCTGGTGGACGACGGCTCCCGCGACGGGACGCTCGCCCTGATGAAAAGCATCTCCGTACCTCAGATCGCCGAAGCATACGCGCCTCTGACAATCCGCTGGATTTCCTTCTCGCGGAACTTCGGTAAAGAGGCGGGCATCCTTGCTGGGCTCGAGCACGCGCGCGGCGATTACGTTGCCGTCATGGACTCCGACATGCAAGATCCTCCCAGCCTACTTCTCCAGATGTATAGCATCCTGCTCACCGAGGATTACGACAGCGTCGCTGCTCGACGCGTCAACCGCGATGGAGAACCGCCCATCCGCTCGTTTTTTGCCCGGATGTTCTATAAGCTCATCAGCCATATCTCCAAGGCAGATATCGCCGACGGAGCGCGTGACTTCCGCCTCATGAAACGTCCCATGGTGGACGCCGTCCTCTCCATGCGTGAGTGCAACCGTTTCTCTAAGGGCATCTTCGGGTGGATCGGCTTCAAGACCAAGTGGCTCCCCTATGTCAACGTCGAACGCGTTGCCGGCGAGACCAAGTGGAGCTTCTTCTCACTTATGCTCTATTCCATTGATGGTATCGTTGATTTCTCCACCGTTCCGCTCTCCATCGCCTCGGTGGTGGGAATCTTGCTTTGCTTCGCCGCACTAGTTGGAGTCATTGTTATCGTGGTGAAGACTCTCGCCTTCGGCGACCCCGTGGATGGATGGCCGTCCCTCGCCTGCCTTATCACACTGCTCGGTGGTATTCAGCTGCTTTGCCTTGGCATCATGGGGCAATATCTAGCTAAAACCTATCTCGAGACCAAGCGCCGCCCGCTTTATATCGTCAGGGAGTCCAGCGATGACGTCGGAAACTAGATACAAGATTCAAGATGCGGAATAAAAACTGGCTCCTGTTTCGTTACTCCCTCAACCAGTCGATTAAGCTTCTCGATTGAGAAAATGTGTCCACATAAGACAATATCGCCTGTAGCTGATGGTCGTTTTCGTCCTTATCAAGATTGTCCAAACAGAGGGCAACATTCTGTGTATCAGGAACATATTCAGGTGTAAGTAAGGGACGCGGCGTCACAACGGTCGTCTCAGCCAAAGCCGACATTATTTTCAGCCATAAATCATCTGCCTTAATACACGTTCTTCGAATAGCATTTTCATCAAATACATGCAGTGATAAAGAATGGGGGGGGTAAAGCACCCCTCCAAATCCCGTTGGAAATAAATCCCTACGAGGATCTTCTTGCACTTCCGATTGTTCGCGATTCCACTCGCGATAAGGCAAAACTCCGCCCTCGGTCGAAAACAACATAAGATGCGTCCTCATCGCAACTATAGACCCAGGGAACCTTGAGCTAGCATCAACCAAGACCTCCACGAGGCGCCTGTCGTAAATCCCGTCATCATCAACGGTGATAACCGTCGCTTCAGGATATTCGCGCATCACATGGTAATACTTATTGTGGGGCCCCAAGTCAGTATCCACCCACCGAATTTCAGCACCAGATTCCGAGATTGCATGGAGAACCTCAGCGGAAAAGGACAGGTAGCCTTTCGGGGCATCTTTTCTTGGAATCCAGACCAAGAGCCTATCAGGATGCCTCGTCTGCTCGGCAAGAGACTGAAGCGTGGGAGCAAGCTTTGCGAGACGAGGGGCATAAGAGGCCATTGAGACGATTATTTCATCGTGCTTCTTACGGGAATTTGCACTTGCGGAACGGTCGGCAACTTCATGCCCAACCATCTCGGCGTGAATCATACGTATTTCATTTTGCAGATTCGTGATTTCTGAGCGCAAAGATTCCGTCGTCTCAGAAAAACTGCCCGCAATCTCCTCTATGACGCGCTGCTGTCCACGCAGGATAGCATCTCTGCGTGCATCTACCATAGAAGTAGTAGGAGGGATGATCTTTTTAACAACACGCCTAAGGGACATGGCCGCTCGTTTCATCGTCGAGTATCGTTCTTAGTTGCACAACTGACAGCTCTACGACTGGCAGCTCTATAAATCGTATGATACGCCAGACACAGAGCGTACGAGATCAACCAGATGGCTCCACTGACCAATGGAATTGAAAGAACAGGATGCAGATACAAAGCGTTCATAGCCGGAGAAAAGAAGCTGAACGACTCCATTGCGAGTCGTAAAAATGGATGAATCAGATAGATGCCTAAGCCACAGGAGCACAGACTCCGTTCGATTGGCGCGAGCTTTCTATCTGATTGATAGCGGCGATACAGCTCAAAAACACCCAACGAAAACCATGCGATAAGAATATTATCTCGCCCCACATAATATAGATCGGGCGCATTATTCAGGGCGTTTTGATAATTGAGCCAGATCGCGATTGCCATAGATAAGAAACCGCTGATTGTGAGCAAAACAGAAGACTCGTTACTAAATCGATGGGAAATGAACCAAGCTCCCAGCAAGGCGTAAAATAAGCCCTCCATGCCGCGAGAGAGCACAATGATATTGTTAAATGCCGCTGTTATCACCGAGTTTGGGAACATGGAAACGAACGTGCTCTTCATGATAACCAGCACCAAGAGAACCCCGAGGCTGTAAGAGAGAAGCTCCTCCTTCTCCGAAATGCTCCGCATAACAGGAACCAGTGCATACAATCCAAGTAGGGCCCATAGATACCAAATGAAATATGGCCCGTCTACCACAGAGAACAACAAAGCACGCCATCCCTGCCAACCATACAGATATGAGCTCATAAGCTGGAAGGCAAAGGAGCTTATCGCTATTGCGATAACAGTTTTTGGGATATAGCGGCCATAGATTCTTGAAAGCAAAACCTCACGACGAGGATTAAGGAGAAACGCTCCCGTGGCAAAGAAAAAAGCTGGGACACAAAACCGAGTGGCTATCTCAAAAACACTGGAAATGAACCACGCGCTCGAAGCGGGCTCCAATACTTGCCACCCAATCGAAGCAACATGCGTCATGATGACAGCAATGGCAGCGCTTATTTTCAAACGGTCAATCCAAGCAATCCTGACATGAGGGTCTGGATAGCCAACGTATTGAAATCCATTCATTCCGATCCTGCTCCGCAATCAAAAGGCCCGCCCTTATGACCAATCATAAAGGCGGGCTTTTATTACCAGCTGTTCATCTCGTCAGTTTCCCGAGAAAACGGGTACGTCGAATCTGACCGGAGCGTCCTTCACCGAGAAGCCGGCTCCCCTATAGCACTTATCCATTATTTTCGCTATGCCCGTAGTCCAAGCGTCAAGACCGGTACAATACTCATGGTATGCGGATCCAGTGGCAACGGCTCCGGCAAGATCCCATTTCATTAGATACAACGTGTTCTGTCGACCAACGGAACGATTCAGGTAGTTTTGCGATATCCATTTTGCAGCGCCCAAAATGGCCGCCTTAGGAGAAGTCCAACCCTCTTTAACGGCCATTGCCCTTCCTCCGGAAAGAGCATTTGTATCCACCGCTCCAATACCGAAATAGTTGTAGTATGTAACACCCTTTTTATAGGGATAATGTACGCCATTGACGATAACTTCTCCATCCCGGTCAGGCGTCCATCCTCTTGCTAGGGACGAACACCCCCAGGCACTTTCGAAAATGGCATGAGACATGAGATAGACCTCATTGACGCCGTATGTACGAGCCGCCTCAACAAAATAGCTACCCGATCCTCTCAATGAGCTCGTTCCACCGTAAGCTTGTTCGGAATGCGTACAGTTAGCAGATATATACTGATTAATCTGATCGGCAGAAACACCGGAATGGCCTTTGTTCAATACGCTGAACTGGTAGAACTCGCTAGTCCCGTACTGATATTGGGAAGGATCCAGGACACGATAAAAATCGCTAAACGTATAGCCATAAGGTTCGCCACGTTTTACTTGAAGATTAGCCATGGCGGTACGACTAATCCCGTAACTCGTATATGTCACATTCTGAGCATAAGCAATCCCAAAAGCAGAGCAGATGGTCGTGCGGACATCCAAGGGGACAACAACCGCGCTACCAAAGAACTTGAGGCAGCTGGTAATACGGCCACCGTTGCTTACAACTGCGGTTGCAGCCGATCGATCGGTGCCATCGGCAAGAAGGAGAACCGAACGCTCTTTTCCTTGAACCGCACCGCCACCAAGAGCATCATAAGGCCCCTGGCCAGAAGCGAATGCGATGCCATCCCAAGTGAAACCAAGATTCGAGACGGCGTAAGCTGCAATCGCCTGAGACGTCTTGTAACGATCCGATCCGCTCAAACGCTTAGCGCTGCCACCACGACCCGAGGCTATCTTAGAGAGATACGAGAGGGAGGAATCGGATGTCACGACATTACTGCCAATCAAGAGATAGTTCTTGATTGTTGACATAGACTCTATAGCGCTTTTCTGTGCTTTAGGAAGCTCCCTGGATGCGTCGCAGAACAATACTGGGGCATCAAGCGCATAACTTATTGGCGAGGCAGAAAGAGCGTCGGCAAAGCCCTCTGCGGAAGCCACCACCGCAGTATCACCTGTCCAGAGTCCATGGTTTTTACCGTAATTGTAGATTGCCATCTGCGTGGCATATCTATCGGAGCCAGCGATACGTTCAACAGAACCAGCAATTGACTTCAACTGATTAAAGACGGTTTGGTTTGCAACGGACTCGCTTCCAAGGAGAATGATGCGCTTAGCGCCAAGAGACTTAAGAGCCTCACGAGTGACATTTGGAACATTCGTTACATCAGTTAGAAGTATGGGACAATCTAATGCACCGGCAAGACCTGCAGCAGCAATGGAGTCTGCATAGCCAGCACCGCTCGCTACAATTACGGTTTTAGAGGAAGAAAAAGCATAGAGAGCTTCTTTGGCGACTGTTTCATATCGATCAGCCCCGCCGAGCTCGACAACGCTTATTTCTGCTTGACGCGATGACAAAACCGATGCGCCATCAGAAGAGCCACCCGCCATGGCGATTTCTTGAGCCTCATCGTCGGTGTAGGTATACTCGCCCTCGGAGTTAGCAACTAAAGAAACGTCTTCTGCAAACAAAAGCCGAGGAGATGAAAGCGCAACGCCCGCAGCAAGTACAAAACAGATTAATACTCTAAGCCTACTCAAGTTGTTACTGTAAAAAAGCATGCCCAGTTCCTATTCTTAGAGATAAGCGATGCCGTCGGCAATTGCCGCAGCGACGTTATCCCTTACTCCGTTATAGCGACGAATATCGGAGGGGTTGTCGATAAAGCAGATTTCCAAGAGAGTTGCCGGAACATTGCCTCCGGTAACAGCAAAAGCTTCGCGACGAGCTCCTCTATCAGTAAGCCCTAAAGCGGAGACCAAGCGCGAATGAATGCTCGCCTGTAGGGAAGGGGATCCAGTAGCAGCATTGTACGAATGAATATATGATTCGGTTCCAGACCCGCCACTCGCATTGAAGTGAATGGAGACGAACAGGCCACAATCGAGATTGGTTGCCTCAGCCTGACGAAGCTTGTAATACCCTTTAGTATTCACGTAGCAGTTAATCCCCCTTGCCTTAAGCTGCTGAGCAACTCGATTTGCAAGGTCTCGGGTAAGATCGACTTCACGGAACCCGCTCCCTGATGCTCCAGGATCGAACGCGCCGTTGCCGTTGTTATTGTCTCCGTGGCCGGCATCGATATAGACACGGAACCCTTCTATATCTGTAACATCAAAGCCCACTGCAAGAGCAAGTTTTGTCTTAAACGCCATCGAGAAGATGGCCTTATCACCAAAGAACTTCATCGTTGCTGGATTGGCACCAAACGGCGAAACAACAAGGTCTTGATTGCCGCCTTCATCCATCAGAGCAAGAACGGAATGCTCCTTCCCCTGAACCACGCCGCCACCAAGTGCGTCATATGGGGCCTTACCGGACGTAACCGCGGCCCCATTCCAAGAAAAGCCAAGATTCGAAACAGCGTAATTATTAATCGCGCGGCTCGTTGCGTAGCGATCGCTGCCCCCGAGACGTGTCACGCCACCTACCGCAGACAACTGATAAAAAGCCTCTTTAGAGGTAACAGCTTCACTTCCCGTCAAAAGAAATCTAGACTTGCCAGACTCTTGGACCGCTTTTAGCTGCGGTGCGGGAAGAGCCTTAGTCTCGTTGCAGAAAAACACGGGAGCGCGAAGCGCGAAGCTGATGGGTGAAATGGAAAGAGCGTCAGCGAAATCGACCGCCGAAGCGACCACGGCAACATCCCCCGACCATAGACCATGCTCAACGCCGTAGTTATACACAGCCATCTGTGTCTCATAGCGATCAGCGCCGTAGACACGCTCGACGGAACCGCTACTTCCCACAATACTCTTGAGATCTGAATAGACACGCGAAGATGCAACATCCTCGCTCCCAAGAAGGACCACCTTTCTAACACCCATGCTCTTCAGCGCATTAGCCGTAACACCTGAAAGCGAAGATGGTTCTGTGAGAACAATCGGACAGTTCAATGAACCCGCAAGCCCTGCGGCGCAAATCGAGTCCGCATAACCCGCGCCGCTCGCAACAATTGCGACGGACGTCTTTGGGTAAGCGTAAAGAGCTTGGCGTGCCGACGTCTCGTAACGGTTCGAACCGCCCAGCGTCGTCACCGCATAACTTGAAGAAAGAGTCGTGGGCTCTTGGGCGAATACGCTCTCATCCTCAACGAGACCCGCTGCTACCGCAGCATCAATCTCTTCTTGAGAAAGAAGCGTTTGGTCTTCCTCCATCGTTGCATATGCAGGACTAGCAGAAAAAATACTCAGCCCCAGAAAGGCAACTAAAGCAATCTTGGGAAACACCTTTGTTTTTGCCACCATTTCGCTCCCTTTGCTCAACAGAACCGCCATTAGTAACTCAACTATCATATATAAAGTCATATTGTCGCGAACATCAACACCGACAGGCGAATTCCACTATGACTCAAAAGAGGTGCCACTCTGTCACGTTGTATTGCGGTTGTTAGGCGACGTTTAACGGGCGCGCTCTTTCCAAATTGAGCACGCCCGCCATTTCACTGTCTTTTTTATTTGACCCCGCGGATTGCCCTACCAATCGCCTTTGCAATCTCCCTGCGACGAGTTCCAATTGGCATTATGGGATCCAAGTACTTTCGCAACCCGCTTTCAGGGGGAAGAGCCCTTCCACGTCGAACAGAATGATGCACTTCGGGCGCAGAAGCACCTGCAAGCAAAGCGAGTAACTTTTCGTAATAAGGCGTACGACGCACGTACTCCCAATACAGTTCGAATCGATCACATCCGCTCATTTTCCACGGCTTCTCAAAGCCAGCATAATGAACTATTTTCTCATGAGTTCTGGAATCCAAGAACGCATCGTATTCCTTAGCCGGTGCAAGCGAGAAGATTGAACTAATACGGCCTCCGCAGTCAATCATCACATTCCACTCGTATGGAAGGAAGACCACTCGCCCCTTACAGTAGGCATTGAGGACATCTTGGTCGTTATAGATATAGCGAGTATCAGATGCAAACTCAAGCCATTGGTCAATGGTATAACTCTTCCTCATCTCAAGCGTATTGAGCACCAATACACCAGCTTGAAAATACGAATAGGGGTCATCGAGGCCGAGCACATTCTTCGCATATCCCATTCGCTTTCCTTCATGAACATTTAAATTGCCCATGAAATCAATGTCGTGCGCGGCGGCAAGTAGATTAGTCCCTAAATCAATGCCGTAAAGCTCAGAGATATCCCCCTTAACGATGAGATCGGAGTCGAGATAAATCACCTTGCCATAATCGGGGAGGATCTTTTGGATAAGAAAACGGTAATACGTCTCAACACCAATGTGCTCATTGTTAGTCGAGAGATGATAATCCGAGACAAGGTGAGAGACATCATAAAACCGAATGCAGGCATTGCTCGTTTGCTCGACGAAAGATCTCACAATTGATTGATTTGTCCCAGAAATGTCGCGATGCAGAATCACAATATCGTAGAAAAAAGCGTCCGAAGCGTTCTTCAGCATCGAACAAATCGTTGTGGTAAGCATAGGAACGTACGCATTGTCTGCGGCGAACGCCACGGGCACAACAGACCTTCCCCCCGTATCGCCGATATAGGCCGAAAGAGAAACGGGGACTGCTTCCGGATGTTCGAAATGCACGCACTGAAGCTGCTTAGTTTTCCATCCAGAATGAACTCGCATGTGATGGAGATAGAAAATATTAAAGAGCCTTTCAGAGAGATGTCCCGGGGTCCTCAGCGCCTCACGCGAATAATGAGACATGTCGGTTTCAGATACGAATCTCTCAAGAATCGGGAACATCCACTCGCAATATGCTTGGAAAATAGGCTTGCGAAGAATGAACATGTTGCAGAAGCAGGAGTAGTTCCCGCTCAAGAAACTGTCTGCATCTTCAGCATAATCTGGATGGAGATCTTTCAAAATGCCAATAACGTGATCAAGGTCTTCGAAGTGCAGAAGGGCAGCATTTCGATACTGATCAACAGGAGTAGAGCTCATATCTGGATACTTGCGAATATCTTTAAACTCAGTCGTGACCACATCGAAACCTTCAACTGCAGCACGAATCGACTGGTCATCAAGCGCATAGCGCTTCTGAGACGCATCGCCGATGTAGTCATCGATGATTTCGCCCCATCCATTCTCTTCATGTCGCTCGGCCTCATTGAAATCAAAATATCGACGATAGTGGCAGAAACCGTAGTACTCAGCGTCGACATTTTTCCATGCCCAATACTGCGTTGTAAGTTCACAGTACATCTTGTTCAGTTCAGAAATGTTGTCGCCATCATTGTCTGCCAATGTACCAGGAATCCTATGGTTTGTCAGGGAGGCACCGACCTGAACAGGCTGTAATATATCGCTATCAAATGTATCGACAGGCTTATGCGTAGAGACAAAAATGCGTATATCCTGCGCAGCATATCGACGTGCGCGATCCCTATCGCGAATATCCTTAATATGACCAATTGCCTGTCGATAGAAACGAATATACGAGTCAGAAGTCGCGGCGTAAACCCCGGAAAGTTCCTTCGCTTTCTCTATCCAAGTCAATAGCGGCTCATTGTTCCCAAACGGCGCATCGGATTCCCAGATGGCATACGCCTCATCGCGAGCACAGCGAGCTAGTTCCGCGCTAACCAAAATGGGATCTATGAACTGGGCTGCTTTTTCGGCGGCAACTATCTTATCCTCATTGGATACTCGATCATGCCAATCGTTGAAAAGCAACTGCATGAGCTTTTCCCGACCGCCCGAAACAGATTCAGTAAATGCATGGCAACCGCTGCGCTTCGCAAAGTCCTGAATATGTACAATTGCATCCCAAAAACCATGCGCCGATTTGAGGAAGGAATCCACAGAGAGATTCGTTGCTGCATTCAGGCCACGGCCCAGATAGTAGCGAACACCAATTACATCGTTTCTAGTTATCTGTGTATTCGCCAAAGCTAAAAGAACAAAGGTTTCATAGCCATCTTGCGCGCGGCCCATTCTTTCATCGGTCATCTCCTGAAACGCGCGCTTGGCGAGCTCCAGCCTGAAGACTCTTTGTGTAACGCGCCAGTCTTGACGATAGCCAGATTGAGCGCTGTATGCACAGCTCAGGATATCGAGACCGGAGAGGTCCTCGATATTTTTGTTGATGTAATTTGCAAAGGATTCGCAGTCCTTCTCTTCCATCCCCACACCAATGACCTCAATGCCAAAGTGAAGAACATCAACTTCTTCAGAAGCAAGAATCGAGTTGAACTTGCCAAGCGCCCCTTCACCAAGCTCGTCATCGGAATCAAGAAAGAGTAGATAATCACCCGAGGCGACATTCACAGCGGTTTTTCTTCCAAGATGGACGCCTTCGTTTTCCGGCTTGATAATCACTTTCACCCGAGAGTCTTTCGATGCATATCTCTCTACTATCTCGGCTGATGAGTCTCTACTTCCATCAACAACAATGATGAGCTCAAAATCACAATAGTCTTGGCCTAAGACGCTCTCCACACACGACGGGAGGTATTCCTCGTCATCGTATGTGGATACACATATGGAAAAGCGAGGCATGAGCAATCCTCCTTGAAGCTTTACAAATGGACTAACCTTCTTGATATAGCTTAAACGACTGGGCCCTTCTTTTGGCACGCCCATCTAAAAAGAAGGATTACAACATGAGTACGCGCATCGAACCGCATAATAAACCGCATTTCGGTGGAACTGGTGAGTATATCTTGCTGGTCGCCAGACGGTCATATTCCAATTAGCGGCAATTATTGTCACTGCCATCAGGCTGAATACGTACAAGGCGGGCTGAAAAGATGCGATGCAAAAAAAGAAATCACCAAACGACTGGTCAGTGACTCCGCCCTACCTATACAAGCTGAAGCTTGAGGCAATTAAATACAGCCCGATTTGTATCTTGGCGCCATTAGGAAGAAACGATGCGCGATACACATCCTAGGAAGATGCTCGCCACTCAAGCAAAAGCTTTCTTGCTAAGCGGTAAATCATAACGATGATGAGCGAAGCGAAGTACACAACAAACGGTCGCATCACTATATCCCACATAATGCGGTGTGGAATGTACACGTCAAGGGCATTGATAATCGGTATATGTAATGCATAGATCCCAAAGCTGCAACTAGATAAAAGGACAATACAGCTAGACAACGGACAGTTTTTTAGTTTTTCCTCCCATGACGAAAACAAGACAAAAAGAGATAAGGAATAAACGACGCACAGCGCGCTCGATGTTCCAATAAAGAAATTGTCAAAGGGCCGATAGTTTCCAAGTTGAACGGTATAAGGCGCATTGCATATCAGAGTCAGGATGATCATCACCATAGGAGCGAGGATGGCAGGCATCACATAAGCCATTTTCTTCCTAATGTGGATATACCGGACAATATAGTAGCCAGATAAATAATAAAATAGAGCTCCAGTTTCATCATAAACATAGTCAATTCTAATCACCGACATAATGTTATCGTTTTGAAGCAATCGGGCCACAAGAGGAAATGCCGTACTCATCACGAAGCTGAGAACGATTGCATAACGAAGCGTATCCCTGTTTACCGCAATGCGAGAAATAATCGGGGTCATAAGATAAAGCCCTATAATGCAATAAAGAAACCAGAAGATATCATTTATCTGGTTCGTAAAAAGCAATTCAAAAAACTCTTTGATGGAAAATGAGCGCTGCACCATTCCCACCGCCGGCGCAAAGTCGAAGCAAGACAATAGATAGATTAATAAACTGGCTGAAATCAATACGCTAAGGACACGCCTCATCCGACGGACAAAAAATGTTTTAGTGGAATACCTCTCGCGATATCCAATCAAGTTTGCGCCGCTAACCAAGAAGAAAAGTGGGACCGCGGCGCAACAAACCGACTGAACAATTACATCAAGAACCCATGCAAGATCCCCAGTATTTAAAAATACGGCAGTTGTGCAGTGAAGACATACAACAGCAAATGTAGCCAGGACGTTGAGGTAGTCCATAAAATACAATCGCTTCATACCAAAATCGGGTCTCCTTCGAGCAAACGCTGTGACTAGGAGATTCTACAGCATCCCTTGCGGTAAACTACTGCACGACACGGTAGTAATCATGCAGTTGGGAGAATCATATGTGGTCAGGGTTTGCTGCGTCTATCGTGTTTGATATTCTTTTCCTTCTTGTCCCCGGCACAATTATTCTATCCTCTCTCCAAGTCCCCGTTCTCCTGTCAATATGCTTAGCCACTCCAATATCGGTTGCGTTATATTCTGTACTCGGACAAGCTTTCAGCACTTTTTCTCTATATGGCGTAACTCCCATAGCGCTATCCGTAGGCATACTGCTTTTCATCGCGCTTGCAAGCGCAAACCTGAGCGGCAGAGAAAAAAGCATCGGAGACCGCAGAGACTCCGCCATCGCTCTTCTCTATGCATTGGCCGGCGTTGTTGTTGTCTCACTCGTTTTTCTCTCTCAACTACATGACGGAGCAGGTTCATTTCTACAGTTTAACGACAATGCCACACATCTCGGTTATATCAAAAGCATGTCAGAATCCGGCGTGTTCGCCACAATTGGCCAAAACTCAACACCGCTTGGAA
The DNA here is from genome assembly GCA_949285915.1 of uncultured Collinsella sp. Lineage (GTDB taxonomy): Bacteria > Actinomycetota > Coriobacteriia > Coriobacteriales > Coriobacteriaceae > Coprousia. Next base: position 59,330 of record CASDZW010000015.1, read on the forward strand.
CACCTGCCTCACAAACTCCTTATCCGAACAGCAGCTTCTACCCCATGGGCTTCCACATCGTCGCAGCTTTCTCAATCATTTCCACAGGCGCAGAAACTGCTGTAGCGGAGAATGCGATGATTTTTACCTACGCAGCCATAGTGTATCCGCTGGGAATGTGCGGGCTCCTTCGCTCTTATACAGACAATCCCCTACACCTCGCCTGTGGCGCCGTAATCTGCATGGCCTGTGTGGCATTTCCCTCACGCATGTTATTTGTGCATCAGGCATATCCCAACCTTGCGGGCTTCGCAGCAGTACCCTCAGTCGTAGCCTTGTTCAGATTTGCATTTCCAACCCTATCGAAAGAAACATTTTCTTCAAGAGCGTGCCTTGCCTTTATCTTCTCACTCGTGGGTTTGTTGTCCCTCCATGCAAATACCCTGTTTACCGTAGCCTTGTACATCGGTCCCATCATATTGACGGAACTGATTCCAACCGCCACCTGCAATCGCAACCTTTCCAGATCCAATCGCAGGCTTATCAACTTCGTAGCTGGGACAATACTCATCACCGTATCGGTAGTTTTATGGTTGATATTGCTGAATATCCCCTTCTTAACAAACGTCACTTCATTTTTATGGGATTGGACCGTCGATGTCCCTCATGCTATCTACAGGGTTGTCGCCCTTGGATTGCGCGTTGGATCTCCTCAGCTTGCATTGGCCTTACTTGTCCTTCTTGGGATAGTCTTCAGCGCTAAGGACAGAACCAAACGATCGGCGCTTCTAGCTTACGCACTCTTCTGCTGTATCTTCATCTTTAACTCGGCCGGCGACGCAAACCTTAAGCGCTTGTTTGCTGGCTTCTGGTACACCGATCCCGAGCGTACCGCCGCAATGGTTGCTATCGCCGCGGTTCCGCTCGCCACCCTAGGCTTGTCTTCAAGCATAAGGATTCTTGCCGAAATACTCTCTAATCTCCGTGAAGCAGAGGACATGCGCCCACTGCGCTTTTCCCAGCGCTGCATAAGCATTTCTTTGCTCTGCGCATTCATGATCGTGGGCTCTTTCTTTACATTCAGAGTTGACTTATGTGAAATAACCTTCGGAAGATGGAATGCATTTAGGCTTACTTCTACGTCAGTTCGCAAAGATTCCACCAGGGACGAAAGCAAACCCCTCTCATACAGCGAATCTCGTTTTATCGAAAAGTGCATTGACCTCGTCGGCACCGAGCAATTAATACTCAACAATCCTTACGATGGGAGCGTTTTTGCATACGCTACAAGCGGTCTCAATACATACTACAAAGCCTACGGGGGACCAGGCGACACTGAAACCAGTTCTGTCATAAGAACATCGCTGAGCTCTATTGGAACAGATGACACGATACGTAACGCCGTCGCGCAAACGGGGGCACAATACTACATAAAACTCGACATGAACGGATTTGACAGAATTAGCGATACGCTATACGAATCAGATTATGCCAGCTTTAACCCAAATGACTGGGTTGGCGTGCTTTCCATAGATGACAACACACCGGGTTTCGAGATTGTTCTACAAGAAGGCAATTATCGGCTTTATCGCATCGTGTAATCCTGTCAAGCAAGCCAAGATTCACCATTTGAGAAAACAAGGCGGAGGGGCAGGTGACTCCTCCGGTCTTCCTTTGCCGGCAGTTCGCGCCAGTTACCATACATAGTCTCCAAATAGTATTCCAGCTGTCCAGGCACGGGGAACTGTCTATTGCAAAATATCGCGGCACTTGTCGGGAACAGAATCTCTTTCGTCAAAGGCTGCATTCCCGCCCAAGCAAAAATGATCAGATCCTCTGATTGCTGGCTCTTAGGAAGTATCGACTTGTTGAAACGGTCGCGTATCCGCTCGCGATTACAAACAGCACGAACAATCACATGCGCGCAACGACAGGCCGCCTTTTCCAACTTCCCCAACAATCCCTTATGAGGAACAACAATATGTCCTGAATGGTAGAGATAGGACAGGTACTGGCTTATGCGCACATTCCGTATCTGCTGCCTCCGCTGCTTCGGGTCAATTGCCAGAGCATCATAGGGAAAAACATCGATGAAGATCCCCTGCTCACAGCCTGCATCTAGCGTCTCCTGCGTAACAAACTTGGTGCCATCGCGATATAGCTTTGCAAACATGCCTGCGAAACCGTGAGTGTTATCGAACGTGTGCAAAGAGTACCCTCCCGGCAGGACAGAAGGCGCCTCTCGCAAGAACCTCTCGTAGTCATCTCTGAGCATCCCGACATCAATATCATCATCCCAAGGGATAAAGCCCTGGTGGCGCGCAGCGCCCAGGGCGCTCCCCGAGTCGAGGAACCACGGCACCCCAATCTGCTCACATACCTGCCGGAGAACAACCAGCATGTCCAGCTCCTCTTGCTGGAGTTTTTCCAACGCTTCTTGCTGATTCATTAATCCCTCCCGGCATAGGGCGACTCAGCGCCACTGGACCTTCAGCTGAAATACTAGGCAAATAATCATCACAGAGATGCCAGCAGCACAGGAAATCAACGATGCCACAGTGGCGCCGTTCATTCCCAGCACACCGATGATAGGCAGCGATACCAAAGCACCCGCAAGCTGGGCAACGCTGCCCAGGAAAGACCCACGAGAATTACGAAGGGCCATCAGCAAATCATTGAGGAACCAGGTGCATCCCGTAGCAAATGCAAGAACAACCATCGGATATAACAGGTAAACGTACTCTGCAATGGAGCTGCCATAGACAAAGACCAGCAGCTGCCTGCCGAGCAACGCTATCCCCAAGCCGCATATGAGGCATACAAGGGCCATTCCTGCACAGCTTTTTACCAAAAGCCCGAGAAATTCTTTCCTCTGATTGTGGACAAAGTGGTCTGAGAAATAGTTCAATAACGGGCCATATACATACGAGGCGCCCATCTGGATAATTGCCACCGGGGCGGCAACCGAAGCGTAAATTCCCAGAGCTGAGTCACCAAGCAGACTCGACAGGTACTGTCGAGGCACCGAAGGGCTCGCCGACATGGCGACTGCCGCTACTACAAGGGGAAAGCACCGAACCAGAAGGCGGCGCGCCTTGCTGGACGAAATGAAGATTCGAATCTCTCCAAAGCTTTTTGCGCGGGGATAATCGTATATGAGGCCAATAACCAACACGACAGCGCCCATGAGCAGTAGCGTTAAGACCAAGTTTCCCGTCAAAGCGAATGACGCAACGAAAATCGCGAGGCTGAACACTCCTTGGAGGATATAGGAGATTCCGACATAGTCGAGACGTCGGTTTTTCTGATTGCACGCATGAAGCACATCAAACAGTAAAACCACCGTGCGGTACACCGCATAGGCAAAGATTGCCGGCAGGGAGGCGAACGAGCACGTCACAAGGGAATAGCCCATGCAGAGGACGAGAGCTGAGAAGGTCGTTAAGATGCTGAAAGCAAGATACTCGCCCGTTGTATTCTCGTTCTCCACATCGGTTATTTGGTAGGTGTACATTCGATACTGCGCGAAAGGATTGAATATCGCATAGACCGAACAGGCCAATGAATACACTCCCGCCGCATCGTAGCCATTAGCTAGGCGGACGATGAACACGGAAATCAGCCACTGACAACCGAGGTTGATGAGCGAGCCCATTGAATTCCATATCATGTTCTTCTTGAGCGAAAGCGCCTTATCGGCCATTGCCCTCCCCTCCTTTATCAAGGTCTGACGCAGATTCGAAGGCTTCACGAACGAGAGCGGCGGTACTTCTCCAGTTATACTGCTTTACCGCATGCTCTTGACATCGCCTTCCTTGGTCGCAGAGCTCAACCCGATGCTCCAACGCCCAGCGGAGAGCATCTGCAATCTCACAGGGAGACGAGTCATTCAAAACGGTTCCAAACGACTCGTCTGGAATGAGCTCCGCCACACCGCCCACATCGGTTACGACGCATGGGACTCCACATGCCGATGCCTCGAGTACCGACGTAGAGAAACCCTCGGATCGTGTGGGAAGACAGAAGAGGTCCGCCTGCTTCAGCAGCGCTGCCATATCCTGGCGATCCAACCTCCCCAAACGCTTGACGTTAGACAAGCCGGCATCATCAACCATAGCTGCAAGCGGGCCTTCGCCGGCCATCATCAAAACAATTGGCTCGTCCGCGAGCATACGCATGGCTTCCAACAGCTGCTTGATTCCTTTTTCTGGGATCAACCTACCGGAAAAAGCGACCATCAACATGGACGAATCGATATCGAACTCGGAGCGATATTTTCTCTTTGAGGCCCCACTCAAAAAGGAGCCCACATCAATCGCATTAGGAATAACTCCCCTGCCTTCAATGTCGAACGTTTCTAGCCACTTGAGGCTTTTTTGGGAAATACCGTAGTAGGCAGGATCGTACATCTTGCCAAACCACGTAATAACGCGTTCGTAGAATCGAACGAGCACATCGATTAGTCTGTTACCAAACGTCAGGAATGCCGAACCATGGTCCAGGACAACGGGAGTTAGCCCATATCTCCTCGCAAATCTCATTCCCAATAATGAGTGAAAATAAAATCGCGTATTGACGAGCACCCCATCGGGTTGTGCTCCATCAAGCGCCATTTGTATATCCTTGCTAATCTTGCCCCATCTTGGCACAGGCATACGCCCATTGAGAAGAGGAAAGCATGGAAGGCGAAGCACGTTCACTCCGTCCTCGCAAACGAGTCCCTCCGCCTCCCGATTCAGGGCGTTCGTCACAACTATTACCGCATCCCCTTCGTTGACCATTTCTTTGGCAAGCGACTGAGTAAACTGCTCCACCCCTCCCATACTCGGAGGATATAAAGCAGAGAAGATCACGTATGTTTTTCCTGATCCGCTACGCATGGTCACTTCCGGAAATCAACTGCAATGCACTGAGGTCATGCTTCAAGTAAAGAGACATCAGGGCGTCTACCGTATCGTGGATGTCAAACCCTGCGCTTCTGACGATTTCCGAGCAGTCCCCCCTATCCAAGCTAGAGGACTCTTTAAGTAGCCTTTCAGCCGCCTGAGCCCACGCCTCCTCGCCCTCGTCGAGTGCGAGTGATTTTACGGAAGGCGTAATCGATGAAATTGGTGGTAACGACGAGGATAAGAGACACGGAAGGCCCGACGCTTGTGCCTCAATTGCTGAAATACCCAACCCCTCCCACACTGAGGGAAACAGGAACACATCGAATGCATTGAGCAAATCGGGGATGTCATCTCGTACGCCGAGAAACATCACGCTGTTCTCAATGGAAAGCCGCATGGACAGGTCTTGAATCTCTTTTTCTAAAGGTCCGCGACCCACAAGAAGCAGCTTTGCCGAAGGAACTGACTGAACGATATGTGCGAAAACATGAAGCAGGAAGACGTGATTCTTCTCTTTGGAAAACCTGCCAACATGCCCAAAAACGGGACAGTCATCATCTATATGAAGCTGACTCCGAAGCTTTGCTCTCGTGTCATTGTTGAAGCGGTATCTCTCGGTATCAATTCCGTTGATAAGTACAGAGAAGCGCTTGCCGTCAACCACGCTTCTGCCAAATCGGTCAATGCCCGCCTGTCGTGAGCATGCAAGATAGACATCCGCCAGAAAACGCGTGGGATAAGAAAAGAAGCGAAAGCCAATTTCCGGCAAAGAGAGAGTCGCTCTCGTAGCGTGACTGTGTGCGACGGTGTATAAATCGAATCGCTTTGACTCGGAGATTACAATCGCCGCGCAAGACCCAATGTGCACATGGACTGCGCAGTAGTCATGGTTGTCCCTAAAAAAGCTGCGGAGTGCTTTCTTGTAGACAAGATAGTTTGCACCGGTAAAACGAAACAGATGGAAAATACGTCCACCGAGATGCTCGATTTCTGCATCGTAATCGCATTCCCTGTCATCATGAACAAGGAAATCGAATTGAACCGCTCCCCTGTCCATCGAACGATAGATGTTCATTATGAGCGTCTCTGCGCCACCGCGGTCCATAGCGCCAATTACATGCAAGACACGCTTTGGCTGATTCGAGCCGTTCATTTGCCGCCCTCATTCTTCTCTCGTAGCGCGACCTCCTGAATCAGCCGGTTCACTTGTCCTCTAAGGTGCGTTACCTTGGCATTGAGAGAGAAAACATACATGAGCAGAATTGCGATGACACAGAGGAACACAAAATTTGAGGGAGAGGCGAAGCCAAAGAGCCCTGACAGCGCATATGCCAATCCGGGAAACACGGCAAAAGCCAGCATCATCGCGATAAAGATCAGCCAGAAGAAGGCGTCCATCGCCTCAAACTGGGACTTCTTTACCTTGCGAATAACAAAGAAAAGAACTGCAGCGGCAGAAATCAGCAAGAAGACTCTCAGGAGCGCATTCACGGCCATCACCTAAACCACTGTACGAAAAGGATGGACATGCAGGTACGAATCATATATCCGATAGAGCGAGAAAGGTTAAGATAGCTCTCGCCCGCCGCGCGATCACGCATACGGACGGGAACCTCCGAAACCTTCGCGCCGCGTCGAATCAAATATGCAAGGGAGTCTGGCTCGGGACCAAAATCACCCAGCTGGCAAAACGGTTGAAACACCGTCGACCGAAATAGGCGCATGCCAGAAGTTGGGTCTGCAATGGTCTTTCCCGTAGTCGCCTTTATCATCGCAGAAATAACCCTAGACCCAATCATACGCGCGGAAAAGGGCTTTTTATCATCGACGAACCTCGAACCGATAACGATATCAGCCTGGGTTTCTTCCGTGCATTGAATCATACGGGAGATGTACTCGGGCATATGCTGACCGTCAGCATCAAACTGAAGAACGGCGTCGTATCCCTCTCGCTGGGCGTACTTCACCCCCGCCTGAAAACCATAGGTCAAGCCCACATTAACCGGCAAGTCGAGCAGGGGATATCCGTTTTCTAGGCATATCCTCGCAGTACCATCTTTTGAACCGTCGTTGATGACCAGGACATCGAACCCCTTTTTCATAGAAAGGAGCTCGTCCATTGTGCCTTTGAGAGATTCCTCTTCGTTATAGGCAGGCACAATAACCAAGGTCTTCATTGAAAGGCTCCGTGTTCATTTCCACTAGCAAACCGACAACTAATCATAGGAAAAAGAACCCGTGCACGCATTCGCAACCGGAAGTTCCACGCAAGCGATAAAACTGTTTTTGTTCACCGCATCTCTAATTCTGAGTAGCGTGAACATATGCGTAAGCGATACTTTACAATGTAAGACGTATGTAAAGGTTTCTTTATTCGAGGTGCCGATGAATCTCTCGAAGCATGAGTTTGCTGTATTGGAAACTCTATCTGTTAGTCCCCATGCCACCCAGCGAGCCATTGCCGACAGACATGGCATTTCATTAGGCGGCGTCAACAATGCCCGAAAGGTTCTTGCAGCCCGAGGAAGCATTACTGCCGATAACTCTTTAACGCAGCAGGGTGTATCTGAGCTTGCTCCCTATCAAGTACAAAATGCCATCATTTTAGCAGCGGGCCTTTCCTCGCGATTCGCACCGATTTCCTACGAAAAGCCGAAGGGCCTCCTCAAGGTTAAAGGCGAGGTGCTCATTGAGCGCCAGATCGAGCAATTACTCTCCACTGGCATAAAGGACATATCGGTCGTTGTTGGCTATAAAAAGGAGCACTTCTTCTACCTTGAGGAGAAATACGGGGTTTCCCTCGTGGTAAACACCGAATATGACACGAGGAACAACAGCTCCTCGCTCATGGCAGTGCGCAACCGTCTCGGAAACACCTATATCTGTTCCTCGGACGACTACTTCACCCAAAACCCGTTTCGTAAATACGAGTGGAAGGCATATTACTCCGCCCAATATGCAGAGGGCAAAACTGATGAATGGTGCCTTCTCACCGATAGAAGCGGTCGAATTAAAGGGGTTTCCATCGGTGGGGAAACCAGCTGGTACATGATTGGGCACGCCTACTTTGACCAGAGCTTTTCGAAAGCCTTTGTACGATATCTTGAAGAGGACTACGCAAAACCCGGCGCTGAGCAACAGTTCTGGGAGGACGTCTTTGTCAGCCATATCGACGAGCTCGAGATGATTGTTAAGCGCTATGGCGCTGATGACATACATGAGTTTGACTCTCTCGACCAGCTCAGGTCCTTTGACCCGCACTTCATTGAGAATGTCGACTCCGAAGCCCTAAACAACATCGTTTCCGTTCTTCACTGCAACAAAAACGACATCTGCGATATCTACCCACTAAAGCAGGGGCTTACCAACTTATCCTGTCACTTCAGAGTAGGTGACAGCGAATATGTGTATCGTCATCCAGGCGTGGGGACCGAGCACCTCATTGACCGTAACGCAGAGGAAAAGGCTTTACATATTGCCAGCGATTTGGGCTTAGACGACACCTTCATCTTCGAGGACCCCATTCGTGGATGGAAACTCAGTCGTTTTATTCCCAACTGCAGGACTCTCGATCCACATAGCGAGGAGGACCTTTCCCAGGCGATGCGCATGGCGCGTTTGCTCCACGCTTCAGCGGCTACGACTTCGCGATATTTCGATTTCTACCGAGAAGCCAAGCGCTATGAATCCATATTGCGCGAATACGGCCCTATAGATGTGCAGGGCTTCAAAGAGATGTCAGATCAATTTGACGAGCTTGAAAGCTTTGTCGCTGCAGATCATGCACCTATCTGCCTATGCCACAACGACTTTTTTGCACTGAATATTCTCATCGACAAAGACGACAACTACACGCTCATCGACTGGGAATACGCCGGAATGAGCGATTACGCTAATGACTTTGGAACCTTCTGCGTCTGTTGCCAGCTATCTGAATCAGAGATAGAACATGCTCTTGAGCTTTACTTTGAGAGGACGCCCTCGCTCGAGGAGCGTCGCCACAATCTAGCCCATATCGCCCTTGCTGGATGGTGCTGGTACCTTTGGTCGCTTGTCAAAGAAGCGGAGGGGGAATCGGTGGGCGAATGGCTTTACATCTATTACAACTACGGCAAGACGTACCTTGGTAAAGCACTCGCGCTGTATCGCTAGGAGAACACTATGCGTTTTGGACTGTTCAGCGGAATTCTTTGGGGCCTCGATACGGTTGTCCTGGGCATCGGGCTGGCACTTGCACCTTATGTTGGATCTGCCGAAGCACTCGCCCATGCCTCAATTGCCGGCGCCTTTCTTCATGATCTCTTCTGTGCAATCTGGCTACTCCTCTATATGGGAGTTCGTGGTCGCTTGAAAGACACTGTATCTGCATTGAAGACCTCCAGTGGAAAGATAGTAGTCGCCGGAGCTCTCTTGGGCGGGCCCATAGGAATGACGGGTTATGTCCTCGCAATCAATAACATCGGCTCTGCTTACACCGCAATAATCTCGGCGTTCTACCCGGCATTCGGTGCCCTCCTTTCTTATCTCGTGCTCAAGGAGCGCATGACAATCGGACAGCTTGTCTCTCTTGGCTGTGCCCTTATTGGAGTGATGGCCATAGGCTATCTTGGAGCAGCGCAGGAGGCGGCAGCTAACGCCGTGCTCGGCATTTTTGGAGCAGCTCTTTGCGTAGTGGGCTGGGGCTCCGAGGCTGTGCTCTGCGCCTGGGGCATGCACGACGAGGCGGTCGATAATGAGACCGCACTCCAGATCAGAGAAACGTCCTCCGCCTTGGTTTACGGCCTTGTGATCCTCCCCCTATTTGGTTCGTGGGGTTTTACGCTTACTGCCGCCCCGAACCTTGCCACCGGGTATATCCTTCTTGCCGGTCTAGCGGGCACGGCTTCATATCTCTTCTACTACAAAGGGATATCCGCAATCGGAGCCTCTAGGGCTATGGCGCTGAATATCTCCTACTCGGCCTGGGCGGTTCTTTTTGGCGCCGTGCTTCTGGGGACAACGCCCGGGCCCATTGAGATCATTTGCTGTCTTGTCATTATTGTCGGAACAGTTCTTGCCGCCTGTGACTGGAAAGAGCTGTTTGGCACGATGAGCAAGTGAGGTCAGCGTGCATTAGGCAATGGAAAGAACAGCTTTCTCCAGCGCATCAGCCGTATAGGAACCCGCACGAAGCGCGCGTCCGATCTGAGCCGCACGAGCTGCCATGGCTCGATACTCGCTATCAGAAAGACCCCCCATGACAGAGGAGAGCTCGCGCAGGGAGCTAACAGACAGCCCTACCCCCAGCTCCTCTACCATTTCGCACACAGCGGCCTCTTTCCAAACGATTACCGGCAGACCGCATGCCAAATACAGAGAGAGTTTATGGGGATTGTTGAAGCGAAGGTATTCGCCATATACGCCCTCGCAACCGTCAAGAGAATCTCCGTCCCAAACCAGGCCAAAACCAATCCCCTGGAGTAAGGGAGGTGTGTCTGGGTCAAATGAGCCCATATAGCGACAGAACTCCGTTTGCTCCCCTTCGTATCCCACACCATACAAATCAAAACCGAACATGTCGCTTTCTAATTCAGAAAGATGACTGAGGTAGCCCGCCTTTACAGGAGACAGGTTTCCGGCAATCACGATGCGTTTATCCATGGCATCGAATGATGCAGAAGGATCCAAATCGGGAAGACCTTCATCAACCAGGTAATCAAAGAAGCCAAGCTCGATTATGGTATTGCCGTTCAGTCCATGGTCAACCAAAAACTCTTTCATGTGCCCATTGTGAACGACAACTGCGTCGAAACACGAGAGTAGTTTAACGTCATCACGAAGTGAGGCTCCAAATGACTGAATACCCTGACCGCCATATAGCGAAAACATGTCATGGACCAACACGACCGATCGTGCGCCGCGACGACGCAAGGCAGACCTCATAAGAGATGTGGCAACGACAGAGCTGCACCGGAACGGATATTGAACAACTAATAAATCCTCTGCGCGAGTTGATCGAGCATGACGGCGCAACTGAATCGCCATAGAGATGAAATCATGAAGGATGGCTCCGATTGAAGGGTCTTGTGAGCATTGCAGCTCAAGCTTCTTATAACCATGATCTGTCAAAACTCGATTGACATCCCTACGTGCCTTAGGACCTGCATCGCGGGAGGTGGAGGCAGTTTGATCTACGATATATCTCAAGACTCATTCTCCATCAATCGGTAAGCTATAGGATTTACTATCTAACATACGCAGTATACAGGCATTATTGCCAGAGTGTATTATCATTCAGATACCGAAATGCCGTAGCACTCCATTTACGGAGGAAAAGTATGAACATAGCTGTTGCTGGCCTTGGGTATGTAGGCCTGTCCCTCGCCTGCCTCCTCTCTAAACACCATACCGTTACCGCCGTCGATGTTGTTCAAGAAAAAGTGGACCTGATCAATAAGGGCATCTCCCCCATTAAGGACTCAGCCATAGAATCCTACCTTGCCAAAAGCTCCGGCACCGGCGCTCTAAATGCGACATGCGACGTATCCGTTTATGCGGATATGGACCTTGTCATTATTGCTACGCCGACAAATTACGACGACCAAACGCACTCGTTCGATACCTCTAGCATCGAATCGGTGCTCACCTCCCTTGATGAGATCGAATCGAAAGCGCCCGTCGTCATCAAATCGACTATTCCTGTTGGATACACAGCCTCGATAGCAAATCAGTTCCCTACGAGGCGCATTATCTTCTCGCCAGAGTTTTTACGCGAAGGCCATGCCCTAGATGACAACCTTCATCCCTCTCGCATCGTGGCAGGCATTACCCAGGAATCGGATCGTCCTTTAGGAGAGCTGTTCTGCGAACTGCTTGCAGAGGGAGCCGAAGACGACAACGTTCCAACCGCCGTGATAGGCGCCACCGAAGCAGAGGCAATTAAGCTCTTCGCCAACACCTATTTGGCTTTACGCGTCTCCTTTTTCAACGAGCTAGATACCTATGCAGAAGCTAGAGGTCTAAATGCCAAGGAGATAATCGACGGCGTGTGCCTCGATCCCCGCATCGGCGACCATTACAACAACCCATCCTTTGGGTATGGCGGCTATTGTCTTCCCAAAGATTCCAAACAGCTTTTGGCAAATTATGAAAATGTTCCCCAGAATCTCATCCGTGCGATTGTGGACTCAAATGCCACACGAAAGGATTTCATCGCTGATCGCGTTATGAAAATGAAGCCCCAACGTGTTGGCGTATACCGCCTGATCATGAAGGCGGGGTCGGATAATTTCCGTCAGAGCTCGATTTTGGGTGTTATCGAAAGGCTCCAGAAAAAGGGATGCGACGTCCTGATTTACGAGCCCGCTACCGTTCCGGAAGGCGTCACTACCGCAACGGTTACGAACAGCCTGGCAGAACTAAAGGACACCTGCGATGTCATCATCGCAAACCGCTGGAGTTCTGAGCTCGCGGACGTAGAAGAAAAGGTGTATACGCGCGATCTTTGGCACAGAGATTAGCAGGCACGTCTCTGCCTACGCGATACCGGCAAGGTCGACGTCGAGGTTGATCTCGGGCACGCGGGCGAGGTCGGCCAGGGTGACGCCGTCGACATAGCGCTCGATCACGTCGTCCAAACCTTGCCAGAACTTGACCGTGGAGCAGAGGCCCGCGCGGTAGCAGGCGCCCTCGATGCCCTCGCAGGCAACCGGCGCTGTGGTGCCCTCGGCCACGCGCAAGATGTCGCCGGCGCGGATCTCGTCTGCGGGGCGCGCGAGCACGTAACCGCCGCCCTTGCCGCGCACGCTCTTGAGGTAGCCAGCCTGCATGAGCGGACGCACGAGCTGCTCGAGGTATTTGAGCGAGATATCCTCCCCCGCCGCCACCTCGCGGAGAGCCACCTTGTGGCCGTCCTCGCGCCCAAAGGCGGCGATGTAAATCATGAGGCGGAGCGCATAGCGCCCTTTGGACGATATAAGCATGCGCTCGCTCCTTTCTACGCGGGACGGATGCACAAAACGACCCCGTCCCCAAATGCACCAAATATTCTAGTGAATTAGTCGGATTATAACTTGACGGCGCAAAAGTTCACCGTATTCTTATTCCGAGAGAATTGATAGGGTTTTACCGTCGTCCGCAAGCGGGTCCCGCCCACACCGGAGCCACGCGCCGAGCAGAGGCCACGCCTCCCAACCGAGACCTCGCGCCTTGCGCCGCCCCAGAACCCTCATGCGAGAAAGGCCGCATATGCCCACCACGCCGTTGCTTTCCGTCACGGGCCTCACCGCCGCTGTGGACGAGAAGGAGATCCTCCACAACATCGACCTTACCGTCGCCCCCGGCGAGACCCACGTCCTCATGGGCCCCAACGGCGCCGGCAAGTCCACCTTGGGCCATGTCATCATGGGCGACCCCGTCTACACCCAGACCGCGGGCACCATCACCTTCGACGGCGAGGACGTGACCGAGCTTTCGCCCGACAAGCGCTCCCGCGCGGGCCTTTTCCTCTCCTTCCAGGCGCCGGTCGAGATCCCCGGCGTGCCGCTCTCGAGCTTTTTGCGCGCCACGCTTGCCGCGCGTCCGGACCGGGCGCTTAAGGGCAAGGAGTTCCGCCGCCGCGTGAAGGAGCTCTGCGCCGAGCTCGACATGGACCCGAGCTACCTCAACCGTGAGCTCGGCGTGGGCTTCTCGGGCGGCGAGAAAAAGAAGGTCGAGATGCTCCAGCTGCTGCTTCTCCAGCCCAAGCTCGCCATCCTCGACGAGACCGATTCCGGCCTCGACGTCGACGCGCTCAGCGTTGTCAGCCGCGGCATGGACCTCTACCGTAAGACCTGCGACGGCTCCCTCATCATCATCACGCACAACACCCGTATCTTGGAGCACGTGGACGTTGACCGCGTGCACGTCATGGTCCAGGGCCGCATGGTGCGCGAGGACAACGCCTCCCTCATCCCCTGGATCGACGAGAACGGCTTTGAGTCCTTTGAGCAGGGCGCCGAGGATGCTGCCGACGCGGACGGCCAGGCGTCCGGCGCGGGCGCACTCGACGGGATCGACGCCGGCGACCTCTCGGCCGTCGTCGAGCGCTAAGGAGACGCGATGGCAAAGCAGCGCACCGAGGTCGCGGACATCGACCGCAGCCTCTACGACTTTAAGGATTCCGAGGAGGGCTTTGAGCGCCTGGCCGAGGGCCTCACGCCTGAGATCGTGACCGAGATCTCCCGCCGCAAGGACGAGCCCGACTGGATGCTCGAGTTTCGTCTGAAGTCGCTCGAGATCTACAACAGCTTCCCCGACCCCACGTGGGGCCCTTCGATCGCGGGCCTCGACATGGACCACATCGCCACCTACGTGAAGCCCAACACCGACCAGTCCGCCACCTGGGAGGACGTGCCCGACGACATCAAGAACACCTTTGAGCGTCTGGGCATCCCCGAGGCGGAGCGGAGCTACCTCGCCGGCGTGGGCGCTCAGTACGACTCGGAGCTTGTCTACCACAACATGCAGGACACCGCCTCCAAGATGGGCATCGTCTACTCCGGTATTGAGGAGGCGCTTCACGAGCCCCGCTGGGAGGCGCTCATTCGCGAGAAGTTCATGACGCTCATCCCGCCGACGGACCACAAGTTCGCCGCGCTCCATGGCGCGGTCTGGAGCGGCGGCTCGTTTGTCTACGTGCCCGCCGGCACCAAGCTCGACTTCCCGCTCCAGAGCTACTTCCGCTTAAACGCCAAGGGCGCCGGCCAGTTTGAGCACACGCTCATCATCGTTGAGGACGATGCCGACCTGCACTTTATCGAGGGATGCTCGGCTCCTAAGTACAACGTGGCTAACCTGCACGCGGGCGCCGTGGAGCTCTTTGTGGGCAAACGGGCGCACCTGCGCTACTCGACCATCGAGAACTGGTCGAAGAACATGTATAACTTGAACACCAAGCGCGCACGCGTGGAGGAGGACGGCGAGATCGAGTGGATCTCTGGCTCCTTTGGCAGCCACGTGGGCTACCTCTACCCCATGAGCGTGCTCACCGGACGCCGCGCGCGCTCGAGCTTTACCGGCATCACCTTTGCTGGCGCGGGCCAGAACCTCGACACCGGCACCAAGGTGGTCATGGCCGCGCCCGACACCCGCGCGACCGTGGAGACCAAGGGCATCTCCAAGGGAGGCGGCATCCAGACGTTCCGTTCCTCCATTGTGGTGACGCCCGCGGCGGAGGGCGCGCAGGCGACGGTCAGCTGCCAGTCGCTTATGCTTGACGACGAGAGCCGCTCGGACACCATCCCCGCGATGGACGTTCGCGCCAAAAACGTCGACATCGGGCACGAGGCCACGATCGGCCGTATTGGCGACGACAAGGTCTTCTACCTTATGAGCCGTGGCATCTCTGAGGAAGAGGCGCGCGCGATGATCGTGAACGGCTTTGCGAACCCGGTTGCCAAGGAGCTGCCGCTCGAATACGCCGTTGAGATGAACAACCTCATCAAGCTCGAGATGGAAGGGGCGATCGGCTAAATGGACGCTCTCACCATACGCAATGCCAGCGCTATGCCCGCGCCCACGTGGGGCTGGCTCAAGATGAACAACGCCGAGGTCGCCATTCCCGCCGGCCTTGCCCCCGCCGGCGCCGTTGACGTGGACGCGCCCCAGGAGCTCTTTGACAACGCACGCCCCTTTGAGGTCGCGGTGGCCGAGATGCAGGAGCGTGTGGACGCCGCACGAGGCGAGGCGGCAGACGACCGTGCCTGCCTGCGCGCCGCCAAGACGGGCGGTACGCATGCCGATGCGGACGGGGACCTCGGCGACCTCGACGTTCCGGCGCTCTCGCGCTACCAGGAGCGCGCCTGCCGCGAGGAAGCCGAGGGCGATATCGCCCGTGCCTTTGAGACGGGCATGGGCCACGACGCCCGCTCCTACCTGAACTTTCTCGCCGGCGAGCCGGTGGCCCTCGGCACCACCGAGGGTGAGCGCGCCCGCGCGGTCGTGCGCGTGGAGGGCGAGGAACGCGCCGCCGCGGCCGTTGCCCTCGACGTGGTGGCCGCGCCCGACTCCGAGCTCGACCTTGTGATCGAGCTCGACGGCACCGATGACTTTGGCGATGCGGACGCTGCCGCCCTCATTGGCTCCGAGCTGCGCGTCTTTGCTGGCGCGCGCTCGCGCGTGAACGTTACCGTCTACGTGTGCGCCCTGCCCGCGACCGTGGTTTTGGACGACGAGGGCTACGTGCTCGACGAGGGCGCGCGGCTCACCGTGCGCCACGTGGTGCTGGGCGGCGGCACGACCTACACCGGCCTTGCGGCGGACCTCCGCGCCGACGGCGCCCGCGCCGACATCGACACGAGCTACCTCGCAACCGGCACCGAGAGCCGCGACTTTGCCTACACCGTTCGCCACCGCGGGCGCAAGACCGTCTCCAACATCCTTGCCAACGGCGTGCTCGCCGGCACCTCTAAGAAAGTCCTGCGCGGCACCATCGACCTCGTCCACGGCTGCAAGGGCTCCGAGGGCACCGAGCGCGAGACCGTACTCATTGCAAGCGAGGGCGTGGACAACAAGACCGTCCCGACCATCCTCTGCGACGAGGACGACGTCGCCGGCAACCATGGCGCAACCATCGGGCATGTCCGTCCCGACCAGCTCTTCTACATGAGGAGCCGCGGCGTCTCGCCCGAGGCGGCAGAGGCGCTTTTCCTCACCGCCAAGCTCGAGGACGCCGCGCTCACCGCCCCCACCGAGGGCGCCCGCGCCGCGGTCGCGCGTCTGGCCGAGCGCATCGCGCCCGACTTTGACATCGACGAGGCCGACGAGGAGGAGGCAGCATGATCGACATCGCAGCCAATCCCTACAAGGCGGACTTCCCGCTGCTTGCCGGGCGGCCCGACATCGCGTTTCTCGACAGCGCCGCCACCGCGCAGCGTCCCGCCGTGGTGCTCGACGCGCAGAAGCGCTTCTACGAGACCATGAACGCTAACCCGCTGCGCGGCCTCTATTCGCTTTCGGTCGAGGCAACCGACGCCATCGCACAGGTGCGCGCGCAGATCGCGACGCTCATCGGCGCCACGGACGAGCGCGGCCGTGCACAGGCCAACGAGATCGTCTTCACCCGCAACACGAGCGAGTCGCTCAACCTTGTCGCCAAGGCGTTTGCTCCCACCGTGCTTTGCCCGGGTGACGAGGTCGCCATCACCATCATGGAGCACCACTCCGACCTCATCCCCTGGCAGCAGGCCTGCCGGGCCGCGGGGGCCACGCTCGTCTACCTCTACCCCACCAAGACAGGCGAGCTCACCGACGAGGAGATTGCCGCCAAGATCGGCCCCAAGACCAAGATCGTGGCGGCCACGCAGGTCTCAAACGTCCTCGGTTGCCGCCTGCCGGTCGAGAAGCTCGGCCGCGCCGTGCACGCCAGCGGCGGCTACCTCGTGGTCGATGCGGCGCAATCCGTCCCCCACATGCCGGTGGACGTGCGCGAACTCGGTGCAGACTTCCTCGCGTTTTCCGCCCACAAGGCGCTCGGCCCCATGGGCGTCGGCGTGCTGTGGGGACGCCCCGAGCTTTTGGATAGGTCCGAGCCCTTCCTTACCGGTGGCGAGATGATCGACTCGGTGACCGAGCAATCGGCCGTGTGGGCGCCCGTGCCCGAGAAGTTCGAGGCGGGCACGCAGGACGCGGCAGGCATCTTTGCCACCGGCGCCGCCCTCACCTACCTCACCGAGCAGGTGGGCTACGACGCTGTCCAGGCGCGCGAGCAGGAGCTTGTCCACTACGCCATGGGCCGCATGGTCGAGCTTCCCTACATCGACATCCTCGGTTCCATCTATGCCGACCGCCACCACGGGGTCATCAGCTTCAACGTGCGCGGCATCCACCCGCACGACGTCGCCAGCATCCTCGACATGGCCGGCGTATGCATCCGCGCCGGCCACCATTGCGCGCAGCCGCTGCTCGCCTGGATCGGCTGCGAGAACCTCGCCTGCTGCCGCGCGAGTCTTGCCTTCTACAACGACGCGTCCGACGTCGACCGCTTTATCGACGGCCTCACCACGGTTTGGAGCACCTTCAATGGCTAACATCTACAGCTCGACCACGTTCATGGAGCACAACGCCCATCCCGACTACAAGTACGAGATGGACGCCCCCACCCACACGCACGACGGCATCAACCCCAGCTGCGGCGACGAGCTGACGCTGCAGCTGCGCGTGGAGGACGGCGTGATCGAGGAGGCGAGCTTCACCGGTCACGGCTGCGCGATCTCCCAGGCCTCGGCCGATATCATGGCCGAGCTCATCACCGGCGAGACCGTGGAGGAGGCGCGCCGTCTCTCGGCGCTTTTCCTCGCGATGATCCGTGGCGAGGAGCTCTCAGAGGACGATTACGAGGACCTCGACGAGGCGGCTCAGCTGAAGGACATCTCGCACATGCCCGCTCGCGTGAAGTGCGCCGAGCTCGCCTGGCGCACGCTCGACAGCATCCTCGAGGCTCAATAAGGTCTCGCGAGCCGCTTGGCGATGCGAGGACAAAGCTTTTTTCAGCTATTCAATAATCCGACCCAACAACCTACAGGAGCACCGCGCTACCTTTAATTAAAACGCCTAGAAAATGCCATCCGTTCTACGACGCTACTCCGCATATCAGCCAAAGATTATTGAATAGCTGAAATTCTTGTTACTTGCCTAACTCAATTCGGTCAAAAGCCGTCGCGCGCCGCGACGTGGCGCGGTACAATGATTGTGCATGTCAGGTTCGGCTGGCCATGTTGTCATGGCTTGTCGCTGAGAAACCGAAAGAGAGGAGAGGCATGCAGTACACAGCAGAAGTGGAGAACATGTGCCCTGTCGCCAAGGGTGCATACCACGGCCCCGCGCCCATCCCCGAGGAGGGCAAGTGGGTTCAGGCTAAGGAGATCGCCGACATCTCCGGTCTTACGCATGGTGTGGGTTGGTGCGCGCCCCAGCAGGGTGCCTGCAAGCTCACGCTCAACGTCAAGGAGGGCGTCATCGAGGAGTGCCTCGTCGAGACCCTCGGCTGCTCGGGCATGACCCACTCCGCGGCCATGGCCTCCGAGATCCTTCCCGGTAAGACCATCCTCGAGGCGCTGAACACCGACCTGGTGTGCGACGCCATCAACGTGGCCATGCGCG